>CALWGC010000001.1 GCA_944378105.1 uncultured Clostridia bacterium
GGTAACTTTTCCACGGACACTAAGTTTCTTTGTTCAGTTTTGAAGGCACAGGCAAAAAAAAGCACTTGCCAAAAGGGGAAAAGTGTGATATAATAAGTCTGTTGTTAATAAAATTTCCGGTGATGATGCGCTTGTGGGACACACCCGTTCCCATACCGAACACGATGGTTAAGACGCAAGCGGCCGAAGATACTTGGTGGGAAGCCGCCTGGGAAAATAGGTGGTCGCCGGAATCCATTCTCGGGGTGTAGCGTAGCTTGGCTAGCGCGCCTGATTTGGGATCAGGAGGTCGCAGGTTCAAATCCTGTCACCCCGATTACGTCGATTTGAACCGACATGGTGGATATGGCACAGTTGGTTAGCGCGCCAGATTGTGGCTCTGGAGGCCGTGGGTTCGAATCCCACTATCCACCCTTACTTTTTATGGGTCACTAGCTCAGTTGGTAGAGCACTGGACTTTTAATCCAGGTGTCTCGGGTTCGAGCCCCGAGTGACTCACTTCTTTTTGCAGTCGTGGCGGAATTGGCATACGCGCTAGACTAAGGATCTAGTCCGGGTTTCTGGGTAGGGGTTCAAGTCCCCTCGACTGCATTGTCGTGTGCGCGAATGGCTCAGTGGTAGAGCATCGCCTTGCCAAGGCGAGGGTCGCGAGTTCGAATCTCGTTTCGCGCTTTATAGATCACATTGACAAACGCCCAGTATGCCATGGGCGTTTGTCTAGTGTATGGCTTACAGGTTTTGGAGTCTTTTTTATTGGGCTATCGCCAAGCGGTAAGGCACAGGACTTTGACTCCTGCATTCGCTGGTTCGAATCCAGCTAGCCCAGCTTTTTTTGTTCCTAATGGGGTATCGCCAAGCGGTAAGGCAACGGATTCTGATTCCGTCATTCGCAGGTTCGAATCCTGCTACCCTAGTTTTGTATCCTGTCGAGATTTCGACAGGATTTTTTTGTTTTTCAGACAAAAGGAGAAAAAGACATGGAAATAGAAGAGATAAAAAATAACAAAAAGAGATTTTTGCCGTTGTTGTTGCTAGCCGACGAGCAGGAATCCATGATTGACCGTTATTTAGAACGAGGCACGTTCTATATCTTGAAAGACAATGGTGTGAAAAGCGTCTGTGTGGTGACAGATGAGGGAGAAGGCGTGCTGGAACTGAAAAATTTGGCCACAGAGCCGGCTTTTCAAAGAAGTGGATATGGAAAGGCCTTGGTGGATTTTTTGTGCCGTACGTATCAAAGTAGATACAAGATTTTGCAGGTGGGAACGGGAGAAGTGAAGGAAGGACTTGCTTTTTATCAGAAATGTGGATTTTCGTATTCCCACCGTGTGGAGGGCTTTTTTCTGCAATATGATCACCCGATTTATGACCATGGTGTGCTATTGCGGGATATGATTTATTTACGTAAATATCTCTAGTGGATGGAAGCATCCTCTTTTGTTGGCAGAGGATGGGTTTTGTGGTATGATGAGAAAAATTGGAAAAGGGGTGAATTGGTGAAAGGGTATAGCAGTTATTTTTTGGCGATTGCCTGTGTGGTGGCCGTTATGTATGGGACGATCCAAGGGTTGCAAATCCTTTTGCTCGTGTGGGGCCTGAACCAATGGTGGGATGCCAAAAAGGCGTTGGACCGAGGAGAGAAAAAGAAAGCGATTGGTTTGGGGATTTTTGGCCTGGCGATACTGCTTTGTCTTTGGCGGTCGGTATGTTCTTCTTAAGCGATTGGGAAAAGAAGAAGGATCTCTGGTTTTCTATAAAAAATTGGTGGTATGAAAAAGAGGAGGAGGTAGGCGTATGAGAGGAAAACGATGGGCCAAGCTTTGTTTGTTGGGTTTGTTTTTGCTTTGCATGAGTTGCCAAGTGTTTGCGGCAGAGGGAAAAGGAAGAGCAACACAGCAGGTGATCTCCTGGCAGGGCAAGGAAATTTTGGTGAAAACCATGGGTTGTTCTCATAATATTGACGAGCGTTGTCAGCCGGTGGGGATTGTATGGCTTACCATTCCTGAAGAAGCAGAAGGACAATGGGTGTATTTTCAGCTGCGGGAAAAGGAAACAGGGACGCCTTCCATGCCGGATGGCCTGCCGGAGGGAAGCCGGTTTTTACAGACAGAAGAGCTGGGTGCCGTTTTTGGAGTACCGGTGAAAGCAGGGGAAAATGAAATTCGCATCACCGGCTATTTGCCAAGGCAAGATGCGGGAAAAGAATGGGGGTTATTTTTATTAGGCGGCCAATGGTGGGAAGAGAACTACTTTTCGGGAATGGAAGAGCAGCAGTTAAACCCCTCTTTTTTCTATGGCTACTTGGAGGACACTTTGCAAGCTTATTCCATGTTCCAAACAGAAGGAGAGATTCGTTTTCCATTGGGAAAAGAGGAGATGGTGGTAAATGGAGTGAGCCAAACCGTGCCAGGTATTTCTTATGTCAGCCCATCGGGCCATGCCATGGTGCAGCTGCGTGCTGTGTTGGAAGCGTTGCCGTTTTGGAAAGATCCGGTGATTCTTTGGAATGAAGAGGTACAGGAAGTGACGGTTTTGTTTGACAAATTTACGATGGTTTTTTCTGTGGGCCAAAGCCAGGTACAGCGGGCAGGAGGCACGTTTGATTTGCCGGAGGATGTGGCAAGGAAAAATGGCAGTGTGTATGTTCCGCTGGAAGCGCTGAGACTGATGGATGTATCGGCGATGGATCGGGCCTGGGATGGCAAGACGAGGGAGGCCGTATTGTCTTATCATTGGTAATGAAACGAACCGAAGATCCACAGATGGGGAAAAGGCGGCAGATTTTTGTGGATAAGAAGCGCTCCTGTTTCTGAAATGGTGGAAAACGAAAAGATTTTTCCCTTTGGGAAAAACTGCTGCGGCAGCCCCAATACGGCCTTCGCTTCTTATGTAACCTCAGTCACAGAAAAGACTGAGGTTTTTTTCTATACTGGAAAAAAACAAAAAGAGAAGGTGGCTCAATGAAACAAGTGCAAGTGAAGGTATCTCGTTGTCCGCAAAACCATGCCTGTCCGGCGGTGCGCGTATGCCCGGTTGGGGCGTTGGTACAGGAGGGTTTTCAGGCGCCAAGGGTAACAGAAACGTGTGTAGGATGCGGTCAGTGCGTGGCAGTCTGTCCAAAGGGTGCCTTGCATTTTGAAAAGGAGTAATGTGATGGGAAAGAAACGAGCAGTGGTGGACCAGAGGTTGTGCGTGGCCTGTGGTTGTTGTGTGAAAGTCTGTCCCCTGCAAACCATTGTGGTCCAGCAAGGGCTTTTTGCGGTTGTGGGCGACAAATGTGTGGGATGCGGGAAGTGCGTGAAGGAATGTCCTGCTTCGGTGATCCAGTTGGAGGTGAGCGAGCCGTGAAACAAAAGTATTGGTATGATTATTTGTGGATCGCTTCGGTTGCCTATTTGTTATTAGGGTTTTTCAATATTTTGTTTGCCTGGCTGGGGTTGCTTTGCTTTTTCATTCCGTTATTGCTTGCCATTTTTGGCAAAGATAAATTGTACTGCAACCGATATTGTGGCCGGGGCCAGCTGTTTTCGTTGCTGGGGGGCCGGTTTGGGCTGTCCAGAAAGCGGGATGTGCCTTATTTTTTGAAAACAAAAGCCTTTCGGTATGGGTTTTTGATTTTCTTTTTTATCATGTTTTTTCAAATGCTGTGGAACACGTATCTGGTGTTTTCCGGCGCGCAAGATTTGCGGCAAGTGGTGACGCTTTTATGGACGTTTCGTCTGCCTTGGCAATGGGCTTATCAGGTGGAAACGGTACCCCTTTGGGTCAGCCAATTTGCCTTTGGGTTTTATAGTGTGATGCTGACATCGACGGTGTTGGGGATTTTGACTATGGTGCTTTTCAAACCCCGCTCTTGGTGTGTTTACTGCCCCATGGGTACCATGACGCAGCTGATTTGCCAGGTAAAACATCAGGAAAAATAAAAAAGTGGCTATTTTTTTTGCGTGGCCAAAGGAAAAAGAGAGAGCAGGAATCTTGAAAAAGGAAAGGATTCCTGCTTTCTTGTTGTTATAACGGGATTTTCTTTGCAAGAGGGCTTTTTTCAAGCATCAGAAATCATAACCAAGGCTTCTTTTGAAAAACCAAATGGAAAGCAATGTTTTTATGGACAAGAAAAGGCAAAGGCGCTATGATGGGAAAAAGGAGGTAGGTATATGGAATACCGTGTATTGGGAAAAACTGGGCTATCGGTCAGCACTGTATCATTGGGCACAGAATATATCTGGCATGCGCCTTATGAACAAGTAAAAGAAGTCATCGATGCGTCTTTGGAAGGCGGCATCAACTATATTGATTTATTTATGGGGTCCGATGAGGTACGGGCTAACATGGGACAGGCGCTGAAAGGACGGCGGGATCAAGTGATTTTGGCAGGGCACTTGGGCTGTGCAGACCAGGAGGGGCAGTATTGGAAAACGAGAGACATGGATGTGGTGACGGAGTATATCGAGCGGTTTTACCGATTGGTGCAGACGGATGTCATTGACATTTTGTTCTTACATAATTGTGATACAAAAGAAGATAGCGATACTATCTTTCAAGGGCCCATGTACCAAAAGGCCCTGGAACTAAAAGCGCTGGGGAGGGCCAAGTGGATTGGGCTTAGTTCCCACAACACCAAGGTGGCCATGGAGGCCGTCTCCAAGGGGCTGATTGATGTGCTGATGTTTCCCGTCAACCCCATTTACAATCTGCTGCCCAGAGACCGGGCCCATGAGCGGATGAAGGGAAATGAAACGGAGGAAGTGTTGACAGAAGCAGAAAAGGCGGCCTATCCTTCGGTGCAGGCGCTATACCGGCTTTGCAAAGAGCGACAGGTGGGCATTGTGGGCATGAAACCGTATGCCGCAGGCAATTTATTGGAACACTTTGTCGGGGGCAATTTAAAAGGGCTTTTGACCCTTTCTCCGGTGCAATGTATTGCCTATGCCCTGGACCAGATGGGGGTGACTTGCGCGTTACCGGGAATGAAAAACCGGCAGGAAGTGGAAGAAGCCCTTGCCTATTTTCAGGCCGACGCCAAGGCCCGCAGCTATCAGGCCCTGTTGGAACAAAGCGACTTATACCGTTTTCACGACCAATGTATGTATTGTAATCATTGCCAACCTTGCCCGGCCGGACTGGATATTGCCATGATTACGCAATATAAAGACTTGGCAGAAAAAAACGGCCGTTTGTCGGTGCAAGAGGCGTACCAAGCACTGAAACAAACGGCAAAAGACTGCATTTCTTGCGGCGGCTGCACCAGGCGTTGTCCTTTTGGTGTGGCAGCGGAGGAGAATATCCATCGGGCGCAGGCATTGTTTGGTTGTTAAAAAGACGGTTGGGCCAGGCGGCGCAGCTTCTCTTCGTCGGTGATGGTAACGCCGCCGCGAAATAATGTGACCATGTTTTCTTCCACAAAGTATTTTAACATACGGCTGACCACTTCTCGGGCTGTGCCCAGATGCTTGGCCAGCTGTTCTTGTGTCAGATGGATCTGGGGGCTTTGGACAGAGGCGCTTTCTTCCAGTAAAAAGCAAGCCAGCCGCCGGTCGATGCCCAAAAACAAAATTTGCTGCATACGCCACATCACATCCGAAAACCGCTCGGCAATCAGTTGGTAGCTGAAGGCTTTGAGGTAGATATTTTCTTCCATGATTTGTTGGAAAACGGCGGCGTTGATGCGGGAGATGGTGACGGGCGTTTCGGCTTCGATGAAGATGTCAAAGGTGATGGCTTCCAGGACACAGGAGGCCGAAAGCATGCAAAGCTCGCCTTGGCGCAGGCGATAGAGTGTCACTTCCCGGCCATCTTCCGAGAGCAGATAGACGCGAAGGCTTCCTTCTTGCACCAAAAGAACGCCCATACAGTCGGCATTGCCGCTGTGCAGGAGGCTGCCTTTGGGCAGGGATTGGGTGTTGGTATGGGAAAGCAGCTTGGTTTGCTGGGCAGAGGTCAGCTGGGGCCAGAAGGAAAAATGGGGAAACAAAGAGGTCGATTCCATAGAGGACTCCTTTCCAAAAAGCGTTTGATTGTGGGTATCACTAGCGTTATTGTACTATGAATGGGAATCCTTCTTCAAGAGAAGGAAATTTTTTTTGTCACTTGAAACTTTCTGCCTTTTGGTATGGTCTTAAGAGTGTAAGACAAAAGAAAGAGAGGAAGGGGTGCAATGGATAAGCAAACCATATTTTATCAGTTTATCGACCAAAATTGTAACAGCGCATACCGCTTTGCTTATAGCTATACCAAAAATCAGCAAGATGCTGAAGATGTAGTAAACGAAAGTGTCATCAAGGCCATGCGAGGCCTGGGAAGACTGCGGGATGTGTCAAAGATGAAGCCTTGGTTTTTCAAAATCATTTCTAACACGGCCATTTCTTGGATACAAAAACAGAAAAAGACCACCACTTCCACATTGGAGGACATGGAACCACTGCTCAGTGCACAAGACGATTATTCGCAGATGATGGTGGAAGATATGCTTTCGGCGTTGGATGAAAAGTATAAATCGGTGCTGGTGCTACGCTACTTTGAACGAATGACCATAGCAGAAATCGGCGAAGTGTTGGATTTGAATGAGAATACGGTGAAAACAAGACTATATCGAGCGCTGGAACAGCTGCGCATACAAATGGAGGTGGACGTATCGTGAATAAGATATGGGACTGGAAGAAAGAATATGAAGCTTTGACCCCATCCGAGGGATTTCGAGAAAGGATTGAGCAGACCATGAGAGCAGAAAGAAGAAGAAAAAATTGGAAACGCGCACTTTCTACCGTTGCGGTAGTGGCTGTTGTATCGACGGCGGCTGTCAATGTAAGTCCATCTTTGGCCTATGCGACAGCAGGGGTACCGGTACTTGGTTCTTTGGTACAGATTGTAACACTGGGCCGGTATGAAGTCAAAGACAATGGCTTTACGGCCACAGTGGTCACACCACAGATTGAAGGATTGTTGGATCAGGAATTGGAAGACCAGTTAAACCAGGAATTTCAGGACAACGCCAATGCTGTCATTGCAGCCTTTGAACAGGACAAAAAGAAACTGGAAGAAGAATTTGGCGACGAAACCGTGCACATGGATGTGGAACAAAATTATCAGGTGAAGACCGATAACGAAGATTATTTGGCCATCGACTTGTATACTTATACGGCCGTAGGCTCTTCTTCGACGGTACACTCTTTCTACACCTTTGATAAGAAAAACGGCACCTTGGTAACCTTGGAAAGCTTATTCAAAGATGGCGCCGATTATGTAACGCCAATCAGCGATTATCTGAAAGACGAAATGCGCCGGATGAATGCAGAAGAAGGCGGTATGTTCTGGGTGAAAGGCGACGAAAATGTCATTGGCGACGAAGGATTTGACACCATTGCCAAAGACCAAAACTTCTATATCAACAATGACGGCGCTTTGGTAATTTGCTTCGACAAATACGAAGTGGCCGCAGGGGCCCAGGGCAGTCCAGAATTTGTCATTCCCCAAGACGTCATTGCAGACATCTGGAAATAAAGAAAGACCTTGTGGAACATGAGGCGTGGAACAGATCTTGACAAAGGGGAACGTCTGAAAACAAGGAACCTGGTGCAACTTCTCTGAAAAACAAAGAAAGCAGGAATCTTTGAAATACAAAGGATTCCTGCTTTTTCCATGCCGTTTTTAGCGGTTGATAAATGGATTTGGTTTTCTCTTTTCGATGAAGGCCGTCATGGCTTCGTATTTGTCCTCGGTGTCATAGCAAGGAGCGGCATACTGGGTTTCGATGGTATAAGCCGTTTCCATGTCGTGTTCTACGCCGATGGTCACTACTTCTTTGATGGTCCGAACGGCAAAAGGTGGTTTGGAAGCAATTTCTTCGGCCACGGCCATGACTTCTTCCATCAAGTGTTCTTTTTCCACCACTTTTTGCACAATGCCCAAAGCAAAGGCTTCGTCTGCTTTGACCATGCGTCCGGTAAACATGATTTCTTTGGCTCGGGCTTTGCCTACGGCGCGCACCAGGTTTTGGGTGCCGCCAAAGCCGGAGATGATGCCCAAATTGACAGCAGGCAGGCCAAATTTTGCTTTGTCGGCGGCAATGATAAAGTCGCAGGCCATGGCAAATTCCATGCCGCCGCCCAAGGCATAGCCATTGACGGCCGCAATGACTGGCACCCGCAGGGATTGCAGTTTTTTGCAAACGTTATGGCCCATTTCAATGAAGCCATAGGCGGTGGTGAAGGTTTTATCCCGTTCTTCCTTCACATCGCCGCCGGCAGAAAAGGCCTTTTCGCCGGCACCGGTCAGCACCACGCAAAGCACGTCTTTGTCTTCTTCGGCTTGGGTCAAATAGCCCAACAGTTCTTCCATCATTTCACTGCTGATGGCGTTCATGGCTTCTGGGCGGTTCATGGTGATGAGGGCCACAGCGCCTTTTTTTTCATACAATACGGTGTTCATGGTTGTTCCTCCTTTTTATTCCTTGGGCAAGGTGCGCCCAAAATGGGCATAGCCTGCCTCTGTGACGACACGGCCCCGGGGGGTCCGCTGTAAATACCCCAGCTGAATCAGATAGGGTTCATACACATCTTCAATGGTTTCTGCTTCTTCGTTGATGAAGGCGGCCAAGGTTTCTACCCCCACGGGCCGGCCGCCAAACTGGTCCATCATGGCCAATAACAGCCGTCGGTCGATGCGGTCCAAGCCGGCTTTATCCACGTCCAATAAATCCAGGGCGTCTTTGGCCACTTCTGCCGTGATGATGCCATCATAGCGCACCTGGGCAAAGTCCCGCACCCGTTTTAACAGCCGGTTTGCAATGCGGGGTGTGCCACGGCTTCGGCGGGCAATTTCTGCCGCGCCCCCGTCTTCCAGTTCCACCTGCAGCACCTCGGCCGAGCGGGTGAGGATGGTCTTTAACTGGGGCACCGTATAGGGGTCTAGCCGTTGGATGACGCCAAAGCGGTCCCGTAAGGGGGCCGTCAAAAGCCCGATGCGGGTGGTGGCGCCGATTAAGGTAAACTTGGGCAAATCCAGCCGCACGCTGCGGGCCCCGGCGCCTTTGCCGATGACGATGTCGATGACAAAGTCTTCCATGGCCGGGTAAAGGATTTCTTCAATCATCCGGTTGAGCCGGTGGATTTCGTCCACAAAGAGCACGTCCCCTTCTTCCAGATTGTTCAAAATGGCAGCCATGTCTCCGGGGCGCTCAATGGCGGGGCCGGAGGTGGTTTTGATATGGACGCCCATTTCGTGGGCGATGATGTTGGAAAGGGTGGTTTTGCCAAGGCCCGGCGGCCCATAGAGGAGCACATGGTCCAAGGCTTCCCCCCGGCCTTTGGCTGCTTCGATGAATACTTTTAAATTGTTTTTCACATTTTCTTGTCCGATGTAGCTTTCCAGGGATTGGGGGCGCAGGCCGTTTTCCAATTCCAGGTCTTCTTCTTGAAAGCCGGTGCTTAACATGCGCGACTCCATTTTGGTTCACCTACTTCATCATTTGCTTCAGTGCTGCTTTTAACAGGGCCTGGGTGTCGTCGCCTTCCAGGGTAGAAAGGGCTTTGACGGCCTCGCTGCGGGAATAACCCAAGGCCAAAAGGGCTTCCAAGGCTTCTGTTTTGGCGCTGGGGCTTGCCAAAGACGGGGCATCCAGTTCCAGCGCTTGGGGCAGCAATTCTTCGTTTTTCAGCTTGTCTTTTAAATCGATGATGATTTTTTGCGCCGTTTTGCGGCCCAGGCCCGGCGCCCGCATCAACGTCTTGGCGTCCTCTGTGGCAATGGCCAGACGGATGCTTGCTGCCGGCATGGCGCCAAGCAGGGCCAACGCTCCCTTTGGCCCAAGGCCAGAAACGCCGATGAGTTGATGGAACAGCCGCAGCTCTTCCATGGAGCGAAAGCCATAGAGGCTTGCGCCGTCGTCTTTGATGGCAAAATGGGTAAAAAGCTGGACGGTGCTATGGAGAGGGGGCAGGGCAGAAAGGGTCATAGGCGAAACGAATATGCCATAGCCAATGCCGCCTGCTTCCACAAATACCCGATCCTCTTCCATCCATTCCAGCGTGCCTTTGATATAAGAAATCATGTTCGTTCCCTCGTTTCTTCGGTGGCATTGGTTTTATTATAGCTTACCGGCGAAAAATCCACAAGTCAAAAACGAAGAGCGAACAAAGAACCGCTTTCTTATGGTTTCGATTTATGATATGATGGGAAAAAGGAGGTGTCGAATATGAAAACATTTTGTCTGCTGTTTGGATTACTGTTTGGGTTATGCGGCTGCACACCGGCTCAACCCGTTTCTGCGCCACAGCCGTCCACAACGGTGGTGGAAGAACAGACAGAAGAAGCACCCGAAAAACCAAAAGAACCGGAAACCCACACCCTTCGTTTGACCGCCATTGGCGATATCATGTGCCACAGCTGGCAGTACAACGAAGCCTATGATAGCGAAACGGGGAAATATGATTTTTCCCATAATTATCAAGATATGAAACGATATTTTGCCCAGTCGGATTTGGTGGTGGGCAATATGGAGACGGTCTTTGCCGGAACGGAAAACGGCTGTTCCGATTTTCCCACGTTTAATTCTCCCGATGCCTTTGCCCAGGCGGCCAAGGACGCTGGCATTGATTTGGTGACTACGGCCAACAACCATTGTATGGACCAGCGGGAAGCGGGGCTTTTGCGCACGTTAGATATTTTAGACGCCGTGGGCATTGACCATGTGGGTACCTACCGCAGCCAGGAAGAGCGGGACCGGATTTTGATCAAAGACATCAACGGCATCCGCATTGCCTTTTTGTCCTATACCTATGGCACCAACGGCATCCCTGTGGCCCAAAGTTATGAAGTCAATTTGTTGGACGAAGCGTTGGTGAAGGCAGATATTGCGGCGGCCAAGACGAAAAATCCCGATTTTATTGTGGTGCTGCCCCATATGGGAAATGAATATGAGACCTATGTGCGGGATACCTTTCAAAATTGGGCCAATTTGATGATCGAAGCCGGGGCCGATTTGGTGCTGGCAAGCCACCCCCATGTGCTTCAGCCCATGGAAATGAAAACAGTGCAAAACCCCGACGGCTCTACCCGGGAGGCCTTTGTCATTTATTCTTTGGGAAACTTCATTTCTTCCCAAACCACACCGCCAAGAAACGCCAGCATTTTGCTCAACATCGAGCTGGAAAAGACCGATGGGCAACCGGGCGTCATCCGCAAAGTTTCCTTTGTGCCCATCTGGACCCAATTTCGCAATGTGGCAGAAGAGGATCATTTTATTGTCCGCTCCGTCTATGAAATGTTGACGTTGCCGCAAGAGGAATTAAATGCTACCGTGCGGCAAAAAGATATTGCCCGCCTCAAAGACATCCACACAGAAACCACCTCTTTGTTGTTACAACAGGAGATTCCGTTGGAAAACATACAAGACGAGTATGTCTTTTATGAACGCACCGGCCAAAAAACCGAAGAAACGACAGAGGCCGTGACACAATGACAACAAAAAAACGCCATCTCTTTGTTTCGAGATGGCGTTTTGATTTGGATGGAAGAAGGGCCTAGGGCTGGTTGGAACCTTGGTCCAAAAGACCATTAGTCTTCCACTTTCACCAAGTCATGGGCCAACAAAATCTCTGTCACCCATTTTGCGGCATTGGCTACCACTTTTGTACAGCCTTCTGGTCCATGGCCGCCGGCAGCCAAAAAGGCTTCTTTTTCTTCTGGCACATACATGCGATAGCTTTTGCCGTAAAGCTTTTTCTGAATATCGGCGCATTGGATGCTGCCGTAAGCTTCCATGAATTTCTGCACCAATTCCTGGCCGATCATGGTGGCGTCGTTTTTGGCTTTCAACCCTTCTGGTGTGCCAAAGTTTTCAAAATCCCGGCCCAAGAAAGAGCCGATGGACAAAATGGCGCCGGTGCAAGCCCCGCAGGCATTGCCGCTGGCTGCTACACCGCCGGCCAAGGCCGTCGCCGCCGTAAAGGTATCGGCACTGACACCGCCAAGACAAGTACGGATGGACGCCAAGGTACATTGGGCACAGCCGCCATATTGGGCTTCATAATCAAAGGCCGTTTGATACACTTGTTGCAGTAATTCTTCTTTTTTCATGTTGGTTACCCCCTAAAAGACACCCGGCAATTTCCAAAAACAAAAAACGCAGCCCTTGGCTGCGTAAAATCGTTGCATTGGGCCCGAAAAAGCCACAAAATTGTTCGGAAATACCTTGACAAAAATGGTGTGTTTTGTTATGATTATGAGAAGCAAGCCCCTGGAAATGGCAGTCTTTCTCATACTTATTTCGTATTATAGCACAGCAGTCTAAAAAAGACAACACCATTTCGAAAGGGATATGAAAATTTGTAGAAATTCGAAAGAATTTTGAAGAAAAAATGTACAGAAGTACCGAGAATTGTGAAAAAAATTAGAATTTCCCGCATTTTTACGACTTTTGTTTCGTTTCTGATCAAAGGAGGCGCAAACAAAGGTCTAAACGTGTTTTTGGGGGTTCTATCTTTTTGTCTTTGGGATCTTTTCAACTAAGCAAGGAGTGACGAGCCATGGAGAAAAACAGAATCAGTTCGATTCAGGTGGGTGGCAACACCAGAAAAAGCTACGCCCGAATCAACGAAGTTTTGGAAATGCCAAACCTCATCGAAGTCCAGAAAGACAGCTACAAATGGTTTCTGGAAGAAGGCTTGAAAGAAGCCTTTGAGGACATTTCCCCCATCACCGACTTTAGCGGCAATCTGGTGCTGGAGTTTACCGATTTTTCTTTGGACAACGAACCGAAGTATTCCATTGAAGAATGTAAAGAACGGGATGCCACTTATGCGGCTCCCCTGAAAATCAAAGCCCGCCTCAACAACAAGGAACTGGACGAAATCAAAGAACAGGAATTGTTTATGGGCGATTTTCCTTTGATGACCGATACAGGTACGTTTGTCATCAATGGGGCAGAACGTGTTATCGTTAGCCAGCTGGTGCGTTCTCCTGGCATTTATTATGCATCGGAATTTGATAAAGTTGGCAAAAAACTGATTTCTTCCACGGTCATTCCAAACCGCGGCGCTTGGCTTGAATATGAAACAGACTCCAATGATGTCTTTTATGTGCGTGTAGACCGGACAAGAAAAGTACCGGTGACGGTGCTGATCCGGGCCCTGGGCTTTGGGACGGACAACGAAATTTTGCAGATGTTTGGGGATGAGCCAAAAATCCAGGCCACCATCGAAAAGGACATCAGCAAAAGCTATGAAGAAGGCTTAGTGGAAATCTATAAAAAACTGCGTCCCGGTGAACCACCTACGGTGGAAAGCTCCGAATCTTTGCTCAAAGGGATGTTCTTTGATCCAAAGAGATATGACCTGGCCAAGGTGGGGCGGTATAAATTCAACAAAAAACTGGCGCTGCGCAACCGGATTGCTGGCGCCGTGCTGGCAGAAAACGTGGTAGACCCCATGACCGGCGAAGTGGTGGCAGAAGCAGGGACCAAGCTTGACATGGACCTGTGCGATACCATCCAGGATACTGGCGTTGGCTATGTGATGATTGAAGGGGAAGAAGACCGGACCATCAAAGTATTGACCAACCAGACCGTTTCTTTGGATGCTTACATTGCAGAATTTGGCTTGACGGCAAAAGATCTGAACATCAAAGAAAAAGTATACTACCCAGCCCTGAAAGCCATTTTGGACGAGTATACCACCAAAGAAGAAGTGGCAGAAGCCATCAAACAAAAACACAATCAGTTGGTACCAAAACATATCACCATCCAGGATATTATGGCTTCCATCAACTATGTGATGCATCTGGATTATGGTTTTGGTAACGTGGACGATATTGACCACTTGGGTAACCGTCGGATCCGTTCCGTTGGGGAATTGCTGCAAAACCAGTTCCGCATTGGTCTTTCCAGAATGGAACGTGTGGTCAGAGAACGTATGACCATCCAGGATTTGGACATCGTAACGCCACAGGCCCTCATCAACGTGCGTCCTGTGACGGCTGCCATCAAAGAATTTTTCGGCAGCTCCCAGTTGTCCCAGTTTATGGACCAGAATAACCCTCTGAGCGAATTGACCCACAAACGTCGTCTTTCCGCCCTGGGTCCTGGCGGTCTTTCCAGAGAAAGAGCCGGTTTCGAAGTGCGTGACGTTCACCACTCCCACTACGGCAGAATGTGCCCCATTGAAACGCCAGAAGGTCCAAACATCGGTTTGATTAACTCCCTGGCCACTTTTGCCCGGATCAATGAATATGGCTTCATCGAAGCACCGTATCGTTTGATCGACCATAGTGGCGACCAACCTCGGGTAACCGATGAATATATCTATGTCACTGCCGACGAAGAAGAAAACTACATGGTGGCCCAGGCCAACGAACCTTTGACCGAAGAAGGCTACTTTGTGCATAAAAAAGTTTCCGGTCGTTATCGGGAAGAAATCATCGAAGTGGATCGAAACCAGATCAACTTGATGGACGTTTCGCCAAAACAGATGGTTTCTGTGGCAACGGCCCTGATTCCTTTCTTGGAAAACGACGACGCCAACCGTGCCCTGATGGGCTCCAACATGCAGCGCCAGGCTGTGCCGCTGTTGGTAACCGATAGCCCCATCGTTGGGACGGGGATGGAATACAAAACCGCCAAAGACTCCGGTATTTGCGTGATCGCAAAACATGCCGGCGTGGTGGAACGGGTTTCTGCCGATCAGATTGTGATTAAAACAGAAGACGGCAAAAAAGACGTTTATAAACTGATTAAATATCAACGCTCCAACCAGAGCACCTGCCTCAACCAGCGTCCTATCGTGGACATAGGCCAGACGGTGGAAGCAGACCAGATCATTGCCGACGGCGCCTCCACCAGCCAAGGCGAACTGGCACTGGGCAAAAACCCTCTGATTGGGTTTATGACCTGGGAAGGTTACAACTACGAAGACGCCGTATTGCTCAGCGAACGACTGGTGCAAGAAGACGTTTATACTTCTGTTCATATCGACGAATACGAAGCAGAAGCCAGAGATACCAAATTGGGACCAGAAGAAATTACCCGCGACATTCCAAACGTGGGCGATGACGCGCTGCGGGACTTGGACGAAAGAGGCATCATCCGCATCGGCGCCGAAGTACGGCCAAACGATATTTTGGTTGGGAAAGTAACGCCAAAGGGCGAAACAGAACTGACGGCAGAAGAACGTTTGCTGCGTGCCATCTTCGGGGAAAAAGCAAGAGAAGTCCGCGATACCTCCCTGCGTGTGCCTCATGGTACCAAGGGTATCATTGTGGATGTGAAGATTTATACCAGAGAAAACGGCGATGACATCGGCCCAGGGGTAAACCAGTTGGTACGTGTGTACATTGCGCAAAAGAGAAAAATCTCCGTGGGCGATAAGATGGCAGGCCGTCACGGGAACAAAGGTGTGGTTTCCCGTGTGCTTCCTGTGGAAGATATGCCTTTCTTGCCAAACGGCCGTCCATTGGATATCGTATTGAACCCATTGGGTATTCCTTCCCGTATGAACATCGGGCAGGTATTGGAAACCCACTTGAGCTTGGCCGCCAATGTGCTGGGCTGGAAAGTGGCAACGCCTGTCTTTGACGGGGCCGACGAAGTGGACATCATGGATACGCTGGAAATGGCCAACGACTATGTCAACACCGATTGGGAAACCTTCTCCGAAAAGTGGAAACCACTGTTGGAAGGAGATATCTATGATGAATTATATGAAAATAGAGACCATAGAGAACTGTGGAAGGGCGTCAAATTAAGCCGCGACGGCAAAGTGGAACTGCGCGACGGCCGCTCCGGCGAGCCGTTTGATAACCGCGTTACCGTTGGTTTCATGCACTACTTGAAACTCCACCACTTGGTAGACGATAAAATCCATGCCCGCTCCACCGGTCCTTACTCCCTCGTTACCCAGCAGCCTTTGGGCGGCAAGGCCCAGTTTGGCGGCCAGCGTTTTGGCGAAATGGAAGTTTGGGCCCTGGAAGCCTATGGCGCTTCTTATACACTGCAAGAAATTTTGACCGTAAAATCCGACGACATTGTGGGCCGTGTGAAAACATACGAAGCCATTGTCAAAGGGGAAAATATTCCAGAACCAGGGGTACCAGAATCCTTCAAGGTATTGCTGAAAGAATTGCAGTCCTTGGCGCTGGATGTCCGTGTCTTGAGAGAAGACCAGACCGAAGTGGAAATCAAAGAATGCATCGACGATGTGGATGACCTCAATGTACGCATCGACGGCTATGAACCAGAAGAAGACGACGACAGACGTCCAAGACGGTATGAAGAAAGCCGGCCAGAAGACGCTTTGGATTTCCTCTTTGGAGATGACGCAAGCGACGGAGACGAAGACGAACTGGATTTGGAAGACGATGAACTTCTCGACGATGATGCCCTTTCTCTGGACGAGGATGAGGACGATTTGAACGACGAAGAGTAAGAAAGGAGCTGTTCACGGATGGCAACCACACAAGAACAGGGTATTGTGTTTGACTCAATTAAAATTGGGCTGGCATCTCCTGAAAAAATCAGAGAGTGGTCCCGGGGCGAAGTAAAAAAACCGGAAACCATCAACTATCGAACCTTAAAGCCGGAACGGGACGGCCTGTTTTGCGAACGCATTTTTGGACCAACCAAGGACTGGGAATGCCATTGCGGCAAATATAAAAGAATCCGTTACAAAGGCGTCGTTTGCGATCGCTGCGGCGTGGAAGTAACCAAAAGCAAAGTAAGAAGAGAACGGATGGGCCACATTGAGTTGGCCTGCCCCGTTTCCCATATCTGGTATTTCAAAGGCATTCCTTCCCGGATGGGCTTGATTTTGTCCATGAGCCCTCGGGCGCTGGAAAAAGTGCTGTACTTTGCAAGCCACGTGGTGCTGGATGGCGGGGATACGCCATTGCAGTACAAACAGCTGTTGACAGAAAAAGAATACCGGGAAGCCTATGACAAATACGGTGATCGGTTCACCGTTGGCATGGGTGCCGAAGCAGTGAAAAAACTGCTGCAAGACATCGACCTGGAAAAAGACAGCGCCGAACTGAAAAAACAGTTGGCCGATACCACCGGTCAAAAGAGAATCCGGATCATCAAACGGTTGGAAGCGTTGGAAAGCTTTAAAGTGTCCAACAACAAACCGGAATGGATGATTCTGGATGTGGTACCGGTCATTCCGCCGGACATTCGTCCTATGGTACAGCTGGATGGCGGCCGTTTTGCCACCAGCGACTTGAACGACTTGTATCGTCGTGTCATCAATAGAAATAACCGTTTGAAACGCCTCTTGGATTTGGGCGCACCAGACATCATCGTGCGTAACGAAAAGAGAATGCTCCAGGAAGCCGTGGACGCCCTCATCGATAACGGCCGTCGTGGCCGTCCGGTGACCGGTCCTGGTAACCGTGCCCTGAAATCTCTTTCCGATATGCTCAAAGGGAAACAAGGCCGTTTCCGTCAAAACTTGTTGGGCAAACGTGTGGACTACTCTGGCCGTTCTGTAATCGTCGTAGGGCCAGACTTGAAAATCTTCCAGTGCGGTTTGCCAAAAGAAATGGCCATTGAATTGTTCAAGCCTTTTGTCATGAAAAAACTGGTGGAAGACGGCATGGCCCACAACATCAAATCTGCCAAACGCATGGTGGAACGGTTGCAGTCGGAAGTTTGGGATGTGCTGGAAGATGTCATCAAAGAACATCCAGTGATGCTGAACCGTGCACCAACGCTGCACCGTCTGGGCATCCAGGCCTTTGAACCAAAACTGGTGGAAGGCCGCGCCATTAAGCTGCATCCATTGGTTTGTACCGCTTATAACGCCGACTTCGACGGCGACCAGATGGCTGTCCATGTACCTTTGTCCGTGGAAGCCCAGGCAGAATGCCGCTTCTTGCTGCTTTCTCCCAACAACTTGCTGAAACCTTCCGATGGGGCCCCTGTGACCGTGCCTTCTCAGGACATGATTCTTGGTATGTATTATCTGACCCTGAAAAAAGACGGCGAAAAAGGCGAAGGCAAAGTATTCAAAGACGAATTGGAAGCCATTTTGGCTTATGATAACCATGAAATCACCCTCCATGCCAAAATCAAAGTGCGTAGAACACTGGAATTTAACGGCGTGAAGGAAAGCCGCATTGTGGATACCACCGTTGGCTGCATCATCTTCAACGAAGCGATTCCACAAAACTTGGGCTATATCGATCGGACCAACGACGAAGAAAAATTCCGCTATGAAGTAGACTTCTTGGTGGACAAAAAAGGCGTTGGGAAGATCATCAACCGCTGCATCAACAAATGCGGTTCCACCGAAACGGCCGAAGTGCTGGATAAAATCAAAGCACTGGGCTTCCGTTTCTCCACACGCGCGGCCTTGACCGTTTCCGTATCCGATATGGAAATTCCGCCAGAAAAGAAAACCTATCTGGCCGAAGCCGAAGAAGCCGTGGAAATGATTACCAAAAAGTTCAAACGTGGTTTGATGACCGACGAAGAACGTCATAACAAAGTCATTGACGCCTGGAACCAGGCCAACGATAAAATCACCGACGCACTGCTGCGCGGCTTAGGGAAATATAACAACATCTATATGATGGCCAACTCCGGTGCCCGTGGTTCCAACAGCCAGATCAAACAGCTGGCCGGTATGCGTGGCTTGATGGCCAACCCTTCCGGTGGTATCATCGAATTGCCTATCAAATCCAACTTCCGTGAAGGTCTGTCTGTATTGGAATACTTCATTTCTGCCCACGGTGCTAGAAAAGGTTTGACCGACACGGCATTGCGTACAGCCGACTCCGGTTATTTGACCCGTCGTCTGGTAGACGTTTCCCAGGATATCATCATCCGCGAATGGGATTGTACCCCAGAAGGCCAGGAAGTCCCAGGCCTTTGGGTATCGGCCTTTACCGACGGCAACGAAGTTATCGAAAGTTTGCAGGATCGTATCCGCGGCAGATGGAATGTGCATGAAATTCGCCATCCAGAAACCGGCGAAGTGCTGGTACCGGCTGATACGAAGATTTCTGCCGATATGGCAGAAAAAGTGGAAAAAGCCGGCATCAAGAAAGTATTTATCCGTACCATCTTGACCTGCCGTTCCACCATTGGTATCTGCTCCAAGTGCTATGGCGCCAACATGGCCAGCGGCCGCTCCGTACGGATTGGCGAATCCGTTGGTATCATCGCCGCTCAGTCCATCGGGGAACCTGGTACCCAGTTGACCATGCGTACGTTCCACACCGGCGGTATCGCCGGCGACGACATCACACAAGGTCTTCCTCGTGTCGAAGAATTGTTTGAAGCCAGAAAACCAAAGGGCCTTGCCATCATCTCCGAATTTGCCGGCGAAGTGAAGCTGAGCGAAACGAAGAAGAAACGGGAAGTGACCATCACCAACCGGGAAACCGGCGAAAGCAAAGACTACCTCATTCCTTATGGTTCTCGTATCAAAGTATACGACGGCGACTATATCGAAGCCGGCGATGAAATCACCGAAGGTAGCGTGAACCCACACGATATTTTGAAAATCAAAGGTCTGCGTGGCGTACAGGATTATATGATCCAGGAAGTACAGCGTGTATACCGTCTGCAAGGTGTAGAAATCAACGATAAACATATCGAAGTGATTGTACGCCAGATGCTCAAACGTGTGAAAATCGAAGAAAACGGCGATACCGATTTCTTGCCAGGTAGCCTCGTTGACTGGCTGACCTTTGAAAATACCAACGCCGAAATGGAAGCACAAGGTTTGGAACCGGCCAAAGGTTCCCGCGTGCTGTTGGGTATCACCAAGGCCTCCCTGGCCACCGATTCCTTCTTGTCGGCCGCTTCCTTCCAGGAAACCACTCGTGTCTTGACCGAAGCCGCCATCAAAGGCAAAGTAGACCCATTGATTGGTCTGAAAGAAAACGTGATCATCGGTAAATTGATCCCGGCCGGTACCGGCATGAATCGTTACCGCAACATCAACGTGGTGCCTGCAGAAGAAGAAAAAGAAGAAACCATGTAAAATCGTTTCCTAAAGAAGAAACACTGATTTTTCTTCTTAGAAACGGCGCCGAAGGATTCCTTCCTTTTATATAGGAAGAAACAAAGACAAAAAGAAAAAAGACCATTTGAAACACGCCTGCCATCCATCGATGACGGGCGTGTTGTTTTCTTGATGTTTACGGAATTTTTACAGCAGAATACCGAAATTTTGCTTGACATTTTTGTGGATAAGTGATACACTTTTGCAGTGTCTGGAAATAGGCGAACAAGAAGAAAAAAGCCTGTTTTGGACCATATGCGACGAACAATCGCAGGCAGAACGTATTCATTTTTGTAAGGAGGTGCACTTTAAATGCCAACATTTAACCAGTTAGTAAGAAAAGGTAGACAAGTGGTAGAAAAGAAAAGCACTGCGCCTGCACTGCAGAAGGGTTGGAACTCCCTGCAGAAAAAGCAGACCGACATCTCTTCCCCACAGAGAAGAGGCGTTTGCACCGCAGTTAAAACTTCTACACCAAAGAAACCAAACTCTGCTTTGAGAAAAATCGCCAGAGTTCGTCTTTCCAACGGGATTGAAGTAACCGCTTATATCCCAGGTGAAGGCCACAACCTGCAGGAACACTCTGTTGTTCTGATCCGCGGTGGTAGAGTAAAAGACCTTCCTGGTGTGCGTTATCACATCATCCGTGGCACACTGGATACCGCTGGTGTTGCAAACCGTATGAGAAGCCGTTCCAAATACGGTGCAAAACGTCCAAAAGCAAACAAAAAATAAGTTGATAATCTGAACAATGCCTTGTACAAAAATGATATACGAACTGCGTCTGCAACGAGATATATTCAAGTAGTGTAAGGCATGAATCGAGTGAAGAACCATTTGTTCGCACACGAGTACCGATGATCTAACCATATTAAGGAGGGAAGAATCGTGCCAAGAAAAGGTCATGTAGCAAAAAGAGAAGTATTGCCAGACCCAATGTATAAAAGCAAAGAAGTAACCAAGCTCATCAACAGCGTGATGCTGGATGGCAAAAAGGGTGTGGCACAGAGA
Source organism: uncultured Clostridia bacterium (assembly GCA_944378105.1). Classification (GTDB taxonomy): domain Bacteria; phylum Bacillota; class Clostridia; order Lachnospirales; family Anaerotignaceae; genus Neoanaerotignum. Next base: position 21,006 of record CALWGC010000001.1, read on the forward strand.
ATTGTTTACGGTGCATTCGACAAGGTGGCTGAAAAAACCGGAAAAGACCCAATCGAAGCATTCGAAGAAGCAATGAACAACATCATGCCAGTGCTGGAAGTAAAAGCACGCCGTGTCGGCGGTGCTACCTACCAGGTACCAATGGAAATCAGACCAGACAGAAGACGTACTTTGGGTCTGCGTTGGTTGACCATGTATGCAAGAAAACGTGGCGAAAAAACCATGGTAGATCGTCTGGCCGGCGAATTGATGGACGCCCTGAACAATGCCGGCGGCGCTTGCAAGAAAAAAGAAGAAACCCACAAAATGGCAGAAGCAAACAAAGCTTTCTCCCATTACAAATGGTAAGAAAAACTGTGAAGAGTGTGCATATTTTTTGTCCAATTGGGCAAAAGTGTGCGTAAGGAAGATACTGGCTGCTTCCGTCTACGGGCGGAAGCAGATCGTACCTGTAAAAGGAGGAGTACTTTTTGGCTAATAGAGCATTCCCATTGGAAAAAACCAGAAACATTGGTATCATGGCTCATATCGATGCCGGTAAAACTACCCTCACAGAGCGTATCCTTTACTATACAGGCCGTAACTACAAAATCGGTGATACCCATGAGGGTACCGCAACAATGGACTGGATGGAGCAGGAGCAGGAAAGAGGTATTACCATTACCTCTGCTGCAACCACAGCTCAGTGGGAAGGTAATCGTATCAACATCATCGATACACCAGGACATGTGGACTTTACTGTAGAAGTAGAACGTTCCCTGCGTGTATTGGACGGCGCTGTTTGCGTATTCTGTGCAAAAGGCGGCGTAGAACCTCAAAGTGAAACCGTTTGGCATCAGGCAGACAACTACAACGTACCTCGTATGGCCTTCGTCAACAAGATGGACATCATGGGTGCTGACTTCTTCAACGTGGTAAACATGATGAAAGAACGTCTGGGTTGCCATCCAGTGCCTGTGACACTGCCAATTGGTTCTGAACAGTTCTTTGTAGGTATTGTAGACTTGTTTGAAATGAAAGCCTACATCTACGAAGATGAACTGGGCAAAGATATCAAAATTGAAGAAATCCCAGAAGATTTGAAAGACAAAGCACAAGAATACCATGATGCTATGGTGGAAGCCATTGCAGAAACCGATGAGGCATTGATGGAAAAATTCTTTGAAGGCGAAGAACTGACCATTGAAGAATTGAAAGCTGCTTTGCGTAAAGCTTGTATCGCTTGCGAATTGGTACCAGTATTCTGTGGCTCTGCTTACAGAAACAAAGGTGTACAGAAACTGTTGGATGGTGTCATCGACTACATGCCAGCACCTACCGACATTCCTTCCATCAAAGGTACTGATCCAGAAACCGGTGAAGAAGTGGAAAGACATTCTTCTGACACCGAACCATTTGCCGCTTTGGCCTTCAAGATCATGAATGACCCATTTGTTGGTAAATTGGCATTCTTCCGTGTATATTCCGGTACCTGCGAAGCTGGTTCCTACGTTTACAACTCTGTAAAGGGTAAAAAAGAACGTTTCGGCCGTATTTTGCAGATGCACGCAAACCACAGAGAAGAAATTGAAAAAGTATACGCCGGCGACATCGCTGCTGCTGTAGGCTTTAAATTCACCACCACAGGTGACACCATCTGTGATGAAGATCATGAAGTAATCCTGGAAAGTATGGTATTCCCAGAGCCAGTTATCTCCGTTGCCATCGAACCAAAGACAAAAGCTGGCAGAGATAAAATGGGCATTGCCCTGGCCAAACTGGCAGAAGAAGATCCTACGTTCCGTACTCATACAGACACCGAAACCGGCGACACCATTATCTCCGGTATGGGTGAATTGCACTTGGAAATCATCGTAGACCGTCTGCTGAGAGAATTCAAAGTGGAAGCAAACGTAGGCGCTCCTCAGGTTGCTTATCGTGAAACCTTCCGCAAAGCCGTTGACGTAGAAGGTAAATTCGTTCGTCAGTCCGGTGGTCGTGGTCAGTATGGTCACTGTAAAGTGAAATTCTACCCAATGGGTACCGATGCAGAACACAACTATGAATTTGTCAACAGCGTTGTGGGCGGTGCCATTCCAAAAGAATATATCCCAGCCATCGATAAAGGTATCCAGGAAGCGATGAACAGCGGTATCTTGGGCGGCTATCCTGTACTGGGCGTAAAAGCAGAAGTATATGATGGTAGCTACCACGAAGTAGACTCCTCTGAAATGGCTTACCAGATTGCAGGTTCCATGGCCTTCAAAGAAGCTATGAGAAAAGGCGATCCAGTATTGCTGGAACCTATCATGAAAGTAACTGTAACCGTACCAGAACAGTATATGGGCGATGTAATCGGTGACATCAACTCTCGTCGTGGCCGGATCGAAGGTATGGAAGACAGAAATGCTGTAAAAGTAATCCACTCTTATGTGCCTCTGGCTGAAATGTTTGGTTACTCCACCGACCTGCGTTCTAGAACCCAGGGCCGTGGTAACTATGTAATGGAAGTTGACCATTACGAAGCTTGTCCAAAGAACATTCAGGAGAAAGTTCTGGCTGGCAGAAAAGGCGATAATTGAAAAAACTATTGCAAAAACACAGGGTTTTTTATATAATGATAATGACGACTGACATCGGCCGAATTATCAGAAATGAACCACTGATAAACATTAAAGGAGGATTTTCAAAATGGCAAAGGCAAAATTTGAAAGAACCAAACCACATATGAATATTGGTACCATCGGTCACGTTGACCACGGCAAAACAACTTTGACCGCTGCTATCACCAAGACTCTGCATGCAAGATATGGTTTGGGCGAAGAAGTAGCTTTCGATAACATCGACAAAGCTCCAGAAGAAAGAGAACGTGGTATCACCATTTCTACCGCTCACGTAGAATATGAAACTCCTAACAGACACTATGCTCACGTAGACTGCCCAGGACATGCTGACTACGTGAAAAACATGATCACCGGGGCTGCTCAGATGGACGCTTCCATCCTGGTAGTAGCTGCAACCGATGGTCCTATGGCTCAGACGAGAGAACACATCCTGCTTTCCCGTCAGGTAGGCGTTCCTTACATCGTTGTATTCATGAACAAATGCGACATGGTTGACGATGAAGAATTGCTTGACCTGGTTGAAATGGAAATCAGAGAACTGTTGAACGAATATGAATTCCCAGGCGATGACATCCCTGTAGTAAGAGGCTCTGCATTCCAGGCTCTGCAGGATCCATCCAGCGAATGGGGCGACAAGATCGTTGATCTGTTCAACGAAATCGAAGCTTACGTTCCAGTTCCAGAACGTGACACTGACAAACCTTTCTTGATGCCTGTAGAAGACGTATTCTCCATCACCGGTCGTGGTACTGTAGCTACCGGTAGAGTAGAAAGCGGCGTTGTAAAAGTACAGGATGAAGTTGAAATCGTAGGTCTGACCGAAGAAAAGAGAAAAGTAGTTGTTACCGGCGTTGAAATGTTCCGTAAACTGTTGGATCAGGCAGAAGCTGGCGATAACATCGGTGTATTGCTGCGTGGCGTTCAGAGAAATGAAATCGAAAGAGGCCAGGTATTGGCGAAACCAGGTTCCATTACTCCTCACACCAAATTCACCGCTCATGTATACGTTCTGACCAAAGAAGAAGGTGGCCGTCATACTCCTTTCTTCAACAACTATCGTCCACAGTTCTACTTCAGAACAACTGACGTTACCGGCGTAATCAACCTGCCAGAAGGTACTGAAATGTGCATGCCTGGCGACAACGTTGAAATGACCGTTGAATTGATCACTCCAGTTGCTATGGCTCCTGGTCTGCGTTTCTCCATCCGTGAAGGTGGTAGAACAGTAGGCGCTGGTTCCGTAGTAGAAATCCTTGCTTAATTTTAAGCGCGGATTGAACCGAGCAGAACAAAAGCTGTAGCCCTTTTTCGCGCAGCTTCATAAGGAAACAAAAAATAGCTGAAATCCTTTGCTTTGCAAGGATTTCAGCTATCTTATTTTTACGAAGGTTGTTTTCTTCTGAAGGCGTCTGTTGCAATTTTTCCAGAAGAAATCATAGAAAGGCCATGGTTTCTTTTGAGGAAATTGCTTGGGCGACAACTTTTTTGTTTCTCCCATACAAAGAAAGGAGCCTTTATGAAAGTTACCTATATTCACCACAGTGCCTTTCTGGTGGAGCTGACGGGCCATACACTCCTCTTTGATTATACGGAAGGGGATTTACCGCCTATCCCCAAAGACAAGCCTCTGGTGGTTTTTGCAAGCCATTTTCACGCCGATCATTTTTCGGCTAAGATTTATGATTTGGAAAAGACGCAAGAAACGGTGTATGTGCTTTCCCACGAGATTGGCAAACGCAGGCGAGCCATGCGGGATGTGACAAGCCCCATCCATTTGGTCTATGCCAATGAAACCTATGACATTTGCGGTTTGAAGGTGACCACTTTGCAGTCCACCGATGCCGGGGTGGCCTTTTGGGTGGAGGACGGAAAGGCCGCCATTTACCATGCAGGCGATCTGAACCACTGGTATTGGGCGGAAGAATCGGAAAGCTGGAACAAGCAAATGGCAGGGGACTATCGGGCCCAGATGGCGAAATTAAAAGGGAAAACGGCCGACGTGGCCTTTATGCCGGTGGACCCTCGCTTGGGCGAGGACGGCTATGCTTTGGGGGCAGAAGGGTATTTTGCTTTTGCCAATGCCAAGGCCTTTTTCCCCATGCACTTTTGGGGTGATTTTCAGGTATGCCGCCGATTGAAAGAATCGGAGCCCTTTGGGGCCTGTGTGATGGAGCTGGAGGCCGATGGGCAGGTCTTTGATCTGCCGGAGGACGAATGATCCTGCCGGCTTTCGCAGGCCACAGAAGGCCAGAAAAAGGCCAACGAAAGGCAAAACAAAACCATAAGCCACAAAGGAACGAGGGGAGAGGGGAAAGAGACTCCCTCCCCCAAAAGAACAACAGAAAACAGGCCAAATGCCATGAAAAAAGCAGCCAAACCCAACTTGGGTTTGACTGCTTTTTTGTTTTTGGTCATACGAAAGATAGATGCAATGATACGGGTTTAGTTTTCTGCAACGGCCTGACGAACGGCTTCTACTTCGCCTTCGTTGCGGGCTTCTTCATCCAACTGTGCCAGCATTTGTTTCCGTTTTTCATCGCTCATCTTAAACATAGCAATGCCGGTAACAGCCAGAATAATGGCAGCAATTGGGTTCAACCAGCAGTTCAGTGCATATTTGCAGTAACCGCCAACACCGTAAGCAGCTACACCGAACAAACCAATGTAGTAAGCGCCGGAAGCGGACCATGGTACCAATGGCGTACACATGGTACCAACGTCTTCCAAGGTACGGGACAGTACCTTTGGATCCAGGCCCTGTTCAAAGTATTCTCTCTTATAGATTTCCGATACAATGATGTGAGCTGGGTAAGAAGAACCAGCGCAGCTCAGGATGACAAAGTCAGTAAACAAAGTAGAAATAATCAGACGAACACGTTTGCCTCTGCACAGGTTCAAAATTGGAGCAAACGCAGTCTGCAAGAACCCGACGGCGCCCATGATAGCAGCCAAAACGAAACCGCAGCAAACGGTGATGTTGGTGCTGCCCATGCCGCTCATACCACCTCTTTGCAGGATGGAAAGGGTGGCACTGGAAAGGGTAGTAGCATCTTCTACACCCAGGTAAGATACTTTCATACCGCCCATAAAAGCGTTCAGTACGTCGATGGTAGCGCCTCTTTGATAGAAGATAGCAACGAAAACGGCAGCGAAGGAAGCGATGCACAAAGAAGGCATGTTGCCCCATTTGAAGATAGAGCCGCAGAAAATCAAAATAAACGGAATCAGCACAACAGGGCTAAATTTAAACAGTTGAGAGAGTTCTTCCATGGTGGTCAAAGCCACTTCTGGCAACTGCTGGCCACCAGGCATGCTGCTGCCACAGATGTAGAAGAAAATGGCACAGATGATAGCCGTAGGAATGGTGGTGTACAGCATGGAATAGATGTGGGAATATACGTCGGTGCCGGCGCACAAAGGAGCCAAGATGGTGGTTTCACTGATTGGAGAAAGCTTGTCCCCAAAGATAGCACCGCTGACGATGGCGGCAACCAAGATGGCTGGGTCTGCGCCCATACCAATACCGGCGCCAAACATGGCAAGACCGATGGTACCTGCAGTGGTCCAGCTGGTACCGGTTACCACAGAGAAAATAGCACAAGATACGAAAGACCAAAGATAAATTTGATCTGGGTTAATCAGTTTAAAGATCAGATAAATCAAATAGGGAATGGTACCGCAGAAGATACAAGCTGCAATGGTACCACCAACCAAAAAGTTCATTAAGATGATGACAGTTACAGATTTAAATTTTTCTACAATGGCATTTTGCAATGCATCCCAGGTCCAGCCGCACCGGAACCCCATGAAAACGAAAATCAACGAAGCAAGCATCAGCATTGGGTTTACAGGCCAACCAAAACCGATATACCCAATCCCGATCAAGGCCACTAAGATAATGATAGCCAGTACGGACTCAAAAAAGGTTGGTGCACGTTTTATTTTTGGTTCCTTACTGGGGGTAACGTAGTCTAAAAGTTTCTTTGCCAAAAGAATCTCCTCCCTAATTATACTGTGTAACAAGTCTCCCTCTTGTGAAACAATTTTCCGGCCGGAGAAATTTGTTTCTTCATGGAATTTGGGTTAATTGACACAAACTCCACATAAGTACTATACTACAATAAAAAATAGTATCTATTCAATCGTATTTTGCACAATAATTTTTGTGCAATTAAAACAGATTGCATTTTTATTCCTAAAATTTGAATAGAGAAAAAAGGGAAAAAGGCCAGAAAATGGATGGTTGGAGGTAATTTTCCATTTTTGTAAACCGGAAACATGTTTAAAAAAAGTAACAGAAAAGAGAAAACTTTTTTTAGTATTCCGTCTATTTTTTATACAAAAAAAAGAAGCCGGAACGATTGTTCTAGCTTCTTTTGGCAAATATCGTTTTATTCTGCTTCTAACATTTTTATAATTTGCGCCTTTGGTCTTACCCCAACGCTGCTATCGACCACTTTGCCGTTTTTCATGACCACCAAAGTTGGAATGCTCATGACGCGGAACTGATTGGCCAATTCTGGCTGTTCGTCCACATTGATTTTGCCCACTTTGATACCTTCCACTTCGTCGGCCACCTGATCCAATACTGGAGAAACCATCCGGCAAGGACCACACCAAGGTGCCCAGAAATCCAACAGCACAGGGGTTTCGCTTTCTAATACCTCTTTTTGAAAATTTGTTTGATCAATTTTAACGGTAGCCATATTGCAAACCTCCTTTGGCTTCTTTAATGGTTCTATTATACAATAGTTTTTGACAAATGTCAATTAGTAAATGAGAATTATTCTTTGTTAATTTCTGTTCTGCTGTTTTCCAGTCGGTTTTTCTCCTTTAGCTCCTGTAACCGTCTTCTGCGTCTGGCCCGTCTTCTGCGTTTTTTCTTTTCATACATTATTTTACCCACAATCAAGCGAATGATGACAAAAACAACAGCCAAAATGGCAAGACAGAGCAAAATCAGTTTGAAATTGACGGGGTTTTTGTCGGAAAGGGTTTCTGCTTCGGCGGCGACGGCGACGGTGTCTTGTGCCACCAAATCAATGGTACCCAATTCTTCTTCTTGCAAAAGAATGGTGGCCGTGCCCAGCTTTTGCCCGGCAGTGACGGGGGCATCCAAGGTTTCGGGTAACGTATCGGTAATTTGCAGCTGCTCCAAAGAAGCACTGGCGGGAAGTGTCACCAAAACAGGGGCTTGACTGACCACCATGGCGGTGCCAATTTCTTCCGCTTCTTCTTTTTTATTTAAGGTAGTAACAGGAATGGAGGCAAAAAAGTCGCCTTCGGCCAACACTTCTGCCGTTTTGAAGTTGGCAAAGCCATAGTCAAACAAGGCAATGGTATCGGTATACTCGCCATAGCCGGTGGATTGCAGCACCACAGAAATCAGTTCGGTGTCGCCTTTTTTGGCATAGGCCACCAATGTGTTTCCGGCCTGGGTGGTATAGCCGGTTTTTCCGCCTTCACAATATTCGTAATAGAAAATGGAAGAATCTTTGATCAGCTGGTTTTGCGCGTAAAGATAGCGGGTTTCCGGCTGTTTATTGGTGGGTGGAATTTCATAATATAAGGTAGCCATCAGTTCCCGAAAGAAATCGAATTTCAAAAGTTCTTTGGCGATGAGGGCCATATCGTGGGCTGTGGTATAATGATTGTCGTCATGGAGACCATTGGCGTTGGTGAAGTTGGTGCCGGTGCAGCCCAGTTCTTTGGCGCGGGTGGTCATGTGTTGGGCGAAGGCTTCCATGGAGCCGTCGATGTGTTCGGCAACGCCGTTGGAAACTTCGTTGGCCGATTGCAGCATGATGCCATAGAGGGCCTGGCGCATGGTGATTTGCTCGCCTTCGTCAATGGCGATGTGGCTGCTGCCCGGCTCGATGCTGAAAACGGCATCGTGGGAAAAGGTGATGGTTTCATCCAAATTGCCGTATTCCAAAGCCAATAAAACGGTCATCAGTTTGGTGATGCTGGCTGGATAATGTTTTGCATCGCTGTCTTTTTCATAGAGTACGGTACCGGTGGAGGCATCAATCAAAATGGCGCTTTGGGCGTCCAAGGTGAGGGCGCTTGCAGCGTCAGAGGCCGTGTTCATCAAGTTGGAACCAAAAACGGGTATGGTCTGCAAGAGAATGAGAAGCAGACACAAAATCGAACATTTTTTCAGTTGCATCGTAAAACTCCTATGTATTTTTTTCTTTTTTCATGTTACAATAGCATAAATAGTATAGCAGAAAACAAGGGGTTTTCAAATAGAAATTTTCTTAAGGATGGGAAAGTACATGAAAAAGAAAAAGGCTTCTGTCTGCTGGTTATTGGTGACGGTGTTTGTGTTGGGCTGCGGATTTTGGTATGAAAGAACGTGGCCGGTGGATCGCATTTCCTTTGGACAAACAAAGGTAACCTATGGACAGGAAGTGGAATTGGCGGAGGCTTTTTCTCGAAAATTATATGAAGAAAGCTTGGTTGACATCAATACGGCAACCAAAGAAGCATTGATGGATTTACCCTATGTGGGCGAAAGTACGGCCGAAGCCATTGTGGCTTATCGTGAGGCAAACGGACCGTTTCAATCACCGGAAGAATTGATGGAAGTCAAAGGCATTGGAGAAAAGACGTTTGCGGCCATGAAGGAGCGGGTGACACTTTCTAATCCCACAGAGTAAGGAGGCATAGATCGATGGGATATCATATTTTAGTGGTGGATGATGAAAAGCTGATTGTCAAAGGCATTAAGTTTAGTCTGGAGCAAGACGATATGGAAGTGACAGCAGCCTATGATGGGGAAGAAGCGCTGAACTTATTAAAAGAGCAGCACTTTGATTTGGTGGTGTTGGATGTGATGCTGCCAAAAATGGACGGGCTGGAAGTATGTCAGCAGGTGCGGGGATTTTCCCAAGTACCCATTATTATGGTGACGGCCAAGGGAGAGGACATGGACAAAATCATGGGGCTGGAATATGGCGCCGACGATTACATTGTCAAACCCTTTAATATTTTGGAATTAAAGGCGCGGATCAAAGCCATTTTGCGCCGTAGCATCCGCAAGGTGGACGAGGAAAAAGATAAACAAAAACACCAGCTGGAAATTCGGGGCCTCAAAATTGATTTTGACAGCCGCCGTGTTTTTTTGCATGGAAAAGAAGCCTTTTTGACGGCCAAAGAGTTTGATTTGCTGGAGCTGTTTATGCTCAACCCCGGCAAAGTATACAGCCGGGAAAATTTATTGGATTTGGTGTGGGGCTTTGACAGCCCGGCCGACGCCAAGACGGTCAATGTCCATGTGCGCCGTCTGCGGGAAAAGATTGAAGAAAATCCCAGCGAGCCCCAGTACATTTTCACCAAATGGGGGGTAGGCTATTACTTTGGATAAGAAAAAAGCAAGCCATGGGATTCGTTGTTTATTATTGATTACTTATATGGTGGCAGGGATTTTGCCTTTGCTGCTGCTTTCTAGCGTGGTGTTTCGCATCACGGAGCAATATTACATTGAAGAGAGAAAAAAAGAACTGCTTAACCAAGCCAACATTCTCTCGGGCCATATCGCCTTGTCCGATTATTTAACCGATACGGAAAAAGCGGCGGAATTCATTGAGGACTTGGAACAGACCAGCTCCCAAGGGGATTTTCGCATCATCGTCACCGACGAGACGGGGCTGGTGGTCAACGACTCCAACAAGACGGAAATTGGGAAGATGTATTTGATTCCGGAAATTGTGGAGGCGCTGGATAACAAAGACGTGGCCAAAGAACAGGCCAACGGCAGTATCTATGCTGTGGCCTCCATTGTAAACGACGATGGGGAAAAGATTGGCGTGGTCTTAATTTCTGATATGCCCACCGACATTACCCAAAAAATGGAGGACATCCGCAAACAAATTTATACCCTGACGGCAGTGATTATTTTTATTGTCATCAGTATTGTGATGTTCTTTGCCCAGATGATTACAAAACCGTTGGAGCAGATGGTGGGTGTGATCCGAAAAATTGCCGATGGGCATTTGGATCAGCGGATTCCCACCACCGGCATGAGCAATAATGAAATCCGAGAAGTGACAGAGGCGGTCAACAACATGGCCGAAAAATTACAGCAGGTGGATATTTCCCGCCAGCAGTTTGTTAGTAACGTCAGCCATGAACTGAAAACGCCTTTAAGCTCTATTAAAGTCCTCAGTGAATCGATCCTGCTCAATGCCGATGCGCCAAAGGAAATGTATGTGGAGTTTTTGCAAGACATCACCAGCGAAGTGGACCGTATGACAGAAATCATCAACGACCTGCTGACATTGGTGCGGCTGGATCAAAAGGAAATCCCGGTCAACTTCAAAGACGAAAACTTGAATCTGTTGGTGCAAGAAGTCATCAAGCGGCTGTTGCCTTTGGCGGAGCACAACAAGATTACACTGACCTATGAGCAAAGCCAGGATGTGGTGGCCCAGGTGGATGCCACAAAATTGACCCTGGCCGTCAGCAACTTGGTGGAAAACGCCATCAAATATACCGACGAAGGTGGTTCGGTGAAGGTGACGCTGGACTGCGACCATCAAAATGCCTTTTTGACGGTAACCGACACGGGGATCGGTATGGCGGAAGAAGAGTTAGGAAAGATATTCGATCGTTTTTATCGCATTGACAAAACAAGGGACAGACAGACGGGTGGAACTGGATTGGGGCTTTCCATCACCCATTCGACGGTGTTGTTACATGACGGCAGCATCAAAGTCTCCAGCAAGGAAAATGAAGGCACCACGTTTGTGGTGCGCATTCCGCTGGCCCACAGCTAGAAGGAGGCGTTGAACGTGAAACGAAGTTGGATCTATCGTGTGGTGGTCTTGGTGGTGCTGCTGGTGGTGGTAATATTTGCAGCCAAAAAGCAGACCATCGCCCCCATCAGCCCTGTGGAGCAAACGGGTGCGGCCGAAGTCTATTATCTGGACGCCCAGTCCCAGCAACTGGTCTTCGAATCCTATGAAGTGGTGGGAAACAGCAAAGAAGAGCAGATGGAAAACATTCTGTTGCAGATGGCAAAAAAGCCACAGACAGAAGGTCTGGTCAGCACCATGCCAGAAACGGTGACGGTGCTTGGCGTGTCGCTGGAAGAAACGTTGGCCCGGGTGGATTTATCGGCTGGGTATGAAGAGCTGACGCCGGGGCAAAAAATGTATTTGCGGGGCGCTCTGGTATGGACCTTAACCAGTTTGCCCTTTGTAGAACAGGTGGAACTGTCGGTGGAAGGCGTGCCTTTGGTGCATTCCAACCAGAAGCCTTTGGGCCCTATGGACCGGTATAATTTGGTCATCAACCAGCCCATCGACCCAGAACCCACCAATGCCCTGCGGATTTTGACGCTTTATTTTGCCGATGCCGAAGGAAAGACATTGGTCAAAGAAGAGCGGACGGTGGAAGTCAATGCCAATCAGGCGCTGGAACGGTATGTGCTGGAAGAATTGATTGTCGGCCCGGAAGAAGAAGGCCATACCCAAACGGTGCCCAAGGGGACCACGGTGCGAGATATCAAAACGGCCGACGGCATTTGTTATGTGGATTTGAGCCAAGACTTTGTCACAGGCCACACCGGCGGGACGGTGGAAGAATATTTGACCATTTATTCCATTGTCAATTCTCTTTGTGAACTGGACGGCATCAAAAAAGTGCAGTTTTTAATTGAAGGCGAGAAGCAGGAAAATTTTAAAGGCAACAGCGAATTTGGTCAACCCTTTAGCCCCATTCTTCTGGAAGAATAGAGGAAAACCTTCAGGCGAGGACCAAAAAGCAAGCAAAGCACGAAATTCCTTGAAACGACAGGGGTTTCGTGCTTTTTTTATCCAGGAAAAAGAAGAAAGCGGTGATGGATGGGAGAGGAAAAATAAAATGAAAAATATATTATAAATTATAATGAATTTTTAATTTTTCAGTACATTAAAATAATGAATATAAATGATACTATATATATCTATCCTGTGTTGGCATACAATAAGAATGCGGAGGTGTAGACAATGTCGGATGATTCTTTGATAATAAAACCAAAGCGAGTAAAAGGAGAAGATGGATATAAAACCATTTCTATTCGCATAAAAGAAGATGTGGTCAGTCAGATTGATGACATATCTGCCAAAACAGGGCGAAGTCGAAACGAGTTGATTGGAATGCTGTTGCAATACGCAGTGGCGCGATGTAAAATTGAGGAATAAAATCCATAAACTGCAAAAGAGGAAAAGACGGCTTTGTTTCGGAAGGAACAAGGCCATTTTTTATCGGCAGAAAAGGGAAAGAATAGAACAGATACAAAGGAAGGACATTATAAAGAAGGGGGAAGCGCAGTGAAACGGCCCATGTGGATCTGGTTGATTGCACTATGCGGAGGCATTTTGTTGGCAGCGGGCGAAGGAGTAGGACAACAAGTGACCGGGCTGATTTGTGGGATTGGCTGTTTGGTGGCGGCCAGGGTACAAAGGTCGAAGGGAATGGCGGTAGGCGTCGTGGTTCTCTTTTTGGCCGGCGGGTTGGTGATCGCTCTTTCGCCAAAGCTTGGCAGTGTGGAAGGCGAGGTCAGCTTTTCCGGGGAAGTGTTATCCAGGCAGATTGCAGAAGACGGAAGACAGACGGTGGTGATGGAGCTTGAGGAGTTGTATCAAGATGGGAAGACATGGAAGGAAAAGGGACGGGTATCGGTCTATTTGCCCGAAGGTGTTTCGGTGTTACCGGGCAGTTTCCTGGTGGTTAAAGGCACCCTTTCCGTTCCCGCACCGCCTCAAAACCCCGGCGGGTTTGACAGCGCCACCTATGCCCGCTCCAACGGACTGCGGTATCAATGTTTTGCGGAGGATGTGGTTTGTTATGGCACCAGGGAGATGACGGCGCTGGAGAAATTGGCCATGGTCCGCGAGCGGATTTGTCAAGTGTACGAAACGGTGCTTCCGGCCAAGGAAGCATCTTTGATGGCCGCCATGGTGACCGGCAGCACGGCATCGTTGGAAGACGGGGTACGGCAGTTATATAGCGATGGCGGCATTGCCCATGTGTTGGCCGTATCGGGATTACATACCACCATACTGGCGGGGATTTTGTTTGGCGCCTTCTTTTGGATGCTGCATCTGCCGCGGCGGTTTGCCATGGGGTTGGTGATGGTTTGTTTGGCGGTTTATTTGTTCTTTGCCGGTGCGCGGCCTTCGGTGGTGCGGGCCACGTTGATGGCAGAGTTGGTGTTTGGTGCGGCCTTGGTTGGAAGGGAGACGGACGGGTTTCATTCCATGGGACTTGCTGGGATTGTGCTGTTACTCCTGGAACCCTATGCCCTCTTTACGGCAGGGTTTCAACTGAGTTTCTTAACGACGGGAGCCTTTTTGTTTGCGGCCACCTATCCGCTGGACAGCAAGGATTGGAAAGGGCGGGTCAAACGGTATTTGTTTACGACCACATTGGTGACGCTGCTTTCTTTTCCCTTGGTGGCATGGTATTTTTACCGGTTGCCGGTCTATGGCGCGTTGGTAAATCTTTTGGTGTTGCCATTACTGGGGCTCTTGCTGGCCATGGGTCTGGCCGTGGGATTGGTGGGGCTTTTCAGTTTGGAGCTGGCCCACTTTTTGGCAGGCGGTGTGTATGTGATTTTGCGGTTTTATGATGCCGTCACTTCCTTTTTCACATCCCTTCCCGGTGCGGTGCTTTTGACCGGACGGCCATCCATAGAAGCCATGGTGCTCTTTTATGGTTTGATTGCCTTTGTGTGTTTGGTTGGGATGAAAGGCCTTTGGAGAAAAGTGGTTTGGGGCAGCATGACGGGGCTTTTGTTGTGGATGACGGTTTTGCCGGTCGTTATGCCAAAGGCAGAGGTTTGGTTTTTGGATGTGGGACAGGGAGACAGCAGCATTTTGCATACCAAGTCTGGCCATACTTTTGTCATTGATGCCGGCGGGTGGCCGCTGGCCAAGGTGGGAGAAAACACAGGGGCCAAAGTGGTTGCGCCGGCGTTAGAAGCGCTGGGGTTTGCGTCGGTGGACGGGTTATTTGTGACCCATTTGGACCGGGACCATGCCCTGGGCGCCGTGGAACTGCTTTCCCTTTGTTCGGTCAAACGGTTATATTTGCCGGAGACACCCATGGAAGGGGAACTGTACCACGACTTGTTAAAGGCAGCCAAGGAACAAGGGACAGAGGTGATCTTCCTTTCGGCCGGGCAGGAGATGGTGCTTTCTGAAACGGAGAAGATTTCGGTCCTTTTGCCTTATCGGGTCAAAATGTGGCCCGAAACAGATGACAATCGGTCGTCACTTGTGTTAAAGTATGAAACAGGAGAAAGCAGTCTGTTGTGGATGGGCGATGCTGACAGTGAGGCAGAAGAATTGTTGCTGTTTGCCCAAACGCCCCTGGCGTGTGATGCCATTAAGCTTGGACACCATGGCTCTGCCACCAGTTCTTCGGCTGCGTTTTTGGCGGATACCAAAGCGCAACTGGCCATCGTCTCCAATGGAGAAAATAACGTCTATGGCCACCCAAGCCAAGAAACCATCACCCGCTGCCAAGAAGCGGGCATCACCGTTTACGAAACAGCCAAAAACGGCGCCATCCATCTCACAAGCAAAGAGACAGGCTGGCACCTGGAGGGAAGCTACCATGAAACAACTGAAGGAAGAACTGAAGAATAATCAATTTCCGCTTTGCTATCTTTTTTATGGCGCGGAAGTTTATCTGAAAGAAGCGGCAGAAAAAAATCTGCAAAAGAAATTTCAAAGCGATAGCACTGGGGACTTGAATCTTTCCATCTTTGGCAGCCAAGCCAGCGTCAACGAGGTCATGGATGCGGTGGAAACGCTGCCATTTTTTGCCGAAAAGCGGCTGGTGGTATGGAAAGAAAGCGGTCTCTTTCAAGCCGGGCGCAAGCAAGACAGCGAGCGGATGGCCGCGTTTTTGACCAACTTGCCCCAAAGCACTTGTCTGGTGTTTTCCGAGACGGCGGTGGATAAGCGAAACAAGCTGTATAAGGCCGTCACAAAGGTGGGACGCGCGGTGGAGTTTCAGCCATTGGCAGAAAAAGAGCGGTACGACTGGGCCATTGGCCAGATGAAAAAACGGAAGATTATGATGGAACGGCCCATTGCCGCCCGGTTTTTTGGCTATGTGGGAAACGAAATGGAAAACGCCGCCAGACAGTTGGCGCTGTTGGCGGATTATGTGGGAGAAGGGCAAAGTGTACAGTTAGAAGACATCGAAGCCGTTTGCAGCCGGTCTTTGGAGGCCAAAGTCTTTGACCTGATCGGCGCCGTCAGCCGTCGCCAAACCCAGCAGGCCGTGCGGCTGTATCGGGAGATGCTGTTACAAAAGGAAGCGCCATTGATGATTTTGGTGATGCTCTCTCGCCAGTTTCGGCTGATGTTGCAATGCAAAAGCCTGCTCTCCCAGGGCATGGCCCAGTCGGAGTTGGCCGCCGCGTTGGGCCAAAATCCCTATGCCGTCAAACAATGTGTGCAGGCGGCCAAAAACTTCACCGTAGAGCGTCTGAAAGAAGCCATGGAGGCCTGCGTGCAAGCCGACTGGGACATCAAAAGCGGCAAAATAAAAGATGACCTAGCCGTGGAGCTGGTCATCGTTTCGTACGGGTCTTAAGAGATTGGTTTTTGTTTGTGGAAAAGCTGCGGATTGTCTTTGTAGAAGGTAAAGACAGACACAGAGCAGATGATGAGATAGCCGATGATGCTATAACGGTCCGGCAGCTGGTCAAAGAGGAAAAAGCCGATGATGGCAGAAAAAATCACCTGGGTATAGTCGAAGATGGAAATCTCTTTGGCCGGTGCATGGGCATAGGCTGCGGTGATGGCAAACTGGGCAATGGCGGCAGAAAGGCCGGCGCAAAGCAAAGAACCCAGTTGGGCCATCGTCATGGGGTGATACTGAAACACCAAAAAAGGCAGGGCCGACAAGCAGGAAAAACCGGAAAAGAAAAGCACAATGAAGGGGCCCCGCTCACCATGTTTGCTGACTTTGCGGACGAAGGTATAGGCAATGCCGGCGCAGATGCCGCCGATCAGCCCTAAAAAAGCGGCAAAACTATCGTCAAAGCCGCCGGTGGGTTTGATGATAAACAAACTGCCGATGAAGGCCAGCAAAATGCAGCAGGCCTGGCGCAAAGATACCTTTTCGTTCAAAAGAAAGTAAGAGGCGATGATGGCAAAAAAAGGCGAAAGTTTATTGAGCATGTTGGCATCGGAAAGCAACAGCCGGTCGATGGCATAGTAGTTACAAAAGATACCCAACGTGCCAAAAAGGGACCGGGCAATCAAGCCGGGAATATTTCGTTTGTCATGGAGCAATTTTTCCTTGGAGCGCAGCAGGCAAATGAGCGCAATAAAAAAAGCCACAAAATTGCGGAAAAATGATTTTTGCATGGAAGGTAAATCGCCGGCCAATTTCACAAAGGTGGTCATCAAGGCAAAAAAGAATGCGGCGGTGAGGATATAGCCAATGGCTTTTGCTTTTTGGGGCATAAAAAAACTCCTTCTTTCTGATCAAAGATTGCTTGTTGTTCTTATTATAACACAAGAACAGAAGCCAGGAAGGCTTTTTCTGGAAAAAACCGCGGAAAAAAAGCCCTGATGTCATAGGTATTTGTGATAAAAGGTGGATGGATTTTCTGATAACAAAAAAGCGCACCTGCCCTTTGGTTGGAATGGGCAGGTGCGCGGGCCCGCAAAGAAGGTACTTTGCGGGCCAAGCGTAGGATGAATGGGTACGAAAAGGGGTTTTTAGGCTAAGGCTTTGCCCAGTGCAAAACAATCGTCCTGGGCCGCCTCGTCGGGGGCTTCGTTGCAAATGACAAAGTCACAAACCAGTTGGGCACCGGCGGCTTGGCAGGTGGCTTCCCAGGTGCGCATCCACTCGCCATCGCCCCAGCCATAAGAGCCAAAAAGCGCAATGGGTTTTCCCTTTAATTTTGGTTCGCAGGACAAAAACATGGGTTCAAATTCACTTTCTTCCAGCTGTTCTGCACCCATGGAAGGGCAGCCAAAGGCAATGGCGTCATAGGCGTCCATTTGGTCTGGACCAAATTGGCTTGGGCCAAGGATCGTCACTTCGGCGCCGGCCGCAGTGGCGCCTTCGGCCACTTTTTGTGCCATTTTTTCTGTATTTCCCGTTCCGCTCCAATAGACAACTGCTACTTTGCTCATAGAAATGCAACATCCTTTCTGGAAAAGATTTAGTTAGTATAAACTAACTAATGGAGAAAAAATATAGTTAGATAAAACTAACTATCTGCAATATACTCCTTTTTTCTTTCTTTGTCAATCCCCTTTTTCTTTCTATCTTCCTGTAAAAGAAAACAGGCCTTCTGCATGCCAAAAGAACGCAGAAGGCCTGTTTTTAGGGTATGAAAAAAGGTTGGTGCCAAACTTAACGGTCAAAGGCGTCCAAAGCCTGTTTGAAATCGGCCAGGATGTCTTCGATGGGTTCGATGCCCACAGAAACGCGGATTAAGCCGGGCGTAATGCCTGCTTTTCTCCGTTCTTCGTCGGAAAGGTGGGCATGGGAAGAATAAACCGGTTGTTGATAGGTGGTTCTCACACCGCCCAGGGTTGGGGCGTAATGCACCAGTTGCAGCCGGCGGGAAAATTCGTCTCGTTGTGCAAAGTCTTCTGAAACGACGAAGCTAACCATGCCACACATGGAAGCGTCATTGGCAAACAGTTTTTTGGCTGTTTCGTGGCCGGAAAAACTTTCGATGCTTGGATGGTAAACGGCCTGCACCCTTGGGTCCCGTGCCAGGGTCTTAGCTAAAATAGCGGCATGCTGCATTTGTCTTGGCACGCGCAAAAAGGCGGTGCGCAGGCTACGGAATACCAACCAGGTGGAATAAGGATCGGCCGGGGTGCCGCAGAACATGCTGACAGGATTGATTTGATCAATGAGCTCTTTTTTGGCGGTGACAGAACCGGCCAAAGCATCGCTGTGGCCGTTTAAAAATTTGGTTAAGCTATGGATGACAATGTCGGCCCCCAGGGACAAAGGTTGGATGGCAAAGGGGGTGGTAAAGGTATTGTCGATGATAAGCAAACCATCATTTTTGTGGATCAGTTTGGCCAAGGCTGGCACGTCGGCCACTTTCATCAAGGGATTTGCAACCACTTCGGTATAGATGATTTTTGTGTTGGGACGTAAAGCCGCGGTGACTTCGTCCATGTTTTCGATGTTGACGGCCGTTGTTTCCACGCCAAATTTGGTGAACAGCTGTTTCATCACATCCAGCGTTTCGCCATAGCAGCAGTTGCTGTAGATGATATGGTCGCCGGATTGCAGGAACGTGAGCAATGTGCTGGTGATGGCGCCCATGCCGGAAGCGCAGATCAAAGAGGCTTCGCCGCCTTCCAACTGGGTGATGGCCGTGGCCAGCGCCGTCCGGTTGGGGTTATTGGTACGGATATAGGAATAGCCGTCACCGGTTTTTGTTTTGGCATAGCCTTCGATGGCTTCGGAAATGGAGTTCCAGGTAAAGGCCGTGGTGGTGAAAATGGGCATAGATTCTGAAGAAATATCAATGTCAGGCAGTTGGTCGCTGGCATAGAGCAGTTGGGTTGCTTTGCTGATGGTTGACATAAGAAAATCCTCCTTGTTCTTTTCGATTGCCTCTAGGATAAGCGCTGTCACAGGGAGGGAGTCTATGGGACAAACTGACGAAAAAAAGAGGCCGGGGCGTTGATTTTTCCGTTTGGTTTGTATATGATGAAGGGGACAAAAGGGGACTGGACGGGAAAGACCGCGTGTTTTCGGGGATTAGAAACTCTGTGCCAGGGATAAACTTGTGGAAGGAAAAAAGGAGAAAAAGCGATGAAAGAACGCTATTCCATTGGAGAAATTGCGCAGATGATGGGTGTTTCGGTACAGACGTTACGAAAGTATTGTAATCGGGGCCTCATCACGCCGGAGTCGGTGGACCCCAAGACAGGGTACCGTTTTTTTTCGTTCAATCAGATGCATGTGATTGATAAAATCATCTATTTTCGACAGCTGGGGATGTCGCTTTCGTTTATCGAAGAAGCCATCCAGCAAAAGGATACTCAAAGTCTGATTACCATGCTTTTGGAGCAGCGGGGGCGGGTGGCCAAAGAAGTGGAGCGACAGCAAAACATTTTGGACTGTCTGGATTGGTACATTGGCTATTTTCAGCACCGGCAAGCTGGGCAGCAACCGTTTCCTTATTTGGTTTCTAAGCCCAAACGGTATGTTTTGGCGGTCAAATGCCACAAGGAGGAGCAGGTGGCCGACTTTGAAACTCGCTTGGCCCAGTTGCGCCACAGCCCCCAGGGGAATTTGTTTCGCTATTTACGCCAGTATGGCTATGTCATTGATTTTGACGCCTTATTGCAACGGAACTTTGAAAACCAGTATAAATTTATTTATGTGGAAGAAATCCCGCCCCAACTGGACCCGGACATGGCACAGCATGTGCTGACCATTCCGGCGGGGGATTATCTTTGCTTTTTTGATACCAAGGCCTTGCAAAGCAGTGTGATTGACCAGTTACGGCAGATGGCCCTGGCCAAACCGTCTTTGGTGCTGGTCAATGAGTACGAAAAAAATTTATCGGATTACGAAGCGGCATATGGATTGGAAGTGTTATACCAGAAAAAAGAATCTTAAAACGATTTTTCCCAAGAACCGACATCAATTGCATGGAAAGGTTACATACTTTCTCCTTTTTTGAGAAAAATAAGGGTGTCTTTTACATTGTGTAAAAAAGGAG
Source organism: uncultured Clostridia bacterium (assembly GCA_944378105.1). Taxonomy (GTDB): domain Bacteria; phylum Bacillota; class Clostridia; order Lachnospirales; family Anaerotignaceae; genus Neoanaerotignum. The sequence goes on from CALWGC010000001.1 coordinate 41,334, forward strand.
GAACTGATGTTATGAAAGCCACAGGCATTGTGAGAAGGATAGATGACTTGGGACGGGTGGTGATTCCAAAGGAAATTCGCCGCACGCTGCGCATTCGAGAAGGCGACCCGTTGGAAATTTTTACGGACCGGGAAGGCGAAATCATATTCAAAAAATATTCGCCCATTGGGGAGTTGTCTCGTTTTGCCAAAGAATATGCAGAAGCTTTGGCCCAAACGGCGGGACATATCACCTGTATTGCCGATAAAGACCACATCGTTGCCGTTTCTGGCGGAGGGAAAAAGGAATTTTTGGAAAAGCATATCAGCCAGGCGTTGGAGCAGGCCATCAGTGCCCGCACCCCGTTTCGCGCCAGCCGCAGCGACCGGGAATTTGTGCCGGTCTTAGAAGAGGATGCCGAAGGGCTGTACCGATATGAATTGGTGACGCCAATTTTGTGCGAAGGCGATGTGCTGGGGGCCGTGATGTTTTTGTCGTTGGACAAAAAAATGGGAGAAGTGGAAACCAAGTTGGCCCAGACCGCTGCCGGATTTTTAGGCCGGCAGATGGAACAGTAATTCAAAGAAAAAAGCCCCGTGTCCTTTTATTGTTTAGGAGACAGGGCTTTTTTGTTTCCGAAAACAAAAAAAGTATCGCTTTTGCGATACTTTTTTTCGTATGCGGGTGGTGGGACTTGAACCCACACGAGGTCGCCCTCGCCAGATTTTGAGTCTGGTGCGTCTGCCATTCCGCCACACCCGCTTGCTCAACGCCTAATTATAATACCACACTATTTTCAAAAATGCAAGGGTTTTTTGAAAAAAAATGAAAATTTTTTTGGAACCAAAGACTTTCGCTTTACGTCTGAAAGACTATCAGGTATGATAGGGGAAAATACAGCAGAAAGGAGCGAAAGCGAAGTGGATCGTGACGAATCGCTTCGCCTGGCAGCATTGGCCAAACAAGGGGATATGGCGGCCTTCGAAACGCTGGTTGTGGCGCACGAGCGGATGGTGTATAACGTCATTTATCGAATGATGCCAAACCAAGAGGATGTCAAAGACATTTCCCAGGAAGTGTTTTTGAAAGCGTATCGCTATTTGGATCGGTTTGATCAAAAGGCGTCGTTTTCCACTTGGATTTATAAAATTGCAGTCAATACGGCCATTGACGAGATGCGCAGGCGAAAGGGGAAAGAAACCATTTCTCTGGACTGGGAATTTGAAGGAGAAGACGGCGCACAAAAGAAACAATATCAGCCCGATGGACCCAGTGTGGAGGAACAGGTATTGGAAAAAGAAGGTCTCCAGGAAATTTGGCAGGCCATGGAAAAGCTTTCTGCAGAACACCGCACGGTGATTACCTTACGGGATGTGGAGGGGCTTAGTTATACAGAAATTGCAGAAATCACGGGCACGTCCCTGGGAACGGTCAAATCCAGGTTAGCCAGGGGGCGTATGGCATTAAAAGACCTGCTTTTAGCCGGGCGGGCCTACGGGGCAAACAGCCAGAAACAAACAGAAAGGAGGGGACAACGTGCATTGCGATGATTATATGGAACAAATGAGTGCGGCATTGGATGATATGCTCACCGAAGAAGAATGGCAGGCGCTCAAAGCGCACTTGGCCAGTTGTCCTTCCTGTGATGCACTCTGGCGGCAGTTGAAAGAAAACAAAGCATTGCTGCAAGAAACGCCTTTGCTGGAGTTACCGGCAGGGTACCATGCAGAATGGAAAGCAAAATGGCAGCAGCTGTTACAAGAAGAAGCCAAAGAGGAGCCAAAAGCAGAGGAAGCAACAAAAGAAGAAACCAAAACAAAAGAAGAAACGGGCACCCTTGTGTCCTTCCCCACCAAAAAGACAAAACAGCCCTGGAAAAAGATGGGCGTTGCGGCGGCGGCCGTGTTTTTGATGGCTGTCGTTGGCATGGGCGGCCGGTCTTTGGTGGAATATCAAAAACATCAAGAAGAAGTGACAGGCAGCGCCCTGTTGGAAACAGAAGGCGCGACCGAAGCGGCAGAGGATACGCAAGAGACAGGAAGCATGCCGTCTGTAGCCAGTGCTGGGGTTGAAGCGGGGGAAAGCGCCAAAGAAGCGGCGCCCAAGGAAGCCACAACCCAAGCGCCCACAGAAGGGACAGAAGAAAGTGCCGTGCCGTCTGACCAACAAGAAAGCGCCGTGCCATTTTCCCAAGCGGTAGCAGAAGAAACAGACGCCTTACCACCTTCTCCACCGCCCAAAGGCCGGGCCATGGAAAGCGAAGTGGTGGAAGAATCGGCCGCAGTGGCCGAAGAAGAAGCACCGGTGGAAGCGTCTTTGGAACCCATGACAACGGCCCAGCAACCCCAGACCATAGCAGCCGAGGAGCCGGAAACAAGCGCCGAAGGCGCAGCCGGGGCCGCCGACCAAGCCGATTTGTCTGCCGCCACCAATGATCTGACCAATCAGCCGCCTTTGCGCAGCAGCGCCACCATGGCCGAAAGCGCCGAAAGTGTTGCGGTTGAAGCGGCAGAAAAGAAAGTGCTCTCCCGCACCAAGGTGACACTGCAAGTGGACGCCATAGAGGAAACCATGGCTTCGCTTTCGCAGCTGGGTGAAGAAACGACGGTGCTGCAAGAAGCCAAAAAAGTGGTAGTAAAAGATGAGGCCAGCAAAGAGGAATCCTTGTTGGTGCAAGTGCGCGCTTTAGGCACCGTGGTGGAAGAAACTTCGGCCGACGAGGACATCACCTTTTGGTATACCAAAACCCAAGAAACGTTGGCGGCCAAACAAGAAGAAGTTGCTGCTTTGCAAGCAAAGGCAGCCGAGGCGGCCATGACAGAAGAAGAAACGGCTTCTTTTGAAGCAGCCCAAGCAGAAATTGCATCCTGCAAAACCTCTCTTTCCCAATGGGATGAGGCGCTGGGGCAAACAGAAGTGGAAGTACAACTGGTGGAAGCACAAACGCCATAAGAAAGAAAAAGGCACGGAGCAATTCGTGTCTTTTTCTGGTTGTTGTAGAAAGAAGAGATCAGGGAAACGAGAGGAAAGAAAGGATGCGTCAGATGAAGCAAGCAAGGATCGAGCAGTTAAAGATAGAAAGCGTCATTGGCCCTTGCCCCTTGGAGCCACCTTTTTCGCCGGAAGTGCATCAATACACGGTGCAGCTGCAAAGCGATATTTATGGCTTGCGGCTTTTGGCAGAAGGGGAAGGAAAGTTGCAGATAAACGGTGCACCGACAGCATTTTCGGCGCCGGTGGCGCTTCCGCTGTCGGAAGAAAAGGCCGACTATGCGGGGCTTACCTATACTATTTTGCTGGAAGTGGAAGCAGAGGGAAAAACAAGCACCACAACCATTACCGTACACCGTCGCCCGACGGCAGAAGGGAAGGGATTTTCGTTCCATACTTTTTCGGACCCCCAAACGGGGCTTACGCTGCCCTATGCCCTGCATCTGCCCAAAGACTATGATCCCAAACGGGCCTATCCCCTTTTACTGGTGCTCCATGGCGCAGGACAGCGGACCCAGGAACTGGAAATGGTGTTAAAGCGGTATGAATGTGCCACCGTTTGGGTGCGGGACGGGGCAGAAGGAAAAGAAGATATGATTGTGGTGGCGCCACAAGTGACAAAGGCCCAGGGGGAAGGTTGGACAGAGTTTACGAAGGTGTTTGACCAGGTGAGCGAGGCAGACGTATATCGTCTTTCCCCTTGGGGCGAAAGTGCCTTTCATTTGTTGGAAGAAATGGAGAAAACCTATGCCGTGGATTTGCGCCGCGTTTATGCCACCGGCGTTTCCATGGGTGGCTTTGGCTCTTTTGCATTGGCCGTGGCCCATCCGGACCATTTTGCGGCCATTGTGCCTGTTTGCGGCGGCGTAGACCCCAAGGCAGCGGAGGCATTACAAGAGACGCCGGTTTGGATGTTCCATGCGGCAGATGATCCTCTGGTGGATGTGTCTTATTTCCACACAAGCCTGCAAGCCCTCCAAGGGGCCGGTGTTACGGTACAAGCAACGCTGTATCCCGCCGGACAAGTGTTTTATCCAAACGGCCACTTTTCCTGGACGCCGGCCTATGCCGATGGCGCCATGCGCGATTGGCTGCGGGCACAAAGAAAAGCGGGGAAAGAATAAAAAAACATGCGCAAATCAGAGCCGATTTGCGCATGTGGATGGGGTTTGTTTTTATTGCCAGTCTTTACAAACGTCAATCCAGGAAACGGCCTTGGTCAGTTGAAACAATTCGTCACAGGTCAGCTCGATGGCCGAATTGCTGCTGCCGCAGGCGGGAAAGACGGTGTCAAACCGCTGCAAAGAAATGTCAACGTAACTGGTGACCTCCTCTGGGACGCCAAAACTGCATACGCCGCCGATGGCGTGCCCCGTGGCCGCCAGCGTTTCTTCCGGCGAAAGCATTTTTGCTTTTTTGCCAAAAAAAGCCTTGAATTTTTTGTTATCCACCTTGGCATCGCCAGCCATACCGATGAGGATACAGCCGTTTTCGCCTTGAAAAGCCAAGGTTTTGGTGATCCGGGCCGGGATCACTTGTAACGCTTCTGCCGCCAAATCCACGGTGGCGCTGGAAACGGGAAACTCCATGACGTCTTTGTCGCGGCCAAACTGGGCCAAATAACTTTTTGCCTGTTCAATGGACATCTTTTCACCACTCCTTTTCTCTCAAAGATAACAAAAAGAGCGGCATTTTGCAAGAAAAACATGAAGGAGAGAAAACCGCGTCGAAAGAGGAAAAGCAATCTGGCGCAGCTTCCTAAGAAAACAAAGATGGAGGCAATCCTTACATACAAAGAATTGCTGCCATTTTCTTTTTGCTGAGGTTGTTTTCTTCTGAAGACTGCGATCGCAATTTCCAAGAAGAAAAACAAAAAACAATGTTTTCTTCTTGGAAACCGCTTTTGTCGGTTTTTTTCAACAAAATGAATTTTTTTGGTGAAAAAGAAGAATAGTAAGAAAATGTAAGAAATTCGCAATGGAAATTGGTACATTTTTGTGATACGCTAAACGTGAATCTTTTGACGAAAGGAAACTTTTTCCCTTTGTCAATGGTCTAAAAGATGGGAGGTGAGTAACGATGGCGGACACGGCGATTCGTTTGCGTAATGTGAAAAAGATTTACCGCATGGGTGGCGAGTCCATCAAGGCAGTCAATAACGTTTCTCTGGACTTTTTGCGAGGAGAAATTTGCTGTTTGTTGGGCACTTCTGGTTCCGGGAAAAGTACGTTGCTAAACTTGATTTCCGGCTTGGAAAAGCCAACCAAAGGGGAAATCATTATGGAAAACAAACACGTGGAACGTATGAACGAGGATCAGCTGGCAAAATTTCGTCAACAGTACATTGGGTTTGTGTTCCAAAGCTATAACTTGTTGGGGACTTTAACGGCGTTAGAAAATGTAATGCTTCCGCTGGTGTTTCACCAGGTGAGCAAAAAAGAGCGGATGGAACGTGCCATGGAAATGTTGCGGGCCGTTGGTCTGGAAGACCGTGCCAACCATAAACCGTCAGAATTATCTGGGGGGCAGCAGCAAAGGGTTTCCATTGCGCGAGCCTTTGTCAACAATCCCCAAGTGGTTTTTGCTGATGAACCAACGGGAAACCTGGATACCAAAACGACCTATCAAATGATGGATTTGATGGTGGGCCTGGCCGGAAAGTACAAACAGACGATGATCATTGTCACCCATGACTTGGAAATTTCCGTCTATGCCGATCGCATCATTCATTTGATGGACGGACGGGTGGATCGCATTGATCAAAACGAACATAAAATTCAATCGAGTGCGGAACTGGTACATGAAAACCAATAACGGAGGGATCGTATGAAAAAGAGGAAATCGATTGTTTCGCTGCTGCTATTGCTGCTGTTGATGGTGCAGATGCTTTCTGGCCTTTCTTTCCAGGCCTTTGCAGCAGATGAGGAGGAAGCGCCGGCGGGGGCGCCCAAGATTACCATCGTCAACGGCCCTGTTTTCGATGTGGAAGCAGGAAAAGAAAATAAAGTTGAAGTCAGTGTGAAAAACTTGAGCAGCAATTTGGCCAACAGCATTTTGGTGATGCCAAAGCTCAAAGAGGTGGAAAATAATCCGCTGAATATTTCTTTGGATGCACCATCCAATAATATCAGCTCCATCTCGCCCAATGCAGGCAAAACCCTGACTTTTTTAGTAGATGTAGATCCTTTGGCCGAGGCCAAGACGTATGCAGTTGATGTGGATTTTTCCTATTTCAACACCGATGGTGTGAACTATACTTCCACATCCACCATTTATTTTAAAGTAACGAACTTCGCCGTGGGTAACACCCGTGTGACCATGGAAAATATCAAATTGACGCCATCTTCTTTGGAACTGGGCGGCAGTGGCACCTTGACGGCCGTGGTGAAAAACCCTGGGCCTTTGACCCTCTTGGGTGTAGAAGTGGCGCTGAGCGATTTGGATGCAGCCACCATCAGTGCCATTGGCGTCAACAGTGTCAAAATCCCCACCTTCACCGTGGGCGATCAACGGACGGTCACGTTCCAGATTGCTGCCTCTGAGTCTTTGACCCCAGGCAACTATCCGGTGACCTTTCACATCACCGGGAAAGATGCCAACGGCGGCAGTGTCACCTTTACCCAACAGTATTATGTGTCTGTCGGCGGCAGCAGTGTGGGCGAAAAAGGGGAACTGGAAATCATCAACATGAAAGAGCCAACCCAGACCTTTGGCGTCAACCAAAACTTTAATGTGACCTTTGATTTACATAACAAAGGCACAGCAACGGTGAAAAATGTCAAAGTATCGGCGGCCGAATATGGCGGCGAAGCCGGAAACGTGGTGCCAAAATCGGCCAGCGTGGAATCCTTTCCAACCATCGAAGCCGGAAAAACGGTACCTGTCACCTTTACCTTTGCCCCAACGGGCAATGCCTCCACCAGAAACTATACCATTGAGTTTACGGTGGAATATGAACAAAACAATAAACAAGTTTCGTTCAAACAATATGCCGGTGTCAATGTTTCCAATCCCGAAAAGAAAGAGGATGGAGAAACCAAGGTCAGCAAGCCAAAAATCATCGTCAGCGAATACCATGCCGATCCAAGAATTGTCATGGCTGGCGAAGAATTTGACCTTTCCATGACCTTCTTGAACACCCACGCCACAAAGGCCGTGAAAAACGTAAAGATGTATTTGACGATGGTGGAAGAAACGTCCAGCGAAAGCAAAACATCGGCCAATATTTTTACGCCGGTAGATAGCAGTAATACGTTCTACTTTGACTCCATTCCGTCCAAAGGAACGGTTTCTCAGTCCATTCGCCTTTATACCATGCCCGATGCCCAGCCAAAAACTTATACCGTCACGGTAAACTTTGAGTATGAAGATGCAGAAGGCAATGAATTTACGGCAACGGAATTGTTGGGGATCAATGTCAAACAATCCACCGAAGTGGAAACCAGTGAAATTGCCATGCCCCCAAGTCTGGAAATGGGCATGTATAACAGCTTATACTTTGATATTTATAACACCGGCAATGTGGAACTTTCCAATGTGAAAGTTCTCTTAAGCGGTGACATTGATACGCAAAACAAGAGCACCTATTTGGGCAACTGTACCAAAGGGGAAAGTTTGTACTTTGAAGGCAGCTTTGCCGTTTTAAATGAAGGGGAAAACAATGTGGTGATTACCCTTTCCTACACCGACCCAAGTGGGGAAGAAATTACAAAAGACATGGAATACACCATCACCGGGACGGCCCCGATGCCGATGGACCCAACCATGGAGGGCATGGACCCCACCATGGCCGAGCCACAAGAAGGCGGTAGCCGTACCATGCTCATCATTGGCGGCGTTGTGGTAGTGGTTGTGTTGGTGATTGTGGTTTTGGTTGTCAAACATGTGAAAAAGAAAAAAGCAGATGCCTATATTGCCCATGAAGAAGAGGACGACGAGGACGACGATAGAGAGCAATAAGAAAGGAAAAGGCCTATGAATGGAATCGATTTAATTGCCATGGCCGCAAAAAACCTTTGGAAGCGAAAGCTGAGGACCTTTCTGACGGTGCTGGGTGTCATCATTGGCACGGCCTCCATCGTGGTGATGATTTCCGTCGGCATTGGGATGAACCGCGGTTTTGAAGAACAGCTCTCCCAAATTGGTAGCTTAACAGTCATCGAAGTTTCCAAGCCCTGGAGCAACGAAAAAAGCGGGCAAAAGACAGCCCAGCTGGATACCAAGACATTGGAACAAATTGCAGCCATCGAAGGGGTGGAAGTGGTGACCCCGGTGGTCAATCAGTATTTTTTGCTGGTCAGTGGCCGTTATGTGGCCGATTGCAGCGTGACTGGGATTTTGCCGGAAGCCATGGAGCCTTTGGGCTATAAAGTGTCGGAGGGCCGCTGTCTGCAAGAAGGCGACACCATTGAAATGGTGATGGGCGGTTATGTGGCAGAAAATTTTTACAATCCGAAATTAAGTAGCCGTGCCCGCTGGAGTTCGGAAAACATGATTCAAGTCAACCCCATGGAAGACAAGTTTCAGCTTTCTTTGGACTATGGCTATGGTACGAAACATGCAAATAAGAGTTTAAAACTGAAAAAAGTGAATGTGGTTGGCGTGCTGGACCAAAATTCCGGTGATAGCTGGTCTTCGGTGATGCCGCTAAGCCAAGTGGAAAAACTGCAGGCAGAAATGAATAAGGCTAACGGCGAAAAAACCAAAAGCCGTTCGGCCGGGTACGAGAACGCCAAGGTAAAAGTAACCGATATGGACGATGTCAATCGGGTACAGCAAGCCATCAAAGATATGGGCTTTGAGGCATACAGCTTGAAAGAAAGTTTGGATGCCATGCAGGAAACCAGCAAGATGTTGCAGATGGTGCTGGGCGCCATCGGCGCCATTTCGCTGATTGTGGCCGCCATTGGGATTACCAACACCATGGTGATGAGCATTTATGAACGCACCAGAGAAATTGGTGTCATGAAAGTGATTGGGGCCACATTGCCGGATATCCGCAACCTGTTTTTGACAGAGGCAGCCTTTATCGGTTTGATGGGCGGTTTGGTTGGCGTCGCAGTCAGCTTTGGCGTCAGCAAAATCGTCAATATCGTCGGGGCCGCAACGGGACAGACGACATTGTCTTATATCCCTTGGTGGCTTGCCATCCTCAGTGTTGTTTTTGCAACGCTGATTGGGATTTTGGCCGGTTACTTCCCGGCCAGACGGGCCATGCGGTTAAGTGCGCTGGCCGCCATTCGCACAGAGTAAGAAAGGATTTTGGGTCATGAGGAAGGATGAAGTGTTTCGCCGTCTGATTTTATTGGCGGCGGCGGCTGGGTTATTGATGCGGGTGATTTTATACCAAGTGGTTTGGCTTTTGGTGCGGCAAAGTCCGCAGCTGGAGCAGGAAATGCTGGTATGGATTTACGGGATGCGCATTTTTGTCAGCATCGTGCTGTTTTTTGCCGTGGGATTTTTGATGCGGCAAAAACGGTATAGCAGAAAACAGTTGTTTTTGGCCACAGGAAAACTGATGGGCTATGGCTTGGCCATTTTGGTGCTGGAGCAGGCCTTGGGGGCCAACGTATTCACCTATTGGCTTTATTTGCCGTTGGAGCTGTTTTCCTGGATTCAGTTGGTGTTAAACAACGTGTTGCCGGCGGCCGTGGCTGTGCTGCCCAGCGTTGCGGCACCGCTGTTCTGGTCTTTGTTTGGGAAAAAATAAAAGGCGTTTTGCTGGAGAAGAAAAAACGCCAAAGAAAAACCGCCCAGGCACTGGAAAAACCAGTGGCCTGTGCGGTTTTTTGTTGTTTAACGATAAGGATATAAGGCATTGGCCAAGGAAGCAAATTGTTCCACCGATAAAGTCTCTCCCCGTACGGTGGGGGAAAGATGGAGGGTTTCCAGCACCGAAAGCAGTTCTTCTTTGGTGCAAGAAAGGCCTGCCGTGGCGCTTAAGGTGTTGACCAGGGTTTTTCGCCGTTGGGCAAAGGCGCTTTTGACAATCCGGAAGAAAAAGGCGCGGTCTGTCACCTCTGGCCGATGGTTTTGGCCAATGTGTAACGTAATGACGGCACTATCCACTTTGGGCCGGGGCATGAAACAAGCCGGCGGCACAATAAAGTCTGGATGGGGTGTGCTGTAAAACTGCACCGCCACCGATAAAGCGCCATAGTCTTTGCTCCCCGGGGCGGCCTGCATTCGATCGGCCACTTCCCGCTGCACCATGACGGTGATGGAGGTGATGGGATATTCTTTTTCCAAGAGCTCCATCAAAATGGGGGTGGTGATGTAATAAGGCAAATTGGCTGCTACTTTGATGGGGTTGCCATGATTTTTTTCTGCAATCAATTTCCCCAGATCCAGTTTTAATACGTCGCTGTGGATGATGGTCAAATTGTCATATCCGCCCACAGTTTCTTTTAAAATGGGGATCAAATGATCGTCAATTTCCACTGCCACCACGTTTTTGGCGTTTTCGGCCAAAAACTGAGTGAGGCTTCCAATGCCGGGCCCGATTTCCAGCACAAAATCCTGGTCAGAAATGTCGGCCGCCGAGATCATGTTTTGCAGTACGTTGGCATCAATCAAGAAATTTTGGCCATAGTTTTTCTTAAAATAAAAAGCGTTTTGTTCGATGATTTCCTTCGTTTTCGAAGGCGTTGCAATGCGTTCTATCATAGTTTCATCCTATTCCCAATGAGGCCAAAAGGCCATACGACAAGATCGACATAATGATACCGGCGGTTAGTACGCCAAGCGAAATCACCACAAAGGACTTTCCTTTTTTCATATGCAGCAAACAGCTTAACAGTGCGCCCGTCCAGGCACCGGTGCCAGGCAGGGGGACGGCCACAAAGAGGTAAAGCCCAAAATAGCCAAAGCGTTCAATTTGGCTCTTTTTTGCCAGCGTTCTTTTTTCAATGCGGTTGACTAGGCCGGCCAACGGTGTTTTTTTCAGCCAGCGGAAAATGGCGTTAATCAAAATCAAAATAAACGGAATGGGTAGTATGTTTCCCACAAAAGCAATGGGAAACGACTGTAACAGTGGCACAGAGAGGGCATAACCGGCCAAAATACCGCCTCTTAATTCCAAAATGGGAAACAGAGAGACGACAAACACAATGCCTTGGGCTGCCACCAAGCCACCTAAATGGTCTACAAAAAAAGATACCAGTTGTTCGGTCATAGAAACCTCCTTTCAAGCTTTCATTATAGAGGACCAAGACTCTTTTTGTCAATGCGAATATTTCGCCCTTTTGGCACATATATAAGGGAACAAGGAGGGATGAGAGATGCAGGAACCAAAATACATCCGAAAGAGTTTTATTTTGCAGCAAGAAACCAAGGGCTTTTCGTCCCAGGGCCAGGTGTTGGCAGGTGTGTTAAGCGGTAACGGCCAAACCGCCTCCATCACCGTCAGCGGCAAGGTGGAAGAAGGCGCACATATTTTTTTGGCAAAGCCACAGGCAGGCGGTACCGGCTGGGTGGACTTGGGGATTCCGGGGACCATTTTTTCCATGACCGATGTGGGACAAACGGGTTATCCGCTGGAGGAATTTGATGTGGTCCTTTGCGGGCAGGTGCAGGCAGACGGAAGTTTTCCTTGGTGGGTTTCGGTGGGCTACTTTGGCAGACAGCGGGCCTGGAGGGGCCGCGTGTTTGCACTGGAACAAAGCCAAGGGGCGAAGGAACGGGCAAAACAGATGGAAAGCCCATTTGTGAAAAGCAAACAGGCCACAACAGAACCACAAAGGGCGCCAAAAGAAACCACCCCAGTGCCAGATGGCGCCAAAGGGCAAAAGGAGGCGCAGGCCGCAGAAGAAACGCCGAAGTGGACGGATGAAAAACCCACCATGGAGGACGTGGGGAATACCTTCCGGCAGTTATTGGAGCGGTTTCGAAAAGATGTGCCCACCGAATCCATTGGGGCCGTCCATTGGAAAGAGTTGTTTGGCCAAAAACCCATGAAGGCAGCGTCCCGCGAAGAAGCCGAGCCCCTCTCCCCCATGGAGGGCGAAGGCAAGGGGTTTGCCTCTGTCACTTGGCCCAGACAAAAACAGACGGCGCTTCCCCTGCAAAGCCAGAACACAAAGCAGGAAACCCCGGCGCCCTTTGGCATAGCAAAGGCGCCAAAAGCAGAAACTTCCGTTTCCAAAGCAGAACAGGAAATGGGCAAAAGAAACATCCAAGAAATGCCCGCTCCAAAAGAAACGCCGTCTTTCCAGTCCCAGACGGGGACAAAAGCAGAAGAGGGGTGTCAGAAATCTCCATCTTCTGCGGCATCCAAGCACCAAAAAACCCCCATTGTGGCCTTTCCTCTCAAAGAGACGCCTGCGCCTTCTGCCAAAGAAGCAGAAGACATGACGGCCCCACAGACCGAAATGCCGTCGCCTTGGGAAGTGCTGTTACAGCGGCAGATAGAAGCCATTGGGGCTCGTTCGGCGGCAGAGGAAGGCTGTTGGCCCGATGAGACATCCTGGAGAACGTCAGGCGCACTGCAAGAAGAAGCAACTCTTTCGGAAACGTTGCTGGAGCCAGAACAAACCTTGGAAGAATATTTACAACAAAAAGAGGCATCCAAACAAGAATCCTCTTCTGACTCCATGCAGGACGCCCAAACCGTTTCCAATCCAGTTTCCAATCAGAAAGACGCTTCCCATGTAACGCCAATGGAACCGGCCAAAACCCAAACATCCCAAAAGGAAGATGCGTCACAGTGGGAAGCATACTGGAACCAATTTTGCGCAAACCATGCCCCCATGGCGCCCTTTGCCAGAGAGGATACCCAATGGTTGCGCATTTGCAGGGAAGAATTATGGCTTTTGCCAAGAAAAGCCCAGACCTTTGCCGACGGATCGGTGGTGGCCTTGGGCGATAAGAAATACCGTCATTTGCTCTTTGGCAAAAATGCCGATGGCCAGTTCTTCTTGGCCGTACCCGGTCAATACCTGCAAGCAAGCCGTAAAACGGCACAACAAGAAGGCTTTTTCGATTTCTGGAGCAAAGGAGACCAAGAGGCCAAAGAAGGCAGCTATGGCTATTGGATGGGCCATTTACAATGAACCAAAGCCGGCACCAGCAACCTGGTGCCGGGATGCTTTCTTTTTTGAAATACAGGAAAAAAGACGGAAAAAAAGACAAAAAAATGATTGACAAGGACAAAAGGCAGTGCTATAGTTAAGTAGAGTTAGAGAATGCTAACTAAATAAAAAAGGAGGATCTTCGGAATGAACTTGACCAACGCAGTGGAAGGAAAAGAATATAAAATCAGAGAAATTGCAACGGATGATGAAGAATTGAATGCATTCTTGTTCTCTCTGGGCTGCTACAGCGGGGAACCCATCACGGTCATTTCTCATTTGAAAGGCGGCTGTGTTGTTTCCATCAAAGACGGCAGATATACCATCGACCACCAGCTGGCAAAGGCGATTTTGATTTAACGCGTCAGTCGCCGGCGCAAGCTGTGTTTTTTTCACTGGGGATTAGTTTAAGCTAACTTCCGAATCTCTTTTTGTCATTGTTTTACCAATAAGGAGGAGTAACCATGAGAATTGCGTTGACGGGGAATCCCAACAGCGGCAAAACCACCATGTATAATGCGCTGACGGGGAGAAATGAGCGCATTGGTAACTGGGCTGGTGTTACCGTGGAGAAAAAGGAAAGTCTGATTAAAAAAACGTTTTATGACGGTATGGAGGAGCTGGTGGCGGTGGACTTGCCGGGGGCCTATTCCATGTCTCCCTTTACTTCCGAAGAAAGCATCACCAGTCATTATGTCAAACAAGAACATCCCGACGTCATCATCAATATTGTGGATGCCACCAATTTAAGCCGCAGCCTGTTTTTCACGACACAGCTATTGGAATTGGGGATTCCGATGGTGGTGGCTTTAAATAAAAGCGACATCAACGAAAAGAAAGAAACGAAAATTGATCTCGAGGCCCTTTCCGAAGAGTTGGGCTGTCCGGTCATTGCCACCGTATCCACCTCTTCTGGCCACACAGGGCTTTCGGAAGTGGTACAGGCCGCCGTCAGCCGCAGAGGACAGATGCAAAGCGCGCCTTATCACCAAGGGGATATTGCTCTCAACAGCAAAGAAGCCGTGGAAGCGGCGGATCGGAAACGGTTTGAATTTGTCAACAAAATTGTTTCCCGTGTGGAAACAAGAAAAGTATTGACCAAAGACCGCAACCAGCAAGATAGCATCGATGCCGTGTTGACCAATCAAATTTTGGGTATCCCCATTTTTGCCGTGATTATGTTTTTGGTCTTCAATATTTCCCAGGCGACCTTGGGGCCGGCCATTGCAGACATTCTGGTGGGCTGGATTGAAGGGTTCCAGGGCATGGTTGGTACCATGGTAGAAGGCAGTTCACCTCTTTTACAGGCGCTGTTGGTGGATGGCATTGTTGGCGGTGTAGGGGCCGTGGTTGGGTTTTTGCCGCTGGTGATGGTGATGTATTTCCTTATTGCGCTGCTGGAAGACTGTGGCTATATGGCCCGGGTCAGCGTGGTGCTGGACCCCATTTTTAAGAAAGTGGGCCTTTCTGGGAAATCCGTCATTCCTTTTGTCATCACCACCGGTTGCGCCATCCCAGGGGTTATGGCCTGCCGTACCATTCGCAATGAAAGAGAACGGAAGGCCACAGCCATGCTTGCACCTTTCATGCCTTGCGGGGCCAAGCTTCCGGTCATTGCATTGTTTGCCGGTGTGTTTTTTGCCGATGCCTCTTGGGTTGGTACGCTGATGTATTTTGTGGGCATTGCGCTGATTTTCTTTGGCGCGCTGCTGGTCAATAAAATTGCTGGATACAAGAACAGAAAATCCTTTTTCATCATGGAATTGCCGGAATACAAAATCCCCAGTATCAAGAGGGCCTTCCTTTCCATGTGTGCCCGCGGCTGGGCTTACATCGTGAAAGCCGGTACCATCATTCTGCTTTGTAACACCGCAGTACAGATTATGCAAAGTTTTAACTGGAGCTTCCAGTTGGTGGAAGAAGGCATGGAAAGTACGTCTATTTTGGCGTCCATCGCTTCTCCTGTGGCTTTGCTGCTGATTCCTTTGGGCTTTGGCGTTTGGCAGCTGGCAGCGGCGTCTGTGACGGGCTTCATTGCCAAAGAGAACGTGGTTGGTACGTTGGCTGTGGTGTATGGCATCACCAACTTCATCAATGTGGATGATTTGGTGTTGGTGCAGGGGGCTGACCAGGTGGCCGCCATCTTTGGACTGACAAAAGTAGCGGCATTGGCTTATTTGATGTTTAACCTCTTTACACCGCCTTGTTTTGCGGCCATGGGGGCCATGAATGCGGAAATCAAGGACAAAAAGTGGCTCTTGGGCGGAATCTGCCTGCAATTTGCCACCGGTTACACCGTTGCCTTTTTCGTATACCAAATTGGTACCCTCATCACCACCGGCTCTTTGGGTACGGCCTTCTTGCCAGGGCTCATTGCCGTGCTGGTGTTTGCGGCCATCATTGTACATTTGATTCAAAAAGCAAATAGAAGCATTGCCGCCGAGTATGCGTTAAGCGGTAGTGCAAAATAAAACGAAGGAAGAACCAACAAGAAAGGAGTGTGCGGTATGACAGGAATGGATTTTCTTTTGATGGTGCTCATTGGCCTTTTGGTGTTCTTTGCGGCCCGCTATGTCATCCGTGCCAAAAAAAATGGCGCCAAGTGCATTGGCTGCCCCATGGAGTGCCGTTGCAGCAGTTGGAAAAGCGCGCCGGTTCCAGAGGTAGAATCCACCGGTTGCTGTGGCTGCCACAAACAGGAAGAATAAAGAACAAAAGAAGCAACCGCTTTTAACGCAGCTTCCTAAGCAAACAAAGATGGCTGCGATCCTTACATACAAAGGATTGCAGCCATCTTCTTTTTGCCTCGTTCTTCCCGTGCATATTTTGTTGCGCCTAATGGGAAAATATGATAAACTTGATAAGTTAAAGAATGTGTAAGGAAACCGAAAGGGAGGCAGCAACAATGTGTGGTTTCTGCGGATTTGCAGGGGAACTGTTGCAGGAAAAAGCAGACGTCCTCAACCGGATGATGAATAAAATTGTGCACCGCGGCCCCGATAGCGCCGGCACCCATATCGACAAGGATGTGGCGCTGGGATTTCGGCGGTTAAGCATCATGGACTTGGACTATGGTTCCCAGCCCATGTATAACGAAACAGGCGACGTGGTCATTACCTTTAACGGAGAAATTTATAACTATGGCGAACTGAGAGAGGATTTGGAAGCAAAGGGCCATGTCTTTGCCAACCATGCCGATACAGAATGTTTGATCCATGCCTATGAAGAATATGGCAAAGAGATGTTGAACAAGTTAAGAGGCATGTTTGCCTTTGTGATTTGGGACAGCAAGAAGAAATTGCTCTTTGGGGCCAGAGACTTCTTTGGCATCAAGCCTTTTTATTATACCCAGGTGGGCAATACCCTGGTCTTTGGGTCCGAAATCAAAAGTATTTTGGCATACCCCGGTGTGAAAAAAGAAGTGAACGAAGCAGCCTTAGAAAGCTATCTATCCTTCCAGTATTCGGTGTTACCGGAAACCTTCTTTTCCGGGATTTTTAAATTGATGCCAAGCCATTGCTTCACCTTCCAAAACGGAACCATGACCGTAGAGCGGTATTGGCAGCCTTCCTTTGAGGAAAAAGAAGGCAAAACCTTCGAAGAAACGGTGGAAGAAATTGACGCTGTGATGCAAGACTCCATCAAGGCCCACAAAATCAGCGACGTGGAAGTGGGGTCCTTCCTTTCTAGCGGTGTGGACAGCAGCTATGTGGCTGCCTGCTTCCATGGGGATAAAACCTTCACCGTGGGCTTTGACTATGAAAAATATAACGAAATTGACTTTGCCAAAAAGCTTTCCAAAAAAATTGAAATTGATAATTACAGCAAGCTGATTTCCAAAGAGGAATACTGGGATATTCTGCCGACGGTGCAGTATCACATGGACGAGCCTTTGGCCGATCCTTCCGCTGTGGCCCTCTATTTTGTGAGCCAAACGGCGGCAAAACATGTGAAAGTGGCCCTTTCTGGCGAAGGCGCCGATGAATTTTTCGGCGGCTATAACATCTATAAAGAGCCGGATGCCCTGCGCCCCATTGCCCGTCTGCCCCGACCCGTGCGCAAGGCCCTGGGCAAAGTGGCCAGCGCCATCCCCTTCCATGTCAAAGGGAAAAACTATTTGATTCGCGGCAGTAAAGACTTGGAAGAACGGTTCATCGGTAACGCCAACCTCTTTAGCGTCAAAGACCGGGCCAAAGTCTTAAAACACCCCAAAGGTCACCCTACCCCTATGGAAATCACAAAACCCCTCTATGACCAGGTGAAGGGGAAAGAAGATGTGACCCGCATGCAGTATATCGACTTGAACCTGTGGCTCATTGGGGATATTTTGCTGAAAGCCGATAAAATGAGTATGGCCAATTCTTTGGAAGTGCGGGTGCCGTTCTTGGACCGTAGAGTCTTTGATGTGGCCAGAACCTTGCCCAAACGGTATAAAGTGACCAAGGAAAACACGAAGGTGGCCATGCGGGCGGCGGCCAACCGCTATGTGCCCGATATGGTGGCAGAAAAGAAAAAACTGGGCTTTCCGGTGCCTATCCGCATTTGGCTCAAAGAGGACAAGTATTATCAGCAGGTGAAAGAAGCTTTCTTAAGTCAAGAAGCAGCTGCCTTTTTCCAAACGAACGAAATTGTCCGCCTCTTGGATGACCACAAGGCCGGCCACGCCGATCACAGCCGGAAAATCTGGGCCATCTATATGTTTTTGGTATGGCACAAAAAATATTTTGTGGATGCCGCTTGACAAATGGGCCCAACTTTGATAGATTGGAGAAAGTAAAGAAAATACGGGTCTGCAAGGAAGAAGAGGAGTATCCTTTGGCAGGTTTTCAGAGAGCGACTGGCCGGTGAAAAGTCGCAGCCGAAAAAGGAGAAGGGCGCTTTGGAGCAGACAACAAACAAAGTGGGTGTGGCAATCGCCACATCAACAAGGGTGGAACCACGGAAGATACCTTTCGTCCCTTGCCGGTTGCGGTGAGGAACGAAAGGTTTTTTATTTCCCATGGAACGAAGAGAAGGAGGAAAAAACATGAATCAAGCAGAAAAAACCATGGATAAAATCGTATCTTTGGCCAAAAGCAGAGGTTTTGTATATCCCGGCAGCGAAATTTACGGCGGTTTGGCCAACACTTGGGACTATGGCCCGCTGGGTGTGGAACTGAAAAACAACATCAAAAAAGCCTGGTGGAAAAAATTCATTCAGGAAAGCAAATATAACGTGGGCGTGGACTGCGCCATTTTGATGAACCCAGAAACCTGGGTGGCCAGCGGCCATGTGGGCGGTTTCAGCGACCCGTTGATGGACTGTAAGGCTTGTAAAGAACGGTTCCGCGCCGACAAATTGATTGAAGAACATTTGAAAGAAATTGGCCGCGGCGACGAAGTGGTAGACGGCTGGAGCAACGAAAAAATGAAAGCCTATATCGAAGAAAACGGCATTGCCTGCCCTTCTTGTGGCGCCAAGGATTTCACTGACATTCGTCAGTTTAACTTGATGTTCAAAACCTTCCAGGGTGTGACCGAAGACAGCAAAAACGTGGTATATCTGCGTCCTGAAACGGCTCAGGGTATTTTTGTCAACTTCAAAAACGTACAGCGCACCAGCCGCAAAAAAATCCCCTTCGGTATCGGCCAGATCGGCAAATCCTTCCGGAACGAAATTACCCCCGGTAACTTCACCTTCCGTACCAGAGAATTTGAACAGATGGAACTGGAATTCTTCTGCGAACCTGGCACCGATTTGGAATGGTTTGCTTACTGGAAACAATTCTGCATCCAGTGGCTCAAAGATTTGAACATGAGCGAAGAAAACACCCGTGTCCGTGACCACAGCCCAGAAGAACTGTGCCACTATTCCAAAGCAACCACCGACATTGAATATCTCTTCCCCTTCGGTTGGGGCGAATTGTGGGGCGTGGCAGACCGGACCGACTTTGACTTGACCCAGCATCAAAACCACTCTAACCAGGATATGACCTATTTCGATCAAGAAAAGAACGAAAAATATATCCCATACTGCATCGAGCCTTCCTTGGGTGCAGACCGTGTGACATTGGCCTTCTTGTGCGATGCCTATGACGAAGAAGTGGTGAGCGAAAAAGAAGGCAAAAAAGACGTGCGTACCGTGCTCCACTTCCACCCAGCTCTGGCTCCTGTGAAAGCTGCCATCCTGCCTTTGAGCAAAAAACCAGAATTGGCAGGCCCAGCCGAAGAAATTTTCCACACCTTGGCAAAGAAATTCCATGTGGAATATGACGAAACCGGCAGCATCGGCAAACGTTATCGCAGACAGGACGAAATCGGTACGCCATACTGCATCACTGTGGACTTTGACACCTTGGAAGACAAAGCCGTGACCATCCGCGAACGTGACACCATGGAACAGGTGCGTATTCCTATCACCGAATTGGAAAGCTATTTGGAAGCAAAAATGGAATTCTAATGGGTTGATTTGACAACAAAAGAAAACAACCTTCGCAAAAATAAGATAGCGAAAATCCTTTGTAAGGAAGGATTTTCGCTATCTTTGTTTTTTTATGAAGCTGCGCCAAAAGCGATTTCCTGTGGCTTTTTTTGTTATTGTTGAAAAGTTTGTCCGTATTTCAAATATTGATAGGTAGTTTGGGCCAATGCTTCATAGCCGCTTTGGGCCGGGTGGGTGGTATCGGTGACCACAAAGGAGGCATCCTGGTTTTTGGCATCCAACAAAGGTTCTTCCAGTTTGAAGTCCAAATAGGGGTCCACAAAGGCATAGACTGGCACCAGGAAAATGCCCTCTTCCTGCCGGTTTTCATAGGCAGAAAGCATGGCTTCGGTCAGGTGGAGCCGTTTGTTTTTGTCCGGCAGCGTTTCCAGCTCTCCAAAGGGCAGCAGCGGACAGTTGAGATAGATTTGGATGGTTTCGTCATAGCGATGGATGCTTTCGATGATGGTGTCTAGGTGGCCGATGACATCCTCTGGCCGGTTGTCATGGGTCAAGTTTAAGTCGTTGATGCCCAGCTGTAACACCACCACATCCACGCCGTCATAGCCTTGGCGGTCCATATAATAGGAAAAATCAAACTGGCCGTCGTTGAGGAAGATATTGGTATAGCCATACTTGCTTTGGCTATGGCAATAGTCATAGGCGGCCCAGCCGCCCCGGCCTTCGTGGTGGGTTTCTCCGGCGGTGCCAATGCCAAGGAAGGTAACGGGGGTATCATCGGCGGCAAAGCATTGGGCAAGGAATTGGGAATAATACCCTTCCCCAAAGAGGCTGTCCCCCAACAGCAACACCCGCAGGTTTTCCGGCAAATCGGGCAGGGCATCGGCATGGATCACAGAGACGGTAGATTCTGTCTGGCCGTTTCGCTGCAAGGAAAGTTGGTCAGAAGAAAGGGCCGAAAGATCCCAGATGTCTTCTCCCAGGTCCTTTTCCCCGTCGGTGGCCGTCACGGTGGCCGCTTGACTATCCACCAGCAAATTTTGGCCAAATAACATGCTGTTTTGGCCGGAAATCACCAACTGCTCTGGTACCAAAAGCCCTGGGGCTTGATAGACACTGTCAGAAAAGCCGGTGGTGGCAAAGCTGCCGCCGGTCACCGGCTGGGTGGGAAAGCGCAGGGCAGGCAAATACAGCTGCAAGGTGACGATGGCCCCGTCCCTATCACTGGTGCAAAGGAGGGACGTATTTTTGTCGGAAAGCAAATCGGCTTCGTACCGGTCGATTTCTCCTGTCAAGGTGGTCCCGTCTTCCTTTTGGATGGTCACCAAAAGTCCCGTTTCGGTGGGGGTCAGGGAGGAGAGGAAGTATCCATTGTTGCCGTCTAAAATTTGTACGTCGGTGACGGCGCGGCAAAAGGAATCGAAGCCCTCTGGCACCGTTTCAGAGCGAAAGGCCGAGGAGATGGGGCGCTCTTTTACCTCTGTGGCATAAAAATCATTGTTTACCACATGGGAAAAGTCGGTGGAGGAAAGCAGGGCCTGGGTTTCATCATCAAAGGGTTCAAAGGATGGCGTTTCTTTTAAATAGAAAAACTGCACCGGTACATTGGCTTCTTTTCGTCCAGAAAGCCAAGCCGATAAGGTTTCCGGCGTGTTCATGTTTTTCACATTCATCACCCGTAAATAGAGGGCATTTCCACCGGGGCAGACGGAGAGCCCGTCATAAATCCGCGTTTTTTGGGTTTCGTGGGTCACCACGTCAAAATGGGTGGCAAAGCCGGCCCCACAGGCGATGGGCTCTTCCAAATCCAGTTGATAGAGGGTGGTATTGCTGTTTTGCCAGGATGTGGTGGTCACCGGTTTCCAAGCTTCGCTGCCGTCCAAGGTCATGACACCAATTTCCCGTTGGATGCCCCAAACGCCGTCGATACAGGTGATGGTATCGCCATAGGCGTCGTTCAAACGATAGAGCGGGGAAGAGAGGGGCAGCGTGATGGTTTTATTGGCGTTACGCAAGGTCAATGTGCCGCTTTCGCCCACGCCATGGATGGACGCCGGGTTATAGGGATTGATATTATAAACGGTGCTGGAAGGCACGACGACGGTGTTGCCTTCGGCCAAAGGCGCGCCATAGGCTGGCACGGCCAGCAGGAGACAAAAGGCAAAAGAAAGCAATTGTCTTTTCATGAAAAAACCTCCTTTTTGTTCTTTTTTTATTATACCTGCTTTTTGTCCCCTTTGGCAACGAAGGGAGAAAATTGTAAGAAGTTTGTCATCTGGCCCTGGTTTTTTCTTGAAAAAATGCTATACTTTTTTTGAGGTGAACGACTATGAAAATCATTGATGCCCATATCCATTATCGACCAGACTATGCCCCCTTTGCCCAGGTGGCGGCCCATAGCGGGCATACGTATACCAAAGATGGCATTCGTCAGATGATGGAAGACAATGACATTTGCCATGCCATTGTCATGGGAAATTTTGAACCGACGGTGGAAAATCATCAATACCCGCCCTATTTAAGTTTTTGCGTGGGGCTGGACAGCAATGTCTTTCAGCCACAGCGGGCAGAAGAATTTTTGGTACAGGTGGAAGAAAATTTGAAACGGCCCAACTGTGTGGGCCTGAAATTATATCCCGGCTATAACCCCTTTTTTGTTACGGATGAGATTTACACGCCTTTTTATCAGCTGGCTGAAAAATACCATAAACCGGTGGCCATCCACACCGGGGCCGTGGCCAGCAGTAAGCCGGGGGCGTTATTAAAATATAGCCACCCCTTGACGCTGGACGAACTGGCGGTGCGGTTTCCAGACATCACCTTTGTGATGTGCCATTTTGGGAACCCTTTTTTGGCAGAAGCGGCGGCGGTGGTAGAAAAGAATAAAAACATCATTGTGGACCTCTCCGGCATTTTGGAAGGCATGTTTTCTCCGGCTCCATTTATGGAAGAAAACCGGTTTTATGTGGAGACGGTGAAGATGTGGCTGCGCTATGTGGGCGACTATGACCGGATGGTCTTTGGTACCGATTTTCCCATTGTGCAGGTGCCTTCCTACATCCAGTTTGTGAAGGAATTGATTCCAAAAGAGGCCTGGCACAAGGTGTTTTATGAAAATGCCCTGCGGGTGTACGGATTACAGTTGGAGTAAAGAGAAGGATGTGGCAGAGGATGAACAAGCGAAACTATCAAAAAGAGATGGAAGAGGTGCTGAAGGGATTACAGGTGGACCAAAAGGGGCGGCCGAAGCTTTTGCTGCATAGCTGCTGTGGCCCTTGCAGCAGTTATGTGATGAAGGTGCTGACAGACTTTTTTGACCTTTCTCTTTTTTACTATAACCCCAATATCCACCCTCAGGCCGAATATGAAAAACGCTTGGCCACCCAACGGGAGCTTTGCGAAAAAATGCCCTTTACCGGGAAACTGACCTTTCTTTCGGCGCCCTATGACCCGGAGCGGTTTTTTGCCCAAACCAAGGGCCTGGAAGAAGAGCGAGAAGGGGGCAGTCGTTGCGAGGTTTGTTTTCGGCTGCGGCTGGAGGAAACGGCCAAAGAAGCCCAAAAACAGGGGGCCGATTTTTTCACCACCACCCTTTCGGTCAGCCCCTACAAAAATGCACCGCTTTTAAACGCCATTGGGGAAGAGATGGCAAAGAAGTATCAGGTGAACTATTTGGTGGCCGATTTTAAGAAAAAAGAAGGCTATAAACAGTCGGTGCAGCTGGCCAAAGCCTATGACCTGTACCGCCAGGATTATTGCGGCTGTATCTACTCCCTGCGCCAAAGAGAGGAAGAAAAAGCGGCTCAAGAAGCCAAAAAGGATCCCTTTTTGTAACTTTGTCACGGAACAGAAGCGCGAAGTTTGGGTAAAATGAGAAAAAAAGAAAAAGGAGGCGTTGGGCATGGGCCTTTTTTCGTTGTTTGGGCATCAGCCATCCTTTGCAGAAGGCATAGAAAAAGCGCAGCAGACACCTGGCAGTATGTTGCTGGATGTGCGCACAAAAGAAGAATATGAGGCAGGGCATGTGCCAGGCAGTGTGCTTTGCCCCCTGCAACAGTTACACTTGTTTCGGGCGGACAAGCAAACGCCTTTGTTTGTCTATTGTGCCAGTGGCGTGCGTAGCAGCCGCGCCGTGGCTTATTTGAAAAAACAAGGATTCACCCAAGTGACCAATATCGGCGGCATCGCCGGCTGGAGCGGTCCTGTGGAGAAGGAGGAAAGAACATGAAAGTTTTGATTGTAGGCGGTGTGGCCGGCGGGGCGACGGCGGCGGCCCGGTTAAGAAGACTGGACGAGCAGGCAGAAATTATCATCCTGGAGCGCACCGGCTTTGTCTCCTATGCCAACTGCGGTTTGCCTTATTATGTGGGCAATGTGATTACAGAGCGGGAAGCGCTGACGCTGCAAACGCCAGAAAGCTTCCGCGACCGGTTTGCCATCGACGTGCGGGTGCATCAGGAAGTGACCAAGATTGACCCGGCGCAAAAAACGGTCACCATCAAGCGTTTGACCGACGGCAGCCAGTATACAGAAACCTATGACAAACTGATTCTTTCCCCCGGGGCCAAGGCCGTCAAACCCGATGTGCCGGGCGTGGAAAGCGACAAGATTTTTACCCTGCGCACCGTGGAAGACACCTATCGGATGCAGGAATATGTGAAAGAACATCGCCCCAAACGGGCCGTGGTCATTGGCGGCGGTTTTATCGGGTTGGAAACGGCAGAAAACTTGATGCATGTGGGCGTACAGGTGACACTGTTACAGCGCAGCAAACAAGTGATGCCGCCCTATGACGAGGATATGGCCGCTCTTTTGCATAGCTATTTGCGCATGGTGGGGCTGGATTTGCGTCTGAACCACCCCTTCACCGGCTTTCGGGAAGAAAACGGCCAGATTTTGACCCTCCTCAAAGACAAAGAACCGGTGGCCGCCGACATGGTGGTGCTGGCCATTGGCGTGGAGCCGGATACGCATCTGGCCAAAGAGGCGGGGCTTACCTTGGGCCAAAAGGGCGCCATTGTGGTGAATGAAAAAATGGAAACCTCCCTGCCGGATATTTACGCCGTAGGCGATGCTGTGGAAGTGACCCAGTTTGTCACCGGTCAAAAGACCCTGATTTCTCTGGCGGGGCCAGCCAATAAACAAGGCCGCATTGTGGCCGATGTGATTTGTGGCCGGGATAGCCACTTTACAGGAAGCCAAGGCTCTTCTGTCATCAAGCTGTTCGACTTGACGGCGGCCACCACCGGCATCAACGAAAAAACGGCCAAAAGCCTGGGCCTTTCCTATGACAAAGTGGTGAACTATTCCGCATCCCACGCCACCTATTACCCCGGCGCCAACAACATGACCATCAAAACCATTTTTGAGCCGGAGACAGGCCGGATTTTGGGGGCGCAAATCATTGGGTTTGACGGCGTGGATAAACGGCTGGATGTGATGGCATCTGCCATTGGCTTCGGCGCAACGGCGGCCGATTTGGAAGAGCTGGATTTAAGTTATGCGCCGCCGTTTTCTTCGGCCAAAGACCCAGTCAATATGGCTGGCTTTACCATCGAAAATATCCGCAAGGGCTTGGTGAAACAACATCATTGGCACGACGTGGCCTCCTTGCCAAAAGACGGCAGTGTAACGCTTTTGGATGTGCGGACCAAAGAAGAATTTGCCGAAAACCATATCCCTGGGGCCATCAACATTCCTTTGGATGAGCTGCGGCTACATTTGGACGAGCTGGAGAAAAAACCGCTTTATGTCAATTGTTATAGCGGTCTGCGTAGCTATCTTGCCTGCCGGATTTTAAGTCAGCATGGCTTTGACTGCAGCAATCTTTCCGGTGGTTTCCGCTTTTATGCCTTTAATACGGCAAATCAAGCATTTGATCCTGCGCCCACCTATCCTTGTGGTGTGAAATTATAAAAAAGAAAACCGTGGGGTTGCAAGTGCATCCACACGGTTTTTTTGAAAATAGAACCCAAAGTAAAAAACCGAATTCCTGTTTTAAAAAAGAGAGGCAAAAGAAAAACAGGACATTCGGTTTTTTGTTTTCACAGTTGATTGTGAAAAGAAAGGTCGCGGCAACCGCCACCAGAAGGATGGGGGCCCCCAGTGGCAGTTGCAGGATCCCTTTTGTATCAGGCGAAAGGCAAAAGGCCTTGGCCTGTTTTGATTGCCAAAAGACAGGGACAAGCAGTTTTGATGGGAGAGGAGCGAACAATCGCTTGGGGAAACTGCCGGTTTGCTTTTTGGCAAGATCAAATAAAGTTATGCAGCATCTTTCCCACTGCGGCGAGAAACGCCATGCAGCACAAAGAAAGAAGGTAAGGTATCCACAGCGTCTTCTACGCCCCGGATGTTATAAAACATCAGTGGCAGCAAAGCGTCGTCTTCCCGTTCCACAGGTGGGATATCGCGACGGCCCGAAGCAGTTACGCCGTGGGAGACAGGACCAATCACCAAGTCAGCCAAGCCGTTGGCTTTTGGCAAAACCGTTGCTTCCGATAAATCGGTAAAATACCGGCTGGCGGTGTAGTAAACTTCTGCATTTTTTTTGCGGAAGGTGATGACCCGTTTATTGGTAATCATATAATTGATGTTGTTTTCTAAGTTGTTTAATTGGCGGAAGGGGCCAATGGCCATCATCACGCCACAGAAGACTAAAAAGATACAGGTGCCAATGCGAACCGAAGGTTCCACCGTAATGGTTGCGGCAAAATTCCAATAACGCACGGCCAGGTAAAATAAAATCAAGGCGCATACCCAGCGGAAAAGAATAATCCAGCTGTAAGGCGCTTCCATCAGTTGTGGCTTTGTGGGGCGACCCCGCCAAAGCACTTTTTCATCACTTTGCAAGAAGGGATAAGACGAGTTTTTTGTCATAAGGCAACATCCTTTCTGAGAAAAAATGAGTGAATCAAAACCCGATGTCTAAGATGGGAAACATCAGATTTGAACTGGTAAAAAGAACAGAAAGAGGAATCCGGTTCTGATTCACAAGATGGGATTATTCAAAGACAGTGGCGGCCTTTTCAAACCGCTCGGCCATGGTGTTCTGGCCCAATTGTTCATACGTACGAGCCAACAAACGGTAAATGCGGCTGTCGGCCGGGGAAGAAGAAAGGGCGTGCTTTAAAAGGACCAAAGCTTCTTCGGCTTTGCCGTTTTCCAGCAAGCCTTCGGCCTGTTCCCAGGGTTGGGCAGATGGGGAAGAGACATCATCCAGCTGCAACTGGCTTAATACGTGATGGATGCGGTCCATGGTAAATGGCTTTTGCAGATAGGTGATGGCGCCCAGTTGGGTACAGTCCACGGCGTTTTTGACGGTGGGGTAGGCGGTGATGATGATGACAGGTGTTTCAATGTGCCTGCCCCGCAGTTGCCGCAGCACTTCGGTGCCGCTGATTTCTGGCAATTTGATGTCCAGAAAAATCAGCTGATATACGTCCTTTGCAGCCTGTTCCAGGCCGTCTTTGCCGTTATCGGCGGTGTCCACCTGATACCCTTCCAATTCCAGGCATTTGGTGAGCATCATACGAATGTTTTTGGTATCGTCTATAATCAGTGCTTTTTTGCTCATGAAGTCGCTCCTTTTGGACTGTCGTTTGCAGCGGGGGTTGTTTCTTCGCCGTTTGGTGCAACGGGAAGGGTGAAATAAAACCGGCTGCCTACGGCCAAATCACTTTCACACCAAATACGTCCTTGGTGGGCGGTGAGGATGTCTTTGGCTACGGCCAAACCAAGGCCGGTGCCGCGGGCTTCCAAATCACAGCCAGGAACCTGCACGTATTTGTCAAAAATTTTGTTCAAAAACTCCGGCGGAATCCCCGTTCCGTTGTCTTCTACACAAAGCAGCACCTGTTGTTGGTCGGTGGCTTCGGCAGAAAGCAGGATGCGGTCGCCGTTTGCGGTATATTTCAAAGCATTGGATACCAGGTTGTTAAGTACCCAAATGATTTTTGCCATATCCGCCCAAACCAATGGCAAATCCGGCTGTAACCGTTCTTCCAGCACAACCCCCACCTTTTTGGCCCGAGGGCGAAATTGGTGCAGGCATTTTTGTACGCAGGCCGAAACGGAAACGGCGGAAAATTGGTAGATCACGCTGCTGGATTCCACTTTGGAAAGCTCCAGCAGGTCGTTGACCAGTTCGTTGAGTTGCTGGCCATCTTCTTTTAAGGTATCAATGATTTCCCGCTGTTCGTCATTGATGGGGCCGACAAAGTCGTTGGAGAGGAGGTCTGCGCCCATGAGGATGGAGGTGAGCGGGGTTTTAAATTCGTGGGAAATGGTAGCGATAAAATCGGTACGCATTTTCTCCAACAGTTTCATTTCGGTGATATCGTAAAAGACGATGATAACAAAATTTTTCTTCTCTTCTGGTGTGAAGATGGGAGAAACCATCACGTTGAAGTACTGTACGCCATGGTTAGCGTGGTCTACCTTCATTGCCTTTTCCCAATAGACATTGGTTTTATAATGAATTTCGGAAAAGGGGCCGGCAAAGCCGTTGGTGGCGATGACGTCCAGAAAGTGTTGGCCGATGGCCGCGTCCATGGTGGTGTGAAACAGTGCTTCAAAGGACTGATTGACGAGGGTGACATGGTAGTCGGCGTCAAGAATCAGCAAGGGTTCGGAAATACTGCGGACGATGGAATAGGTTTTGTTTTTTTCTTCCATCAAAGAACCCATGGTGCTTTGCTCAAATTCGCTGAGGCGCTGGGTCATGTTGTTAAACTCGTTGCAGAGAATCCCCAGCTCGTCGGTGTTGCGCACGACGGCTTTTCTGTTCATATTTCCCTGTCGGATGGACTTTAAGTTTTGGGTGATCTCATAAATGGGTCCAAACAGTTTATTCATATAGCTGCGGAATAAAAAGAAGGAAATGCCGGCAGCCAGGAAAAACAGAAAGCTGAGCAGTACCGTTGCCTTTTCTACAATGGCAGCAGCTTCATCCCTTCGGCCAAAAAGCGCCGTTTCGTTGGAGGTGCGCAATTCGTCCAAAGCGATCAAAACCTGTTGATATTGGGGTGTCATGGTTTTTTCATAATATTCGGTGAGAGAGGAAAGAGACGCACCGCTTTTTTTCATGACATACAGGTTATAAAACTTGCTGCAAAACGCCTCAAAGTCGGTGCGGATATTGACAATCATCTCCATTTCTTCCGAAAGGACGATGGTGTCATATTCCGCTTCCTGCACGGAGAGGAAGCTTTCTTCCAATTCCGTAAAGGCCTGATAATAGCGATCCGGATCGTTGTCATAGACCAACAAAAGGGCATCTTGCCGTTGTTCTTTCAAGCAAGTTTCCATTTGGGCGATCCGTTCGATGCTGTTATAGTTGGTGGTAATCAAGCTGGAGATGGCTTGGGAAATGTTATGGAGACTATAGAAAGAAAAAAGCCCCAAAACGCCAATGATGACCACCAGACTGATGTTAATGAGTGTAATTCTGCTTTTAATGGATTTTGTTTTTGCCATTTTTTTTCTCCCAGGATGATGCACAAAGCAGAAGGAAAGGGGCCTCGGGACACCGAAGCGGCCTTACTGCTTGTTACGGTTTTATTATACGAGAAGGACGGAAAGGTTACAATGGACTATATTTTGAGTAAAGAGAAGAAAACAAAAGAAAAAACGAGAAAATAGAGCACATTATCCTGTTTTTTTACTACAATAGATGGTTAAAACAGAATCATAATGGAAAATGTCAATTTGTTTTTTTTGTTGATTCTGCTTATTCTGTGCAAAAAGCAAAAAAAGAAACTGTTTCAAAAAAAGACGAAAGTCTTCCGCTGGGGAGAACTTTCGTCTACAGATCAAAGAATTTTGTATATTATTCGGCAAACTCGCCAAATTTCCGAAACCGTTCATATCTTTTTTGAAGCAATTCCTCCATGTCCATTTGGCAAAGGGTATGCAGCTCTTTGACCAATTCTTCTTTTAAGATGGAGGCAGTATAGTCCAGATTGTGTTCCAGGCCTTCTTTGGCTTCGGGAATGATTTTTTCAATGACGCCGTTGGCCAACAGATCTGGTGCCGTAATTTTCATCAGTTCTGCCGCTTCGGCAGCCCGGGCTGGGCTGCGCCATAAAATGCTGGCAAAGCCTTCTGGAGAAAGAACGGCATACATGCCGTTTTGCAGCATCCAAACCTTGTCTCCGCAGGCCAGCGCCAAAGCGCCGCCGCTGCCGCCTTCGCCGATGAAAATGCTGATGACAGGTGTTTTTAACCCTGCCGTTTCAAATAAACACCGGGCGATGGCTTCTCCCTGGCCCCGTTCTTCGGCGCCAATGCCGCAGTAGGCCCCGGAGGTATTGATGAAGGTGATGACCGGGCGATGGAACTTTTCGGCCTGTTTCATCAGCCGCATTTGTTTGCGATAGCCTTCGGGATTGGGCGAACCAAAATTGCGATGGATGTTTTCTTGGGTGGTGTGGCCTTTTTGTACGCCAACAACGGTCACCGCCTTGCCGTCTAAGGTGGCAATACCGCCCACAATGGCTGCATCGTCGGCAAAATGCCGGTCGCCATGCAGTTCGATAAAATCGTCAAAAATAGCATCAATAAATTCCAATGTGGTGGGGCGGGTGATTTTTCTGGAGGCGGCCAATACTTCTGCTGCTTTGTTCATCAAAATCCACCTCCTTTTTGGGTATGCAGTGCCAACAGGCGGGCAATGGTGTCTTTTAATTGGGTGCGGGGTACAATGGCGTCCACAAAGCCATGCTCCAGCTGGAATTCGGCCCGCTGGAACCCGGGCGGCAGTTTTTCGTTGATGGTGCCTTCAATGACCCGCTGGCCGGCAAAGCCCATCAAGGCCCCCGGTTCTGCCAAAATGACGTCGCCAAGGCTTGCAAAGCTGGCGCTCACACCGCCAGTGGTGGGGTCGGTGATGACCGAAAGATAAAATAAGCCGGCTTCGGCATGGCGGTTTAAGCCGGCAGAGGTTTTGGCCATCTGCATCAAAGAGATGATGCCTTCTTGCATCCGGGCGCCGCCGGAAACGGTGAAGATGACAATGGGCATCTGGTGCGCCGTGGCATATTCAATGGCGCGGGTGATTTTTTCCCCCACCACAGAACCCATGGAACCCATCATAAAATTTCCGTCCATCACGGCAAGAACGGTGTCCTGGCCGCCGATTTGGCAGGTGCCTGTCACAACGCCGTCTTGGATGCCGCTTTTTTGCTGTGCCTTTGCAATGATTTTTTCATAGTTGGGGTAGCCCATGGGGTTTTTGGCGTGCATGGTGCCATCCAATTCCGAAAACGTGTTTTCGTCACAGGTGATGGCAATGCGCTCCATGGCGCCCAGGCGGAAATGGCCGCCGCATTTGGGACAAATGTAGTAGGGCTCCATTTCCTTTTTGTACACCAATTTTTTGCAATGGCTGCATTTGACCCACATGCCATCTGGTACGGCAGGCGCTTCGTGCTCTTCGGGCGTTGGCCGTGGTGCTTCGCTGCGCCGGTCCAGAATGATGTAGTTTTTCTTTTTAAACAGATTCATGGAAAAACCTCTTCCTTACTCGCTTACTCGTTTAAAATCACCTTGGAGATAAAACTTGTGTCAAACAAGCCTTTTTGATACTGCTCGTTGGTCAGAATTTTTTCCTGAAATTCGATGTTGGTATCGACACCGGAAATCAAAAATTCATAGAGACAGCGGCGCATTTTTTCGATGGCCTCCTGTCTGGTGTTGCCATAGGTGATGACTTTTGCAATCATCGAATCATAAAAAGGCGGAATGGTATAGCCGGGGTAGATGGCGCTGTCGATGCGCACGCCCAAGCCGCCGCCTGGCACCAAAAGATAGTGGATGGTGCCGGGAGAAGGGGCAAAGCCCCGTTCTGGATTTTCCGCATTGATGCGGCATTCAATGGCATGGCCGCGGATGACCACGTCCTTTTGGGTAAAGGACAGCGGGCATCCTTCGGCAATGCGAATTTGTTCTTTGACAATATCGATGCCGGTGACCATTTCTGTGACAGGATGTTCCACCTGAATCCGGGTGTTCATTTCCATGAAATAGAAATTGCCATCGGTATCATACAAAAACTCAATGGTGCCCGCCGATTCATAGCCCACGGCCTTGGCGGCCCGCACGGCGGCTTCGCCCATGGCGGCTCTCGTTGCTTCATCCAACGCAGGGGAAGGGCATTCCTCCAGGACTTTTTGGTTGCGGCGCTGCAAAGAGCAGTCCCGCTCGCCCAAATGCACCACGTTGCCAAAGGCATCGCCCAAGACTTGGATTTCGATGTGTCTGGCATGTTCAATGAGTTTTTCCATATATAACGTATCGTCGCCAAAGGCGGCTTTCGTTTCGCTTTTTGCGCTTTCATAGGCTTTTTCCAGCGCTTCTTCATTGCGCACCACACGGATGCCTTTGCCGCCGCCGCCGGCAGAGGCTTTTACCATGACAGGATAGCCCAGCCGTTTGGCTTCTCGTTTGGCGTCTTCCAATGTGTCCAGCGTGCCTTCGCTGCCGGGAATGACCGGTACCCCGGCCGAAATCATCAGCGCCCGGGCGTTTGCTTTATTGCCCATGGCATCGATGACAGAGGCTTTGGGGCCGATGAATTTGATGTTACATTCTTCGCACATGGAGGCGAAGGTGCTGTTTTCGGCCAAAAAACCAAAGCCCGGGTGAATGGCCTGGGCGCCGGTGGCCACGGCAGCACTTAAAATGTTTTGCATATTCAAATAGCTTTCCGTGCTTTTGGCAGGGCCGATGCAGATGGCTTCGTCTGCCAGCTGGGCATGGAGACAGTCCTGGTCAATGTCCGAATGAACGGCCACCGTTTGGATGCCCATTTCCCGGCAGGCACGGATAATCCGCACGGCAATTTCGCCGCGGTTGGCAATCAAAATTTTTGAGAACATAATGCCACCTCACATCAGCCGATGAGAAACGTAATTTCCGCTTCACAGGCTTTTTTGCCGTCCACATAAGCAGTTCCTTTGCCAATGCCGGCATTGCGTTTTAATTTGATGATTTCCACTTCCAGGCGCAGTGTGTCGCCAGGTACCACCTGGCGGCGGAATTTTGCTTTATCTACACCGCCCAAAAAAGCGATTTTCCCTTTGAATTCTTCCTGGCTTAACACGGCATAGGCGCCGGCTTGTGCCATGGCTTCTATGATCAAGACGCCAGGCATCACCGGGTGTCCTGGGAAATGGCCGGTGAAAAATGGCTCGTTCATGGTGACATTTTTTAATGCCACAATTTTTTGTCCCGGTTCCAGCTCCTCAATGCGGTCAATGAGCAAAAAGGGCGGACGGTGGGGCAGTACGGCCATAATATCGTTGATATCGTGCATGGCAAAGCCTCCTTTATCCAATCAGGAAGAGCGG
Source organism: uncultured Clostridia bacterium (assembly GCA_944378105.1). Taxonomy (GTDB): domain Bacteria; phylum Bacillota; class Clostridia; order Lachnospirales; family Anaerotignaceae; genus Neoanaerotignum. Next base: position 74,138 of record CALWGC010000001.1, read on the forward strand.
CTGGCCAAAGCCGACCACTTCTTCGTTTTGTGCATAAATTTCCAGTACGGTGCCGCTGTAAGGGCTTACCACTTCGTTCATGACTTTCATGGCTTCGATGATGCAAAGCACATCGCCGCTTTCCACCTTGCTGCCAACGGTCACAAAAGGCGGTTTATCCGGCGCGCCGGAGGCATAGAAGGTACCCACCAAAGGCGCCGTCACTTCTTGGCCTTGTGGTTTTGGCTGTGCAGCCGAAGCTGGGGCAGCGCTTTCTTGTGTAATAGAAGGGGCACTGGAAGAAACGGGTTTGGCTGCAGGGGCCTCAACGGGCGCTGCAGACGATGTGGTTTCTGCCAATGGTCCATCGTTTTTACTCATGGCGATGATGGCGCCGTTGTTGGAAAGAGAAAAGCTGCGCAGACTGGATTGATCGATCAGCGCAATCAGCTCTTTGATTTCTTGAAATTCCATGGTTTATTCCTCCCATTTTTTGATGCAAAGCACGGCGTTATGGCCGCCAAAGCCCAGCGAGTTGGTGAGGGCATATTCCACCCTTGTGCTGCGGCCCACGTTTGGCACATAGTCCAAATCGCATTCTTCATCGGGCACCTGATAGCCGATGGTTGGCGGGATAAAGTCGTTTTGCACGGCATAGACGCAGGCCAACGCTTCCACGGCGCCGGCAGCGCCCAAAAGATGGCCGGTCATGGATTTGGTGGAGGAGATGGCAACGGTATTGGCTGCCTCGCCCAGGGCCAGTTTGATGGCCTTTGTTTCGCTGGCGTCATTGGCCGGCGTTCCGGTACCATGGGCGTTGATGTAAGAAACCTGGTCGGGCGTGATGCCGGCTTCTTCCATGGCTTGCACCATGGCGCGGGCGGCGCCGTCGCCGTCAGGAGAAGGGGCTGTGATATGGTAAGCGTCACAGGTGGCGCCATAGCCAACGATTTCGCCATAGATTTTGGCGCCGCGGGCCTTGGCGTGTTCCAGTTCTTCCAACATCAAAACCCCGGCACCATCGCCCATAACAAAGCCGCCCCGTTCTTTGTCGAAGGGGATGCAGGCCCGAGCAGGGTCGGTGCTGGTGGTTAAAGCCGTTAAGTTACTAAAGCCGGCCACGGCGATTTTGGAGATGGAATATTCCGCGCCGCCAGCCAGGCAGGCATCCAAATAGCCCATTTTGATATTGCGGAAGGCTTCGCCGATGGAGTTGGTGCCGGTGGCGCAGGCCGTTACCACACTGGAGCAAATGCCTTTGGCCCCAAAGCGAATGGCAATGTTACCGGCGGCCATGTTCCCAATGGCCATGGGGATAAACAGCGGAGAAACCTTGGAAGGGCCTTTTTCCACCATTTTTTCAATCTGTTCTTCCATGGTGCAAAGACCGCCAATGCCGCTGCCGACGATGACGCCAAAGCGGTAGGGGTCAATGCTTTCCGGGGTCATGCCGCTCATTTCATAGGCCTGTGTGGCAGCGGCCACACCATAGATGGAGAACATGTCGTTTCGTTTCAATTCTTTTTTTGCTACGTATTTTTCGGCGTCAAAGTCTTTGACTTCGGCAGCCACTTTTGCTTTGCAGTCGCTGGCATCAAACTTTTGGATGAAGTCAATGCCGCAAACGCCGTTTTTCAGGTTTTCCCAAAAGGTAGGGGCGTCGTTTCCGATGGGGGTAACAGCACCCATGCCTGTGATGACACAACGTTTCATGCGGATACAATACCTCCTTTTCTTATCCCATTACCATGCCGCCATCCACATGAAGCACCTGGCCGGTGACATACGGGTGGCTGGCCAAAAAGACAGCGGCTTGCGCCACATCGTCTACCGTGCCAAACCGATGCAGCGGAATGGCTTCCAACATTTTGGCTTTCACGTCGTCTTTTAAAACGGCGGTCATATCCGATTCGATAAAGCCGGGGGCAATGGCGTTACAAGTGATGCCACGGGGGGCCAGTTCTCTTGCGGTGGAGCGGGTCAGACCGATGATGCCGGCTTTGCTGGCTGCATAGTTGGCCTGCCCAGCATTGCCCATGACGCCAACGACGGAACTGATGTTGATGATGGCGCCGCTGCGCTGTTTGAGCAGGATGGAAGAAGCATGGCGGATGGTGTTGAAAGCACCTTTTAAGTTGGTGTTGATGACCGCATCAAAATCTTCTTCACTCATGCGCATCAAAAGACCGTCCCGGGTGATGCCGGCGTTATTGACCAGGACATCGATGGAGCCGCAGGCTTTTTTGGCTTCTTTGATCAGCCGTTCTGCTTCGTCAAACTTGCTCACATCGGCCTGGATGGGCAGACAAGAAACACCATAACTTTCGATTTGCTGGATGGCTTCTTGGGCCACGTTGCTTCGATAATTTAAAACAATGTTGGCGCCTTCTTTGGCAAAGGCCAAGGCGATGGCATAGCCGATGCCCTTGGCAGCGCCGGTGACAACAACGGTTTTTCCTTTTAACATATCATTTCTCCTCCAAAGCCGCAAGGGTTTTGGCAAGCGACTTTTCGTCTTCCACATTCAAAATAGTAACTCCTTTGACCGTACGTTTCACAAAACCACATAAAGTTTTGCCTGGGCCAATTTCGATAAACGTATCCACCCCTTGTTCGGCCAGATACAAAATGGTATCTTCCCACCGCACGGGGCTCATTACTTGCTGGATGAGGGTTGGGCGGATGGAAGCGGCATCGGGATAGGGGCGGGCGGTGAAGTTGGTCACCACAGGAACAGAAGGCATGGTAAAAGTCATTTTTTCCAGCTCTTCTTCCAGTTTTTCTGCCGCAGGTTTTAAAAGACCGGTATGGAAGGGGCCGCTGACATTAAGCTGCACCACCATTTTGGCACCGGCTTCTTTACAAAGGGCCGCAGCAGAAGCAGCGGGGCCTGCAAGACCGGCAATGACAATTTGGCCCGGTGCGTTATAGTTGGCCGGAGCCACATACCCTTCCGAAAGGGTCACTTCGTTACAAATGGCTTCGATTTTTTCTTTGGCCAGGCTTAAAACGGCATACATGGCGCCTTCTCCGGCCGGAACGGCTTCGGTCATAAAGCGGCCTCTTTTGCGTACCAGTGTGACGGCATCGGCAAAGGAAAATGTGCCGCCAGCCGTCAAGGCAGAATATTCGCCCAGGCTTAAACCTGCCAGATAATCAGCCGAAACGCCCTTTTCTTTCAGCACAGCAAGCAAAGCCATGCTGGTGGTCAAAATGGCCGGTTGGGTGTATTCGGTTTCGTTCAGTTTTGTTTCGTTTTCCCAACAGATTTCTGAAATGGAAAAACCAAGGGCAGCATCGGCTGCGTCATAAACGGCTTTGGCTTGCGGATAGGCCATGGCAATTTCTTTGCCCATACCCACATACTGCGCGCCCTGGCCGCTGAAAAGAAATGCTGTTTTCATGCGTATCACCTTTGAAAAATGGAGACGAATCAAAAGAAACCCAGCGAAAAAAAGCGGCTTTTGATTCGTCCCAATGGATTTATTTTGTTATGGATTGAAGCACCCGCAGATAATCTTGATACAAATCTTCAATGATTTCTTGGGCGGTTTGTTCTTTGGTTACAAGGCCTGCAATCTGGCCGCACATCACAGAGCCATAGTCCATGTCGCCTTCTTTGACAGCCCGGCGCAATGCACCACGGCCCAAGGCGTCCAGTTCTTCTGGCAAAGCGTTGCGTTTTTCCAACGCTTCATATTCTCTGGCCAGGCGGTTGCGGATGACACGCACCGGGTGCCCGGTGGATTGCCCGGTGGTGGTGGTGTCGATGTCTTTGGCCTTGATGACACGATCTTTATAGTTTTGATGTACCGTACATTCTTTGGCCACCAAAAAGCGGGTGCCGATTTGTACGCCGCTTGCGCCCAACATACGGGCAGCGGCCATGCCGCGGCCATCGGCAATGCCGCCGGCTGCAATGACGGGAATATCCAAAGCGTCTACCACCTGGGGCACCAAGGCCATGGTGGTGATTTTTCCTACATGGCCGCCAGATTCGCATCCTTCTGCAATGACAGCATCGGCGCCGTCTTTTTGCATCCGTTTGGCAATGGCCACAGAGGGAGCCACAGGCACCACTTTGATACCGGCGGCACGAAATGCTTCCATATATTTCCCAGGGCTTCCGGCGCCGGTGGTGACGATGGGTACTTTTTCCTCGCATACCACGCGGGCAATGTCGTCTGCAAACTGGCTTAACAGCATGATGTTAACGGCAAAGGGCTTGTCGGTTTTTTCTCGTACCCGAGCAATTTCGGCCCGGCAGCCTTCGCCATCCAAGTGTCCTGTGGCCAAAACGCCAAGACCGCCTGCATTGGATACGGCGGCGACTAAGCTGGCATCGGAGATCCAGGCCATGGCTCCTTGGATGATGGGGTATTGAATGTTCAATAACTGACAAATATCTGCATACATAATTTTTGTTCACCTAACTTTTGTATCTGCTTTTTTGGAATCATTCCTGTGCAGATGCTTCCACCAATTTCACAACATCGCCAACGGTTTTGATGTTTTCCACATCTTCAATTTTGACATCAAATTCATCTTCGATGTCGTTGATAATCTGAAACAGGTCCAAAGAGTCTGCTTCCAAATCGTCTTTTACGCTGGTTTCCATGGTGATTTCGTCCAGATCTTTGCCGGTTTGTTCTGCAATAATTTCTCTGATTTTTTCAAAATACATCTTGTTTTCCTCCTGTAATCAATGATTTTTCTTCCCGTTTAAAATAAGTCCATTCTACCATTATAAAGGATACTGGTGAAAAAAGCCAGTCTTTCTATTATAAACGAATTAACATACTGCCCCAAGTAAGCCCTGCCCCAAAGCCACAAAGTAAAATCAGCTTGCCTTCGGTCAGTTGGCCTTTTTCGGCCAGTTCGTTTAAGGCAATGGGGATGGTGGCAGAGGAGGTATTGGCATATTCAAACATATTCAGATAAAACTTCTCCATGGGGATATGGAGTTTGCGGCTGATGATTTCGACGATGCGGCTATTGGCTTGGTGTGGTACGACCAAATCAATTTCCTCAGTGGATACGCCGGCTTTTTCCAATAATTTTTGCACGGACTTTGGTACGGCGCGGGTGGCAAAATCGAAAATGGCGCGCCCGTCCATGTGGATATAAGGGTCGGTACCCCGTTCCACCTGATTATAAGGGCTTGCCGCCGGCACATGGCCACAGGTCAAAGAAAGGCCTTTGGCGCCGTCGCTGCCCACTTCTTCACATAAAATGCCCGGCTCGTCGCTGCGTACCACCATGGCCCCGCCGGAGCCGTCGCCAAAGAGAACACAGGTGCTGCGGTCTTCGAAATTGATATATTTACTCAGCACTTCCGTACCAATGACCAAAGCATTTCGATATACGCCGGTTTTGATGAATTTGTCTGCCACCGAAAGGCCAAAAACAAAGCCGCTGCAAGCGGCACTGATGTCAAAGGCCAAAGCATTGGTGGCGCCGATGGCTGCTTGTACCAAGCAGGCCACCGAAGGGGTGGTGTAATCACCGGAAACGGTGGCAACGATGATCAGTTCAATGTCTTCTGGACGGATGTCGCATTTGCGCAGCACATCTTTGGCTGTGCCAATGGCCAAATCCGAAGCGTTTTCGCCGGTGGAAAAATGGCGTTTTCCAATGCCGCTGCGGGATTGAATCCACTCGTCGGAGGTATCTACCATTTCCGAAAGGCGATCGTTGGTAATCACTTGCGCCGGCACACAGGAGCCGGTGGCAATCAATTTTGAGAAATACATGGCAATTCTCCTACATTCTGTTGCCCGCAGCTGGCAGAGCAGTCGCGGGATTGATATTTTGTTTGCATAAATACATTCAGTTTTGTCAGGGTATGGAGCAACAGCCGGGTTTCTTCTTCCGAAAGTTCCTCCAGCACGGTCTCAGCCATGGCAGCATGAAAATGATCGTGCAGCCGGCACAGCCGCCGCCCTTCCTTCGTCAGGCCCACCTTTACAACCCGCTTATCTTCTGCACAGCGAAACCGTTCCACATATCCTTTTTTTACCAGGTTTCCAATGCCCACCGTCAAAGTGCCGGTGGTCACGCGCAGCGCTTTTGCCAGTTCGCTCATGCTTTTTGGCTCTCCAAGGCCGATGGCGGCAATGGTATGCACTTCTGTCATAGAAGTATCCGCAAAGGGCCCGCTGGTCATGGCATGTTCTTCCATGGCAAGGATATTGTTGAAAAGATGAACCAGAAGGTCATTGACCATTCTAGATGTTTTTGTCATGGCATCTCCTTCCCTAAAAATTAGTTTGATATTCAAAGTATAGTGGATTTTTCTCTATCCGTCAATAGGCGGAAAAAAGATTTCGCACGCTACGTTTTTGACCGGGGCGAAAAAATGGGGAAACCTAGGATTTATGCGGGTTTTTTGCGTCAAAAAGAAGCGATTGACAATGGGCAAAATATATAATATAGTATCCATAACGACGTGTCGAGTTTCGAATGAATAGGAGATGGACGAACATGCAATTAAAGCCGCTTGTCATTGGTGACCTTACCATCCAGGTGCCGATTATTCAAGGTGGTATGGGGGTTGGGATCAGTTTATCCCGTTTGGCCGGCGCCGTGTCCAAGGAAGGTGGCCTGGGGGTTATTTCGGCAGCCCAACCAGGGTATCCGGATGCCGATTTTATGAAAAACGCGCTGGACGCCAATTTGAAGGCATTGGCAGAACATATCCAAAAAGCAAAGGAGATTTCTGGCGGCGCACCCGTTGGGGTGAATATCATGCGGGCGTCCAATCACTATGCCGATTATGTACGCTGTTGTGTGGATCATGGGGCCGATGTGATCATTTCCGGGGCAGGATTGCCGGTGGAATTGCCACAGCTTTTGAAAGACACCACGGTGAAATTTGCGCCCATTGTTTCCAGTTTGAAGGCCGCCAAAGTGCTGTTTCAGCGGTGGGATAAACGATACCAAAAAGTGGCGGACTTTGTGGTGATCGAAGGGCCAAAGGCCGGGGGACACTTGGGCTTTACGGCAGAAGATGCCCAAAACCTGACCCGAGAAGCCTATGACGAAGAAGTGGTGCGGATTGTGGAATTTGTCAAAGGCTATGAAGAAAAATATGGCCACATTCCGGTGGTCTTTGCCGGAGGCGTCTTTGATAGAAGCGATATTGACCACTATCTTGCCTTGGGCTGTGAAGGGGTACAGATGGCGACGCGCTTTGTGGTGACGGAAGAATGCGATGCACCAGAAAGCTATAAACAAGCATATCTAGCGGCCAAAAAAGAAGATGTGGTCATCGTCAAAAGCCCGGTGGGTATGCCAGGGCGGGCCATTCGTAATCAGTTTGTCAAAGAACGGGAAGTGGACCGGGAGCCGGTGGAAAAGTGCTTCGACTGTATGGATCACTGCAATCCGACCACCACGCCTTATTGTATCTCCATGGCGTTGATCCGGGCTGCCCGGGGCCAGCTGGACCATGCGTTATTGTTTTGCGGCGAAAATGTTTGGCGCCTGAACGAAATGACCACGGTCAAGGCATTGTTTGAAGAATTATTGGCAGAACCAAAAGCGTGATTTTTTTCGACTTCCAAGCAAGCAGGAACCCTGCGGCTTGGAAGTTTTTTTCTTATGTAGAATAAAATTTATAATAAAAATAATACTTCTTTTTTCATAATGTGGAAGAAAAATATTTACGGATATTTTTTGAAAAATGCCGTTGACATCGGGGTTTTTGTCGTATATAATTGGGAAATCCATTTTCGAATGGAGTGAAAAAACAGCGAAAAAAAGAGCGTATTAGGGAGGCATGGAACATGAAGAAAAAAATCACGGTACCAGAAATTATGGCAACAAAACAAAACGGCAGAAAACTGGCCATGGTGACTTGTTACGATTACACCAGCGCAACATTGGTCAATGAAAGCGAAATCGAACTGATTTTGGTGGGTGATTCTCTCGGCATGACCATGCTTGGATACGAAGGCACCGTAGGGGTGACGGTGGACGATGTGATTCATCACGGAAAATCCGTCAAACGCGGCGCACCTCAGACCTTTATCATTGGCGATATGCCCTTTGGTTCTTACAACGTTTCTGTGGAACAAGGGATCATCAACGCTAACCGGATGTTTACAGAAATTGGCTGCGACGCCATCAAATTGGAAGGCGGCAAACGCTCGGCTGCTGTCATCAAAGGTATTGTGGAAGCCGGGATTCCCGTTTGCGGCCACATCGGTTTAACGCCACAGACCACCAGCATGATGGGCGGCTTTAAAGTGCAGGGCAAGAGCATGGAAGCCGTGGAAAGATTGTTGGAAGATGCCAAGGCCATCGAAGAAGCCGGGGCTTTTATGGTGATGGTGGAAGGCGTGCCAACGGCTGTGACCACTTATCTGAAAGAAAGAATCAATATCCCCATCATTGGCATTGGCGCCGGGGCCGACTGCGAATTGCAGGGATTGATTATGCAGGATATGTTGGGCCTTTATGAATGGGTGCCAAAATTTGCAAAAAAATATGCCCTCCTTCGTCAGCAGGTGATCGATGCCTTCAATACCTATCACCAGGAAGTGGCCGAAGGCGCATTCCCAACCCCAGAATATTCCTATAACACCAAGGTGGAAGGATTGGAATAATCCTTCTGCGATAAATAAAAAAGCTTTCCTCTTTAATAAATAATAGAGGAAAGCTTTTTTCAAAAGAGAGCAAAACAGTTTCTATTGCGCCGAAAGCAGCTTTATTATAAAATGGTACAGAAGGAGGGGACAGTATGCCGAAAGCACTTTCGGAATTGATTGCAGATGATATTTTAGGCATGATTGTGGTGGAAAAACGGTTTCAGCCGGGGGATAAACTGCCGGGGGAAAACGATTTTGCCAAGGAACTCAATGTCAACCGCGCCACCTTGCGGGAGGCCATCCGGATTTTGGCCACCGATCATATTTTGGAAATCAAGCGAGGCAAGGGGACCTACGTCCTGCGCAGCGGCCCGGAAGACGAGGCCTCCTTTTTGGCAGGCAGAAGGGTAAACACAAAGGATTTGTATGAAATGCGGCTGATTATTGAGCCGGAAGCGGCCTTTTTGGCCACCGAACGGGCCAGTGACCGGGAAATTGCCCATATTTTACGTCTGGGCAAGGCTTTGGAAGAAAAAATCCTGGAAAATGCCGATCGTACCAAGGAAGAGCAGGATTTTCATAAAGCCATTGCCAAAGCCACCCACAATGAATATATGAATAAATTGCTGCCGGTGCTGTTGCAGGCCATTTATCTGGGGGTGATTTATTCCCAAAATAATGAGGCGCTGCGCATTGAAACCCTCCACGACCACCGGCTGATTATGGACTTTATGGAAAACAGAGACGCCGATGGCGCAAGAACGGCCATGCGCCTGCACATGCTCCATGCTGCGGCCTTGTTGGAGCGGGGCGAAAAAAAGAATTTGGAGGGAAAAAAAGAAAAATAAACGCAGCCCCTAGATGGTTACCCAATCCGACTATGAAGAAAGGGAAGGGATTCTTTCGTTTTGTGATGTTGGACAAGTGCTTGACACTGGACAAGAATGGCGCTATAATCAAAGGGTAATGGAGAATCGGAATCCATCGGCACAGTTCGTCTTTTGTTTCATGATTGGAGGTAGCCCATGAAGAAAAAAATTACAGTACCGGAAATTATGGCAACGAAACAAAATGGCAGAAAAATCACTTTGATTACCTGCTATGACTACACCACAGCAAAATTGGTCAACGAAAGCAACATCGAAATGATTTTGGTGGGCGATTCTTTGGGCATGACCATGCTGGGGTATGAAGGCACCGTAGGGGTAACGGTGGATGACATCATCCATCACGGCAAAGCCGTCAAACGTGGCGCACCCCAAACCTTTATCATTGGGGATATGCCGTTTGGTTCCTATAATGTTTCCGTGGAACAAGGCGTGATCAGTGCCAACCGGATGTTTACGGAAATAGGCTGCGATGCCATCAAACTGGAAGGCGGCAAACGTTCGGCAGCTGTCATCAAAGGCATTGTGGAAGCCGGGATTCCCGTTTGCGGCCACATCGGTTTAACGCCACAGACCACCAGCATGATGGGCGGGTTTAAAGTACAGGGCAAGAGCATGGAAGCCGTGGAAGCATTGTTGGAAGATGCACTGGCCATTGAAGCTGCCGGGGCCTTCATGGTGATGGTAGAAGGGGTACCAACGGCTGTGACCAGATATCTGCGGGAACGGATTCATATTCCAATTATCGGCATTGGTGCCGGGGTGGATTGCGAAGCACAGGCATTGGTATTGCAGGATATGCTGGGCATGACGGAATGGGTGCCAAAATTTGCAAAGAAATTTGCCGATCTGCGTCCGCAAATTCTCGATGCCTTTAACACCTATCAAAAAGAAGTGACAGAAGGCACATTCCCAACGCCGGAATATTCTTATAACGCAAAGGTGGAAGGCCTGGAATAAGCAAAGCCTAAGAAAACGCCTGAAACGCGGTGACAAACGGCTTTGTAACAAAGAGGATGAAAAAGAAATAGAAAAAGGAAGCTTCTGCTGCCGTTTGGCAGAGAAGCTTCCTTTTTTGTTGTTTTTGGTTTGTTACCAGGTCAGCACTTCATAGCCGTCTTCTGTCACAGCCACGGTGATTTCCCATTGGGCCGACGGAGATCCGTCGTCGGTATAGATGGTCCATTCGTTTTCTGCGTCCACATAGACCTCGTGGCCGCCCATGTTAATCATGGGCTCGATGGTAAAGACCATGCCCGGCACCAGCAGCATTTCCGTGCCTTTTTTCGATACATAGCTCACAAAAGGCTCTTCGTGAAATTCCAGCCCGACGCCGTGGCCGCCAATTTCTTCCACCACCGAATAGCCATGGGATTTCACAAAGGTATGGATGGCCTCGCCCATGTCGCCCAAAAAGCCCCAGGGTTTGACTTCCTTTAACCCCACTTGCAGCGATTCTTTGGCCACATCCACCAGCTTTTTCCATTCTGGGTCCACTTCTCCCAAACAGAACATACGGGAGGAGTCGGAAAAATAGCCGTTGTAAATGGTGGATACATCCACATTGACAATATCGCCTTCTTGCAAAATCACATCGGGGGAAGGAATGCCATGGCAAACCTGGTCGTTGATGGAGATACAAACGCTTTTGGGGAATCCTTCATAGTTTAAGGGGGCAGGGATGCCGCCCATTTCCCTTGTCTTTTGGTCTACCCAGGTGTTGATTTCTTCGGTGGAGATCCCGGGGCGGATCTGTTCGGCCACATAATCCAGCACGGCAATGTTGATGCGGCTGCTTTGGCGGATGCCCTCCAGCTGTTGAGGTGTTTTCAACAGATTCTGGGTGGGCACCACATGGCCCTGGCTTTCAAAATAGGAAATTTTTTCATCGATGGGTTCATGGCATTTTTTATATTTTTGACCGCTGCCGCACCAGCAGGGATCGTTGCGGTTTGGTTTTGTGCGCATAGACTTCTTCCTTTCTTTTTCGTGGAGCGTTTCAACTGTAATTATCATAGCACGATTGAAACGGGTTGTAAAGAAGGGTGCCGTTTGCCGGTTCGTCATACCGTCTGGATTTTACATAGATTTTACATTCCACCTCCCATAGATTTTACGCAAAAGCGGTATATTAAAAATAATGTAAAAAAACAGGACAAAAAGAAATGGAGGATGCGTATGGACCTGTTTGATGTGTTAAACATGATTGGCGGGCTTGCTTTGTTTTTGTTTGGCATGGATGTGATGGGCAAAGCCTTGGAAAAACAAGCGGGGGGTCGATTAAAAATCATTTTAGAAAAACTGACCTCCAGTCCCATCAAGGGATTGTTGCTGGGGGCCGGTGTGACGGCGGTCATTCAAAGTTCTTCGGCGACGACGGTTATGGTGGTAGGGTTTGTCAATTCGGGGTTAATGGAACTGCACCAAGCCATCGGCGTGATTATGGGGGCCAATATTGGTACCACCATGACGGCCTGGTTAATCAGTTTGACAGCCATTGAAAGCAGCAATTTCTTTTTGCAGCTGTTAAAACCTTCGTCTTTTTCGCCGGTTTTGGCAGCCATCGGGGTTTGCTGTTTGATGTTTTCCAAACAGCAGAAAAAACATAACATTGGGACCATCCTGTTGGGGTTTGCGGTGTTAATGACAGGGATGGAAATTATGACCAATGCGGTAGAGCCATTGGCAGACATGCCGGCCTTTACCAATTTGTTTTTGCTCTTTACAAACCCCATCTTGGGCGTGATTGCAGGGGCCGTGCTGACGGCAGCAATCCAAAGTTCTTCTGCTTCCGTTGGTATTTTGCAGGCCTTAAGCCAAACGGGGGCTATCACCTATAATAACGCCATTCCCATCATCATGGGACAAAACATTGGGACTTGTATTACGGCCATTTTGGCCTCCGTTGGCACGGGGAAAAATGCAAAGCGGGCGGCTGTGGTGCATTTTTATTTCAACTTGATTGGTACCATTGTCTTTTTGGTGCTGTTTTATGTGCTGCGGGCCATTTTTGACTTTGCATTTTTGGACGACCCACTGAATGCGGCCAATATCGCTGTCATTCATACGTTGTTTAATGTTTTGGCTACGTCCATTTTGTTGCCATTTACGAAGTTGTTGGAAAAACTGGCTTGTGTAACGGTGCGAGACGACAAAGAAGACAAAGAATTTTCTATGTTGGACGACCGGTTGATGGTAACGCCTTCTGTGGCCGTATACCAAAGCCGCCAGGTGGCCGAAACCATGGCAAAATTGGCCAAAGAAACCCTCTATGATGGCATGCACTGTCTGGATGATTATGATGAAAAGTTGATGGAAAAAGTGGAAGCCAACGAAGACAAGATTGACGTCTATGAGGACAAGCTGGGCACCTATTTGGTGCGGTTAAGCGCCAAGGACCTCAACGAAGAAGACAGCAACGAAGTTTCTCGTCTGCTTCACTGCATTGGCGATTTTGAACGCATTGGCGACCATGCTTTAAACTTAAAAGAAGCGGCACAAGAGATGCGGGATAAGAAAATCGAATTTTCTCCAGAGGGCAAAGAAGAACTGGATGTGATGGCTGCGGCCGTGCGGGAAATTTTGGATATGGCCGTGGAAGTGTTCATCAATAACGATGTGCGCCTGGCGGCAGAGGTAGAACCGCTGGAACAGGTGATTGATACCATGCAAAATGCCTTGAAGAGCAAACATGTGGAGCGGCTCAAACGGGGCGAATGCACCACAGAGCTGGGCTTTGTGTTCTCCGACATCACCACCAACTATGAACGGGTGGCCGATCACTGCTCCAACATTGCCATTTGTATCATCGAAATGGCAAAAGACAGCATGTCGCTGCATGAGTATTTGAATGATTTGAAAGAATCGCACAACGAATATTTTGAAGATCGGGTACAGGCATATACAGAAAAATACGCCATTCGTTAAAGGGTGAGGAACATGATTTATATTGTAGAAGATGATATCAATATTCGGGAAATGGAAGAATATGCGCTGCGTAACAGCGGGTTTTCGGTGATGGGCTTTTCGGAAGGGTCGGCGTTTTTTGCCCAGTGCGCCAAGGTGTTACCAAGTTTGGTGGTGCTGGACATTATGCTGCCAGGCGAAAGCGGGCTGGATATTTTAAAACAAATGCGCCAAAGCGAAAAAACCAGACAGGTGCCGGTGATGCTGGTGACGGCCAAGTCCTCGGAAATTGACGCGGTACGGGGCTTGGATGCCGGGGCCGACGACTATATCTCCAAACCCTTTGGGATTATGGAATTTATTTCCCGGGTAAAGGCAGTGTTGCGCCGCTATCAGGTCAACCGGGAAGAAGTGATTACCTTTGAAGAAATCGTCCTGGACGACCGCAAGCGCGTGGTGACGGCCGAAGGCAAACAAGCAAGCCTCACCTATAAAGAATACGAATTATTGAAATATTTTCTGCAAAATCAAGGCATTGTTCTTTCCCGTGACAAAATCATGGATACCATTTGGGGCATGGATTTTGAAGGCGAAAGCCGGACGGTGGATATGCACATTAAAACATTGCGGCAAAAGCTGGGCAAATGCGGCAGCTATATCAAAACCGTACGCAATGTGGGCTATAAATTGGAAAAAGGAATCGAGGAGCCATAACAAATGGAGCGAAAGATCAATCTGCGGCTGTTCTTCATGGGATTTTTCTCCCTGGTGTTGACGACGGTGCTTTTGGTGGGACTGTTTCATGGCACCATGGAGCGGTCGGCCCGGCGGGAAGTCAAACAAATGACCGATTTTTTGGCCAAAGCCTGTCCTTCGGCAGAAGACGTTTTGGAACTGGAACGGTTTGAAGACGAAGGGAAACGGTTGACGCTCATTGCTTCTGACGGCGAGGTGCTGTATGATTCGTTTTTGGATGCGTCCCAGATGGAAAACCACCGCGACCGGGAAGAAGCGGCACAGGCGTTGGAAATTGGCGTGGGCGAAAGCCGCCGCGAAAGCATGACGCTCAACCATTATAGTTACTATTATGCCCTCCGTCTGCCCGATGGCAGTGTGCTGCGGGTGGGAACGGAAATGGAAGGGCTGCTGGACGGATTTCGGGATACGCTGCCGGCTTTGGGGCTGGTGCTCTGTTGTATGAGTGTCCTCAGCTTTTTGGTCAGCCGTCTGTTGACCAAAAAATTGGTGGGCCAGTTACAAGATATGATTTGGCATATCGATGGGCAGGGGGAGGAAGTCCCGCGAGAAATGTTGCCCTTGGCCCAGGCCATGAAAGACTATCAGCAAAAAAAAGAAGAAGGGGAAAAATGGCGGCAACAGTTTACCGCCAATGTTTCCCATGAATTAAAAACACCCCTGACCAGCATTTCCGGTTATGCGGAAATGATGGAAAGCGGCATGGTGCAAGAAGGGGACATCAAAACCTTTGCCGGAAAAATCCACCGGGAAGCCGGGCGGTTGATTATGCTGATCAACGATATTTTGGAGCTATCCAAGCTGGATGAACCGGGAGAACTGGGGCCGGTGGAAAAGGTGGATGTGCTGCGTCTGGCCCGGGATACGGTGGAGATGCTTTCTATGAAAGCAGAGCAATACCAAGTCCAACTGCGCCTAAGCGGTAATGGGGCCTTTGTCTGGGGCAATAAAACCATGCTGGGCGAGGTGCTTTATAACCTTTGTGATAACGCCATTCGGTATAACAAGCCGGGGGGCTATGTCCAGGTGGATGTTTCGATGGTGGAAGAACATCCGGTGATTTTGGTGAAAGATAATGGCATCGGGATTCCTTTGGAAAGCCAGGAGCGGATCTTTGAACGGTTTTACCGGGTGGATAACAGTCGCAGCAAAGCCACCGGCGGCACAGGGCTTGGGCTTGCCATTGTCAAGCACATTGTCCTGCGCCATGAAGGTACCATCGAAGTGGAAAGCAAGGCCGGCGGGCCTACAAAAATGAAAGTGACATTCCCGCCCCAAGAGGAACCAAAAGAAACAGAAGAATAAGCAAAAGAGAAAGAAGGAACGGCATGATCACCTATGAAGCAGTACGCAACGACAAAGCCATTCAAACGTATATCGAAAAGGCAGACGAATCACTGATTGCCCTGGGCTATACGGAGCACAGCTTTGCCCATGTGACAAAAGTGGCTCAGACGGCAAAGTATATTTTGGAAACGTTGCAATACCCCGCGCGGGATGTGGAACTGGCCATGATTGCGGCCCATTTGCACGATATTGGTAACTTGGTCAACCGGGTGGATCATGCCCTTTCTGGGGCCGTGATGGCTTTTCGTATTTTGGATAATATGGGAGCCACCGCCGAAGAAATTGCCACCATCACCACCGCCATCGGTAACCACGACGAGGGGACGGCCGTGGCCGTCAACCATGTGGCCGCAGCACTGATTTTGGGCGATAAAACCGATGTACGTCGTAGCCGGGTGCGCAATAAAGACGTAACCAATTTTGACATCCACGACCGGGTGAACTATTCGGTGCAAAAAGCGGAAGTGAAAATTTTAGAAGAAAAAGAAAAGAAAGTGTTCCGGCTGAAAATTTCCATCGATACCCGCTATTGCTCGGTGATGGATTATTTTGAAATTTTTCTCAACCGAATGATTTTGTGCCGGAAAGCAGCCGAAAAACTGGGGCTGCAATTTCGCCTGATTGTCAATGAGCAGCAGGTGTTGTAAGCGGGAGAGAGGATATGAAAAAAGTTGCAGCAATCAATGATTTGTCGGGGGCCGGCCGCTGTTCGCTGATGGCGGCTATTCCGGTGTTAAGCGTGATGGGGTTACAGGTCTACCCCCTGCCGACGGCAGTGCTTTCCAATCAAACGGGATACCCGGAATTTTATATGGAAGATTTTACGCCCCACATGGGCCATTTTACGCGGATGTGGGAAAAACTGGGGTTTTCCTTTGACGGGATTTACACCGGTTTTTTGGCAGAAGTGAGCCAAGTGGAAGAAATTGAGCGATTTTTAGAGGTGTTTTGCAAAAAAGACACCTTTTTGCTGGTGGACCCCATCATGGGCGACGATGGCGCGCGGTATCCCAATTTTGACGACGACCTGTGTGATGCCATTGGGAGACTGACGAAAAAAGCCACCCTGCTGACGCCAAATCTGACGGAATGTTGTTTTTTGACTGGTGCCGATTATGAGGCCTTGGTGGCCAAAAAGCATTCGCCCCAGTATTTGGAAGACATTGCCGCTTTGGGGCAGCAGCTGTTAAGCGAAACCACCAAGCAAGTGGTCATTACCGGCATTCGGTATCAGGCCACGGGAGAAACGGAAGAATGGTTTTATAACCTGCTTTTGGAAGGCGACCAGTGGTCGGTGGTGAAAACGACGGCCCATGGCGGCAGTTTTTCCGGCACGGGGGACCTGCTGGCTTCGGTGCTTTGTGGCGGTATTTTGCGGGGCATGTCTTTATTGGATGCCGTATCGCTGGCAACGGAACTGATCACTTCCTCCATTGCCGATACCATCAAAGCCCCTTACGACCGAAACGATGGGATTGTCTTTGAGCCCCATCTGTCTTTGCTTTTGGCCAAAGAATAAAGGGAATACCAAAGACGCTTTTGTGAGAACATAAAACACAAAGGCGTCTTTTTTTGAACCAAAAATTGGAAATCCAAAGACCTTTTTGCCGCTTTTTCGTATCTTAATCCAAAGGAACCATCCAAAGAAGGTGCAACAAATGAAACAAGAATGGAAAAAAACGGTGGGCCTTTCGGCCCTGTTTGCCCTATTGACAGGCCTGGTACTTTGGCAGTTGGTGGGCGAAAATGGTGCAGAGGTGGCCTTGCTGTTGGCAAAACTTCAGCCAAAGACCATGGCGCTGCTTTGCCTTTGCAGCTTGGGGTATATGGCTGTGGAGGGGATGGGACTGACGATTTTGGCCAAAAACCAAAAAGAAACGTTTTCTTTTCGAAGTGGGATCATGGCGGGTTTTTATATGGGCGCCGTCCGAGCCCCCAGTTTTGGCATGGCTTCGGCGCCGGCGTTGGTGTATGATTTGACGCGGCAGGGGTTGCCGGTGGAATGGAGTGCCGGGGTAGCCAGCATCAGTTATGGGTTTCATAAGACGGCGGTGGCCGTGGTGGCTGGCGTGGGTTTTCTTTGTTATGGCACACAGGTGCGGGCGGTGTTTGGAGAAAACACGGTTTTTTTGTGGGTTGGATATGGCGTTACGGTGCTGATTGTGGCGGGGCTATTTGCCCTTTGTCTTTGGCAAAGAGGCCATAGGCTTTTGTTGACTTTTTTGCGCCGTCTGCCCCGCAGGAAAATCCAAAAGGCCGCCGATGAGCTGGAGGAGCGGCTGGCGCGGTTATCCAGTCAGACGAGGACATTGCTTGGGAACAAAAAGGCGGTGCTTTTGGCCTTTTTCTTTGCCTGTTTGAAATTGTTGTTTTGGTATGCCATGCCCTATTTGGCGCTGTGCAGCATCCAGGAGGGACGGCCTTTTTCCATGGGAGAAGGGATTGCCTTTACGGCACTGACCATGGCTTTGGCCGGTGTGATTCCAACGCCTGGTGGTGTGGCCAGTGTGGAAGTGATTTTTACGATGCTGTTTTCTCCCTTGGTGGGAGAACCTATGGCGCTGGCGTTGTTACTAGCCTATCGCTTTTTTAGCTATTATGCCTCTTGTTTTTTGGCCTGGGGTGTTTTGCTGGTGGTGGTGGGGTGGCAAAAGTGGCACCTGGGACGAGGCCATGGGCAAGGTATGCGAAAATAAAAGCCGTTTTTTGTGCGAAATTTTTCTGGACAGATGGAAGAAAATGCTCTACAATGAAGATATACTACTGAAGTATGCACTTATGCGTAATAAAATTACTGTAACGAAACAAGACCGTATCTTTCGTATCAAAGCCAAAAGGAGAGATGAGCATGAGGTTTATTGAATTTCCAGAAATTCACTTTAAAGTAGAAGGGATGGAAGGCATTCAGGTGCCCAAAATGGTGAGAATTCGCCAAAAATATCCCAGTGACAAAATCGAAGACATCAAAGGCACTTTGGAGGCCAAGCTGGATGCCCTTTCCAATAAACAGGGCTTGGCAGGCAAACGCATTGCCATCACCGCCGGAAGCCGCGGGATTCCTCACATTGATATGATTACCCGGACCATTTGCGACCGCTTAAAAGCATGGGGCGCCCAACCGTTTATCGTACCAGCCATGGGCAGCCACGGCGGCGGCACGGTGGAAGGCCAGCTGGAAGTCATCAATGGCTATGGCATCACGGAAGAAGCCATGGGCGTACCCATTTTGGCTTCGATGGATACGGTTTTGATTGGCGAAATGCCAGACGGCACGCCCATTTATTGCGATAAATATGCCGCCGAAGCCGATGGCATTGTGTTGTTAAACAAAGTAAAACCCCACACCGATTTCAAAGGGGAACACGAAAGTGGTCTGCTGAAAATGATTGCCATTGGTTTGGCAAAACACAAAGGCGCTTCCTGGTTCCATATGCAGGGATTTGACACCTTTGCCGTGCGGATTCCCATTGTCGCCAAAGAATTTTTGGAAAAAATGAACGTGGTTTTTGGCGTGGGCCTGGTGCAAAACGCCTATGACGAAATCAGCGAAATTGACGTGATGGAAAAAGACAAGATCGTGGAAAAAGACCACGAATTGTTGGAAATTGCTAGAAAACGGTTGGCAAAACTGAAATTTGACAACATCGACGTATTGATCGTAGATAAAATTGGCAAAAACATCAGCGGCGAAGGGTTGGACCCCAACGTGACTGGCCGCAGCTTTATGCCAGGCTTTGAAGACGATTTCCATACCCAAAAATTGTTTATCCGCGGCCTGACAGAAGAAAGCCACCACAATGCCTGTGGGTTGGGCCTGGCCGATGTGACCACCCGCCGCTGCCTGGAGACGGTGGACTGGGAAAGCACTTGGGTAAACCTGGGCACCAACACCATGATCGATGGCGGCAAAATCCCGGTATACCAAAACAATGACAAAGAAGCCCTGTTTTTGGCCATCCGTACCTGCCGCAAAATTGACTATAACAAAGCCAGAATTGCCCGTATCCCCGATACGCTGCATTTGGATGAAATCGAAATTTCGGAAAGCTTGATTCCCGATATCATCGACCGGGACGATGTGGAAATCATCTCGGAACCTTATGAACTGCCCTTTGATGAAAACGGCAATATGATTGATTGGTTTGAAGAAAAGAAATAAGCCAAAAAGCTTTTACTGCCCCGCTAGATGCGGGGCAGTTTTTTCTTTTGTGTCCTTTTTTGTCTTTTGAGGTTGTCAAGACTAACTAAATGGCGTATAATCATTTGGTACAAGAAAAAGGAGAGAAAAGAAATGGAACCACTTGTAATTTTACTATGTAGCACCGCCATTTCCGGCATCGGGGGCACGGGGCTTGGCGGGTTGATTGGGGCCTTATTGCAAAAGGATTCCAACCGTGCCGTCAGTTTGTTGCTGAGCTTTGCGGCAGGGGTGATGTTGAGCATTGTCTGTTTTGATTTGCTGTTAAGCGCCATCCAAACGGGTGCGTCGTTATGGATGGTTTTTCTTAGCGTTTGGGTGGGGATTGGATTGGTGTTTTTGCTCAATGCTTGGATTGACCGGCGGGCCAATCCGGAAGTAGCCCATATCGACAAGGTGCACCCCAAAACGGCAGATGCGTTGGACGAGCTGATTCACAGCGACCATTATCAGGCACACAAAAAGAAAAACGACAGAGGATGGAAATTATTTTTGGCCGGGGTGGTGATGGCCTGCGCCATTGCGCTGCACAATGTGCCGGAGGGGATGACCATCGGGGCCTCCTTTGCCAACGCCGGCGGCACATTGACGGGATCGGCTTGGATGTTGGCGGTGTTGATTGGGTTACATAATATTCCAGAGGGCATGGCCGTTTCGGTGCCGCTGATTGGCGGCGGCATGACAAAGATCCGGGCAGTCTTGGTGACGGCGGCCAGCGGCGCGCCCACGGTGGCCGGTGCTTTTCTTGGGTATTTGGTGGGCGATTTGGGGCCCGTTGGGCTGGCCTTTAGTTTATGCTTTGCCAGTGGCGCCATGTTGTATGTGGTCTTTGGCGAAATTGTGCCCCAGGCCGTGCTGCTTTACCGCAGTAAGCTGCCGGCATTTTCTGTCATTTTGGGGATGATGGTGGGGATGTTGATGATTTATGGTTGAAGAAACGGATTTTTTCTAGGCAGTCGATTGCAAACGTCGGCTGCCTTTGTTACAATAGAAGGGAATGGTTGACAGACAGCAGGGAAAGAACGGGTGAAGGCAATGGGCGAGACAGGGAACCGACTGATGCAGCATTGGAAAAGAAAGTGGCAATCGGCTTGGCCGGTGATTGGCTTTTTTTTGGTGCTGTTTTTTTTGGTGGTTTTTCGGTTTGGGATTACCTACTGCTTGACGGTTTCCGTTTTTACCACGCTGTTTCAAGTGCGGCGTAACCGAAATAACACCGTGGGCACGGCGGTGTTTTTGCTGGGAGAAAGCCTTGTTTTGGTGGCGCTTTCCCATTTGGCGGTGCAAAGCTTGTTTTGGTGTGTGCTCATCAATGCGTTGGTGCCGCTGGTGTTGGTGTTTTTGGGTCGACCCAATTTGCGCCAAAGGGCTATTTTGCCGCAGCCATGATGTTTGTGTTTCACCAGATGCGTCCGGCGGAAGATTTGCCGGAACAGTTGTTGGTGGTGGTTGTTTGTTGGGCCGTGTGTATGGCAACGCTGTTTTTGGTACAGCGAAGAAGGACAGGCACATCGCCGCCTGCGCCAAAAGAGCGGGGCCTGACGGACTTGGTGGGCTTGTTAGAAAAAATGGCCCAAGGGGAAAAGAGCAAGGCGCTGCTCAAAGAATGTTTCACGCTGGAAGAAACGTATCACCGCCTGGCCTATCAAACGGGCAGTTGGGTGAAAACGGGCGGAAACAAAAGGAAACAATACGATATTTTGGCTTTGTTGTTTCAGCGTAGCTGTTACTTGATTGCCGATCCGGCCTGGAAAGAGGATCAAGAGCAATGGCAGGCGGTGGCGCAATTAAAGGAATTGGCTGTTTTCCTAGCACAAAGCCGGCAAAAGCAAGGCTTTTCTTCCGAAGAGGCCGAGGCGCTTTTGGAGCGGATGCAGTTACCGACGGGGCGGCTTTGCATTTATGTGCGCAGCATTTTGCAGATGATGCAGCTGTTTTGGCAATTTGAAACCCAGCAAGAGATGCTTCCCTTTTGGGATCGCCGCCGTAGGCGGGAGCTTTGGGGCCATTTGCGCCGGCGGGCGAGCCATAACCGGTTTGAAAAGCGGTTTGCGTTGCGGCTGGCTGTGATTTTGGTCATCACCTTTTCGGTCAATGTGATTTTTCAAAACAATCATATGTACTGGCTGCCGATGCACGCGTTTTTGTTGTTACAGCCCAGTTTTGAAGAATGCACCCACAGAATGATGACCCGGCCGGTGGGGACGGTTGTGGGATGCGTGTTGGTGACTTGTGTGGACCCTTTTTTGGTCTCGCCTTTGTGGCAGGCCGCCTTTGCATTTTTGATGATTTCGCTGATGTATTGTTCCACACCAGGCGAATGGGTCCAGCCGATTTTTTCAACGGGATATGCATTGACCATGGCCAGCCTCTCTATGCCCTATGATACGTTGCCTTGGCTTCGCATTGGGTATTTGTTATTGGCCATCTTTTTGGTGATTTTGGTCAACGGGTTTTGTTTTCCGGTCACCAAGGAAAAACAGTTTGCCTTTAATTTGCAGGCCCTTGCGCAAATCCAGGCGTCCTATTGGGCGGCGGTGCAAAGCAAATGGCTGGGCTATGGGCAAGAGGCCCAATTGGGCGGCTTATTAAACCAGTTTCACATGATTTACCGCCAGGCCATGGACTATGCCATGACACTGCCAAACCCCAGGGGCGACCTTTGCAAAAAGCTTTTGGTGACGGCTTGGTACTGTTTTTCGGAGGCAGAGCAAATTGCCTATGATGCGGTGACGGGCGCTGTGTTGCCGGAGGAACAAAATCGGTTTTTGGCAACCATCCGGTTGTTTTTTGCTTCCAGCACCTCCAAAGAAACGTTACAGGGGCCCATTTCTTTTTCCAATCCGGATTTGAAACGGTTGATGGAGCGGTATCAAACTCACCGAAACGAATGGGTGGCGTTGGCTTGTCAAAATGAGCAATTGGTCAGAAAAAACATGCAAGAAAAAGAGGTTTTCTATGAATCATAAGGTTGTGGCAAAAGAAGAGAACGATGGGAGAAGGACAGGAGGAGAGTAGAGTGAACAAATTAGACCGAAAGAATACGCTTTTGGTGGGGGTTACGTTGTTTTCCATGTTTTTTGGCGCCGGCAACTTGATTTTTCCACCCTTTTTGGGGGCGCAGGCCGGAACCAATACCTGGTGGGCTTTTGTGGGCTTTGCCTTTAGCGCCATTGGCCTTCCGGTGCTTGGGGTTGTGGCGGTGGCCCTTTCTGGCGGCTTACCACAGCTTTCGGGCCGGGTTGGACCACGGTTCGCCTTTGTGTTTACGTTGTTGATTTATTTATCCATTGGGCCATGTTTGGCCATTCCCAGAACGGCATCCACGTCGTTTTCCATGGCGGTGGCACCCTTTGCCGGTTCTGCCCTTTGGTTGCGGGTACTTTATGCGCTGGTGTTTTTTGTGATTGCGTTTTTGATTGCATTAAAACCGGAAAAAATTTCGGCGGTATTGGGCCGGATTACGGGGCCGTTATTGTTGCTGTTGATTTTTGCCATCGTGGTGGCTTGTCTGTTGCATCCACCAGGAGAATATGGCGAGGCGTTGGGCGTTTATGCGCAAACACCGCTGCCCCAAGGGTTCATTGACGGGTATCAGACGATGGATGCCATTGCAGCCTTAAACTTTGGCATTGTCATTGCAGAAAACATTGAAAACCGTGGCGTGAGAGAAGAAAAAAGCGTCGTATCGGCCACCATTCGGGCCGGATGGATTGCCGGCGCCTTCTTGTTGGTGGTATACGCTTCTTTGACCCACATTGGGGCCATGGGCGGGGCCAAATTCCCAGAGGCCACCGACGGCACACAAGTTTTGGCCCAGTTGTCTAATTTACAGTTTGGCCCGGTGGGTACGGCTATTTTGGGCGGTGTGTTTTTCATTGCCTGCCTCAATACCTGTATTGGGTTATTAAGCTGCTGCGGCACCTATTTCCATTCCCAATGGCCAAAACTGAGTGTACCGGCCTGGGTTGGCGTATTTGCTATCATTAGCTTTTTCATTTCCATTGCTGGGCTGGATACGATTTTAAAAGTTTCGGTGCCGGTGCTGGGGATCATTTATCCGGTGGCCATCGTGTTGATTTTGATGGGGATTTTCCACCACTTCATCGAACGACTGTACTTGAGCTATTTTTGGTGTGTGCTCTTTACGGCCATCATCAGCATTTTGTCCCAGTTTGGCATTGGGCAATCGTTATTGCTGCATCTGCCCTTTTATACCATGGGCTTAGGATGGGTGGTGCCGGCTTTGATCGGCTTTGTGCTGGGCGCTATTTTCAGTTTTCTATTTCCGAAACGACAGGGAATGTTCCGTTGATATGAAAAAGCACGCAATCTCTTGCGTGGCTTTCTCAGAAAACAATCTCAGAAAAAAGAAAAGGGCCAAACTCCTTGGTAGGTAAGGAGTTTGGCCCGTTTTCTTTTTTGATGAAGCTGCATGAAAAGCGGTTTCCTAAGAAGAAAATATTGTTTTTGTTTTTTCTTCTTTTCTTCTTGAAAATTGCGATAGCAGTCTTCAGAAGAAAATGACCTCAGCAAAAATAAGATGTCTGCAATCCTTTGTATTTCAAGAATCACAGACATCTTTTGTTTTCTTATGAAGCTGCGCCAAAGGGTGCGTGCTTTTTTTATTTTGCGTTTTTTTGCTGCTTGGTCTGGTCTTTTTGGATGGTCTGGGCCAATACGTCGGCCGCCAGGAGAGACCCGGCCAAATTGGGATGAAAGCCGTCCGAGGCATACAAGTTGTTCTTTTGGTTTTCCTGGAAAAAGGCATCCCCCACAGGGGCCAGCAGGGCCTGGTTTTTCTCTGCCGCTTCCGCGTAGGCCAAAGCAAGGCCCCGGCTCATTTCTTCGTAGGAAAAGCCGCTTTCGGCCAGTTTTTCACTTTGGGGCTGATAGGCCCAGGTGGCATACAAAACGGGTGTGGCGCCGCACAGACGGGCTTTTTCGCACAAGCGAGAGACGCTTTCCAAAAACCGCTCCTTTGTTTTTAAAGGGGCGTTACTCATTTCTTGTAACACCACATAATCCCAGTGTTGGTTTGTGAGGGCGGCCAAAGTTTTGGCGCCCAGGTTTGTTTCTGGGTTTAATTGTTCCGAAAGCCGGGCGCCGCCGCGGGTGTGGCCAACGACTTCGGCCCCGGTGCGCTCAGCCAAAAGGGCAGGCAAGTCATTGGTGAAGGTGAAGCTATTGCCGAGCATTAAGATACGCATGGATGCATTCCTCCTTTTGCAGCTGAAAAAATAAGGAAAGATAGGCCTCTTCCACTTCCTCAAAAGGCAGTACGTCATAGGAAAAGTCAATCAAAATCTGTGGCGCCGGGCGAGAAGAAGGCTCGTTGAGCAGATGAAGCAGGTCGTAATACAAAAAATCGTCGTCGATTTCTTTCACCTGTGCTTCTTCCTTTTTGGTTAAAGGGCGGCCCAAAAACTTGGTATAGATCACACACAGCATCTGACTTTCCCACTGACGGTATTGGGGCAGGCTGTTTTTAAAGGGCCGGGGGACGTCGGACAGATAGGCCTCGCTGGCATCGTGGAGCAGACAGGCCAGGGCCACCTGACGGCCATAGCCTCGGGCCAGAGCCTCTTTGGCGCAAAAAAGACAATGCTGGCCCACAGAAAAGAAGGTTTTGACATGGCCGTTGCCCCGGCAAAGAAAGGAAAGGGCGTGGGCGATGTCTTCGATGTGCAGGGATTGGGGATCGGGAGAGGTGGGGCAAAGATGGGCCCCGGTATAGGTGGTGATGGATTCGTTCATTGGGACTCCTTTTTTGGTTCGTGTTCCAGTTGGACTTTTTCGATGGTATAGGTTGTGCCGTTGACGGTCAAGAGGGCAAAGGTGATGGCCTGGTCAAAGCGGCGCTTGCCGCAACTGCCAGGGTTTAGCCAAAGGATGCCGTCTTTTGTTTCTTCGGTATACTTGTGGGAATGGCCAAAGACAAGGATATCGATGTCGGTCAAGTCTTTGGGTACGTCTTTTTTGTTATGGACCAGAAAAAAGCGCAGCCCTTCTACGGTGACGGTTTTGGTCAAGGGCAGATGTTCGGCCCATTCTTTGTCGTTGTTGCCCCGGACCACATGAAGGGGTGCGTAAGTTTCTAAGGTTTCTAAAATTTCCGGCCGGTTGATGTCTCCACCATGGAAAATCAAATCGCAGGAAGAAACGGCGTCCAGCACCTGGGGACGCAGCAGGCCATGGGTGTCGGAGAGGATTGCAATTTTCGTCATAGGAGCCTCCTTGGGTACAGTTTCTTTCTTTATTATAGCAGTCTTGAAACAGGGGTCAAGACAAAGAAAGCCGTTGGCAAAGGGTGCTATTTCTGTTATGATGAAAAAAAGGGCCAAAAGGAGGGTGCGGTATGAAACAAAGGTGGATCAAAACAGGGCTTTTGTTGTTGGTTTGTTGGATGCTTTTGGTTGGGTGTAAGAAGGCAGAGCCAGGGCCTTACACGGTGGAAAAAAACGGTGTCGTTTATACCATCGATATGGAACAGGGCACCGTTTCTGACGGAAAAGAAACGTATCATTTTACCTTTTCTTCCAAGGCCAATGGATACCGGCTGGAGATTGTGTATCCCGATGGTTCCACCTATTGGTGGGAACAGGCGGACAATATGGGCTATGGCGGCTGGAGCGAGGATTATGACGAGACCAAGTATGCCTCTGGATGGGATTTGGAAGATGTGTTGACCGAAGGCAGAAAACCGGCCAAGGAAAAAAACGTGGTGCTGATCTTGCTGCTTTTGATTGTAGGGGGATTGCATACGGCAAAGCCAGATGCCATGTGGTATTTACAGTACGGTTGGAAGTTTCAAGATGCCAAACCATCGGAAGAGGCGTTGATGGTAAACCGCCTGGGCGGTGTACTGGCCCTGGTGGTGGCGGTTCTTTTGTTGTTGCTTTAAAGGAAGGGTCGTTTGCTTCATGTAAGCAAACGGCCTTTTTTTCATGGAGAAGAACAGGCGCAAAAAGAAGGTGCGTTGCTATTGACAGAAGGGGATAGATTCTATATAATTAACTATGTTAATTAACTTTGTTAACTAGTGGAGGTGCCCATGGAGATCGATTGGATGGATATGGTATATTATCAACAGCAAGTGCAAAAATTGACTCGTCTGCTTTTGCCGGCCAAACAGACAGACTTGACGGTGAGCGAATGCGAGCTGATGGCTTGGCTTTATGCGGAGCCGGAAAAAAATACGCCGGTATTGCTTAGCCAGCGCAGCGGCATGAAAAAAGAAGCGGTGAGCCGTTGTTTGAAAAGCCTTTTGGAAAAGGGATGTATCCGAAAAGAAAAACAACAACAAGATGAGCGCAGTTATCAGATTTATTTGACAGAGACAGGCATTGCGGCCTTGAAAAAAGGATACGAAATCATTTTACAGCCCTTTTATGATTTGTGGCGGGCCACGGGGGCAGATTTTGAAGCATTTTTACAGGATACGGACCGGATTGTTTCCCGACTGAAAGGCATGGGAGAGGTGGAAGAAAAATGAGTTTTTATGAGGCATTACAGATGGACCCGTCCATTTTGAAGCGATATATTGCAAAGGGGACTTGTTGGAAAGAAAAGAGGTTTTATTGGGTGGCCATGGCGGTGCGGTCGGTGTTGATTGTGGCCTTTGCCATTGGTTTTATCGGAGGGCTTTCTGTGGTATTTGGGCAGGAAAACACGCCTTTTGCGGTGGCTCTTTTTTGTATCTTTTTGGGGATTCGGTTTGTCAATTTTGCCTATTGTATGAAGGATTCGCTGGTGGCGCTGGCGGTGGATTTTGCCATATTGCTGTTTGTGCCAAGTATTGTGGCCGTTGTGCCTGCGCCGGTGGCGGCCTTGGTTCATTTTGTCAGCTTTTTTGTGCTGCTGTTTTTGACAACGCAACAGCCCCAGTTTGGAAATGGCGGGCTTTATAGTTTTGCCTATGTTTATCTCACCGGTAACCCCGTCTTTGGCGCGGCCCTGGGCAAACGGGCGCTGTTGGCCCTACTGGGCTATGGCATTTGTGCCCTTCTTTTGTACCGTAAGCACCGGCATCTGCATGCCCAGGTGCGCTTGTCTCATTGGGTGAACCCGTTTGGCCTGCACCAGCCAACCCATCTGTGGCAGGTGCGCATGGCCCTTGGCACCGGGATCCTTTTGGCGGCAGGCCAATTTTTTGGCGTGGAGCGGTTTATGTGGATGGGCTTTGCCTGTGCCTCGCTGTTATCGGAATATCCTTATGCGGGCCATGTGACACAGCGGTTTTGGCAGTGTGTGTTGGGGGCGGTGGTTGGATCTGGACTGTTTTTTCTGGTCTATCAAATCACACCGGCTTCGTTTCATTCCTTGCTTGGCCCCTTGGGCGGGTTTTGCCTTGGGTTTTGCACCGATTATCGATATAAGACGGCGGTCAACTGTTTTGGCGCTTTGATGTTGGCCAGTGGTATCTATGGCGTGCAGGGGGCCGTTGCGCTGCGGGTGCTCAATACGTTATGGGGGGCGGTCTTTGCGCTGTTATTTGCTTTTTTGTTTCATCAATGTGTAGGAAAACGGTTTGCAAAGGAAACGGTGTAAGAAAGGCAGGATCAAAAAAGCCTGGGTATAGCCCAGGCTTTTTTGATGGAGCAAAGCTCCTTTTTTTGGCACCCCCGGCGAGAATCGAACTCACAACGAACCCTTAGGAGTAGACCCGATACGACATCGGGAAGTGGCATCTAATGCTTAAAAATGCTTGGAAATACAAGGTTTTTCAGCATTTCAAATCCCATCTGATACTACGCTGTGATAGCTAATTCAGAG
>CALWGC010000002.1 GCA_944378105.1 uncultured Clostridia bacterium
TTGGATAGGGGGAAGTGGTTTCGCCTTCTCCCAATACAGCAGGCAATGTCACAGCAGAAACGGGGCCATCTGGCGTGGTTGCTGTGGCAGTGTCTTCCGTTGTGGTTCCGGTGGCATCACCAGGGGTAGTTGCTCCAGCGGTATCGCCAGGGGTGGTGCCTTCGGTAGTGGCTCCGGTTGTGGTTCCAGCGGCATCGCCAGGGGTAGTGCCTTCGGTAGTGGCTCCGGCGGTGTCGCCGGGGGTGGTGCCTCCGGTTGTAAGGTCGGTCAATGAATCAGAGCCAGAACCGGAGGGGTCTTGGGTGGTTGGTGTCTCTGTGGTTGTTTCTGTGACACCATTTTCTCCCGCTGGAATTGGTTCATCTGCCCAGGCTGTGGCAGGGAGGGAACCCAAAACCATAGCGGCAGTCAAAAACAGCGAAAGATACTTTTTGACTTTCATAGTATTCCTCCTTTGCTGAATGGAAAGAACAGTTGTTGCCAGAAAAAACTGTTCAGACGCCAGAAATCATCGATTTCCATTCGAAAAATATATTTGACAGGAAGGACATGAATTTATGTCATCCCTGTTCAAATCAAGTATAGCATGGTTTCCTTTGCAATTCAAGAAATGGAAAGGACAAGCTTCATGAAATGTTTCTCTTTCTTGCTTTATTTTTCCTGGGCCGTAGGGCGGGCCGGAATGGTTTCCAAGATTCTTGGAAATTTATGCACAAAAAGCAGAGAAGTGACACAAACGGCCAAAAAATCTGCAATGGGCTCCGAAAGGAGCACGGAAGCCACTTGGTTTGGCTGTGGCAAGAGAGAAGAAACGCTTTCGTTCAAGAAAAAGCCGGTAACTCCATCGGGCAAGATGACAGGAAGCAAGTAAATCAAAGGAATTAACAAAATGATTTTTCGTAATACGGCCAAGAAGACAGACGATTTGGCCTCGCCCAAAGCGATGAACGTTTGTTGGCAAGCCGTTTGAATCCCAAAGAGGCAAGAGGTGCCCATATAAATGCGCAGGGCCCAAATGCCGACGGTACTTAAGGCTGCTTCGGCAGTGAA
Source organism: uncultured Clostridia bacterium (assembly GCA_944378105.1). Taxonomy (GTDB): domain Bacteria; phylum Bacillota; class Clostridia; order Lachnospirales; family Anaerotignaceae; genus Neoanaerotignum. Next base: position 1,051 of record CALWGC010000002.1, read on the forward strand.
CATGCCCACAAACAGCTGAGGTACCAGCATGACAGCGGACCAGAGGCAGAAAGTGAACACAAAGCAGCAGGCCAGAAGCAGGCGGAAGGACTGTTTGACCCTTTGGACATTGCCGGCGCCGAAATTGAAGCTGGTGATGGGCTGTGCCCCCTGGGTGAGGCCCATGATGGGGAGCATAGCAAACTGCATACAACTGGAGAGAATGGTCATGGCGCCGACGGCCAAGTCTCCACCGAATTTTTGCAGAGAAGTATTAAAACAGATGAAGATCAAACTTTCTGTGGACTGCATCACAAAGGGCGAAATGCCGAGGGCCATGATGCTGAAAAGCAAAGGCAGATCGGGACGAAGGTTCTTTTTTCGAATATGCAAGATGGTGGTTTTCCCGGTCAAAAATTTTAACACCCAAAGGGCAGAGACGCACTGGGACAAAACGGTGGCGATGGCCGCACCGCGGACATCCAGGCCGAAAACGAAAATGAAAACAGGGTCCAGCACAATATTTAAAATGGCGCCGATGAGTGTGGTAAACATACTGATGCGGGCAAAGCCTTGGCTGGAAATAAACGGGTTAAGGCCCAGGGTCATTTGGACGAAAATGGTGCCGATGGCATAGATGGAAATATAGTCCAAAGCATAAGGCAGTGTATTTTCGCTGGCACCAAGGGCCAGAAGAATGGGTTCCCCAAAAAGCAAAATGATGGCGGTCAGCAAAATGGAAATACAAAAGACGCCAGTGACACAGTTACCCAAGATTTTTTCGGCTTTTTCGTTATCGCCTTTTCCCATATGGATGGCGGCCTGTGGGGCGCCGCCCATACCGATGAAATAGCTGAAAGCAGAAATCAAGGTGACGATGGGCATGGTGACGCCAACGCCGGTGAGGGCGGTGGGGCCGATTTGGTCGATATGGCCGATATACATTCGGTCAACGATATTATAAAGAACGTTAATGAGCTGTGCTGCAATGGCCGGCGCGGCCATGGTGAAGAGTAGTTTTCCAATGGGCTCTGTGCCCAAATTGGCGTTTTTGGATGACATGTTGTTTCCCCTCCCATAAAATAACCGGCAGATCCGGCTTTGTCCTTATCATATACGTAAAAAGAAAAAAATGGTATGGTTTTCTGTTGATTTTCACGAAAAGCGGCTTTTTTTCTTACATTTTCCATACGGAATTACAAATTTCCTACAAAAGCGGTTGAGAAACCGGCGCCAAAACGGTATAATGGTAGCGTTATATTTGCATAGGAGGACGAACCTAGAGAAAGAGTGATACGGTGGAAGAACAAAGAAGAACGAGAAGAAAAAAACGAAAGAAACAACCGAAATGGATGGTTTTGGTTTATTTGATTGCGGCTGTGATTGTGGTTTTGGTGGCGTATGTTGCGTTTCAATATGCGTTTTCGGCGGGAAACCGAATGGTGACAGAAGAAAGCAGCCAGGAGGAAGTGACGCTGGGAGAGACGGTTTTGGTGACCATACCAGAAGGCGCATCGACGAAGGATGTGGCAGAGGTATTGGAAGAAAACGGGTTGATTGATAGCGTCACCATGTTTCGCATTCACAGCAAGTTCAACGGGTATGACGGCACGTTTCATTTTGGGACTTATGAATTGGCCCAAGGAATGACGGAAGAGCAGATTGTGGCGATCTTACAGAGCGGACAGCAATATTTAGAGTCGGTACGTATTACCATACCAGAGGGGTACACGTTGGAACAAATTGCAGCCAGGGTGGAAGAAAACGGGCTGGTGACGGCGGAAGAACTGTTGGATGAGGCCGAAAACGGCGCATTTGATTATGCGTTTTTGCCGGAAGAAAAGGGCGAAAAAAAATACCGGTTAGAAGGATATTTATTCCCAGCCACTTATGAATTTAGTACAAAGGCGACGGCACACGAAATTTTGGCCCAAATGTTGGACCGATTTGCCATTTCTTATCAGAAGATAGAAGAAGGCAATCAATCGGGGCTTACGGCCGACGAAGTGTTGATTTTGGCGTCGTTGATTGAAAGCGAAATTCAGGTGCCAGAGGAGCGGGCCGTGGCGGCCGGGGTGATCTTGAACCGGTTGGAACAGGGCATGTTATTACAGATTGATTCTTGCGTACAGTATGCACTGGGGACGAGAAATGAAGTGGTGACGTATGACGATTTGGAAGTGGATTCGCCATACAACACTTATAAATACAAGGGGCTTCCGGTGGGGCCCATTTGTAACCCAGGCGATGCAGCATTGGAGGCTGCCATGGCGCCGGAGGACAATGACTACCTTTATTATGTGGTGGAGGCCAAAGGAAGCAGCAATCATGTGTTCTGCGAAACCTATGAAGAATTTTTAGCGGCAAAAGAACAGTACAAAAATAGTGGAAACTAAGAGGAGAAAGCCATGAAATATGCAGTAGACAGTGACATTTGCGCCTATTTGCGTCTCATCCAGCCCCGCTATGACGGGGTATTGGGGGAGATTCAAGAGGAGGCAGAAGAAAAGCTGGTGCCTATCATTCCCCATGAGGTGGCGCGGTTTTTTAGCGTGCTTTTGACCATTCATCCGCCGAAAAATGTGCTGGAAATTGGGACGGCGGTGGGGTTTTCGGCGGGGCTGATCAGCCGGTATTTAGCCGAAGGCGGTCACATTACCACCATTGACCGGTATGAATTGATGCGGGTGGAGGCCAGAAAGAACATCAAACGGATGGGGCTGACGGATGTGATTACGCTGATTGAAGATGACGCAGCCAATGTATTGCCCAATTTGACGGGGCCGTATGACTTGGTGTTTCTCGATGCGGCCAAGGGGCAATATGCGCAATTTTTACCCCATTTGTTGCGGTTGATGCCCATTGGAGGGATACTGATTGCAGATGACGTACTGCAAAGCGGGGATATTGTAAAATCCCGGTTTTCGGTGCCGCGCCGGCAGCGGACCATCCACAAGCGGCTACGAAATTTTTTATGGGACATTTCCCACTTGGATTGTTTGGAAAGCAGCATCATTCCCATTGGGGACGGGGTGGTGCTTTGTGTAAAGACAAAAGAATATACCCCAAAAGAAGGAGAATTTGATGATGATTGGGAAGAATAAACTGGAACTGTTGGCGCCGGCTGGCGATTTGGAAAAGTTGAAGATTGCGGTGCTCTATGGTGCCGATGCCGTATACATTGGCGGGGAAGCCTATGGATTACGGGCCAAGGCAAAAAACTTTACGAAAGAAAAAATGGCCGAAGGCATTGCCTTTGCCCATGAAAGAGGAAAAAAGGTCTATGTGACGGCCAATATTTATGCCCATAATCAAGATTTTGTGGGCATGGCAGACTATTTTAAAGAAGTGGAAGCGCTGGGGGCCGACGGGCTTTTGATTTCTGACTTAGGGGTGTTTGCCGTGGCCAGGGAGGCCGTTCCAAATATGGAGATTCATATTTCCACTCAGGCCAACAACACCAACTTTGAAAGCGCCAAGATGTGGTATCAGTTGGGGGCCAGACGTGTGGTGGTGGCCAGAGAGCTTTCCCTTGGCGAAATCAAAGAGATTCGGGAAAAGATTCCGGAAGACATGGACATTGAGGCATTTGTGCACGGGGCCATGTGCATTTCCTATTCGGGGCGGTGCTTATTGAGCAATTATATGGCCGGGCGGGATGCCAACAAAGGGGCCTGTGCCCATCCATGCCGGTGGAAATATCATTTGGTGGAAGAAAGCCGGCCGGGAGAATATATGCCCATTGAAGAAAACGAGCGGGGCACCTATATTTATAACTCCAAGGATTTGTGCATGATTACCCATATTCCGGATTTGATTGCGGCGGGGATTCAAAGTTTCAAAATTGAAGGCAGAATGAAGACGCCGTTTTATGTGGGCACGGTGGTGAAAGCGTACCGGGAGGCCATCGACGATTATTTGAAAGATCCGGCGTTGTACGAGAAAAAACTGCCTTATTATTTGGAAGAAATTTCGAAGGCCAGTCATCGGGATTATACCACGGCCTTTTATTATGGCAAGCCAGACGGAGACGAACAGGTATACACCAACAACAGCTATATCCGGGAATATGACTTTATTGGCATGGTGGAAAGCCAATGGAACGAAGAAACGGGCTTAGCGAAAGTGATGCAAAGAAACAAGTTTTCGGTGGGCGAAGAAATTGAAGTGATGCCGGCTGTGGGAGAGTCGTTTTCCATGGTGGTAGAAGAAATGTATACGGAGGACGGGGCTGTGGTGGACAGCGCACCTCATCCGCAACAGATGCTTTGGGTGAAGTTTCCAAAGCCAGTGAAGACATACGATATGCTGCGCAAAAAAAGCAGCCAGCAATAAGAAGGAAAGGGAGTAAAGAGGATGGGAAAAAAATCTGGTTCCAGAGATTTTTTCAGTAGCAAAATGGGGTTTATTATGGCATGCATCGGCTCGGCGGTGGGGATGGGCAACATTTGGCTTTTTCCTTACCGGACGGGGCAGTACGGCGGTGCGGCGTTTTTGATTCCCTATTTTATTTTTGTGATTTTTCTTGGATTTTGCGGCGTTGTGGGCGAGATGGCCTTTGGGCGGGCCATGCAGACGGGGCCTTTGGGGGCGTTTTCCAAGGCGGCCCAGATGGGAGGCAAAAAAGGACTGGGCATCATTGGGATGATACCGGTGATTGGTTCTTTGGGCATTGCCATCGGGTATTCGGTGGTGGTTGGCTGGTTTTTGAAATATTTATGGGCCTCTTTGACGGGAGAGCTTTTGACGGCAGGGGATACGGGCGCCTATTTTGGCGCAGTGGCCGTTCCTTTTGGCAGTGTGGGCTGGCATTTACTGGGGCTTGCGCTGACGTTTGTGATTATGGCCTTTGGGATTTCCAAGGGCATTGAAAAAATGAACAAAGTGATGATGCCAGTTTTTTTTATATTCTTTTTGATTTTGATGGTACGGGTGGCAACGTTACCGGGGGCCTTGGAAGGATACCAATACTTGTTGGTGCCCAGATGGGAATATTTGGGCAACTTGAAAACATGGGTGTATGCCTTGGGGCAGGCGTTCTTTTCGCTGAGTCTGGCAGGCAGCGGCACCATTGTTTACGGCAGTTATTTATCGAAAGAGGCGGATGTGGTCAGCTGTGCCAAAAATGTGGCCTTTTTTGACACTTGTGCCGCGTTGTTGGCGGGGGTTGTGGTGATTCCGGCGGTATTTGCCTTTGGGTTAGACGTTTCGTCCGGGCCTCCGTTGATGTTTATCACATTGCCCAGCGTATTTCAGCAGATGCCATTTGGGCGGTTATTTGCCATCATTTTCTTTTTGGCGGTGCTGTTTGCGGCGGTGACCAGTTTGATGAACTTATTTGAAACGCCCATTGAAGCGTTACAGCATGGGCTGGGCCTGGGGCGCAAGGCGGCGGTGGTGATCGTGGCTGTGGTTGCGGCAGGCATTGGCGTGTTGATTGAAAGCGGAGACATGGTGGGCAGCTGGATGGACGTGGTATCCATTTATATTATCCCGCTGGGTGCATTGCTGGCGGCGGTGATGTTTTACTGGGTCTGTCCAGAAGGTTTTGCCAGAAGCCAGGTACAGCTGGGCAGAGAGAAGAAGCTTGGGGCTTGGTTTGAACCGATGACCAAGTACGTATTTGTGATTATCACACTGGCAGTCTATGTATTAGGGATCCTTTTTGGTGGCATTGGCTGAGTTGTTTTTTTTCCAATACAACAGAAAAAACAATGGCTGATGACCGGAAAACTATGATATGATAAAACGATAGGAAAAGGGCGCAGCCTTTGGAATTTGAAGATGGAGAGGACAACAAATGTCAAGATATATTGCAAAAAGTATTGAATCGATGCCAAGTTCTGGGATTCGTGAGTTTTTTGATGTGGCAAACATGATGAAAGATGCCATTTCGTTGGGCGTGGGGGAACCGGACTTTGAAACGCCCTGGCATGTGCGGGAGGCGGCCATTTCTTCCTTGGAAAAAGGGATTACGTCCTATTCTTCCAACTCGGGGATGATGGAACTGAGAGAAGCCATCCGGGATTATTTGGAAGAACGGTTTCACATCAGTTATGATCCCAAAAGCCAGATTCTTGTGACGGTGGGCGCCAGCGAAGGGATTGATTTGGCATTACGGATGCTGATTAATCCGGGGGATGAAATTTTGGTGGTGGAGCCTTCCTATGTCAGCTATAAACCCTGCATTTCCATGTGCGGCGGTGTGGCAAAGGAAATTGTGACAAAGGAAGAAGACCAGTTTCGCTTGACGGCAGAAGAACTGGAGAGAGCCATTACACCAAAGACAAAGGCTTTGATTTTGCCTTATCCCAATAACCCTACGGGGGGCATTATGGAACTGGATGACTTATCGGCCATTGCGAAGGTGATTATTGAACACGACATCATTGTCATCAGCGATGAGATTTATTCGGAATTGACCTATGGCGGGCAGCATGTTTCCATTGCAGAGCTACCGGGGATGTATGAAAGAACGATTGTATTAAACGGGTTTTCGAAGGCCTTTGCTATGACAGGTTGGCGGCTTGGGTATGCGGCAGGGCCGGAGGAATTTATCTTCCACATGACAAAAATTCACCAATACATTGCCATGTGTGCGCCAACACCCAGCCAGTTTGCAGGCATTGAAGCACTGCGAGGCGAAACGAGAGACGAAGAAATTGACATTATGCGGGAGGCTTATGACGAGCGACGCAGAGTGATTGTCAACGGATTTCGGCAGATGGGTCTTAGTTGTTTTGAGCCACGGGGGGCATTTTATGCTTTCCCCAATATTCAATCAACGGGCATGAGCAGCAAGGATTTTTGCCAGGAGCTTTTGTACGACCAAAAAGTGGCTGTGGTGCCGGGGACGGCCTTTGGGCAATGCGGCGAAGGGTTTATCCGTTGTTCTTATGCGTATTCCATTGAAAACATTGAAGAGGCATTGGAACGGATTGGGACGTTTGTGGAAAAACATCGGCAATAAAAAAAGACGGCAAAGGAAAGCGATTTCCCAAGAAGAAGCCATTGTTTTTGTTTTTCTTCTTTTCTTCTTGGAAATTGCAATAGCAGCCTTCAGAAGAAAACAACCTTAGAAAAAATAAGGTGGCTGCAATCCTTTTTATGTAGGGATTGCAGCCATCTTTGTTTTTTGATGAAGCTGCGCCAAAGGCGGAAGCTTTTCTTTATTGGTTTTGCGTTTGGAGGGATGGGTATGGAACCATTTGTGGTGCAGGGAAAGACGAAAAATGGGGTTCCCTTTTATTTGGCGGGCCTGGCAGAAAGCGGGGCGGAAGAAAAGGCGAAACGATGGGCAGACTATTGGCAAAGCCATGTATTTTGTGGGCGAACCAATGTGGTGGTGCTGGATGAGAGGTTATTAGCGTTTTGCATGGAGGGGCCCACGGAAGGGTTACTGGCCATGGGGGCCAGCGTTCAATGGCCCGGCGTGCCTTGCCGCAGCGGCGGCATCATTGGCGACCCTATGGACGAAGGCGAGTCGGCCGAGGGGGCATTGGAACGGATTCGCGATGGGCTTTGGCTTTGCGCCTATCCGGGGCGGTTTGGGGCCGTATTTACGGCTACGGAAGAGGAGGCCAAGGCATTGGAAGAAGAAATGCGGCGATGGACCGCGTTTTCCAACCCAAAGAGCGTGCCCCAGGTGGAAATGCTGTTAAAGGAAAAATGCGGCTGTTTTATTTTGATTTCCGATGGCAGTGGGCCGGATTCTTACTGTTATGGTGCGGCTGGAAAAAAAGAATAAAATTTTTTAAAAAAATGGGAACCTTATTTCGATCCCTTCGTCTGAATAACTATCCGGCGGGAAAGCAAGAGAGAAATTAAAACAACAAGACAAAAAGTTTGAAACAACAAGGAACCTTTTTTATCGTTTCCCGTCCAAACAAAAAGAATACAGAAAGATTCAGAGAACTGAAGGAGGATACGACAATGAAAAAAAATATGATGAGAGTATTGGTAAGTGCAATGGCTGGTGCGATGATTTTGGGAACGACGGCGTTTGCACAAAACGACAATGATGTGGTAGTGGATGCCATTCCTTTGGCAGTAGAAGAAACAGAAGGCACCAACAACACCAAGGAAACGCAGGAAACGGAACAGGCCGCTTATGTCACCTATACAGGGACAGTATTGGAAAAAGAAGAAGGCCAAGACGGTGCATGGCGGGTTACCATCGGCAACGAAGAAGGCCCTACGTTGGTGGCCAACTTGATGCCTGGGGTGCAGGTATTTGATGCCGGTGCACCAGAAGAAAGCAAGTCGGTAGAAGATGTGGAAAAAGGCATGGAAGTTACCTTTATTTTGCCATCTCTTTCTCCAATGACCATGAGCCTGCCACCACAGAGCAGCAGCGTAGAAGCAGTGGTACTGCACAGTGCAGATGGTTCCTTTACGGTGGGCAAATTTGATGAAAACCTGGTTTGCGAAGAAGCAATGTTACAGTTGAATTTGAGCGAAGAAACCCCAATTTCTTCTATCACCGGCAACAAAAAAGTATACAGTGCAGAAGATGTGAAAAACAGCGAAGCTTTGGTATTCTATACCATTACCACCAGAAGCATCCCAGCGCAGACCACACCTTCGAAAGTGGTGATTCTGGCAGAAGCAGAAGATGCTGCACAGCCACAGGTTACGGCAGAAACGAAAAGCGTGACCGAAGAAGCAGTGGCCACTTATGTACCAATGCGTACGATTGCAGAAGAAGCCGGATTTACTGTGGAATGGGTATCCAACGATGCACCTGTGACCTGGAACAAAGATGGTTTGGTTTTGGAATTTTTGCAGGGCAGCAATGTGATTCGTGTCAACGGCGAAGCCATTACGTTGGATTTGGATACCAAATTGGAAAAAGATACGATGATGGTTTCTTCCGATGTGGCTGATTATATGAAATAAGAAAAGCAGGAAGAAGAAAATAGGAAATGAAAAAAAGGCCGCAGTTTCTCAAAGGGAGCTGCGGCTTCTTTTTTATTTGGAACAAGGGGCAGGGGTTCTTTTTTTGTGCTGTGAAATGAAATAAATTGTTCTTTTTTCAAATTTTTTCTTTTCAAGAAGTGAATATGATGTTAAAATAGGAAAAAATGGGATTGCAAAGCAAGGCATCTGCAATCGAAGAAGGAGGAACAAAACCATGGAGCGGTATTACCAACCAGAGATTGAATGCGCATCCAGAGAGCAAATTTTGGCATGGCAAAATGAGCGACTGGTGAAGCAAGTAAAATATGTGTATGACAGAGTACCATATTATCGGAAGAAAATGGAAGAAAAAGGAGTGACACCGGCAGATGTAACGTCGGTGGCCGATTTACATAAACTGCCGTTTTTGACAAAGGCAGATTTGCGGGATGCGTATCCTTATGGGTTGTGCGCCGTTCCCATTTCGCAAGCAGTGCGGATTCAATCCACATCGGGTACGACGGGACGCAGAGTGGTGGCTTTTTATACCCAGCACGATTTGGATTTATGGGAAGACTGCTGTGCAAGAGCCATTATGGCCGCAGGCGGAACGAAGGATGATGTGGTCCATGTTTCGTATGGATATGGGTTATTTACTGGCGGGGCCGGATTGCATGGCGGAAGCCACAAAGTAGGTTCTTTGACGTTACCGATGTCTTCGGGGAACACCGACCGGCAAATCCAGTTTATGTGTGACTTGGGGTCCACCATTCTTTGCTGCACCCCTTCTTATGCAGCTTACTTATCAGAATCCATCAATGAGCGGGGCTTAAAAGACCAGATTCATTTGAAAGCCGGCATTTTTGGGGCAGAGGCCTGGACAGAAGAAATGCGCAGAGATATTGAAAAAGGATTGGGCATTAAGGCATATGATATTTATGGCTTAACCGAAATTTCTGGGCCAGGGGTAGCGTTTGAATGCAGCGCCCAGGGCGGCATGCACATCAATGAAGACCACTTTATTGCAGAAATCATTGACCCTGTGACAGAAGAAGTGTTGCCAGAAGGAGAAAAAGGCGAACTGGTATTTACCTGCATCACAAAAGAAGCCTTCCCACTGTTACGGTATCGGACGAGAGATATTTGTGTATTGAAGAGGGAAAAATGCGCCTGCGGACGTACTCATGTGAAGATGAGCAAACCAATGGGCAGAAGCGACGATATGTTGATTATCAAGGGTGTCAATGTATTCCCATCTCAGATTGAAACGATTTTGCTTAACAAAGGGTATGCAGCCAATTATCAGTTGATTGTAGACCGTGTGAATAACAGCGACACATTGGAAGTACAGGTGGAAATGACGCCGGAAATGTTCTCCGACTCGGTGAGCGAAGTGACGGCCAAGGAAAAAGAATTGGTCAACGCTATGAAAGCCATGTTGGGCATTTATGCCAAGGTGCGTTTGGTGGCGCCAAAATCCATTGCCAGAAGCGAAGGAAAAGCCGTTCGTGTCATCGACAAGAGAAAACTGTATTGATTGGAAGGAGGAAACGAGCATGACCATCAATCAAATTTCTGTTTTCATTGAAAACAAGCCGGGCAAGTTGGCGGAATTTACGGACATCCTGTCGAAAAACAACATTGACATGCGAGCCATGTCCATTGCAGAAACGCCGGATTTTGGGGTGATGCGAATTATTGTCAATGATTCGTACAACGCAGCTTGTGTGATTCGCGAGGCGGGATATGTGTTTTCCATTACGCCGGTGTTGGCGGTGGCCATTCCAGACGAACCAGGTAGTTTGGGTCAGATTTTAAATATCATGGGCAAAGGGGAAGTGAATTTGGAATACCTCTATGCCTTTACGGCGCCAAAGAAAGACTGGGCCTATATGGTATTTCGGGTACAAGACAACGAAAAGGCCATTGAGGTACTGTCCAAAAACGGCGTGAAACTTTTGGATCAAGCAGAGTTGGATCGTTTGTTTGCCTAAAAAACGTGTTTTATCTCATTTTTCGTTTTTTTTCACAGATTGGTTGACAGAAAAAAGCAGATGGGGTAAAGTGAAAGGGAAAGGGGAACAAGATTTAGTCGAAAAGGGGTTTTGGTTTTTATCGGTTTGTGGTGACCAAAGGAGAAACGCATTTTTGGTAGAATTTGGTTTCGCTTTCTAAGCCTTCAGCAAGTGCGGGTTGCTGAAGGCTTTTTTTTGCGCAAAAAAGAAAAGGGAGAATGTAAAAGAAATGTTGTCTCTGAGTGGCAATTATGGTAAAATAATATGCTAGCAATAGATTGATGAACGATGAGAGGGGCCTAGCAAAATGAAAATTGGATATTTTGGGCCGGCGGGAACATTTACTTTTCAGGCGGCGAAAAAATATGGCAGATATATGGGATGCGAAGATTTGACACCGTATCGAACGATTTTGGATGTGTTACATGCCGTGGAGAGAGGAGAAATTGACCGCGGGATTGTACCGTTTGAAAATTCCACAGAAGGCACGGTGACTTTTACCATTGATGCGTTGATTTTTGATGTGGATATTACCATTGCGGCAGACATGGTGCTACCCATTCGCCACTATTTAGCGGTGCGAGAAGGGGTAAAAAAAGAGCAACTGACAAGAATCATTTCCCATCCCCAGGCCTTGGCCCAGTGCCACAAACACTTGGAACAGCACTATGCAGGCATTGAGGCATTGCCTTTTGGTTCCACTTCGGCGGCGGCCAAACAAGTGGCAGAAAAAGAGCCATTTTGGGGCGCCATTTGCACCAAGGAAGCGGCGGAGTTATATGGATTAACGATCTTGGAAGAAGATTTACAAGACGAAGACGACAACGAAACCAGATTTTTGATTGTGGCCCAAAAAGGCAAGTTGTTACCGGAATACGAAGGCAGAACCAGTTTGGCTTTTGGGACGGACAACAAGCCGGGGGAATTATACCGGATTTTGGACATCATTGCCATTTGGGATTTGAACATGACAAAGATTGAGTCGAGACCACGGAAAGATCATTTGGGCAAGTATGTGTTTTACATCGACATGGAAAGCGAAAATGCGGCGGATATGCGGGATGCGCTGAAGATGATGGAAAGAAAAACCCACTTCTTTAAGTATTTTGGCACCTATCATACGCTGCGGCTATAGGCTTTAGGGGATGGCAAAATGAAAAAGACGAAGAAGATACTCTTTGTGGTGACGGTCCTACTGTTGGCCGTGCTGGCGGCTGTATCGGTGTGGGTGACGCCTTGGATTGGCATTTGGATTATTTTGACGGCGTTGCTTTCGGGACTGATTGGCTATGTGGTGCTTACCTTAGGCAGCAGAGGGATGGAGGAGGACTGGGAAGACGACTGGGAAGATATGAACCAGACGGAAGAAGAATTGGTATTAAACTATTCTTCTGACTTTCCATTACCATTTCTTGCGGCCGAAGAAGACGGCACCATCCTTGGCATCAACAAAGATATGGAAGCAATCTTACATTCGGACGGAAAGGACAAGGAGATTTGGGATTTCTTTCCGAAGTTTGATTTCAAAAAAAGCAAGCAGGAAGTGTTGATTCACGACTGTGTGTTTGATGCCTTTTGCAGCAAGGCCTTCCAAAGGCGAGACGGGACGTATGTCTACTATTTATCGCTGACGGGGGCAGAGGAAAAAGAAAACCTGAAGCGGCAACTGGAAGAAGAGCAATCGGTTTGCGGATATTTATATATTGACAATTATGACGAAGTGGCCGAAGGCTTAGATGACAGCCAGGTTTCCATATTGACGGCACTGTTGGAGCGAAAGCTGAATGTGTATGTGGCCGATATGGGCGGGATCATCAAGCGGTTTGAGCGGGGTCGTTATCTTTTGGTGCTTTCCAACAAGGCCTTACAGGAAGCCATGCGAAAGAAGTTTGATATTTTAAATGATATCAAAAACACGAAAGCCGGAAACCATATTCCGGTGACGGTGAGCATTGGGCTTGGGGTCAGCGAAGAAAGCCTGGACGAGGCAACGAAACTTGGCAAGGCGGCCATTGACTTAGCGCTGGGCCGTGGCGGCGACCAGGCCATTGTGAAAGAAAAGGATAAATATCATTTCTTTGGCGGCAAAAGCAGCGAGTTGTCCCACAACACGAAAATTAGGGCCAGAGTGAAGGCCGATGCACTGGAAGGGCTGATTCGAGGAGCAGATGAAGTGTTTATTCTGGGGCACAAGAACCCGGACATGGACGCCTTTGGGTCGGCGTTAGGGCTTTACCGGATTGCGACGGATTTGGGAAAACAGGCATGGATTGTACTGACGGAAGTATCGGTGGGGATTGAAAATTTATACCGCGTGGTATCGGAAGACAAGACGTATGCCGGGATTTTTTTAAACGAGAGTCAAGCGGTGGAGCGGATTAGTGCCAATTCGTTATTGATTGTGGCGGACACGTTTGTCAATGCGTTGGTGGATGCCAGAGAGGTGCTGGAAGAAGCAGAGAAGGTGTTTGTGATTGACCATCACAGAAAAAGCGCCGATTACATTCAAAACGCGGTGCTGACCTATCATGAGCCTTATGCCTCTTCCACTTGTGAATTGGTGACAGAGATCATTCGCAATTTGGACGACAAGGTGAACCTTCGGCCCATGGAGGCAGACGGGTTATTAAGCGGGATGATGCTGGATACGAAGCGGTTTTCGGTGAAGACGGGGGCCGTGACCTTTGAAGCGGCAGCATATTTGAGGCGGAACAACGCCGATGCGGCCAGGGTGCAGCAGTTATTCCGCAGCGAGCTTAACCAACTGAAAATGCGGGCGGCCACCATCAGCCGGGCCGTATTATACCGCGACGGCGTGGTGATTTCTGTTTGTCCGGACACCAGCAGCCGGGCGACGGTGATTGCGGCCCAGGCGGCCGATGAGTTATTGAATGTCATCGACGTGGAAGCGGCCATTGTGCTTTGCACGGTGGGAGAAAAGACGTATGTGTCGGCCAGAAGTTATGGCGACATCAACGTACAGATGTTAATGGAAAAAGCAGGTGGCGGCGGTCACAGGACCATGGCCGGGGCACAGTTTACGGCCCTTTCGGTGCCAGAAGTGATTGCGGCGGTGAAAAAAGCAGTAGATGAATATTTTGAGGAGGCATAACACATGAAAGTGATTTTATTACAGGATGTGAAAAGCGTTGGGAAAAAGGGCGAAATGGTGAATGTCAGTGAAGGATATGCCAAAAACTTCATCATCCCAAGAAAACTGGGTGTAGAAGCCACCAATTCCAACATGAATGATTTGAAACTGAAAAAGCAATCGGAAGAAAAACGGAAAGCAGAAGAATTGCAGGCCGCCAAGGAGCTGAAAGAAGCGTTGGAACAAAAGACCGTGAAGGTGGCTGTGAAGACAGGGGATAACGGCAAATTATTTGGCTCTGTAACAAATAAGGAAATTGCTGCGGCTTTGGAAGAACAGACAGGATTAAAGGTAGACAAGAAGAAAATTGTTTTAGATGACCAGATTAAAATGGTAGGTGAAAAAACGGTGGCAGTGAAGCTGCATCCACAGGTGACAGCAGAGCTGAAAGTGGTGATTGCAGAAGCATAAGCGCGGGGAACAGGAGGAAAGGCAATGGAGGAAAACGGCTTATTCAAAACCATGCCCCATGACGCCGAGGCAGAGCAGGCCGTACTGAGCGCTATGTTTATGGACAAAGAGGCCGTGGCAGTGGTGGTGGAAATTGTCAAAAGCGAAGATTTTTATCGCCGGGACAATCAGCTGATTTTTGAAGCGGCTGTAGATTTATTTAACAGCGGAAAACCCATTGACCTGATTACCATCAAAAACCGGCTGGAAGAAAAGGGCGTGTTTGAGCAGGTGGGCGGGTTGGCCTATTTGGCTCAGGTGTCGGCGGCGGCGGGCAGCTCTGTGCATGTGAAGCAATATGCAGAGATTGTGGAGCAAAAGGCTGTGCTGCGGCGGTTGATTCAGACCAGCCAGGAAATCACCAAGCAATGTTATGACGGGCAGCAGCCATTAAACGACATCATTGACCAGGCGGAAAAAGGAATCTTTGACATCATGGGTAACCGCGCCGGCGGCGATTTGACCCATGTGAAAGACATTGCCGTTTCGGCCTTCGACCGCATTGAGGACATATTTAAAAACAAGGGAAAACTGACGGGGGTACCGACCGGGTTTTCTGATTTTGATGCGAAGACGGCGGGGCTTCAAAAATCGGATTTGATTTTGATTGCGGCCCGTCCGTCCATGGGAAAGACGGCTTTTGCGCTGAACATTGCGCAAAATGCGGCCATCCGACACCAGGTGCCTGTGGCTATTTTTTCGCTGGAAATGAGCAAAGAGCAGTTGGTCAACCGTATGCTTTGTTCGGAAGCGATGATTGACGCCCAGAAATTACGGACCGGGGAACTGGAAGAAGACGACTGGGTGAAGCTGATTCAAGCCATTGGGCCACTGACGCAGGCGGAAATTTATATCAACGATACGCCGGGGATTTCGCCGATGGACATTCGCAGCATTTGCCGGCGGTTGAAGATGGAAAAAGGGCTGGGGCTGATTCTCATTGACTATTTACAGCTGATGAGTGGAGACGGAAAAACGGACAGCAGACAGCAGGAAATTTCTAATATTTCTCGGGCGCTGAAGGCGCTGGCGAGGGAGATGGAAGCGCCGGTGATTGCATTAAGTCAGTTAAGCCGTGCTTGTGAAACGAGATCGGACCACCGGCCAATGCTCAGTGACTTACGGGAATCGGGGGCCATTGAACAGGATGCCGACGTGGTAGCATTTTTGTACCGAGACGAGTATTATTTCCCGGACACCGAAGCAAAAAATCAGGCAGAGCTGATTATTGCCAAGCAGAGAAACGGCCCGACGGGTACGGTCAGCTTAGCATGGCTTGGCCAATACACAAAGTTTGCAAATTTATTAAAAGCGTTTTAAAAAACATCCGTTGGCGGAATGGTCGGGGGTCATAAGAAAGTAATATTGCTTTTTGCAGGAACGGCATGGCTTCGGTCATGCCGTTTCCTGTTTCATCAGTTCGTCTACGGGGATAAAGCCCACAAGATCATAGGAGATACGGAT
>CALWGC010000003.1 GCA_944378105.1 uncultured Clostridia bacterium
TTATTTTAGTAATGCGGTCGCCAAACCTTCATTCTAAAATTATAATTAGGAGGTTTTGTATACTAAAGTATTTTATTTACCCCTAGTAAAACTAGGGGTTTTGTTAAGCTAAAGCACCCAAAAAAACCGCTGCTTTTCTTCGAAAAGTCAGCGGTTTTCTTTTTTTAGTCCCGGCACTGCATCACCAATAAATAGCCTTGTTCCACAGAGATTTCGGCTTGTTTAGAAAGCATCACATTGCTCACGGCAATCAGCCGGTCATCCAGGGACAGTGTGGCGCAATCCAAGGGATATTCCAACCCCTTTGTGGTAATCCCAGTCACCTGTGGCGATAAGGGCAAAGTGGAAACCAGATCTCCCGCCTTTCCCTCCAGATGCACCACACCGTCGATCAACTGTACCACGTTATGTTCGTTCACCAGTTTGGCCTTGACGCCATGGCGCAGCAAATATAATAAATAATGGACATTGGCCAACGTATGGTCCAGACGGCTGCCAATGCCGCCAAAAATCACCACTTCTGTGGCCCCGGCCTCCATGGCCGCATCCAGCCCCAATTCCATATCCGTTTCATCCTTATGGGTGGGAAAGGTGCGGATAGGGATGTGTTTGCCTGTGAAAAAATCTATGGTTTCCTGGTCGGCCGAATCAAAATCGCCCACAATACAGTCCGGCAAAATCCCCAACGCCTTGGCATGGGAAAGCCCATTATCACAGCAAACCACATAGGCCCCCTCCAAGTACGGCCTACAAACGGCATAGTCGTGGATTTCTGCGCCGCCAAAGACAACGGCCTTCATTATGCATACGCCTCCATCACAGAAAGGAAGTCCTTGGTGGCCTGGGCTGGGTCGGCGGCACCAAAGACGGCAGAACCTGCCACCACGATGTCCACGCCCGTTTCCATCACTTCTTTTAAATTGCCCAAGCCCACACCGCCATCAATCTGGATGGTGAAGGAATAGCCTTTTTCTTTTCTCATCCGGTCCAGTACTGGAATTTTTGCCAAAGCTTCTGGAATCAGTTTCTGACCGCTAAAGCCTGGATAAACGGTCATCACCAATACCATATCCACCTGATCCAGCACACTTTCAATGGCAGACAGCGGAGTATCTGGCTTGATGGCCACAGCCGCTTGACAGCCCAGGTCATGGATGGTTTTTACCACCGCCGGCAAGTTCTTGACCGTTTCTGCATGGACGTTGAGCAAATCGGCCCCGGCCTTTGCAAAGTCTTCCAAATATTTTTCTGGGTTTTCAATCATCAAATGTACATCAAAAAACATCTTGGAATGCTTGCGCAGGCATTTGATGACCGGCGCCCCAAAGGTGAGGTTTGGCACAAAATGGCCATCCATCACATCCAGATGTAAATACTTTGCGCCTGCTTCTTCCACACGCGCCATTTCTCGATCCAGACAAGAAAAGTCTGCCGACAACAACGAAGGAGCCACAATTTTCATTTCCAATTCTTCCTCTCTTGTATTTCTTCCAATTCACCCAAAATGGTCACATATCGTTCGTATCTCTGTTGGGAAATGGCCTTTCCCACTTGGGCTTTCACACCGCAGTCTGGCTCTTGCAGATGTTTACAAGAGCGGTAGTAACAGTCCTTCAAATAAGGCTGAAATTCCCGAAAGAGCCCCGCCAAGTCCTCTGGCAAAATGTGTTCCAAACTCAGCGATGTAAACCCTGGCGAGTCTACAATATAACTTCCCTCTTCCAGCTCCATCAGCTCCGCATGGCGGGTGGTGTGTTTTCCCCGCTCAATCTTTTCGCTGATGGCCCCCGTGTTTAAGGAAAGCGCCGGATTGAGGGCATTTAACAAACTGCTTTTGCCCACGCCGGAAGGCCCGGCAAAGACGGAAATCTTCCCTTTCAAATGGGCACGCAGCGCTTCCAAATTTTCTTTTTTCTCTCCGCTGACGCAAACCACCGGAAAGCCCGCCTGTTCATAGAGGGCCGCCACAGCTTCATACTGCTTTTTTTCATCCAAATCAATTTTGTTGATACAAAAAACCAGTTCCAGTTTTTGCTCCTCGCCCAGGAGCAAAAACCGGTCCAGTAAATCCAAATTCATATCCGGGCTTTTTGCGGCAAAGACAATCACCGCTTGATCCACATTGGCCACCTTCGGTCGAATCAGTTGGTTTTTCCGCGGCAAAATCTCGTCCACGCTACCCTTTTTTTTCTGTTCATCCTGCACGGAAATTTCCACTTGATCCCCCACCGTGGGCACCAAGCGCATCCGGCGAAACTTGCCCCTGGCCCGGCATTCATAGACACCCTTGGCCGTGGCCACATAATAAAACCCGCCGATGCCCTTGACAATGGTTCCCTGCATCATTGTGCGCCTCCCGAAAAGTCTACCATCTGACTCCACTGATACACATTATCGATATACAGCTGTACTTCCATCTGTCCGGAGCCAGAAACCGTCACGCTAAAGGGGAAATCGCTTAAGGCTCTTGTTTCGTTATAGGCCACATCCACCGAGGAGCTGGCGCTATCGATGCGCAAAATCTTGACGTTGATGGCGTTGGCATCCACATAACTGGTAGGCACGTCGATATTAAAGGTTTGAGATCCAGAGGTGGAAGGCGTCGTCGTTTCTGTCGTTTCTTGGGTGGTATCTTCCGGCTTTGTGGTTTCTTCCGACGCTTCTGGTTCTTCTTGCTCCACGGCCTGTTCGCCTACGACGACAAAGTCGATTTTCGTATCCCGTTCCACTTCCTGGTCTGGTTCCAAGGACTGGGAAATGATTTCATCTTTTTCCCCTGTGGCATTGTTATCCACAGTGATGGTCCCCACTTGCAGGCCAATTTCTGTCACCTTGCTTTGGGCTTCGCCCATGGTCATCCCTTTAAAGTTGATGACGGTGACGGTTGGGGTTTCTGGGCCTTTGGAGATGGTCAAGGTGATTTTGGTGCTGCTATCGGCCTGGGTTTGGGCCGGTGGATCTTGGGTAATAACAACGCCTTGGGGCACCACATCGTCAAAGACATATTCTTTTTCCGGTTCTGCCCCGCCTGCACTTTTGATTTTTTCCACTGCCACATCTTCTTCGTCATATTCCACATCCGGCATTGGGAAGCTCTTTAAGCCAAGACTTACGGTTACGTCCACGCTGGTACCTTCTGTGATGGTGGTACCGGCTTCCACGGACTGATCCATAATCTGTCCTTCTTCAAACTCGGCGCTATATTGTTCGTCTGCTTTGTTCAAGGTAATGCCTTGTTTTTGGGCTTCTGTCACGGCTTTTTCATAATCCATGCCCAAATAGTTTGGCATGGTATCGGCCTGGGCAGAAGAGCCAAAGGAGAAGATGCCTTCCCCGTTTAACACCTTGGCCCCAGCGATGGTGATGATCCCAATAATCACTAAAGCCGTAATCACGGCCGCAATGGTCACTTTCTTTTCCTGGGATTTATAGTAGGCCTCTTCTTCCGGGTCCATCTGTTGGCGTTTGCCCCGTTCCCGTTTGGGCCGTGGTTTTTGTTTTGGTTTTTGTTTTTTGTGGACGGCTCTTTTTCTTTCTTCGTCCCATTGATCGGTTTCGTAATTATCGTTTTCTTTTGAAATCTTCAATTGTTTGCTGTACCTGTCGAAGCTAACCCCTTCTTCTGGCAGGTCATACTCCTTTCTTTTTCCCATCAGTTCTACTTGAATGCCATCCTGTGCCTCTTCTTGATTGACGCCTTTTTCTGCTGCCATCATCACCCCAATGGTGGAAGCATCGGCAGACGCTTCTTCTAAGGAAGTGTCCTTGCGCGGTTCATAAATGGTCACGTCTTCTTCTGGCTCTGCTTTTTGCTTCATTTCACTACGCTCTTCCAAAAGGGCCTGACGCAAATCGCTCAGCAGTTGAGAACAGCTGGCATATCGGTCGTCTTTTTTCTTTTGGGTGGCCTTGCGGACAATGTTTTGCAAAATATCGCTGACCTGTGGATTATAGTTGCGCATATTGGGCAGGGTGCTGTTTAAATGCTTTAACGCAATGGAGACGGACGTTTCCCCATCATAGGGTACACGGCCGGTCAGCATTTCATACATGGTAATCCCCAAGCTATAAATATCGCTTTTTTCATCCACATACCCGCCTCTGGCCTGCTCCGGCGAAAAGTAATACACCGAGCCCAAGGCATTATTGGTGGTGGTGACGGTGGAGTCGGCCGCCGCGTGGGCAATGCCAAAGTCTGTGATTTTGATGGTACCGTCTACGCCAATCAAAATGTTTTGCGGCTTGATATCCCGATGCACCACACCGTGTTTATGGGCGTGTTCCAAAGCGGAGGCCATCTGTACGGCAATGCTCAGTGTGGTCAAGTTATCAAAGGGCGCGCTGTTAACAATCACTTGTTTGAGGGTATCCCCATGGACGTATTCCATCACGATGTAATAAATCCCGTTTTCTTCCCCCACGTCATAGACGTTTACGATATTGGGATGGGAAAGCTTTGCCGCCGCCCTGGCTTCTGTTTTAAACCGGGTGCGGAAATCTTCGTCCCCGGTAAATTCTTCTTTTAACACCTTCACTGTCACGCTGCGTTCCAGCTTGGTATCGTTGGCACGATAGACGGTAGCCATGCCGCCCACGCCAATTTTTTCTACAATTTCATACCGCCCACCCAGGAGCGTACCATTGGAGAGATTCATGGTTCCACCTCACATTGAACTAAAATAACGGAAATATTGTCTTTGCCGCCATAGAAATTGGCCCGGTCCACCAAACGGCGCGCTGCCTCTTCTAACGGCAGGTTTTCTTCCAAAATCGTCGCAATTTCTTCTTCCCCAACCATGGTCGTTAAACCGTCGGAGCAAAGCAAAAGCACATCGCCTGCGCGAAGGGTTTCAAAAAAAACATCGCTGGAAAGAGGCTCTTTGGAGCCTACGGCCCGGGTGATGACATTGCGCTTTGGATGCACTGCCGCCTCGGCCAAGGTCAGTTTGCCTTGTTTGACCATTTCCATTACATAGGAGTGATCCCTTGTGATTTGACGTAACGTGCCATCGCGAAACAAATACGCCCGGCTGTCGCCCACATGGCCAATGATGGCCCTCTTTTGTTGTACCAACGCACAGGTAAATGTGGTGCCCATGCCTTGTTTGGTTTCTTCTGCCTGGCTTTCTTTGTAAACGGCTTCATTGGCCTTGGCCATGGCCCCCACCAACTGGTCCGGCAGGTCTTCCGTTTGCCCATTGGTCGAAAAGGAAGCTAAAAAAGTTTCAATGGCAAGGTGGCTTGCTCGCTCGCCGGCCTTATGGCCGCCCATGCCGTCGGCAACGATATAGATGCCTTTGTCGTCATCTCGATAAATGGCGTCTTCATTGTTTTCCCGAAATAGTCCAATTTCACTGATGCCAACTGATTCCATCCTTTCACCTCCCGCCTGCTCGATGGCCTTTACGCAGCTGCCCGCAGGCGGCGTTGATGTCGCTGCCCAGTTTTCGGCGGACCGTGGTTTCAATGCCATGGCTTCTTAAAATCTGTGCAAAGGTTTCGATGGTTTCTTCACTGCTGCGGTAGAAATTCCGCTCTTTGACGTCGTTGACGGGGATGAGGTTGACATGGCAGAGCATGTTATGCAGTCTTCCCGCCAATTCTTCTGCGCAAGAAGGCATATCATTTACCCCACGAATGAGGGCATATTCAAAGGTCACCCGCCGCTTGGTAAAATCGCCATACTGCTTGCAGACAAGAAGCAGTTCCTCCATGTGGTTTTTGCGGGAGATGGGCATAATTTCATTTCGAATCTCATCATTGGGCGCATGGAGGGACACGGCCAAGGTGATTTGCAAATTTTCCTCCTGCAACTGATGAATTCGTTCGATGAGGCCGCAGGTGGATAAAGTGATGTGCCGCTGCCCCAGGGCCTGGCCCTTCGGGTCGTTGAGCAGGCGGATAAACCGCACCGTGTTGTCATAATTGTCTAACGGCTCGCCGCTACCCATCAACACAACGCTTCCCACCCGTTCCCCAATGTCTTTTTGGATTTGGTATACTTGGGAAAGCATTTCTCCTGCCGTCAAATTGCCTTCCACCCCATCCAAGGTCGAAGCACAAAATTTGCAGCCCATCCGGCAGCCCACCTGTGTGGAAACACAAACGGCATTGCCATATCCATACCGCATCAACACCGATTCCATGAGCTTGTCATTTTCTAAGGCAAATAAATACTTGGTGGTGCCGTCTTTGGATTCCTGTTTTTGCACCACTTCCAGCTTGGAAATCTTACATTCTGCCTCCAGCTTTTCCCGTAAGGATTTGGAGAGATTGGTCATGGCAGAAAATTCATCCACTTGTTTTTGGTGTAGCCAGTCAAAAATCTGTTTCGCCCGAAATTTTGGTTCTCCCAAATCGCCAAGCAGCACTTCCAGTTCTTCCAATGTCATGCTTTTGACATCTTGTTTTCTCATTTTTCTGCCTCCTTTCTGCGAAATCTGGCAATAAAAAAGCCATCTGTTTCATGGATATGCGGAAAAAGAGTGACATATCCGTCCTGTAACGAATCACTTTCTATTTTTTGGGGTAAATAGGGCGTCAAATCTTCCGCCACAAAATCGGGATGGTTCTCCAAAAACCAAGTCCGGTTCCCCTCGTTTTCTTTTTTGCAAATGGTACAGGTGCTGTACACCAGCACGCCGCCGGGGCGCACCGCCTTGGCCGCCGCCGTTAAAATCTGGCGCTGCAAAGGAATCAAACTATCCAAGTCCTCCCCTTTGCGGCGATAGCGAATATCGGCTTTCTTTCGCAAAAGCCCAAGCCCAGAACAAGGCGCATCCACCAACACGGCATCAAATTGTTCTTTGTCTTCCTCTAAGGCCACCGAAGCATCCTGCTGGCGCGCCTGTACTGTTGTCAAATGAAGTCTTGCGGCACCTTCTTTTAATAACTCCACTTTATGGGGAAAAATGTCTCGGCTTTCTACCACGCCATTCTTTCCCATTTGTTCTGCCAAAAAGAAGCTTTTGCCGCCGGGGGCCGCACAGGCATCCAAGACATGCCATCCCTCTTTTCCCCCCACCGAAGAAGCCGCCAAGGCACTGCTTTCATCTTGCACATGAAAAAGCCCCGCTTGAAACGAAGGCAGCTTTGTCACATCGGCACTGCCTTTTAACGAAAGTACCTGAGGTAAAAAATGTCCTTCTTCCACCTGGACCCCCTCTGCTTCCAGCTGGTCTTTCAGTGCTTGGGGAGAAATTTTTGTGGTGTTTGCCACAATGGAAACTTTTGGCTTTTCATTATCGGCCGCACAAAGGGCCTCCACAAAAGCAAAGGGATACTGGGCCAGCCACATCTTCACCACCCATAACGGATGGGAATATTTCTTTTCCAAATATTCTGCCGGACTTTTTTCTTTATCCGGAAAGGCAACGTCCCTCCAGCCCTTTGCTGCACTGCGCAACACGCCGTTGACAAACCCGGCCAAAGACCCAAGGCCTTTCTTTTTCACCAAGGATACAGCCTCGTTGATGGCCGCATGGTCCGGCACCGAAAGAAACATCATTTGATACAAGCTCATCCGTAACACCACCTGCACCAAAGGCTTCATTTTCTTCACCGGTGTGTGGGAAAACTGTTCCAAACAATAGTCCAGACAGATTTGGTTGCGCAAGGTGCCGTTGACCAATTCTGTCACAAAAGCCCGGTCCTGCCGGCTCATGGCGCCGTTTTGCCGCAGGGCACGTTTGAGGGCGTTATTATTATATTCTTGCTGTTGGATAACGGACAAAAGCACTTCGGCCGCCACCAGTCGGGGAGAAATGACAATCATACACCCGAGTCCTTTCTTTGTCGTTTTCACAAATACACTAACATCTTATTTTACTCTATTTTATCCCATTGCGCAAATCTTTTCGGGAAAAATGGCGAAAAAAAGCGCTTCTTACAACGCGATTTCCAAGAAGAAAACCTTCTTTTTCTTGTCAGCATTTTTCGGAAGCTGCGCTTGCAAAGGCTTTCCTTTTTTGTTATCTTGTTCTTAGGAGGTGATGCGCGATGCATGAAACAGATCAAACCACCGACAAAAGTCAGGGTGTTCTGCCCCCTTCTCGTCCTTGGTACCAGAAGGTGCTCTTTGTTTTTGGGATTTTCTATCTTTTGACCTTTCTGCTGCCCAGGCCCTTTTGGCTAGCCGCCAAGGATTTTGCGCCGGAGGAGGTGGAGCACATTTCCATCACCTATTTCGACCGAACGGTGGATGAAACAGGATCCCATTCGGTGGTAAAGGAATATACCATCGACCCCCAATCGGAAAGTTATCAAACCCTGCTAGATCTACTTTCTTCCACCTGGTACCGGAAACAATTTGCAAACCTTGCAGGCGGCGGCAATACCAGGGGGTATTCCATTTCCCTGAACCCTCATGTCTCCATCTATTTCACCCAACCAGAGGGCACTTATGAAATCTCTCTTTTTGGCAAAGATATGCCCATGGGCCCTCGCAGAAGGCGCACCGATTATTCCCCTTTGGGCGGCATGGAATTTCAGAAAGAAGTCGTTGCGTTTCTTGCAGAAAACGGCACCCTCGTCCAAACCTATGAACCATAAAAAATACCCTCGGAACACCAGATTCCGAGGGTATTGTTTTAATCGTCTCTTCGACCAAACAAAAGCACCAATCGCAGTAACTGAGCCACGGCCATGGCCGCACTGGCCACATAGGTCATGGCTGCCGCCGACAGGACTTTTTTCACCGGAGCCAACTCACTTTGGGACAAAATGCCAAAATCGCCCAACATGGCCACCGCCCGGCTGGAAGCATTAAATTCCACCGGCAGCGTCACAATGGAAAACACCACAGCCAAGGAGAATAACAAAATCCCAGCCTGCACCAGCAAATACCCAAAGTCCGACCCGGCCTGGGAACCAAATAACAGCCCCAGCAAAATCAAAGGCCAAGCCAGATTGCTGCCCAAATTAGTTAAGGGCACCATGGCACTGCGTAACGCCAGCGGCGCATAGCCCATGGCATGCTGTACAGCGTGTCCCGTTTCGTGGGCTGCTACGCCAACGGCCGACAAAGAGGTGCTGTCATACACCGAGTCCGAAAGCCGAAGCACTTTTTTGGACGGATCATAATGGTCCGTCAAATTGCCTCTCACCCGCTCAATGCGTACATCGTTGATGCCGGCTGCCGTCAAAAGCCGCTGGGCCGTCTCGGCCCCCGTCAAGCCATAAGCATTTCTCACAGAAGAATACTTCCGGAATGTACTGCTTACTTTGGATTGGGCGTACAGCGTTAATAACAGCGCCGGTAAAATCACATAAAGATATTGAAAGTTAAAATAAAACATGCTTTTCCTCCTCGCATCGTTTTGCTTGTTTGCTATTAGGTACGAAGATTCGTTTCACAAGTCTGTTTTTTTGTCAAATTATTGTAATACCGTTCCTTCCGGCACGGCATGGCCCCGCAAAAAGGCGGCGGCATCCATCGCTTTTTTCCCTTGGGCCTGCACCTGGGTCAGACGCAAAATGCTGGTTCCCGTTTGGACCAAAAGCCCTTTTTTGTCGCTGCCCACCACGGTGCCAGGCGCTTGTCCGCTTTCTTCTGCACACACTTCTGCCGCCAACACTTTTAACGGCGCTTCTTCCAGCATAGTATATGCCGCCGGCTGTGGATTTAAACCACGAATCAGTTGGTGCAGTTCTTTGGCTGGCTTACTCCAATCCAAATGCCCCATGGATTTGGCAATCATGGGTGCATAGGTGCTTTCTGCGTCCACCTGTTTTTCCGGCTTTACGGTGCCGTTTTGGATGGCATCCATGGTTTTTAAAAGCAACGAAGCACCAAGATTTGCCATTTTTTCTGTCAACGTGCCATAGGTATCTGTTTCGGTGATGGGAAGGGCTTCTTTTAACAGCATATCGCCGCTATCGAGACCTCGCTCCATTTGCATGATGGTGACCCCTGTTTGGGCTTCGCCATTGATGATGGACCATTGGATGGGCCCGGCACCCCGATATTTTGGCAACAGCGAACCATGGACATTGATGGAGCCATATTTGGGTAAAAACAACACGTCCTCCGTCAAAATCTGGCCATAGGCCGCCACCACAAATAACTCTGCGTCATATTGTTTCAGTTCTTCCAAAAAGGCCGGGTCCTTGGCATTTTGCGGCTGTAACACCGGCAATCCCAGTTTCAGTGCCTCTTCCTTCACCTCGGAACAAAGCATTTTTTTGCCCCGTCCCTTCGGTTTATCCGGCTGGGTTACCACCGCCAGCACCTGGTGGTGTTCGGAAAGGGCCAGCAAAGACGGTACCGCAAAGGCCGGCGTGCCCATAAAAATCACTTTCATGCTTCCACCTCGTCCTCTTCTTCCGGCAGGGCTTTATCGATGTATAAAATCCCTTCCAAGTGGTCTGTTTCATGGCAAATGGCGCGGGCCATCAAGTCCCAGCCTTCGATTTCATATTCCTGTCCTTCCCGGTTATAGGCCCGTGCCTTCACATATTCTGGCCGCTCCACTCTTGCGCTTTTGCCAGGAATGGACAAACAACCTTCATAATCCACCACAGCCCCTTTGGTTTCCAAAATTTCGGGGTTAATCATTTCCACCAATCCGTCGCCCACGTCGATGACCACAATCCGTTTTAAAACCCCCACCTGGGGTGCAGCCAAACCAACGCCGTTGGCCTCGTACATGGTCTCTGCCATGTCGTCCAACAGGGTCAACACATTGGGCGTAATTTCTTTTACTTCTTTGCATTTCTTTCTTAAAACCTCATCGGTGCTAAGCCGAATGTTTCTCTTTGCCATGGTTTTCCTCCCTTATCCAAGCGCCCTTTTTTTGGCGCCTCCTCCTGTTCAAACATCTCTATTTTACAACAAAACCACACCCGACACAATAGGTTACCCGGGAAAGATGGGCTGAAGATGGACGCCTCCTCCAAAGCGGCCTTGTAACTCCTTCAAAACCTCTTTCACTTGGCTGCGCAGCGCTTCTTCGTCCTTTCCTTTGGCAAACACCTGCCAACGGTATTGGTTTTGGATTTTTCGAAGTCTGGCCGGCGACGGCCCCAGCACTTCTAGCCCCGCCCCTTGCTCCAGTTTTTCTTTCGCCGCCGTCACCATTTCTTGCACCCGCTCTTCCACTTCCCCCGTGGCCATCACACACACCATGGCACAAAAAGGGGGATAGTCCATCATCTGCCGCGCCGCCAACTCTGCCTCATAAAACGCCTCTGCCTGGTGCTTGGCTGCGGCCTGCACCACATAATGCCTTGGCTGATAAGTCTGCACAACGGCCAGACCGTTTCCTTCTTTGCGCCCGGCCCGGCCAATGACTTGGGTCAAAAGCTGAAACGCTCGCTCGGTACTGCCCAACTCTCCTTCAAACAATAGCCCATCGGCCGCCAGCACCCCCACCAGCACCACATCGGCAAAGTCATGGCCCTTGGCAATCATTTGGGTCCCAATCAAAATATCTGCTTCTTTTTTGGCAAAGGCCGAAAGAATTTGGTGATAGCTGTTTTTTTTGGTGGTGGTGTCTTTATCCATCCGCAAAATCCGCGCCTTTGGAAACAGCCTGCGCACTTCTGCCTCCACCTTTTCTGTACCGCTGCCAAAAAAGCGGATGTATTTGGACCCGCAGACAGGACAAACCGTGGGCACCGGCACCGTCTTCCCACAATAATGGCACTGCAAGTTTTGTTCTTTTCCATGATAGGTATAGGCCACACTGCAATGGTCGCAAGTGGCCACATAGCCGCATTTGCGGCAGGAGACAAAGGCGGAAAACCCGCGGCGGTTTAAAAATAACAGCACTTGTTTGTTGGCTTTCAGCGCCCGGTCCATGGCATATAAGAGCCGCCGGCTAAACATCAGCGTATGCCCACTTGCTAACTCCTCGGCCATATCCACCACATCCACCCGGGGTACCGCCACATTTCCAATCCGTTTGCTCAGCTCCACCAGGCCATAGTCTCCCCCTTTGGCCAAAAAATATTGCTCCACCGAAGGCGTCGCCGTCCCCAGCACCAGCTTGGCTTTTTTCTTTTGGCACCAAACTTGGGCCACTTCCCTGGCATCGTACCGGGGCGCCTGCTCGCTTCGATAACTTTGGTCGTGGGCTTCGTCCACCACAATCAACCCCAACTGGGGTAACGGCGCAAAAACGGCGCTCCTTGGCCCAATGACCACCCGCACTTCTCCTGCCGCCGCCTTTTGCCAAACCAAAAGCCGCTCCTGCTTGGTCATACGGCTATGGGTACAGGCCACCAAAGCCCCAAAGCGGGCTTCAAACCGGGAAAATAACTGGGGCGTCAATGCAATTTCCGGCACCAGCACAATGGCCGTTTTCCCTTGGGAAAGGAGGGTTTCGATGGCCGATAGATACACTTCCGTTTTGCCGCTTCCCGTCACCCCCCAAAAAAGAAGCGGCCGCCTGTCTTCCGAAAGAATGGCCGTCACGGCCGCCTGCTGCTCCTTCGTCAAGGCATGGGCCGTGGCCTTCTCCCACCCGGCTTCATACGCGATGCTTTCTTCCTTTTCCACCATACGGGATACCAAAATGCCTTGTTTTGTTAACGTCTCCACCGCCGAAAGGGAAAGCCCCGTCGCACCCAGTTCTTTTCTTGTCACCACACCCTTTGTTTGCAGTGCCAAAAGCACTTCCCTTTGTCTTCGGCTTTTGGGGTTTTCGCGGCCTTGGATGGCCTCGTCCAAATCGATGCCTTCGGCCAAAAAGAAGGCTTTTTCTCTGCGCTGCCTGTTTTCCTTGGTGGGTGTGATCAGTTGCAGCGCCCGGCTCAAAGTAGTAAAATACCGCTCTTTCATCCAATGGGCCAACCAAATTTCCTCCGGCGAAAACACCGGCGCCCCATCCAACACGCTTTGGATCTGTTTCAGCTTTTCTTCCGGTACGTCGCTTTCTTCTCTCAGACCCACCACATAGCCCTTCGCCGTGGCGTTTTTATTTCCAAAGGGCACCTGCACCCGCACCCCCAGTGCCACATCGGAAAGCAGGAGAAAGGGAATTTCATAGTCAAAAATCCGGTCCAGCTGGCTGCTTGACGTATCCAATATTACTTGTGCAATCATTTCCGCTCCCTCCTTTTCCTCCATAATAAAAAACAGACCATAATCACGCCAAGATCGCTTTATCAGAAAACAAAGAGAGCTGGAATCCCTGTTCTACCAAGGATTCCAGCTATTTCCTTTTCCGTCACGCTCATTTCTTTCAAAACCGGTTGCCGAAAGATCCAAGAATAAACTTCTTTTGGAAAAACCGTTTTGGCACCCGTTTTTTTATGCTTCTTCCATTGGACTTTCTTCCGCTGTAGTTTCTTCTGCTGTGGTTTCTTCCACTGGTTCTTCTCTTTGCACAATGGAAATTTTGCCTTCGTATAATTCATTGACAGCAATGGAAACAGGGCGGTCCACTTTGATGTTTTTGGTCAAAGGTTGGGCATGGTCAATCAGCTGTCTGGCCCGTTTGGCAACGGCAATGACGATGGTGTAACGGCTGCCCACCACATCTTCGCCTTCGGCGCCCTGATTGATTTTTTCCAACAAGTCAGAATAAGATGGTCTTAACATAATTTCATTCTCCTTTAAATTCATTCCAAAACGCCTTCTGGCGGCTGCATTTTTGTTGTTCGGCCCGGACGATGGCGGCAATGTCCTCTGCCGCTTCTGCTACGGTGTCGTTGACCACCAAATAGTCATACTTTGTCATCAGTTCCAGTTCTTCCAAGGCACGGCCAAGCCGCTTTTGGATGGTTTCGGCATCTTCTGTGCCGCGGCCCACCAGCCGCCGTTCCAGTTCCGCCAAAGAAGGCGGCACCAAAAACAGCAGCACGGCCTCCGGAAATTTTTCTTTCACTTGAAAAGCGCCCTGCACTTCAATTTCCAAAATCACATTGGTGCCCTTGGCCAGCTGTTCTTCTACATACGCTCTGGGCGTGCCATATTGATTGCCACAGAAGGTGGCATGTTCCAAAAATCCGTTTTCGGCCACCTTTTGGTCAAAGGCTTCTTTGGTCAAAAAGAAATAATGTACGCCGTCTTGCTCCATGGGCCGGGGGCTACGGGTTGTGGCAGAAACAGAAAGCGCATAGCCGCCCTTTGCAATCAGTTCTTGCACCACCGTACCTTTTCCGGCGCCCGACGGCCCCGAAATAATCAAAAGCAACCCTTGTTTTTGTTTCATTCGTCCTTGTCCTCCTTACCGGAAAGGCGAATGCTCACCGTCTCCGGTGTAATCAGGCTCAGCACCACATGGCCGCTGTCCATCACAATCACGCTTCTGGTCTTTCGGCCATAGGTGGCATCAATCAAGATGCCGTTGGTTCTGGCTTCTTGAATCAGTCGTTTGATGGGCGCGCTTTCTGGGCTGACACAGGCCACAATTTTATCTGTGTTTACCACATTGCCAAGGCCGATGCTGATGAAATTAGAATGTTCCAAATCAATCCCTCAATTCAACGCTGTTTTTTGTTACTCTATATTTTGCACCTGTTCACGAATTTTTTCAATTTCTGTCTTCAGCCCAATGGCCGCATTGGTAATCACCAAATCACTGGATTTGGAACCGATGGTGTTGGCTTCCCGGTTCATTTCCTGTACCAAAAAGTCCAGTTTTCTGCCAATGGTTCCCTCCTGGCGAAAGATATCCGAAAGCTGCACCAGGTGGCTTTTTAAGCGGGTGGTTTCTTCATCCACACAAGCTTTGTCGGCAAAGATGGTGATTTCTTGTGCAATGCGCCCTTCGTCCACCGGCGTTTGGTCCAGCAACTCTTTCAGGCGGTCGGTCAATTTCTGCCGGTATTCTTCCACCACCAAAGGACTTCTTTCTTCCACCGTCTGCGTCAAGGTTTCAATGGTCTGGGCCTTACGCAAAATATCTTCTTTCAAGGCTTCGCCTTCGGCCGAACGCATGGCCAAAAAAGCGGTCAACGCTTCTTCCAAGGCCGGTAATAATAACTGCCATGTTTCATCGGCCTCTTCTTCCACTTTTTCTTGCGTAATCACATCCGGAAATTTCGCCACCAAGTCCAACGTATCATGGCTTGTCAGACCAAATTTGGCTTCCAACAGCCGCAGTTTTTCCACATACGCCAAAGCCAATGCCTCATTTACCACCACCTTCACATCTTCTTGGGCCGTGGTTTCATAATTGATATACACATCGGTTTTGCCGCGAAAAATGCTTTGAGACAGCCGTTTTCTGATGCGGTCTTCCAGCGGGTTTAAAAATCTAGGCGCTTTGATGGTGATGTCATTATAGCGGTGATTGACCGATTTCATCTCCACCGTAAAGCGGCGGCCGTTTTGTTCAAACTCGCCTTTTCCGTACCCTGTCATGCTTCTTGTCATGTTTTTCACCCGTTCTTTCCTTTTCAAAACATACTTCCTATATTATATATGATTTTAGGCTATATAATCAAGCCCTTTTATGGTATTATAAGAAAAAGAACCAACCAGAAAGGAGCGACTTTTATGGCGCTAGACGGTATTACCGTACATTGTATCGTAGACGAACTTTCCCGGCTGCTCACCGACGGCCGCATCGATAAAATTCATCAACCGCAAAAAGACGAAATTTCCATGACCATCCGCTGTTTTGGGACCAATTACCGGCTCCTGCTTTCCGCCTCGGCCAGCCACCCCCGGGCCCAAATCTCCTCTTCCACCAAAGAAAATCCGCTGCAAGCCCCCATGTTTTGCATGGTCTTGCGCAAGCATTTATCCGGCAGTAAAATCACCCGCATCCATCAGCCTGGCTGTGAGCGCATTTTGTTTTTGGAAACGGAAGGGCGCAACGAAATGGGCGATGTGGCACAAAAAACGCTGGTGCTGGAACTGATGGGCAAATACTCCAATTTGATTTTGGTGGACCAACAGACAGGCCTCATCCTGGACTCCATCAAGCACGTCACCCATGAAATCAGCTCTGTTCGAGAAGTCTTGCCAGGAAAAGCCTATCAACTGCCCCCGTCTCAAAACAAGGCCGACGGACTTTTGGCAACGCCTGCTTCTTTTCTTTCTGTCCTGTCAGAAAAACAGGGCCAAACCATCGAAAAAGCCATCTATCAATCCTTCACCGGCATCAGCCCCGCCCTGGCCGCAGAAATTTGCACCCGGGCCGATTTGTATGGCGCAACCCGCGTAGAAGAGCTGACCGATTTTCAGCAAAACACACTGGCCGCCTCCTTTTGCGCCCTCATGGCCGATGTGAAAGAAAACCTCTGGGCGCCGGCCTTATACTATGACGAAAAAGGGCTGCCTGCCGATTTTTCTCCTCTGCCTTACACCAACTGGAACGGGAAAAAAGAGGAATTTTCTTCCATCTCCGCCGTCATCGAAGCCTTCTATGGCCGCAGAGACACCATGTACCATATCCGCCAAAAAGCCCATGATATGCGTCGCCTGGTGCAAAGCAACATCGAGCGGTGTGTGAAGAAAAAAGAAATCCAACTGCGTACCCGCCAGGACAACAAAAACATGGAAAAATGGCGTCTCAAAGGGGAACTCATTACCGCCAATATCTATGCCATCCCCAAAAACGCCACCACCTTTTCGGCCGTCAATTTTTATGACGAATCCATGCCCCAGGTGGAAATTGCCCTGGACCCAACCCTAAGCCCGGCGGAAAACGCCGCCCGGTATTTCCAAAAATATAATAAAGCCAAACGGACGCTGGCGGCCCTGGCCATACAGGAAGAGCAAAACGACAAAGAACTGGCCTATCTGGAAGGGGTGTTAGTAGCCATCGACGCCTGCACCGAAGAAGCCGACCTCAAAGACATCCGGGACGAACTGATATCCGAAGGCTTTTTGCGCCACAAGGGAGGCAAAAAGCAGGACAAACGCCAAAAAAAATCCCGCCCCATGCACTTTCTTTCTTCCGATGGCTACCATATTTATGTGGGAAAAAGCAATCTCCAAAACGACGAATTGACCCTGCGCTTTGCCAAGTCCAATGACATTTGGCTCCACACCAAAAACCTGCCCGGCTCCCATGTCATCATTGCAACCGACAATCACCCCGATGCCGTGCCCGAACAAACCATGTTGGAAGCTGCCAATTTGGCTGCGTTTTATAGCAAAGGAAAAGATAGCAGCAAAGTCCCCGTGGACTATTGCCTGCGGCGCTTTGTCAAAAAACCAAACGGCGCCAAACCCGGCATGGTCATCTATGAAACCAACCAAACCTTTTACATCACCCCCGACCGGGCCATGGCCGAAACCATGCGCCCAGCCCAAGAAGGATGATCCCCCACTGATTTTGAAAGGAGGTCTTTTTTGATGTTGCTTTCGCAAATTTATTATGTCACCGACCAGATGGACATTGCCAAAGCCGATATTTCCATCCAAAACGACACCATTGCCGCCATTGGCTGTCTTTGTGCCGCCCCTGGGGAAGAAGTGATCGACGGAACGGGCTTGCTGTTGCTGCCTGGCCTTTGCAACACCCATTGCCATGTCCCCATGACGCTTTTGCGAGGCCAAAGCGACCATTTGCCCTTGGATCAATGGCTGCAAAGCCAAATTTTTCCCGCCGAAAACCATTTGACAAAAGAAGCCGTTTATTATGGCGCCCTGCTGGGCATTGCCGAAATGCTCTCTTGCGGCGTGACCTCCTTTGACGATATGTATTATTTCAGCGACGCCGTCTGCCAGGCCGTCGTCGAAAGCGGTATCTGCGCCAATGTGGCCATGGATGGCTTTGCCTTTGATCCGGCGCTTCAAAACCGGTTTTCCATTTCTTTAGAAGAATTGGAGGACTTTTACCTGCGCAATCACGACCGCTGCCCCCAGCGGTTGACCATCGACTTTTGCATTCATGCCGAATATACCACAACGCCCGAGCGCTGCGTGGCTTTGATTGGCTTAGCAAAAAAATACCAGGCCCGGGTGCAGCTACATTTGGCAGAAACTGCTTCTGAAGTGGAAGGCTGTCTCTTGCGCCACCAAAAAACACCGGTGCGCTATTTTGAAAGCCTGGGCCTGTTTGACCTGCCGGTCACCGCAGCCCACTGCGTCCATCTCACCGACGAGGATCGGTCAATTTTGGCCAAAAACCGGGTTTTTGTCAGCCATTGCCCCTCTTCCAACTGTAAATTGGGCAGCGGCATTGCCGACCTTTCCGCCCTGCGGCAAGCAGGTGTCCTGGTTACCTTAGGCACCGATGGCGCTTCTTCCAACGACAGCCTCAATCTCCTTGGCGACTTGCGCCTCAGCTGTCTACTGCAAAAAGCCCTCCATCAAGACCCCACCGTCTTTACCGCCAAAGACGCCCTCCAAATGGCCACCTCCACCGGCTTCCATGCCCAAGGCCGCATGGATAGCGGCGTGATACAAGTGGGCAAACGGGCTGATTTGTTTGCGCTGCGCCTGACCGACGAAAACATGGCCCCCGCAAACCAACTGCTACAAACGGCCGTCTATGCGGCAAACCCCAAAAACGTTGCCTTCACTATGGTCCATGGCCAAATCCTTTACCGCGACGGCGCCTTTTTAACCATCGACGTTCCCACGGTACAACAAAAAGTGACCGAGCTTGCACAGCAGCTGTTTTGACTTCGACTCCTTTTGCGCATATCTGACAAAGAAATACGGATCAAGCCTTTCTTTTTCTGTCGTTTTTCCTATTTTTTATCTCATCACCGTCTGTTTTTTTGTTTTATTTCCGCAACCAAACCAAAAAAAGGCCATATTTTCTGCTTCCTTTGTCAAGGGGCACAAATTTGGCCGTTTCTTCCGGCAAAGCAATTTTTCTTGCTGAAAAAAGCCGATTGTGCTAAAATCGGTACAAATTATGCCGGAAGGGGTCAAAAAACTGAGCCCAACTGGTTCCGGTATCCGACAAGGGGGATTTGATTTATGGACATGGTAAGTACGGTAGCAGAAGTGCGCGCCCGCGTACATCAATGGAAAAAAGAAGGAAAAACCATCGGCCTTGTGCCCACCATGGGCTATTTGCATGAAGGCCACGCAAGCCTCATGGCCCAGGCCAGAAAAGAAAACGATATTGTCATTGTCTCCATCTTTGTAAACCCAACCCAGTTTGGCGAAAACGAAGACCTGGACGCTTATCCAAGAGATTTGGAACACGATCGTGCCCTTTGCAGCCGTATGGGCGCAGACTTAATCTTTCATCCCCAACCGGAAGAAATGTATCAAAACGCCTGCACCTATGTTAACATTAACAATCTTTCCGATCACCTTTGCGGCAAATCCCGCCCCATCCATTTCCGCGGCGTTTGCACCGTTGTCAGCAAACTGTTGCACATTGCAGCACCCGACCGGGCCTACTTCGGTCAAAAAGATGCACAGCAGCTGGCCATTATCCGCAAAATGGTGGAAGATTTGAATTTTGATGTGGAAATTGTCGGCTGCCCCATCGTTCGTGAAGACGACGGCTTGGCCAAATCTTCCCGCAATACCTATTTAAGCGCAACCGAACGGCAAGCAGCCCTTTGCTTAAGCCGTGCCGTCAAAGCCGGACAGGCGGCCTCTGCCAACACCACCGATGCTTCGGCCATCAAAAAAGCCATGGAAGAAGTCATCCTGGCCGAACCTTTGGCCAAGATTGACTATGTGGAAGTGGTAGACGGCAAAACCATGGCCCCTGTGGATACAGTAAAACCAGGCGATCTGGCTGCCATGGCTGTCTTCATTGGCAAAACCAGACTGATTGATAACTTTATCATCGGCGCATAAAAAACAAATGCGACAGGCAATGGGAGCACCCATTGCCTGTTTTTTGTTTCCTATCCTCTTTTTTTCAAAAACGCCCTACATCCGTTTTTGTTCCATCATGCCGCCGCTTCTTCCAGCATCGTTTCAATAAAAATCCCATACCCTTTGGTTGGGTCTTTCACAAACACATGGGTCACCGCGCCAATCAGTTTTCCGTCTTGGATCACAGGGCTTCCGCTCATGCCTTGGATAATACCGCCGGTGCTTTCCAAAAGCCGGGGATCTGTGATTTGCACCACCATGCCCATCTGCCCCACAACGCCGTTTTGATTCACACTTGTAATCTCCACATCATAGGCCTCCACATCGCCGCCCAACACATCACTTAAAATCTGGGCCGGACCTGTTTTCACTTCCTGCCGAAACGCAATGGGATAAGCGTCCGAAACCAACTGCGCATACTGACTCTCCTTGGCCTTTCCATAGACGCCCACTTCTGTATTTTTCCATACTTCGCCCAACTGCTGTTGCTTTTTCAATCCGCCTGTCATTTCTCCCGGTGTGCCGCTTTCTCCCGGTGAATAGCCTACAATGCTGCTTTCTGTAATGACGCCCTCTTCTGCCGGAAGCAAAGCAGAGGTATCCACATCATACACCCCGTGGCCCAAAGCACCAAAGGCCCCGCTGGCCGGATCCACAAACGTCACCGTTCCCAATCCTTGGGCACTGTCCCGCACCCATACGCCCAGTCGGTATTGCCCCGTCTGGTCCGAAACTGGCTGCACCGTCACCGTCTCTTCCTTATCTTCCCGCCGTACCAATAACTCCATGGCCTCCCCGCCGCAATCTTTCACGGCGTCTTCCAATTCTTCCTTTTCTTCCATCACCTGGCCGTTACAGCGCAAAATCACATCCCCCGTCTGTAACAACGAAGAGGCGGGGCAAACTTGCTCCCCTTGCGCCGTTTCCACTTTGCCTGTGCCCAGCACCAAAAGCCCCTCTGTTTTTAAGGCAATGCCAATCACTTTCCCCCCGGCCAGTACTTCGCTTTCCGGCACCAAATGCACCTGGGCCTGTTTCATGGGGATGCCCAAAAACGTCACCACAGCCTCTTTTGTCTGCTGTTTTTCAATGTTTTCTGTGATGGCCGTCTCTCCCCCTTCCGATACCATCACCTTGTCTTCCCTCAGTTCCACCGCAAAGGGAAATTGCAAAAATCCCGATTCCTCCCGGCCTTCCACCATATGAAACTGACTGGGCAATGCCGTCCAAATCCAAAGCGCTGCCGCCACCAAAGTCACCAAACAAAGCAAAAAAATCCATAAGGATTTTTTTCTTACCATTTCTTTCCACCTGCCTTTTCTGTTTTCTTTGTTAAGGTGGCACCATTGGTGAATTCTATACAGGCAAATGCTGTTTTTTCTTTTGGACAGTCCATCTGTTTTCTTTTTTAACATTTTTGAAAAAAAAGATTGGTTTTTTTTTCGAAATGATGTATTATTGAACTGTAGCTAACACAAAAAATCAAATGGGGTAAGGATATGGAGAAATATAAATTGTTAGGCATTGCGCCTTATGAAGGATTCAAAGGCTATTTGCTCAATGCCATTGAAAAAAGAGCAAATGTGGAAGCGGAAGTTTACTCGGCCAGTTTGGATGAAGCCGTTTCCCTCTTAAAAACATTGGATTTGACCGGCTTTGATGCCATCATTTCCCGTGGCCGCACCGGCAATATGTTGAAAAACGAAACAGATTTGCCTTTAGTCAATGTGGAATTTTCTGGTTACGATTTGCTGCGGGGGCTGAAGCTGGCCCAATACAGTCCCTATTCCAAGGTGGCTTTTGTCACCTATTTGGATTTGCGGCAAAATGTTCGTTTTTTAAGCGAATTGTTAGAGTTGAAAACAGAGCTGATTTTGCCCCCGGCACCCACTTCGGCAGAAGAAATGGGCGAACTGATTGGCCATTTGTATCGGGACGAAGGCGTGCGGCTTTTTATTGGCGATGGCGCCTGCACCGAATTTGCCTCGGCCTATGGAGCAGAAACCATCCTCATCACCTCCGGCTGGGAGAGCATGGAAAAAGCCATTGACGATGCCATCGAAATCATCCGTCACGACCGCCGCCATAACCGGAACCAAAACTTTTTCCGCGTCTTGCTGGAACAGTCCCAAACGCCGGTGGCCTGGATGGAAGCCAACGGCCAGGTGCTTTATTCCAATTTGTTCCACCACGAAGCCCCGGCAGAAATTCATACCCACTTGCAACATCTTCTGCCCACGGTGGCCGAAATGAAAAACGCCAGCTTTTTGGAACGCATTGGAGAAAGCGATTGGAAAATCCAAGGCAAGGTGGTCTCCTTCGAAGGCCAGACCAACTATCTTTTCACCGTCCGTAAATCCCTTTCCAGCGGCGAAAAGAAAGCGCCTTGCTATGACACCATCTTATTGAAAGAGGCCAAAGACGCTTCTTCTCTTATTCTATCCAATATTATCCTTCGTGACACATGGGAAAAGCTGCAAAAGTGGAACAAAAGCAAGCTGCCTGTCATGATCTACGGTGGCCCCGGTATCGGCAAAACCACCTTTGCCTATGCCGTTTATGCCGCCAGCAAGTTTGCCAATAACCCGCTGATTTCCATCGACTGCGGCCTTTTGGACAGCAAGGCCCTGGTGCGCTTGTTTGAAGATGAACGGTCGCCGCTTTTTGAAAACAACTATACCATCTTGCTGAAAAAAGTAAATTTGCTGCCGCGGGATGCACAAAACAAACTGAGCTATTATATGACTTCCACCATGCTCACCTCCCGCAACAAAATCATCTCCACCTTTTCTGGCAGCATGCAAAACATGATTTCTGGAAACCTCTTTTCCAAAGAGCTGTACCATCAACTGGCGGCCATTCCGGTGCCCCTGCCCGATTTAAACGAACGAACCGAAGATATTCCCGCCCTTTGCCGCTCCTTTTTGGCCACCATCAATCAAGAAATGCCGGTGCAAATTGTGGGCTTTGAGCCAGAAGCCATGCAGATGCTTCAGGCCTACCCTTGGGAATATGGCATCACCCAGCTGAATTTGGTCTTAAAACAACTGGTCGTTGCCACCAAGCATCAATTCATCAACGCCGATGACGTGACGCAAGTGCTCAGCAAATCCACCCAAGCCAATGGCTTCACCCCAAGCCATGTACAGCTGGACTTGTCCCGTACCCTAGACGATATTTCCCTCGATATCATCCACCTTGTTTTGGAAGAAGAGAAGGGCAACCAATCCCGCACCGCCAAACGGCTGGGCATTAGCCGCAGCACCCTTTGGAAAAAACTGAACAATTAAAGAAAAGCGGCTGTTTCTTTTTGGTGCAGCTTCATCAGAAAACAAAAATGGCTGAAATCCTATGCATATCAGGATTTCAGCCATCTTATTTTTACTGAGGTTGTTTTCTTTGGAAGACTGCAATCGCAATTTCCAAGAAGAAAGAGAAAACAAAAACAAGGCTTTCTTCTTTGGAAATTGCTTTAGAAACAACCGCTTTTTTTATGCTTCTTCACTTTCCTCGGTTTCTTCTGGCGTGTGTTTTTGCACCTTCACCAATTCAATGCGTTTATCTACAATGGTTTCCACTTTCCATTCCAGCTGTCCTGTCGTTAACACCGGCCGCTCCCCATCGTCAGGCACACGGCCCAGCCGGCTGATGAGATACCCGCCAATGGTGTCGTATTCCTCGCCGTCTTCCAGCATCACATCCAGCACTTCTTCCACATCTTCCACCGCCGTCGTTCCCAGCACCAGAAAATGGTCCTCGTCAATCATCCGGATTTCTTCCTCTTCCTCGTCAGACTCGTCAAAGATGTTACCTACAATTTCTTCCAACAAGTCTTCCATGGTCACAATCCCGGCCGTGCCGCCGTATTCGTCAATGACAATGGCCATCTGCACTTTGTTTCGCTTCATATCCTGAAACAGGCGGTCTGTTTTTTTGGAAAAAGGAACGTAATAGGGCTCTAAAATGATGTCGCTGAAATTCACTTTTTTCCCATCTTTTTCCCCAATATAAAGCTTCAGCAAGTCCTTCACCCGGAAAAAACCAACGATGTCGTCAATGTTTTCATCATACACCGGAATTCTGGAATATTTTTCTTCTTTTACCACCGCTATGACATCTTCCAGCGAGGCCGTAATGGGAACGGCCACAATATCCGTTCGATGGGTGGCAATTTCGCCCACCATGGTGTTATTAAACTCGAAGATATTGTTGATCATTTCCTTTTCCGTCTCTTCGATGGCGCCCTCGCCTTTACTGGAATCCACCATAATCCGGATTTCTTCTTCTGTCACCGATTCCTCGTTTTCTTCTTCCCGGATGCCCCAGGCCCGGCCCACCATGGCCGAAATCCCCAAAGCCAGTGCCACGAACGGCGTACAAAGCACCATCAACGCCCGCATCAGGCTTTGCGAATGCAGTAATACCTGCTCGCTGTTGTTTTGTCCCCATTTTTCCGGCAAACAGTTGCCAAACAGCAACAAGAAAAACGAAGAAACCAACACCAGCACCACCATCGAAAGCAGCCGGACCCCAAGCGCATGGTCCCAAAACTGCCCCACCCATCCACACAGTGGTGCATACAAATATTCTAACACAATCAAAATCAGCAAAAAACAACATACAATCGATACCAACCGTATGGTACAAAGCAGTTTCTCCTGCTTTTCCAGATAGGCACAAAGCCGTATGGCCTTCTCGTCGCCTTCTTCTGCATCCAGCCGCAGCTTATTTGCATTGACTTCCAAAAAGGCAGCCTCCACCATCTTGGAAAAACAGTACAATACAAAGAGCACCACTAGATCAATCAGTTCCAAAACCAATTGCGTTCCTCTCCTTTAAAAATCCCGTTTTCTTGTTATTGTAGTATGGCCCAAGGCACCTTGTCAAGGCACGGGGCAGGCGCTTACCACAAAAAAAGCGCTTTCTGCCCTTACTATCAAGCAGAAAACGCTTTTTGTCTCTCTTTTGCTCTTCTTATGCTTCTTCTAGGTAGAGTGGGAACCGTTCTGTCAAAGCAGCCACCCGTTTGGCCGCTTCTTCTTTCTTCCCTTCAAAGTCTTTCAATGTCATGGCGATGATTTCTGCAATTTCCAGCATTTCTGCTTCTTTCATACCACGGCTGGTGACAGCTGGCGTCCCGATACGCACACCGCTGGTGATAAATGGGCTTTCAGGATCGAAAGGAATGGCGTTTTTGTTGCAAGTTACCCCTACTTCGTCCAACATTTTTTCTGCCGCTTTTCCCGTCAGGCCCACAGGACGCAGATCCATCAAGAACAAATGGTTATCGGTACCGCCGGAAACGATGTCAAAGCCTTTTTCCTTCATGGCATTGGCCAATGTGGACGCATTTTTCACCACTTGTTTCATATATTCTTTATACGCCGGCTGCAATGCTTCATAGAAGCAAACGGCCTTAGCCGCAATCACATGCATCAGCGGGCCACCCTGGATGCCAGGGAAAATGGCCTTGTCAATAGCTTTTGCATATTGTTCCTTACACATAATCATGCCGCCTCTTGGCCCACGCAGTGTTTTGTGGGTGGTGGTGGTAACAAAATCAGCATAGGGCACAGGGGATGGATGCAGCCCCGCAACCACCAGACCTGCAATGTGGGCAATGTCCACCATCAAATAAGCGCCCACTTTTTTGGCAATTTCGCTAATCCGGGCAAAATCAATGGTTCTGGCATAGGCGCTGGCCCCGGCCACAATCATTTTTGGCTTATTTTCCACCGCCAACTGTTCCAGCGCATCATAATCAATAAACCCAGTTTCATCCACACCATAAGGGACAACATGAAAATATTTTCCAGAAATATTCACAGGGCTTCCGTGGGTTAAATGTCCGCCATGGGCCAAATTCATACCCAAAATGGTATCGCCTGGCTCCAACATGGCAAAATAAACGCCCAAGTTGGCCGACGCACCAGAATGGGGCTGCACATTGGCATGTTCACAACCAAACAATTCCTTTGCCCGGGCAATGGCCAATTCTTCTGCCACGTCTACGGCATAGCAACCGCCATAATACCGTTTGCCAGGATATCCTTCGGCATATTTATTGGTCAGCGGAGAACCCATTGCTGCCATCACTGCTTTGGAGACAAAGTTTTCTGATGCAATCAATTCGATATTTTTTCTTTGCCGGTTTAGTTCCATATCAATGGCTTTCGTCAATTCTGGATCTACTGCCTGCACATCTTTCCACG
>CALWGC010000004.1 GCA_944378105.1 uncultured Clostridia bacterium
GTGCAGGAATTACGGAAGAATAAACGCCGCCCGACGAGGACAGGCAAGACAAATATGTTTTCCGGCATTGCTCGCTGCGCCGATTGCGGCGGGAAACTCTATTACTGCACAAGCAGGAACTTTGAAGCAAGGCAAGACCATTTTGTCTGCTCGACTTCAAGGCTGAAAGGGAAAGAGGTTTGCCCGACACATTTTATCCGCGCCGTTGTGTTGGAACAAGGGGTACTCGCCCACATGAGAATGATGATTGCCTGTGTAGCGAACCATGAAGAACAATTCCGAAAAGCTATGGGCGCAAAGCAGAAAGCAGAAGCAAAAAGAGAACTTGCGGCGAAACGGCGGCAACTGACACAAGCGGAACGACGGATAGAAGAACTTGACCGGTTATTCAAGCGTATTTACGAGGACAACATAAGCGGGAAATTATCTGACAGCAGATTTCAAATGCTCTCTGACGATTACGAGCAAGAGCAGAAAGAACTGCGGGAAAAGCTGTTGCGATTGAATGAAGAAATTACAAAACAGGAAGAACAGGCAGAAAACATCGACAGGTTTAACGGCAAGGTGCGGAAGTATCTCGACTTGGACGAGCTGACGCCCGCTATCTTAAACGATATGGTAAAGGCGGTATATGTTCACGCGCCGGACAAGTCAAAGGGTTATCGGGAACAGCAGATTGACATTTCCTACGACCTTGTGGGAATACTCCCTGCGTCTTTGCTGAATGGCCTGCAAAACGGCGAAACGGCATAGCCGAAGCTACGCCGTTTCCCGAAAACAATTTTATGCTGTTTTATGAGGGCCGCCCGCAAAGACTGGCTTTTTTTGTTATTTTAAAAACTGATTCACATAAGACTGTTCCGAAATGACGGCAAAGTCATATCCTTTGGCCAGAAAGCCTTCAATGATGTCGGGCAATGCTTCTGCCGTTGTTTCTTTGCCGCTATTTTGATGCAGCAACACAATCACGTTTTCCTTTTCGCCGGCAGATTCAAACACATTGGCCACAATCTCGTCGGCCGT
This sequence comes from uncultured Clostridia bacterium, assembly GCA_944378105.1. Taxonomy (GTDB): domain Bacteria; phylum Bacillota; class Clostridia; order Lachnospirales; family Anaerotignaceae; genus Neoanaerotignum. The sequence continues at coordinate 1,024 of CALWGC010000004.1, forward strand.
GATGCCTTTGGTGGTGGCATCTTTGCCTTCACAGTTCCAGTCGGTATAGACATACCCTTTTGCTTTCAGGGCCGCCGTAATATCCTGCATCACATACTCTCCGCCATAACGCTTGCTGACGGTGTTGTTGGAACCGCCCGGAAGTCTTACGATGGTTGGCCGATACCCCAACACCGATTCCAAATACTGCTGTTCTTTTTCAAAGTCGGTAAAGAACGCTTCTTTGCTGCGGTAAATGGTGGCATAGTCATGGCTATAGGAATGGTTGCCAATGGCGTGGCCTTCTGCTGCCATGCGTTTTAAAATGGTGGGGTCTGCTTCGCCGGTGACAAAAAATGTGGCCGGTACGCCGTAGGACTTTAAGGTATCCAATATGGATAACGTATTGCTGGAGACACCGTCGTCAAAAGTCAGATACACGGTTTTCCCGCTTTTGGGGATTTCCACTTCTGGAAATGTAGGGGCCGCCGCAATGGTTTTTTCCAACATCGTCACCGCCTGTTGCAACGTCAAAGGCTGTTTTGCAGAGGCATGGCTGGCCCAAATTCCTCTTTGCTGCAAATACAAAACTGCCGCATCCTCCTTGGCGCCCACTTCGGGATAGCAAAACGCAATCAAGCGGCAAATCATCTGGGCGCCTTCTTGCCCGCTGACGGTGCCTGTCGGCGAAAAATTGCCATCCTCTGTGCCAGAAAGGATGCCCATGTCTGTCAATGGGCCCAAATAGTCCTGCTGCCACTCTTCCACATCATGGTAAACCGTTTCAGACGGGGGCAGCGTTTTTTGGGTCAAAGTTTCATACGTCCTGGCCAGGTATAAGCTAAACTCTGCCCGGTCAATATAATAGGACTGTCTTTGATCGTAATTGGGGACTGCCTGGGCCGAAAATGATGCAGGGGCCGCAAAAGCAGAAATTGCATTGGTAAGTACCAAAAGAAAAACGGCAAGTGCCGAAATCCATTTTCTCATGTGTTTCCACCTCCTTCATTCAGTATACTATATAGACCAAAAAAAATCCGAAAAAGTTTCTTATTTTTTTCTGTTCTTTTTCCAACACTTTTTTTCTGTTATAATGAAAAAAAATGATCTTTCCCTTGTCTATCGAAAGGAGCATGCTTATGGTAACCGTTGTTGCAGCACTCATTCAAACAGAAACTGGATATTTGATGGGCTTGCGTCCACCCCACAAAGCCCGCGGGCTGACCTGGGAGTTTGTGGGCGGCAAAGTGGAAGCAGGCGAAACGCCGCAGCAGGCCCTCCAAAGAGAATGCCAAGAAGAACTGGGGGTGCAGGTGGAAGTGGGGCCACTTTTTATGGAAAGCAACCATACCTATCCCGACCTTTCCATCCATTTTCAGTTGTATCATGCCACCATCACCTCCGGCCAGATGCAGCCTTTGGAACATGTCGAGCTGCGCTACGTTCCAAAAAGCCAACTTCCAGATTACATTACCGCCCCCGAAGATGCGGAAATTTTACACCGTTTGCTCCAAATAACAGAATAAAAATTCTTTCATTTACGATAAAAAAATTTATATTTTCCATTGAAAAATAACTGGAAATTGAGTATAATAAAACCAAAGAACAGAATGTTCATATTCTGGAAGGGGGTTTTGTTATGAAAGATGCAATCATTACCATCAGCCGGCAGTACGGTAGCGGCGGTCGAAAAATCGCGGAAGAATTGGCCAAACGGTTAAACATTCCTTTTTATGACAACGAATTGATTTCCATGGCCGCAGAAAAAAGTGGGATTCGCCTGACGGCATTTGAAGATGCCGAAATGCAGGCAGGCAATTTTCTCTACCGCCTGGCTCGCTTAGGCCCAGAAACACAGATGTATGGTATGCCACTGAGTGAAAAAGTGTTTGATGTGCAGTCCCAGGTCATTCATGATCTGTCGCTGAAAGGTCCTTGTGTATTCTTAGGCCGCTGTGCTGATTATGTATTGCAGGATCATCAAAACTGCATTAACATCTACACCTATGCGCCCTTCCAAAACAGAGTATCCCGTGCCATCACGGAATATGGCCTGGCCCATACGACGGCCGACCACGAAGTGCGTAAAGTGGACAAAGCCCGTGAAGCTTACTACACCTATCACACCGGCAATCGCTGGGGCGATCCAGAAAACTATGATCTGATGATCAACATGGGCGTTTTGGATATCGATGCAGCCGTTCAGCTGATCATCGACTATGTTCAGCTTCGTCCCGATGACGAAGTACGCAAACCATATCGTGGCTATTGATGTAACATTTTTTTGCCGCACCTTCGGGTGCGGCATTTTTTTGCGCAACGGCTATCAAAAACCCCTGTTTCATGGTATAATAGGACAGATGGATTGCCAAAATCACCGTTTGTTTCTAACATCCGATGAATTTCAAACAAAAAAGAACAGTAGAAAGGATGAACTTGCTATGTCAATCCCAACGCAAGCTGATATCACCCGCGTAAAAGCCATGGGCTTTCTTTGGAACCGGGGCACAGGCACATTTTCTGGACGTGTTCTTTCTGGTAATGGCGTTTTTACCAGCGAAGAAATGGAAAAAATTGTGGCCTGTGCCCAAACTTATGGAAACGGCACTTTAACTTTAACCACCCGCTTGACGGTGGAACTGCCGGGCATTGCTTTAGAAAACATCGAAGCAGCCCAAGCATTGGTGGCCGAAGCCGGCCTATCCTTTGGCGGCACCGGTGCCAAACTGCGTCCCATCGCCGCCTGCAAAGGCACCACCTGTGTCTATGGCAACTTCGACACCCAGGCCCTGGCCCAAAAAATCCATGACCTCTATTTCATCGGCTGGAAAGACGTCAAACTGCCCCATAAATTTAAAATTGCCGTCGGCGGCTGCCCCAACAGCTGTATGAAACCAAGCCTCAACGATTTTGGGATTGAAGGCCACCGGGAACCTCGCTTTGACGCAGAAAAATGCCGTGGCTGCAAAAAATGTTTGGTGGAATCCAGCTGCCCCATGAAAGCAGCCCATGTGGTGGATGGGAAACTGTCCATCGATCCCGCCCTTTGCACCACCTGCGGCGTTTGCACCAGCGGCAAATGTCCCTTCGGCGCCATCGCCGTTCACAACGATGTGACCTATCGGATTTTCGTTGGCGGCACTTGGGGCAAAAAAACGCGGATAGGTACGGCGTTAAGTCGCCTGGTCCAAGAAGAAGAAATCTTCCCCATCTTGGAAAAGACCATGCTGTGGTTTAAAGAAAATGCCTACCAAAAAGAACGCCTGGGCGCAGCCATTGACCGGCTGGGCGTAGACGCATTGGAACAAGCACTTTGGAGCGATGATTTGTTAGAACGAAAAGAAGCCATTCTTTCTGCCGAAATCAAAGTTCGACCATAATTGTTTTTCGGCGGCTGGCACCTGGCCGCCGTTTTTCTGTTTATCCAAAGGAGGATTCCTCATGAAACGATCGAAAGTACTGGCTGCCGTTTTGGTTTGTGTCGTTTTGGTGTTGGCCATCGGTGCCATTGTGCGTCACCAAAACGCCGCCACCGCACCCGAAGATACATCCCAAACCGAACCCACCCAAGACACCGCCTCTCTTACCACCGAAGAAGATACCGCTTCCGGTTTTACCTTCACCGACGATTTGGGTCGGGAAGTGACCATCGCCTCTTGTGAGCGAGTGGTCAGCCTATATGGCTCCTATGCCGAGGCCTGGAGCCTGGCCGGAGGGAATCTCGTGGGTGTGACAGAAGATGCCATCGAAGAACGCCACATGGACCTGGGCGAGGATGTGACAGAAATTGGCAGCATCAAAACGCCATCGTTGGAAGCCATTTTGGCCCTCGATCCCGATTTTGTGATGCTCTCTGCCGATACGGCTTCCCAGGTGGACCTGGAGGCGGCCCTCACCGAAGCCAATGTTCCCCATGCCTATTTCCGTCAAGATACCTTTGAAGACTATCAAAACATGATGAAACTGTTTACCACCATGACCGGCCAGGAAGACCGCTATGAACAATACGCCGGACAACTTTCGGAACAAATCGACCAAATCCGGCAACTCTTTGCCGACCAAGAAGGCCCCACCGTATTGCTCCTGCGCGCCTTTTCCACCGGGGCCAAGGCCAAAGGCAACGACAATTTGGCCGGTGTCATCCTGGAAGATTTGGGTGCGGACAACTTGGTGGACCGCTATCCTTCTTTGTTGGAAGATATCAGCATCGAAGAAATCATCTCGGCCGACCCCGACTTTATTTTCGTCACCACCATGGGCGATGAAGGCGAAGCCTTGGCGGCGTTGGAAAACGGTCTGTTGAAAAACCCAGCCTGGGAAAGCCTTTCTGCCGTACAGCAGGATCATTATTTTGTACTGCCCAAAGACTTGTTCCACTATAAACCCAATGCCCGCTGGGCCGAAAGTTATGCGTACCTTGCCAAGTTACTGAACCCAGACCTAACGGAGACCATCGATGAAATCATGTAAACCTGTAAAACGCTCTTTTTTGCTTCTGTTTTTGTTGCTGCTATTGGCCATTTGCTTTAGCCTGTTTACCGGCGCCACCACCTTGTCTTGGCAGGAGCTACTGAACGACTTGGCCTCGGCCAATCAAAACGGAACGGCATACCGCATTTTTTTCTATTCCCGTTTCCCTCGCACCCTGGCGGCCATCTTTGCCGGAAGCGCCCTGGCCGTCAGCGGCGCCCTCATTCAAGCCGTGCTCAATAACGCCCTGGCCAGCCCCAATCTCATCGGCGTCAACGCCGGAGCCGGTTTTTTTGCGTTATTAACGGCCTCCTTGTTTCCGGCCCTGCCGCTTTTGGTGCCCTTGGCCGCCTTTTTGGGCGCCTTTGCCACAACCCTTGTCATCTATGGCGTAGCCTCCAAGGCCGGACGGTCTCGAATCACATTGATTTTGGCCGGCGTTGCCATCAGCGGCATCCTCTCGGCCGGCATGGATGCTTTAACGCTGTTGTTTCCCGATGATGTCATTGGCGCCACAGGCTTTCTCATTGGCAGTTTTTCCGGCGTAACGATGGGCGGGCTGTTTCCTGCGGCTTCTTTGATTTTGGTTGGGCTTTTGTGTGCCTGCCTCATGGGGTATGACTTAAATGTGTTGGCACTGGGGGAAACCATTGCCCAAAGCTTAGGGATGCGGGTATTGCCGTTGCGGTTTTGTTTTTTGGCCCTTGCATCTTTGTTGGCTGGCTCGGCGGTCAGCTTTGCAGGGCTTTTGGGCTTTGTGGGGCTTTTGGTTCCCCATATTTGCCGTCGTTTTTTTGGCAATGACCATCGCCTTTTGCTGCCGGCCTGTGCCTTGGCGGGGGCGACTTTGGCCCTTTTATGCGATGCCTTTGGCAAATGGCTTTTTGCTCCCTTTGAACTGCCGGTGGGGATTTTGCTCTCCTTTTTGGGCGGTCCCTTCTTTTTGTTTTTGCTGTTACAAAGAGGAAGGGGGCGGCTTCATGAGTGATCCCTTGGTTGCCCTCTCCCATGTGGAGGCGGGCTATGGAAAAAACACGGTGGTCTCCGATTTTTCCTTGACCATTTCCCAGGGCGAAATCCTGACTTTGGTTGGCCCCAATGGCTGTGGCAAATCCACACTGCTCAAAACCCTGGCCGGCCATTTGCCGCCCTTATCCGGCCAACTTTCTTTACAGGGAAAGCCGCTTTCTGGCTATGCGCCAAAGGAATTGGCCAAAACCCTTTCCTTTTTGCCCCAAGGCCAGCCCACACCGGATATCGAAGTGGAACAGCTGGTCTATCACGGCCGGTTCCCCTACCTGGGGTTTCAACGCCGTCTTTCGGCGTATGACCGGCAAAAGGCAGAGGAGGCCATGGCCTTTACCGGCCTGCTGCCCCTGCGTCACCGACTGCTTTCCTCCCTTTCCGGCGGAGAAAAGCAAAAGGCTTATTTGGCCATGGTCATCGCCCAAGATACCCCTTTGCTGTTGTTGGATGAACCTACCACCTACCTGGACATCGGCCATCAATTTGAGCTGCTTTCCCTGGTGCAAACCCTCAATGCCGCCGGTAAAACCATTGTGATGGTGCTCCATGACCTTTCCCACGCCTTGACCTATAGCCACCGCATTGCCCTTTTGCAGCAAGGCCGCCTTCTTTGCTGTCAAGAGCCCGCTGCATTATTTGCATCCGGTGCCTTACAACAGGTCTTTGGCGTCACCGGCCATCAAGTTTGTCGCCAACAGGGGTACGACTATTATTTCACCCCCTGACGAAGCTCCACAACGCCTTTCCTTTGGACACGTCTTCCAGGAAGAAAGCACAACATCTTCTTTGGAAACCTACCTTGGAATGGCGTTTTTTTCTTGTTTCCATGCAGAGCAATGTGCGCGAAAAATAAAAGGATATTCGCCGCACTCTTGCTCTTTCTTTTTCTCTATGCTATACTTTTTCTGTAAGAAAACCGTTGCTGTTTTGGCAATCGCGTTTCTTTCTTTCCCTTTGCAGCGGCATTTTTCGCCAAGAAAAAAAGAAAATGGCCTTTTGTCTGCCAGCAAAATGCCAAACCACAAAAATAAAACTATATTGCCAAATCCATGCACAATCTTGCATCGTATCGCAAACTTTGTTGAAAAAATGGAAAAGAGGCGCATGAGCATGAGTGGAATTGCAAGTTTGATTTCCCACATCACATTACCAAAATTTGTAAAAGTACATCAGTGTTTCACCCATAACGAATTATCCGAGGCCGACTTGGCTGCACAGCTGGAAACAGGGCTTCTCCCCCTTGCCGGCCGCATCCAGCCGGGCCAGCGTATCTGCATCACCTGTGGCAGCCGTGGTATCTCCAATATGCCCTTTGTCACCAAATATCTGGTGGATTTTGTGCGCCGCCAAGGCGCCCAGCCGTTTTTGGTGCCAGCCATGGGCAGTCATGGCGGTGCCACCGCCGAAGGCCAGGTGGAAATCTTAAAAAGCCTTGGCATCACCGAAGAGACCATGGGCGCCCCTCTGCTCTCTTCCATGGAAACCGTGAAAATCGGCCATGTGGACGAAGAAGATTTTGACGTCCACATCGATAAAAATGCCGCCGAAGCCGACGGCATCATCGTCTTAAACCGTATCAAAGCCCATACCAGTTTCCAGGGCCCCTATGAAAGCGGCCTGATGAAAATGCTGACCATCGGCCTTGGCAAACAATATGGCGCCCATATCTGCCATTCCCGCGGCGATGACAGCATGTCGTTGCGCATCGGCTTAAATGGCAAAGAAGCCATCCAAAAGGCCAACGTGATTTTTGGCGTGGCCCTGTTGGAAAATGCCTTTGACAAAACCTTCCAGGTATCCGTCATCCCCGGCGAAGCCATCCCCACCGAGGAACCAAAACTGTTGCAGCAGGCCAAAGACGCCATGGGGCGGCTGTACTTTGACGACTGCGACGTATTGATCGTGAAAATGTTGGGCAAAAACTTCACCGGCGCCGGTATGGACCCCAACATCGTGGGCCGCTGCGTCAATCCCAAATTAAAAATGGGCATCAACGCCCAGCGCATTGGTATTTTGGACCTCAGCGATGAATCCCATGGCAACGCCACCGGCATGGGCCGGGCCGATTTGGCCCCCATGCGGTTTTTCCACAAAATCAGCCTGGACGACACCAACCCTAACTTTATCACCAGCTATGACCCTACGGCTTACCGGATTCCGGTCATTGTGGAAAACGACGAAGAGGTGTTGAAAGCCGCCGTGGCCAGCGCCTTAATGATCGATTATGAAAACCCAAGAATCATCCTCATCAATAACTCCTTGGAGATTGAAGACATTCTCATTTCCGAAGCCATGGTGCCAGAGGCTATGGCCCATCCTTCCTTGGAAATTTGTTCGGACCCCTTCTCCTTGACCTTTGATGAAGAAGGCAATTTAACCACCACCTTTTAAATCAAAACCACTAGTAAACTAGTGGTTTGAACAACCCCTAGAAGGGGTATTGCGTGCGTATTCCCTAAAAGGGAATATCGAAGATTTGGCAACGCATTACAATCACAGGCAGCCACTTAAAGTGG
>CALWGC010000005.1 GCA_944378105.1 uncultured Clostridia bacterium
GCAATAACCTGTTTGCGCCAAAAGAAAGCATCACCCGGGAACAGAGCATCATCATGGCCCTGAAATTTTATCAATATCTGAAAAATGGCGCCGTTTATACGCCGCAATCCGGCACGGCCCAAGGCAGCCAAACGGGCAGCACCTCCGGCAGCCAAACCACAACGCCTGTGACCGGCGGCTCCTTCCAGTCCAGTTTCGATGCCATTTATAATGGCCTGTCGGAACAGCTGGATTTGATGGAAATTGCCAATGCCACCGATCGGAGCCTGCCAAGCAGCGACGATTTCCCGAAAATTGAAGCATCCTGGAAAAATCAGTATCCCGATCAGTCGGTGGCCATCGGCTATCTGGAAGCAGCCAGAGCAAAAATGATTGACGCCTGCGTGGCGGGAATTGATATTTATTTCTATCAGCAAATGGGCTATACCAATTCCACCCTGAGCCGCAAAACGGCGGAAGCCAGGGAAAAAATCAGCGGATATATCGAAGAAGCCAGAACCTATCTGGAAAAAGCCAAAAGTGCAGTAAAATAACAAAAGAAGGAAGAAAACAACCTCAGCAAAAATAAGATGGCTGTAATCCTTTGTATGTAAGGATTGCAGCCAGCTTTGTTTTCTTTTAAAGCTACGCCAAAGGGTTCCTGCTTTTTTTGTCAAATTTTCTTGTTCAAAAAATTGTTACAAATCCGTCATACCCTGGACACAGGCACTTGGTATATTATCTTTGCAAGCAAGAAAAACCCCAAAACCCCAAAATTCATAAATACCATCCTTCCTTATCCTTTTTTGCACACCCCAAACAAAAAAGGGCAAAGGCCCCGGTCGTTGGACTGGGGCTTTTTTGTATTTCTTTTCCACTTTGAAAGGAAAAACTAACTATTTTTATCTTCCATTCTCCCTTTTTCGTCTATTTTTCTGTAAAACTTTCTTTTTTTCTCCCTTTTTCTTCTTTTTCTTTTCTGTGATATGGTTTTGTGCTATACTGAAAAGAAGCAATGGATTTTGTTTTTATGAGGTTGTGTGGAGTATGAAAAAATTGATCTTGCTTTTGCTCTGTGCCTGTCTTTGCACCGGTTGCAGCGATCAGACGGCAATGACCGATGCGCCTGTGTTTTCTTTGACAGCCCAACAGCAGGAAACTTATGAAACCATCATCGACGAAACGCTCAACCAGTTCTATTGGTATTATCAGGCGGATTCGCTGCAATATGCCAGCACCACCATCCCCCAAGAGACCGAGGAGACGGCGGCGATCTTTGCGGCCTCGGCCGAAAGTGGCTATGACCTAAGCCGCTATGCCGGGCGGGAGGCGGTGGTCTATACAGTGCGGTTGCAACAGTTTAACCATGCCGACGGCGGCCTTTGCACCTTTTATTTTGTGGGAGATACCCTGGCCGGGGTGTTTCACAGCGCCTATGACGATCCAGAATCGGCCTATGCCTTGTCCATCCGAAACCCCTTTGCAAAGGAAACTACCTTTGCGGCCTATGAAAGTGAGGCCGAAAGCCTGCCTTATACCCGGGCCTCCAGTCGTCAGATGCCCGATGGCTTTTGCGATCGTTATGTGGATGAGCAGCAGTATCACTGGTATTTGTCTTTCAGCGGCCATCAATTGATGCTGTATCGATTCCAAAACGGTTATTTTTCACTGCAACGGACCATTAATGTCCAAAGCCAGACGGGGCTTTTGCCTTTGTCGGCGGCCTTTACGGCCGATGGCGGTTTGGCGGTCATTGTGGGGTCGGAAATAGAAAACGCCAATGACAGTGGTCAAAGCCGCTATATCAGTGAAAAAGCCGTCTTTTATGACGCTGCGTTTCGCCTGACCGGCGAAGAAATCACCTTTACCAGCGGCAGCTATTCCTGTGTCGCCTTGGTGGACGGCGAAACGGCTTTCCTCAACGAAAACACCATGGAAACCTATACTTATACCCAAGAAGGCTGGCAGCGCCAGGCCGTCTATACCCTTGGCGTGGGGGCCACGGCCTTTTTGGAGACGGATTTAGATGAGGATGGACAAAAGGAATATTTGTTCACCGATGGACTGGATTTGTATGTATTCCACAAAGAAGCCCAGTCCTTCCACTGCATTTGGCGTACCAATGTGGGCGTAGAAAGCTTCAGCGGGTTTTTGTACGCCGGGGATACCAATGGCGACGGTGTAGAGGAAATCTATGTTTCCGATGCCACCGGCACCGCCATTCGCTATGTGGTGACAAAAAATGGTTTGGTTTCCCGCAATGAGGATATCCATTATCAGCAGCAGTTTTTTGTGGACGATTTTGACGGCAACGGCGTGGCCGACTATATTTTAAAAGAAGGCGCCGAAGCGCCGGTGAAAACCTTGTATTTGGGAGAGGACACGCCATGACCATAGACGAACAATATATGCAAGAAGCGCTGAACGAAGCGCAAAAGGCCTTTGACATGGACGAAGTGCCCATCGGTGCTGTCATCGTCTATGAAGGACAGATCATTGGCCGCGGCTATAACCGTCGCAACACCGATAAAAACCCCCTCTGCCATGCGGAAATTGCTGCCATTGACGAGGCGGCAAAGTGGATGGGCGATTGGCGCTTAGAAGGATGCACCCTCTATGTCACCATCGAGCCTTGCCCCATGTGCGCCGGGGCCATTGTCCAAGCCAGAATCCCTAAAGTGGTCTTTGGGGCCAGAAACCCCAAGGCCGGCTGCGCCGGCTCTGTGGTGGACTTGTTCCATCAAGAAAAGCTGAACCACCAAGTGGAGGTGGAAGAAGGGGTGCTTTTGGCCGAATGTGCTGGAAAAATGAAGTCGTTTTTTGGGCGATTTCGCAAAGGGCAAGACGGTTGACACCGAAGGGGAAACAAGCTATAATAGTAAGGCAAGAAACTAGTCATAAATTTTCCGTGCTAGCCGGGGCAGTAGCGGCGCCCTGTACCCACAATCCGCTATAGTGGGGGTGATGCCTGCTCTAGGCTCCAATTTTCACTGGTCTGCCCTTTCGCTGGGGTGTTGACGATTGAGTCTTGTGCAACAGGAACTTATGAACCGTGTCAGGTCCGGAAGGAAGCAGCACTAAGTAACCACTTCTGTGTGCCGCAAGGTAGCTTAGTCCGAGCTTCAAACAAAGGTAACGCTTTGGGAAGAAGTGTCGAAAGCAGGCGCACGGATTCATATCATTTTCATGATGTTGAATCACATTTTTGCCAAAACGAAAGTTTGACCAACAAAAGCACACAGGGGACTGTGTGCTTTTCGTCTATGAGGAGACAGTCAAACGAAGCACAAAAGAAAGATACAAACGGGAAAGGAGGCCCTTCCTTTGGCCTATCAGGCACTTTATCGAAAATATCGTCCCCAACGGTTTGACCAAATGGTGGGGCAAGAAGCCATTTTAAAAACCCTGCGCAATCAGTTGCGCACCGGGCGCATCTCCCATGCCTATTTGTTCTGCGGCACCCGCGGCACCGGCAAAACTTCCACCGCAAAGATTTTTGCCAAGGCCATCAACTGCTTGGACCCCCAAGACGGGGAACCCTGCGGCAAGTGCAGCTTATGCCAGGCCATGGAAGAAGGCCGCAGTGTCAATGTCATGGAAATCGATGCCGCATCCAATAACGGCGTCGATAACATCCGGGATATCCGGGAAGAAGTGAAATATCCACCCACCGAGGGAAAGTATAAAATTTACATCATCGACGAAGTCCACATGCTTTCCACCGGGGCCTTTAATGCCTTGTTAAAAACCTTGGAAGAGCCGCCGGAACATGTGATTTTTATTTTGGCCACCACCGACCCCCAAAAAGTGCCGGCCACCATTTTGTCCCGGTGCCAGCGGTTTGATTTCCGTCGGATTTCTGCGGCAGAAATTGCTGCCACTTTGCGCTCTTATGTGGAGCAAGAAGGGGCCAAGGCCACCGATGAGGCCCTCCACACCATTGCCACACTGGCCGATGGCTCCCTGCGGGATAGCCTCAGTATTTTGGACCAATGTTTGGCCTTTTTCTTTGACGAAGAACTGACAGAGGAGAAAGTGTTGGACATTGCGGGGGCCGTGGACCGTTCCATCTTTTTTGCCCTTGCCGATGGGCTGCGGCAAAAACAGATCCAGACACTGCTGGAGCTGGTGGACGAGGTGGTGACGCTGGGGCGGGAGATCCCAACCTTTACGGCACAGTTGGTGGAACATTTTCGGTCGTTACTGATTGCGGCCACGGTGGAAGAAGGGGCCTTTTTGCTGGATGTCAGCGGCGAGCAGTTTGCAGCCCTCAAAACCCAGGCCGAGACCTTTTCACCGGAGGAACTGACTTATTACATCCGGCGCTTTTCGGCGCTGTTATCGGAATTAAAGTATAGCCAAAGCCCAAGGGTGTTGCTGGAAGTGGAGCTGATTACCCTTTGTGCTCCCAGCGAAAGCACCGACAGCAGCAGCATTTTGGCCCGCCTTTCTATGTTGGAGCGGCAGATCCAAACGGGCGTTGTGGTGCAGGCGGCGCCGGCCCAGGCAAAAAAACCATCCAAGCCGAAAAAAGAACGGCCAAAGGCCCTGCCGGAGGATGTGCAGGCGGTGATTTCCCATTGGGATGACTGGGCTGGGGAATGTGATACGGTTTCGGCTTTGCTGCTGAAAGATTGTCAGCCGGTGTATATGGAAGACGGGAAGCTGACGGTGGTTTGTAAGGACGAGACCAAACAGGATATCATCAAAAAACGTCTGCCCCAGCTGCAAGAAACCATTGACGGCCATTTGGAAAAAGAAATGGATGTCAAAACCATCACCGAAACCGATTATAAAGCCTGGGAAGAGTTGACCTATGGCGGTCTGGAAGAAGAGACCCCTTCTTCTGACGACCCCGATTTTGATAGTTTGATGCGGGGCTATTTCCCCGAAGCAGAGATACAAGAATAACAACAAAAACGATATGGAGGAGATTCACATTATGGCAAGAGGCGGATTTGGCGGCGGTATGCCGGGTATGAACATGAACCAGATCATGAAACAGGCACAAAAAATGCAAAAACAGATGGAAGAAGCCCAGGCTTCTTTGGCAGAACAGACCATTGAAACCACATCCGGCGGCGGCGCCATCACCGTCACCATCACCGGGAAAAAAGAACTGCGCGCAATCAAAATCAACCCCGAAGTGGTGGACCCAGACGATGTGGAAATGTTGGAAGACCTGGTGCTGACGGCGGTCAATGAAGCCATTCGCCAGGCCGATGAACTGGCCAATAACACCATGGGCCGCATCACCGGAGGCCTGGGCGGCGGCCTGTTCTAAGAAAGAGGCGGCGGTGTATGAATTACTATGGAAACCCCATTACGCGACTGATTGAGGAACTGGGGAGCTTGCCCGGCATTGGTGGCAAAAGCGCCCAACGGCTGGCTTTTTATTTGATCCATCAGCCCAAAGAGCGGGTGGAGCAGTTGGCGGAAGCCATTTTGGAAGCCAGAAGCCAGGTGCAGTATTGCTCCTGTTGCTGTAACCTCACCGATGAGGACCCCTGCCCCATCTGTAGCGACCCCAGACGGGACCATACCACCATCATGGTGGTGGAAGACCCGCGGGATATGGCGGCTTATGAAAAAACAAAGGAATACCATGGCCTTTATCATGTGCTCCATGGCGCCATCAACCCCATGCTGGGTGTGGGGCCGGAGGAACTGAAGATCAAAGAATTGCTGCACCGCCTGTCGGAAAACAACACGGTGCAGGAAGTGATTTTGGCCACCAACCCCAACGTGGAAGGAGAGGCCACGGCCATGTATATCAGCCGTCTCATCAAACCAACGGGGATCCGCGTCACCCGCATTGCCAACGGCGTGCCGGTGGGCGGCGATTTGGAATATATTGACGAAGTGACCTTGTCCCGGGCCCTGGAAGGCCGCAGGGAACTGTAAAAGGAGGCAGTGTTTTGAGCAGAGCCGATGAAATTTTTATTGCCAACTGTCGGGATATTTTGGAAAACGGTTATTCCACCGAAGCAGAAAAAAACCGTCCCGTTTGGGACGATGGGACACCAGCCTATACCATCAAAAAATTTGGCGTGGTTAATCGCTATGACCTTTCCAAAGAATTTCCCATCATGACCCTGCGTTACACCAACTGGAAAGCGGCCATCGACGAATTGCTTTGGATTTGGCAGAAAAAAAGCAACCGGGTGGCAGAGCTGAACAGCCATATCTGGGATGAATGGACCGGCGAAGACGGTACCATCGGCAAGGCCTATGGCTATCAGTTGGGTGTGAAGCACCAATATAAAGAAGGTTGGTTTGACCAGGTGGACCGGGTGCTTTTTGACTTGAAAGAAAACCCCTATAGCCGCCGGATTATGACCAATATCTATAACTTTGCCGATTTGCACGAAATGAACCTGTATCCTTGTGCTTATAGCATGACCTTTAACGTGGTGGATGGCCGGTTGAATGCCATCTTAAACCAGCGTAGCCAGGATACTCTGATGGCCAATAACTGGAACGTGGTGCAGTATGCCGTTTTGGTCCATATGTTTGCCCAAGTCAGCGGCCTGAAAGTGGGCGAATTGGTCCATGTCATCAGTGATATGCATATCTATAACCGTCATGTGGACATGGTAAAAGAACTGTTGACCCGCAAACCGTTGCCGGCCCCCACATTCACCATGAACCCCGACGTGAAAAATTTCTATGACTTTACCGTCGATGATTTCCAGATCACCGGCTATGAATATGGCCCAAGCCTGGGCAAAATCCCCGTGGCCATTTAAGGAGGACGCCATGGAACTGATTGAAATTGTAGCGGCCGACCGCAACTGGGCCATCGGCAAAGACGGCGACATGTGTCACCATTTGCCGGAAGACATGGCCTTTTTCCGCCGTACCACATTGGGCGGCGTGCTTTTGATGGGCAGAAAAACCCTGGATTCTTTCCCGGGCGGAAAACCCTTACCAAAGCGCATCAATATTGTCATTACCCACCAAAAAGACTTTGAGAGAGAAGGCTGTTTGGTGGTTCATTCGGTGGAGGAGGCCCTTTCTCTGGCCCAAACCTTCGCCCCAAAGCCGGTGTTTGTGGTGGGCGGCGGTACCATCTATCGTCAAATGCTCCCCTTTTGCACCAAGGCTTATATTACAAAAATCGATACCACGTTTGAAGCGCCCGATACCTTTATCGATAATCTGGACGCACTGGCCTCTTGGCGCGTGATAGAAGAAAGCGCGCCAATGGAACAAAACGGGCTTTCCTTCCGCTTTGTGACCTATGAACGCGGCAGTCAATGAATGCAAGGAGGTTTTATTATGATTCATGCAAGCGTTGCCATTCAAGTATTGCCCGATGTATTGGACGATGGGGAAACGGTGCGGATTGTGGACGAAGTGATTGCCTACATTGAAAGCACCGGACTAAAGTTTTTCGTTTCGCCCTTTGAAACGACCATTGAAGGGGACTATGACCAGTTGATGGAAGTGGTGAAACAGTGCCAGCTGATTGCCATCAAAGCCGGCGCACCATCGGTGAAAAGTTATGTCAAAATCTTTTATGAACCAAACAAACAGATTTTGACCATCAACGACAAAGTGGATAAGTATATGGAAAAAAACTGCAATGAACTGAACCAATAAGAAAAAGCGGAACACTTTTGATGCAGTTTCCTAAGAAAACAAAAACGGCTGCAATCCTTACACAGAAAGGATTGCAGCCGTTTTATTTTTGCTGAGGGTGTTTTCTTGTTGAGAAATTACTTTTTTGTTCTTCTTTTTTGTGTTGCATCAGGGCAAAAAAATCAACAAAGGTCGCCCTTTTGTTCTTTTGTTCGGCTGTAAAGGGGGAACATATTTTTTGTCAGCCTCCCGCACCGCTGTTGCCGCAAAAAAGGGCAAAAAACGCCGTTTTTGTGCAATCTGCCAAAGACCCCCAACTTTTTTCCAAAGTTGGGGGTCTTTTTCCTTTTCTTTTTGTATAGAACATCTGACAGAAGTTGTACCCAAAAAATCAGTTGTCACCGTCAAAATTGTTTATAACTTTGTGGATAAAGTGGATAACTATGCCTCCAACAGCTTTTCACCCACCAAATACACGTCTCCTGCCCCCATAGTTATTAACATGTCGTCTGGGGATAAGGTGGATTTTAAGTAGGTAACTATTTCGTCGAAGGAAGAGAGATATTGTGCATCTTTGCCGTTGTCTTTGATTTTTTGTGCAATTTCACGGCTGTGGATCAAGCCGGTATCTTTTTCCCGGGCGGCATAAATGTCGGTGACGATGATCCGATCGGCATCGGCAAAGGCTTTGCCAAAATCCTCCAGCAGCAGTTTGGCTCTGGTGTAGGTGTGGGGCTGGAAGACACACCAAAGGGTTCCTTTGGCCACTTTTTTGGCTGCGGCCAGTGTGGCTTTGATCTCCGTTGGGTGGTGGGCATAGTCGTCGATGACTTCGGTGCCGTGGTAAACGCCTTTTTTCTGGAAACGGCGGTTGACACCATGATAGCTGTTCAGCCCCGATACAATGTCGGCTTCCTCCAATCCCAAGGTGTAGGAAGCAGCGGCGGCCGCCAAGGCATTGAGCACGTTATGGTCACCGGGGATATGCAGCTGTACCCGGCCATGGGCTTTGCCGTCGCCAATCAGTGTAAAGCTGTCTTTGCCGTCTTCTACGGCCAAGTCGGCAGGATGCCATTGGGCGTCTTCTCCCATGCCATAGGTGATGATGCGGCAGGAGAGGCCTTCGGTGATGGCAGTAAAGCCGGGGATGTCTTTGTGAATGATGAGAGCCCCTTCGGCCGGAATGTTTTGGGCAAAGGCATGAAAGGAATGTTCCACGTCGGCCAAGTCTTTGAAAAAGTCCAAGTGCTCTGCTTCCACATTCAAAATGATGCCAACCAAAGGCTGAAATTCCAGGAAACTGTTGTGATATTCACATGCTTCTGCCAAAAAGTAATCGGAATTACCCACCCGGATATTGCCGCCAATGATGGGCAGTACGCCGCCGACGGTGATGGTGGGGTCACAATGGGCCGCCAGGAAAATGTGGCTAAGCATGGAGGTGGTGGTGGTTTTGCCATGGGTGCCGCTGACGGCAACGGAGCGGTGATAATGGGCCATCATGGCGCCCAACAGGACAGAGCGCTCGATGGTGGGTAACTGGGCGGCCCGGGCGGCCATCAGTTCCGGATTGTCGTCTCGGATGGCTGCGGTGTATACCACCAGTTGGGTTTCGGGTAAAATATGACTGGTTTCCTGGCCATAAAAAACAGGAATCCCTAATTGTTCCAATGCATGGGTGGCCTCCGATGGCTTCATATCAGAGCCGGCCACTTGACAGCCCCAGCGTTGTAAAATCTGAGCCAAGCCGCTCATGGAAATGCCGCCGATGCCAATAAAATAAATGTGTTTGTGGGTTGTTTGAAAATCCAGGTTCATTGTTTGCACCCTCTTATCCTAATTTAGTCATTACCCTTAAGTATACTATACAAAAGAAGGAAAGTCTATAACGGAAGTGTCTGCCAGGAAACAATGGCCCATGTTGTGTGCAAAAAAGGAAAGTGAAATAAAGCAAAGAGTAAGAGAAGTTTCGCTCAGGCCGAACAGAAAACAATAGAAAGGGTGATCTAAAAAGAAAAAAAGAAAAAATCAAATAAAAAAACAGAAAAAAAGAGAATCAGAATAAAATAAAGCAAAATAACTCTTTTTTTTTCGTTTTTTTTAGATTTATTTTCCTATAACAATGGAACAAAGAGGAAAAAAGTGGTTTTTTTCTCCAAGACTCCTTTCAAAAAAGGAAGAAAATTCCATTTTGTTTTTCCTCCCTTTTTTCTTTCTCCGTTTCCTCCCTGCCAAAAAAAAGAGCAAAAATGAGGGGTCAGATTCTTTTACATCCAAAAAAACAAAGAAAATATTGTGTAAAATGTATATGTAAAATATGAAAAATTGTTAAATTTTAGCAAATGGAAAAAAAACGATGCGCAATCTGTAGAAAAAAAGAAAAAATAGCTTTCATTTGAGGGCAATAGCAATAAAAAACTATTTATTCTTTGTTCTTTTTGTGATACAATATAAGGGCAAATAATTTTTAACTTTGATTGGTTCCACAGGGCACTTTTCTGTGGCAAAGGAGAGGGTTGCTATGAGCAAAAATGAAATGATAGCCATGCTGCTTGCAGGAGGGCAAGGCAGCCGGCTGGGTATTTTAACAAAAAAAATAGCAAAACCTGCAGTGGCATTTGGGGGGATGTATCGCATCATCGATTTTCCATTGAGTAACTGCATCAATTCCGGTGTGTTTACCGTTGGCGTGTTAACCCAGTATCAGCCGTTGCGGTTAAACCGTCATATTGGCATTGGGATTCCTTGGGACTTGGACCGGCAAAACGGCGGTGTGACCATTTTGGCGCCCCACGTCAAAGGCGGCGATGACAGCGGCGAATGGTTTATGGGTACGGCCAATGCCATCTACCAAAATATCGAATATATTGATATGAATGATCCGGAGTATGTGTTGATTTTGTCTGGCGACCATATTTATAAAATGGATTATTCCAAAATGTTGGAATTACATAAAGAAAAAGGTGCTACGGCCACCATCGCCGTCTTGGAAGTTTCCATGGAGGAAGCCAGCCGCTTTGGCATTATGAATGCCGACGGAGAGGACAAGATCTACGAATTTGAAGAAAAGCCGCCGCAGCCAAAGAGCAATCTCGCCAGCATGGGGATTTATATTTTCACCTGGAAGAAGCTGCGGGAGGCTTTGATTGCCGACAGCAAAGTCCATGCCGATAGCGACTTTGGCAAGCACATCATTCCAAAAATGTTGGCCGATGGGGAACCCATGTATGCCTACCGGTTCAAGGATTATTGGAAAGACGTGGGAACCATCCAAAGTTATTGGGAAGCCAACCGGGAACTGATTCGGACGCTGCCGGATTTCAACTTATACGAAGATTTCTGGAAAATTTATACCAATACCAACCACCAGCCGCCGCAATATGTGGGTGAGCAGGCGGAAATTTCCACCAGTATCATCTCCGACGGCTGCGAAATTTATGGTACGGTGCAGTCTTCTGTTTTGGGACGAGACATCATCATCGAAGAAGGCGCCGTGGTCAAAGACTCCATCATCATGGACCATTGTATCATCGGCAAAAACAGCTATATCGATTGCTGTATCATCGATGAAAACACGGCCATTGGAGAAAACGTGAAAATGGGCATTGGCGAAAACATTGCCAATGAGGAAAAACCGCAGATTTATAACACCGGTATCACCGTTGTGGGGGAAGATACGGTGGTTCCTGCCAATGTGGAAATTGGCAAAAACTGTGTCATCTATGGCATCACTACTCCTGACCAGTATCCAGATGGCGTACTGGCAAGCGGCAAAAGCATCATTGATGAGGGGGTAGAGTTATGAAAGCAATCGGGATTATTTTAGCAGGCGGCAACAGCGAAATGCGTCTGGGCGAATTGACCAACACCAGAGCCGCTTCGGCCATGCCGGTGGGCAGCTGTTATCGCACCATCGATTTTCCGTTGAGCAATATGTCCAGCTCCAGAATCAGTAAAGTGGCTGTCATTACCCAGTTTAACTCCCGATCCTTAAACGACCACTTAAATAGTGCCAAGTGGTGGGAATTGGGCAGAAAACAAGGAGGCCTGTTTGTTTATACGCCTTATATCAGCAGCGATAACTCTTTCTGGTTTCGGGGCACGGCAGACTCCATTTATCAAAACATCACCTTCCTGAAAAAAAGCAACGAGCCTTATGTGGTCATTGCTTCGGGGGATTCCGTTTATAAAATGGATTTTCAAAAAGTCCTGCGCGCCCATGCCAAATCCGGTGCCGACATTACGGTGGTCTATAAAGACTTTGCCGCCGAGCCGGAACGGGATTTGACCAAATATGGCATTATGGAACTGGACGAGACGGGGCGTGTGGTGGATTTTGAAGAAAAACCCATCGAACCAAGAAGCACCAATGTGTCTTTGGGGATTTATGTCATTGGCCGTACCCAGCTGATCGAGCTGTTGGAGACCATTGTACCCCAAGGCCGCTATGATATTGTCAAAGATATTCTCATGCGCTATCGCCGGCAGCTGCACATCCATGGCTATCGTTTTGAAGGCTATTGGAGCAGCGTAGGCGGCGGGATTACAGACTACTATAACACCAATATGGACTTCTTGAAAAAAGAAGTACGGGATGTGTTCTGCAAAGAATATCCCTATATCAATACCAAAGTCAAAGACGAGCCACCGGTGAAATATAATGTCGGGGCCAAGGTGCGCTCCACCATTTCTGGCGGCGGCACCATCATCAATGGCACAGTAGATCATTCGGTGCTGTTCCGGCGTGTTTTTATTGGGGAAAACGCAGTGGTGAAAAACAGTATCGTCATGGAAGGCTGCTACATTGGCAACAACAGCTATGTAGAAAATGCCATTTTAGATAAAAATGTTGTTATTTCAGAGGGCAAACAGATTGTGGGGGAAGAAGGGAACCCAGCAATCTTCAAAAAAGGCTCTGTGATATAAAATCATACTTGCTGGCAGCAATGCGTGGCAGAAACAAGGGGTGGTCCATTATGGAAATTACTGATGTAAGAGTAAGAAAAGTCAATAAGGAAGGAAAGATGAAAGCCGTCATTTCTGTGACATTTGACAACGAATTTGTGGTACATGACATTAAAGTAATTGAACGGGAAGATGACTTGTTTATCGCCATGCCGAGCCGGAAAACGGCAGAAGGAGAATTTCGAGATGTTGCGCATCCCATCAATGCGCAGACAAGAGAAAAAATCCAGAAAGTTGTGCTGGAAAAATATGAAGAAGCTTTGGCCCTGGCCGAAGCGGAAGAGTTGGAAGTTGTGGCCGAATAAGCAATGGTGCTTGGCCAAAGAACGACACAGAAATTTCTTTGCACAAAGAAAAAGGGGCTTTGCGGTTTTGCCGCAAGGCTCCTTTTTTCCGTTGCACCAAGGCCTTTGTGCCAAAAACCAAGAAAAACGCAAAGAAAAACCCCTGCCGGAAAACGGCAGGGGCCACTTTTGTTTTTTGAGGGGAAAACAAAATTATTTGGAGCTGTTGTGAACAGCATCTTTGAAGTCTGGATGCTGAGGACCTCTCTGGTCTTTCTTTGCAATGTAAAGGCTACCAGTAGCAGTACCGCAAAGAACAGGAGGTACACAAGCGGTAGCAGCGGTATGTTCGATACCGGTCATATCCATATCGGTTCTGTCGCACATGGTAGCTACTTTGTAAGCTTCAAAGTGGCAGGTGTAAGAGCAGTTACCGATTTTTTCAATCCAGCCATGGTATTCCATGAAGTCACCAACATAAACAGGAGCGGTGAATTTCACGTCTTTGTAACCCAAGAACAGGCTGATGTCGCCATCTACATAAACCATCAATTCAGTACCAACATCGCCCCACATGTCAATGATACGAGCGCCGTTTACCAGGCCACCAACATAATGTCCGTCAGCGCCTTTCATCATGATATGATGTACTACTTTAGATCCGATCATTTCAAATTCCTCCTATACCAATTCTGTTGGAACCAACAGAGCTTCATTTTTCTGATTGTCCGTCAAAAAATCATTTTTTTACAGTGTGTTCATGTACGAAAGCAGGATCGGTTTCGCCTCTCTGATCTTTCTTTGCGATGTAAAGGCTGCCGGTAGCAGTACCGCAAAGGATTGGAGGTACGCAAGCAGTTGCAGCGGTGTGTTCGATACCAGTCATATCCATGTTGGTTCTGTCGCACATGGTAGCAACTTTGTAAGCTTCGAATTTGCAGGTGTAGGAAGTGTTGCCAACTTTTTCAATCCAGCCAACATATTCCATAAAGTCGCCAACATAAACAGGAGCAGTGAAGTTGATTTCTTCATAGCCCAGGAACAAGCTGATGTCGCCGTCAACGCGAACCATCAATTCGGTTCCCACATCGCCCCAGAAGTGAACGATTCTGGCGCCGTTTACCAGGCCGCCAACATAGTGTCCGTCGCTACCTTTCATCATAGCGTGCAGTACAACTTTTTCTCCTACCATTTTAATTCCTCCTCTATTGTTTGAGTTGTCCATGTGTTGGGGGAAACCTGTCCCCCCACTTCTTTTTCATTATAATCCATGCCACGGATAGAAGGTCAAGCAAAGATTTGTTCAAAAAACATAAAACGCCGTTCCAAAAGATAAACTATGCCGTTAGATATAGGGTTGGTTCAAAAAGAGGAAAAAAATTACGGCAAGGCTCTATTCCTTGATTTTCCTGGGTTTTTTATGGAGAAAAAAGAGGAGAAAAACAAAGATTCTAAATAATAATATATTTGTTCCAAATAATATTGAATTTTACTGGAGGGTTTGAGAAACGGCGGGATTCTATTTTTTGCAAAAAATGGCCGAAAAAGGGAACCATAAGCAGAGAAAAGGAACATATTGTTTTTGATTCCGGAACATAGTATAATAAGTTCCAAACGCGATATCGAGGAGAAAACAGCCCCATTTGGGGGAAGAAAGAAGGGTTTGTTTGTGGCGGGAAAGAAAGCGCTGTTTGTCTTTAATCCCTTTTCGGGAAAGGGTTGGATCAAGCATAATTTATTTGAAGTGATTGACCTGCTTGTAAAACAGGGCTATGAAGTAGAAGTGCGTCCAACCCAAAAACGGCTGGATGCCTATGAAGTGATTTTAAATAAAGCGCCCAAAATTCAGCTTTTGGTGGTCAGCGGTGGCGATGGCACACTCAATGAAAGCGTGAAGGCGTTGATGGAATTGCCGATAGAAAAACGGCCGGAGGTGGGGTATATCCCTGCCGGCAGCACCAATGACTTTGCAGCCAGCATCAAAATTCCCAAGCGTATGGCAGCGGCCATCGGGGCCGCCGTGGGTGGAGAAGCCATGGCTTGCGATGTGGGGCGGTTTAATGATAGCTTTTTTACGTATATTGCGGCCTTTGGGGCCTTCACCGATGTGTCCTATGCCACGCCGCAGGAGTTTAAAAACGTGTTGGGCCATACGGCGTATTTGTTGGAAGGCATCAAGCGGGTGGCCAATTTGCGGACGTATCATATGGTGATGGAGCATGATGGCGAAACGGTGGAGGGCAATTTTATTTATGGCATGGTGTCTAATTCCACGTTTGTAGGCGGTATGCGTACCTATGCCGACACGCGGGTCAAGCTGGACGATGGCTATTTTGAATGCCTGTTTGTACGGCAGCCGGAAAACCCAGTGGAGCTGCAAGAAATTGCCGCAGGGCTTTTGATGCACGATTTTTCCGGTCGGGCCTTTTGTGTATTCCAAACGAAGGCGCTTTTTTTGACCTTTGAAGAAGCAGTGGATTGGACGTTGGATGGCGAGTATGGCGGTGCCCATACCTTTGTGGAAATTGACAACCAACAAAAGGCCATTCGGATTCGCCGGTAAAGGTTATGCTTTTGGCCCATAAGGAGGCAAAAAGGATATGGTTAAGTATGAATATGTTACCATCCATGTGGCACAGTTTGTGGGCGCAAAATGCGAAGAACATCGGGAAATCATCGATCGCTATGCGGCCATGGGGTATCGGTATGTGGGGTTTGTGCCCACCAAAATTTCCGACTATGGAAAGTTTAAAGACATTGATTTGATTTTTGAAAAAGAAGAATAAAAAAAGAGCCTTGGGCGCAGCTTCCTAAGAAAACAAAGATGGCTGCAATCCTTACATACCAAAGGATTGCAGCCATTTTATTTTTGCTGAGGTTGTTTTCTTCTGAAGACCGCTATCGCAATTTCCAAGAAGAAAAGAAGAAAAACAAAACAATGGTTTCTTCTTGGAAAATCGCTTTTTGGGCTCTTTTTTTATTCCAGTTCAAAAGCACCGGTATACAGTTGGTAATACTGGCCTTTTTGCTGCATCAGTGTGTCGTGGTTGCCTCTTTCCAAAATATGGCCGTTTTCCATGACCATAATCAAATCGGAATTTTGAATGGTGGAAAGACGGTGGGCAATGACAAAGACGGTGCGGCCGTGCATCAAAGCGTCCATGCCTTTTTGTACCAGCGACTCTGTTCTGGTATCGATGCTGCTGGTGGCTTCGTCCAAGATCATGACCGGTGGATCGGCCACGGCAGCCCGGGCAATGTTCAACAGCTGGCGTTGCCCCTGGGATAAGTCGGTGCCGTCGCCGGTGATGACCGTTTGATAACCGTCCGGTAAACGGGAGATGAAGGAATGGGCGTTGGCCAATTTGGCGGCGGCAATACATTCTTCATCGGTGGCATCCAGCCGGCCATAACGGATGTTTTCCATAATGGTGCCGCTGAACAAATGGGTGTCTTGCAATACCATGCCCAGGGCTTTTCGCAGGGATGGTTTTTGAATGCGGCTGATGTCAATGCCGTCATAGGTAATGGCGCCGCTTTGGATGTCATAGAAACGGTTGAGCAAGTTGGTGATGGTGGTTTTGCCGGCCCCTGTATGGCCAACCAAAGCCACTTTTTCGCCGGGGCTTGCTTCGGCAGAAATGTCGGTCAAAATCTGTTTGCCCGGTACATAACTGAAGTCCACGTGATCCAATACCACATCACCATTTAAAGGCACATAGGTAAAACCGGCGCCTTCTGGTACTTTCCAAGCCCAGTGGTTGGTCCGTTTGGTGGTTTCTTTGAGACCTTCGTCCGTTTCTTCCACACAAACCAGCGTTACATCGCCGTGGTCTTCTTCTGGCGCTTCGTCCATCAAAGTGAAGATACGATGGGCGCCGGCCAGGGCCATGACAACGGAGTTGGCCTGCTGGGAAATTTGGCTGATGGGCATGGCGAAAGAACGGGTCAGCTGTAAGAAAGAGGCAATGGTCCCCAAGGTCAGCCCGCCCATGCCGCCTACGGCCAACATACCGCCTACGATGGCCACCAGTGCATACATCAAGTTGCCCAGGTTTGCCATGATGGGCATCATCATGTTGGCAAAGCGGTTGGCGTTGGTGGCACTTTCGCAAAGCTGGTCATTTAAGGCCGTAAAGTCGCGGATGGCAGCTTCTTCGTGGTTAAAGACTTTGATGACTTTTTGGCCGTCCATCATTTCTTCGATATAGCCGTTTAAGGCCCCCAGGTCTTTTTGCTGGCGCACAAAGTAAAAACCGCTGTGGCCGCCAATGGTTCTGGCCACAAAGAACATCACAGCCACCACGCACAAGACGAGAATGGTCAGCGGGATGGAGCGATAGAGCATAGCAAAAAAGACGCTGACAATGGTAATCAAAGAAGAAAAGGCCATGGGCAGACTTTGGGTAATCATCTGCCGCAACGTATCGGTGTCGTTGGTGTAGCAGCTCATTACATCGCCAAAGGGATGGGTGTCGAAATAAGAGATGGGCAGTTTTTGCATTTTTTCAAACATTTCGTCTCGGATTTCTTTTAACACCCCTTGGGCAATGGTCACCATGGAGCGGTTATAGAGCAAGTTGGCTGCAACGCCGATATAATAAATGACGGCCATTTGGGCAATGCCGCCCACAAGGGGTGCAAAGTTTGGTACCTCCTGGCCAAGCAGAGGCGTGATATAATCATCAATCAAGGTTTGGATGAACAAAGACCCAACCACGTTGGCCAAGGAACTGAGGATAATCCCAATGAGCACCAAACACATGGCAGCTTTGTGCGGTTTAAAAATATAGTCCATCAGCCGTTTGGCTGCAAAACGGTCAAATTTCATGCTTCTTTTTGGTTCACGCATGGGTGTCATCTCCCTTCTGTTGGGACTGGTATACTTCCTGATAAATGGAGCAGCGAGAAAGCAGTGCTTCGTGGGTGCCGCAGTCTACAATCTGTCCATCGTCCATCACCAAAATTAGGTCGGCCTGTTCCACAGAAGAAATCCGCTGGGCAATGATGATTTTGGTGGTATTGGGAATTTCTGTTTGGAATGCCTGACGAATCAAGGCGTCGGTCCGGGTGTCAACGGCGCTGGTGGAGTCATCCAAAATCAAAATCTTGGGCTGTTTCAGCAGGGCCCGGGCAATACAAAGCCGCTGTTTTTGGCCGCCGGAAACGTTGCTGCCGCCTTGTTCAATATAGGTTTCATATTGGTCGGGGAATTTTTCCACAAACTCGTCGGCGCAGGCCAGCTTTGCCGCATGGCGAATTTGGGTCATGTCGGCATCGGCGTCGCCCCAACGCAAGTTTTCGGCAATGGTGCCGCTAAAGAGCACATTTTTTTGCAGTACCATAGAAACGGCATCTCGCAACGTCTGTAAATCGTAATCCTTGACGTCCACGCCGCCTACCAGCACCCGGCCTTCTGTGGTGTCGTACAGACGGGCAATCAGCTGTACCAAGGTGGTCTTGGCGCTGCCGGTGCCGCCGATGATACCCACCGTGGCCCCGCTTGGGATGGTCAGCGATACATCCGAAAGGGCATTTTTGTTTCCGCCATAGGAGAAAGAAGCATGGTCAAAGACCACAGAACCATCGGCAACATGCATCACCGGATTTTGCGGGTTGTGGATGGTGCTTTCTTCGGTCAGTACTTCGCTGACACGCTGGGCCGAGGCCTTGGACATGGTAATCATGACAAATACCATGGAAATCATCATCAAGCTCATCAAAATCTGTGTGGCATAACTGATTAAGTTCATCAACTGTCCAGTGGTTAAGGTGCCGCCAACGATGGATTTGGCGCCGAAATAGCTGATGGCCAAAATACAAGTATAAACGGCAAACTGCATACAGGGGCTGTTGAAGGCCAAAAGCCGTTCGGCTTTGGAAAACAGCCGGTAAATTTCATCGGAAACTTGATTGAATTTATCGGTTTCTTTTTCTTCTCGCACAAAGGATTTGACCACGCGAATCCCCAGCAAGTTTTCTTGCACCACTTCATTCAATTTGTCATAGGTGTGGAATACTTTGGTGAACAAAGGGTGGGCATTGCGGATAATCAGTTGCAAGGCGATGGTCAAAAAAGGAATGATGACCACATAAATGAGGGCCATTTTGGGATTGATGAAACAGGTCATGCCCAAAGCGGCAATCATCATCACCGGGGCCCGTACGGCGATTCGTATGATCATCATAAAGGCCATCTGCAAGTTGGTGATGTCGGTGGTCATACGGGTGACAAGGCCTGCGGTGGAAAAATGGTCGATATTGGCAAAGGAAAATGTCTGCACCCGTTCAAACTCTGCCTGACGCAGATTGCGGCTGAAGCGGGCCGATGCTTTGGCCGAAAAAATACCGGCCAACATCCCAGACACTAAGCTAAAGATCGTGGTGATAATCAGCAAAGCACCAATGCGCTTGATATAGTCCATATCGCCCAGATCAATGCCGTTATCGATGATTTTTGACATTAAAAACGGAATGAAAATTTCCAACACAACTTCGCCGACGACGAAAATGGGTGTTATGATGGCATACTTTTTTGCGTCGCCCAGGCAAGCGGTCAATGGATTTTTCATGCGAAAACCCTCCTTTACTGTTTTTGTTTTTGCGCAAAAAAAGAACAGAGCAATAAGCGGCCCCCAAAAGAGCTACAGGCTAGCGTTTAGCGAATGTTCTGTTCCATTTTGGCAAGAATGGCGGAAAAAAAGGCAATTTCTTCTTTGGTCAGTCCCTGGCAGAGCAAGGCTTCTGCTTCTTGTAAATTTTGTTGAATGATGGCAAATAACGCATTGGCCTGGTCTGTCAGACAAAGGCGTTTGAGTCTGCCGTCTTGGGTCGAAGGTTCCCGCACCAAAAGACCTCGTTTTTCCATCAGCTGCAATACGCCGGTGACGGTGGAGCGGCGGATGGAAAAAAATTTCTCCAAATCACGCTGAAACACATCCTGCGTCTGGCTTTTTTCATGCACAACCACAATAATCATCCGCTGCATCGGTGTCAAATTTTCGCCTTCGTGATAAAGGGGAATTTGATTGAGATGCCGGGAAAAGAGATTGGATACGCTTTTGAGCTGCTTTCCCAAGGGGACTTGTTCCATAGAATCACTTCCTTTTTTGTTAGCTTACTAACATTATAAAGACTTTTTTGTCTTTTTGTCAAGAGAAGAACAGGGAAAAGGGCTGAAATAAAAACCGTATAAAACAAGAAAAAAACAGCAGTTTTTCTCAGACAAAACGGCTGTTTTTGGATGCATTTGTTTCTTTGATCAAAGGGAGAAATCATTTTTTTGGAAATCCAAGCAAGTTGCATAGAACAAACTGGGCGAGGGGAGAAAAGGCCCTTTTGGGCCCATAAAAAAGCCGCCAAAGAAGTCCTTTGGCGGCAAAAAACGATGACTTTTTTCTTTTATTCTTGGTTTCGGTTGTTGGCCAGCAAAATGCCGTATTCCATGGCGTTGACCAAGCTGATTTCGTTTTGCACCCCTTGTCCGGCATGGCCAAAGGCCGTGCCATGGTCCACAGAGGCCCGGATGATGGGCAGCCCCAAGGTGATGTTGACACCGCTGACTGCACCCCATTTTTTGGCTTCTTTGTCGTACACAAAGCCAACTACTTTCAGTGGGATATGGCCTTGGTCATGGTACATGGCCACCACAATGTCATACCAGCCGCCTCTGGCCTTGGAGAACAGAGAGTCTGGCGGTACGGGGCCATCGGCCAAAATGCCTTCGGCTTTGGCTGCTTCGATGGCGGGAGAGATTTCTTCGATTTCTTCCCGGCCAAAAAGACCGCCTTCGCCGCTGTGTGGGTTTAAGCCGGCCACGCCAACGCGTGGGGAAGCAATGCCCAGCTGTTTACAAGCGTTGTTGGCAATGCGGATCACATCCAGCACCCGTTGTTTTTTCACCCGGTCGCAAGCTTCCCGCAACGAAACGTGGGTGGAAACGTGTACCACCCGCAAATCTTCATGGGCCAGCATCATGGTGTATTTATCGGTGCCGGTAAATTCGGCATAAATTTCTGTGTGACCGGAATAATGGTGGCCGGCCAGGTTGATGGCTTCTTTGTTCAAGGCGTTGGTGATGGTGGCGTCCACTTCGCCGGCCATGGCCAGTTCAATGACTTTTTTCACGCACTGGAAAGCGGCTTCGCCGCACATGGC
Organism: uncultured Clostridia bacterium; assembly: GCA_944378105.1. Taxonomy (GTDB): domain Bacteria; phylum Bacillota; class Clostridia; order Lachnospirales; family Anaerotignaceae; genus Neoanaerotignum. The sequence continues at coordinate 20,970 of CALWGC010000005.1, forward strand.
GCTGACTTTGCCATATTCAAATTGGTCCATGTCGATCAAGTCCATCTGATAAACGTCGATGGTGCCAAATTCAAATTTTGCGTCTTTGACAGAAGAAACGGGGTTTAGATGGATGCGGTCTTCTTCTTTCAAAATCCGGATGGAATCGGCCAGTACGTTACAGTCGCCGATGACGATGGGGCGGCATTTTTCATACATTTGTGGGTTGCGCAATGCTTTGATGGTGATTTCCGGGCCGCAGCCGGCAGGATCGCCCATGGTGATGCCTAAAATTGGTCGTTTGTTCATAAAAGGATCTCCCCCCTGTTATTTGGTATTGACTTGCAGGTATTGAATGACTTTCACTAAGGTATCTTCTTCGCCAAAGCCGCCGGATTTGGTAACCATGCTGCTGCCGTCGGCCATGCCTTCTTTCAAAATGCCAATGGGCACCCCGGGCACAATTTCGTCGGTCAATTCCATGCCGGCCGAGCCCAAGGCATGGCAAATTTGAAAGGCGGTGTCGCCGCCGGTGGCCACAAAGGTGACAGGCTTGATGTGGTCAAAAAGGCGTTTGACAATATCGCCCAGGCTTTCTGCCACCAACAACGATTTTTCCGAATTTTCCACGCTTTCTCGCAGCACCATGGTGTATTCTTCAAACAAACTGTCGATGGCAATGACCACCAGTTTTTGGCCGTTGTCGTAAAGACAGGTGGATTGACGGACGGCGTCGCTGACGGCTTTTTCATATTGGCCTTCGATGATTTCTTTGGAATTGACCACCACCACCGGGCAGTGGAACGTTTCTTTCATCATCCGCACCTGGTGGGCCGTGGTGGCGCTGCGGGAGCCAACCACCACAAAGGTGGTACCTTCGTATTTGACGCAGGCTTTTTTCTTGCGGCCCAACTGCTTGGCCAATCCTGCGCTGCCGCAAAAGACTTTCTTTGGTGTATCCACCAGCATGGCGGCGTCACTAATCAGTTTCAAATCCTCATTGTCTACGGTGTCAAAGACAAAAATGCTGGCGCCTTTTTTCATCTGCTCTGTGAGGAAAGCGGCCAGGTGGCTTGCGCCTTCGCGGATGGTGGTCAGACGGACGCCAATGGCTTTTTTGCTGGTTTCGGTGTTAAAAATATTGGTGATGTCCACATGTTTGCCGTCAGGCATCAGCAGTGTGCCGTCGGTGACGATGCGGCCGTTTTCTGGAAAGGCACTGGCCACAAAGGCCACCGAAGCGCCTGTGGCATCCAAAATAGCCTCCAGTTCCGGCGCGGGATTGCCCCGCATGAGGGAATCCACCTTTTTATAAATATATTCCAGCTGAGGCAGCTCTCCCAGCTGCTTGGCCAGCGCATACACTTTGTCATAAGCTTCCTGACTGGGTAAAGGCCGGGTATCGGTGTTGATGACAACCACGTTGCTGTCAAAGAGCTTTCCGGTAACGGTATTATCGTTTAAGATTTTCACCCGCGTGGTATAGCCGTTTTTGACATACTGGACGCCGGTGTCGTTGGCGCCGGTCAAATCGTCGGCAATGATGGCGATCATAGGCAAATTCCTCCTTTGTTCTTTCGGCAAGAAAAATTTTCCCGCTTTCTTTCATTATAGTATATTTTGCAGGAAAAAAATAGAGGCAGAGGAAAACTTCTCTTTCTTTTGCGGCAAAAATTGACGAGAGAATAAAAAAAAGCCCTCCAAGAGGGCTTTTTTGTGTGTTTAAATTTCCCAAGGCAGACGGATTTTGTTTTCGGTCTTTTTCTCTTCTTCTTGTGCTTTGGGTTGGGTTTGTTGCTGTTGTTGTGGAGAACGATAATAGCTGCTGGTGGTATAGTCGGCCACGCCGTTTCGATAACGGGTCAGATGATACCCGCCGCCGCTTTGGGTCACTTCCAGCGTAATGCCGCTGACATCCAGTTTTTCTGTGGAAAGGAACCGGATTTTTAAGGCCCCATCGTTCATGGTGGCTTCGATTTTTACTGGAGCATCATAGTCGTTGCGGAAGCAAAAGTCGATGCTGCCCCAGCTGACGGTGGCGTCCATCCCCTTTGGTACATAGCCCACCGGCATGGAATGGTTGCGCCGGTCGGTGATGGTCATGCCGGTATACAGGGCGGCGTCAAAGAGGGTGGTGGACACTTGACAGATCCCGCCGCCGATGGCGTTGACCACTTCGCCGTTGGAATAGGCCCCGGCATAGCGATAGTCTTCGTATGGATTACCTACAGCAAAGAGGGCGTCGTTATAAGAAAATTCTTCGCCGGGCAACAAGATGGTGCCGTTGATGGCATCGCAGGCCAGCTGCATGTTATAGTTTCGGTCGGTGTTGGCGGCAGAGGTGGAATAGTTGGTGGTATAGGAGGCAATATCATATTGATAATTACCGTTTTCCATAGCTTGTTGGGCCGCTTCTTCGGCTGCTTTGGCTTCGGCCTCTGCTTGCAGCCGTGCTTCTTCTTCCAGCCGTGCTTTTTCTTCTTCGGTTTGTTCAAAGACGATGATGGACGAATTTTCTTCGGCCGGCGCCGTCGTGTCGGGTACGGAAGCAGCCGGAGCACCGCTGCCCATAACCAAGGATGCAACTAAAACGGGAACAACTAAGTTCATGGCAAATCTTCCTTTCTTTTCAAACTGTATCCAGTATAGGCGAATTTCGATGGAGATACAAGCCCCAAAACATAGAATTTGTATGGAAAAAATATGGTTTTTTGTAGAGAGACGGTTTTTTTGACAAAAAGTTCCGTTTGGCCAGGAAAAAAATACAAAAAAGGCGCCGCAGATTGCTGCAAGACGCCCTTTTGGTTATTTTGGTTACTGACGGGTTACGGCCAGCAAGTCAGGAATCAATTGTTTTTTGCGGGAAACCATGCCTGGTACAAAAATGGTATCGCCGTCAAATTCCGCATGGTAGGCTTCTCCCAACAGTTCTTTTGCTTTTGGTCCTTTAAAGAGCAAGATAGACGATTCGTCGATGATATGGGTCAACATCAAAATAATCATATCTTTGCCGTTTTTTGCCACCAATTCTTCCATAAATGGTTCCATCCGTTCTTTGACGGTTTGCAAGTCGGCGGAGTTCATGGAAGTGATCTGGCCCACGCCAAATTCTACGCCACCGGCAGAAAATTCTTTGTAGTCCTGATAGAAAATTTCTTCGTCGGTGCGGCTAGCCAAGTCGGAAGCGGCGCTGAACATGGCTTCGGCATAGGACTGGATGTCAATGTCTGCTTGCTGTGCCAGTTTCCGGGCCACCTGCTCGTCCAAAGGCGTACAAGTAGGGGAGCGGAACATCAAGGTATCAGACAAAATGGCGCTGCACAAAAGCCCAGCAATGTGTTTTGGAATTTCTACGCCGTTTTCTTCATACATTTGTGCAATGATGGTGGCCGTGCAGCCCAAAGGCTGGTTGCGGAAGAAGACAGGGTTGATGGTTTCCAGGCTACCCAGGCGGTGATGGTCGACGATTTCCAAAATGTCGGCGCATTCAATGCCTTCCACGGCCTGGCTCTTTTCGTTGTGGTCCACCAAAATCACTTGTTTTTTCTCCGTATCCAAGAAGCTGCGTTTGGAGATGAGACCGATATAGCGGTTGTCATCGTCCACCACAGGGAAATAACGGTGACGGGTTTTGGCCATGACTTCTTTCACATCGTCGGTATAATCATCCAGATGGAAGTGGAGCAGATTGTCTTTGGTCATGAAATATTGGATGGGCATGCTCTGGTTAATCAAGCGGGCCACCGTATAGGAATCGTAGGGAGAAGAAATGATGATGGTGCCTTTTTCTTTCGCCCGGTCCAAAATGGTTTCGTTGACGGTGTTATGGGTGCAAAGCACCAGACAGCTAACGCCCACTTCGATGGCAAAAAATTGGCTTTCAAAGCGGTTACCCATGATCACCAAGTCGCCTTCCGAAATATATTCTTTCATCAATTCTGGAGAGTTGGCGGCAATGGTTACTTTTCCTTCGGTGAAGGTGCGATTGATGTCGCCGCAAAGGACGGTGCCTTCCAAGGTTTCTACAATGTTGCGGTAGGAAGTGGAGGCTTTGGAGACGATGCGGTTATCGTATACGTCCATATCGCTGGCGGCAATGTCGCCGATGGTGATTAAGCCGCTTAACCGCTGATCTTCATTGGTGATGGGCAAGGTTACGGCATTTAATTCTTTCATCATGGAGTAGGCTTTTCTGATGGAAATGTTGCCATCTACCCCCGGGGTATATTTGATTTCGATGTCGCTGACTTGGGTATGGACGTCTTTGACAAAGGCCGGTTCTTCCACGCCAAAGTGTTCCAGCACAAAGGCCGTTTCTTTGCTGACATCGCCACAGCGTTTGGCCACATAGGTCTGGGCTGGGTTGAGGGTATTTTTCAAATATGCATAACTGATGGCAGAACAGATAGAGTCGGTATCGGGATTTCTATGCCCGATGACAAGAATTTCATTTTTCTTTTCCACGGTTGATCTTCTCCTGTTTTATAATTTAGAACGTCTTTCTAATTGTGAAAATATCACAGTCTTTAAGGTAAGATTTTACACCAAAAAACGCCATCTGTCCATGGTTTTTCGACAAATATTAAGCCAAATTTTCCGGGTTTAAGCACAGCAGCTCTGGCAGCACAAAACGGCCGTCTTTGCGGATGAGTACATCGTCGAAATAAATTTCGCCGCCGCCCATTTCTTCCGTTTGGATGCAAACCAGATCCCAGTGGATGGCGCTTTTGTTGCCGTTTGGCGCATCGTCATAGCAGCAGCCGGGGGTAAAGTGGAAGCTGCCACGGATTTTTTCATCAAACAGGATGTTGTTCATGGCCTTTGTGATAAAGGGGTTGACGCCCAGGGCAAATTCGCCCACATAGCGAGCGCCTTCGTCGGTGTCAAAGATTTCGTTGAGGCGGGCCGTGTCGTTGGCGGAGCAATCGACAATTTTCCCATCCCGGAACGTCAAAGAAACGTGTTCAAAGGTAAAGGAATTGTATTCGCTTGGGGTGTTATAGGTCAGTGTGCCGTTGATGGAATCTTTCACCGGGGCGGTGTAGACTTCGCCGTCTGGAATATTGCAGCGGCCGTCGCACTTGATGGCAGGAATGCCTTGGATGGAGAAAGTCAAATCGGTGCCGGGGCCCACGATATGGACTTTGTCGGTGCGGTTCATCAGTTCTACCAGCGCGTCCATGGCCACAGACATTTTGCCATAGTCTAAATTGCACACCTGATAGAAAAAGTCGGCAAAGGCTTCTTGGCTTTGGGAAGCGGCCTGGGCCATGGACGGCGTTGGATAGCGCAGTACCACCCACTTGGTATCAGGTACCCGGATGTCGTTGACGGGACGGGTAAAGAGCTTGGAATAAAGCTGTAAGTTTTCGTTTGGCACGTCAGACAGTTCCGATTGGTTGTCCTCGCCCCGTACGCCGATATAGGCATCCATGTGGCGCATTTTTTCGCATTCCCATTGGGCCATTTGGTTTAATTGTTTTTCTTGAATGCCCAATAACAGCTCCCGCTCGGTGGTGCTGGTTTTGATTTCCAAAAAGGGCGTGGCCCCTGCGGCATAGACTTCCTTGATGATTTGTTTAACCAAAGGAATGGGAGCCGTACCGTTACAGCTGATATATACGTTTTCTCCAGGCTGTACCTGGCAGGAATATTGCACTAAGTTTTTTGCTAATACGTTGTCTCTTGGGTCCATCAATGATTACCTCCTTTAACAATACAGGGTATGGTTTGGTAGGGGTATTGTACCACTTTTTCGAAAAAAAAGTCAATCGGGTTATTGACTTATGTCAGAAATGAGCCTATAATTGCTGTTAGACTAAAATCAAATTACATTCGTTTCAATCGCAGAAGAAAGAAGGGAGCGTTTTTCCTATGATTATTGCAATTCCAACCGAAGCAGGACAAGTGTTTCAACATTTTGGCCATACCCCATCCTTTACTCTTTATGAAGTGGAAGACCATATGGTGGTCAACACCACGGTGATCGACACCACCGATTCTGGCCATGGGGCTTTGGCGGCACGGTTAAAAGAAGCCCATGTGAATTTGCTGATTTGCGGCGGCATTGGCGGCGGGGCTGTACAGGCGCTGGCAGAAAGCGGCATTGAAGTATTGGCCGGGGTTAGCGGCCAGGTAACCCAAGTCATTGCCGATTATTTGAGCGGCAAACAAATGGGTTCTAGCGAAGCCAACTGCAACCATCACGGCGAAGGTCACCACGAAGGTCATCATTGCCAAGGCCATCATGACGGCCACCACGAAGGGCACCATCACGGCGAAGGCCATGTGTGCCATTGTCACTCCAATCAATAAAAACGTCAAAAAAGCAGGAATCCTCCGAGGAAAAGGGTTCCTGCTTTTCTTTTTTTAAGACCGTTTGTTGGGCGGCGCCGTTTTTTTGCGATAGAGCCAGTCCCGTTTGGGGGAAGCCTTTCTTTCCTTTGGCGTAAAGACGGCAAAGAAACGATAGGGCAAGGTGAAAATGACAATGATGCCGATGGCAATGACGCCGGAAAGTTTTAAGGTCATGACGGCATTGGAAAAGGCGGCGCCGCTGTCGTTTTCCAATATGGATTGCATGGTGTAATAGATGAAGCTTCCGGGCACCAAGGGGATGATGCCGGGGATGAGATAGAGGGTGGAAGGGGCTCGGTGGGAATAGGAAAAAAGCCGGGAAAAAATGGCCGCAACGACGGCGCCAAAAAAGACGCTGCTGGTGACGCCGGCGCCAAAAAAAGTCAAACAGAAATAGGCCACCCACCCGGCGGCCCCGGCCACGCCGCAGGCCCAAAGCTCTCGCCGTGGCGCATTATTTAGCACGGCAAAGCTGGCGGCAGCCAAAAAGGAAAAGAAAAAATGGAACAAAAATTGGGATGCCGTTTCCATCATGCGCCACCACCTCCAAAGGAAAAATAGACGCTTAATAAAATACCTACCCCCGCGGCAATGGCCGTGGCGGCCAGCGTGGCTTCGGCCATGCGGCTGGTGCCGGAAAGATAATCGCCGCTCATGATGTCTCGCACCGCTGTTGTGATGCAAAAGCCGGGCACCAGGGGCATGATGGAGCCGATGATGACCGTTTCATAATTTTGACAAAGCCCCAGGATATAGAAGGATAAGGCGGTGGCACTGACCAGCATGCCGCCAAAAAAATTACTCAAAAACGAGGCCACATTTTTGGCCGACAAAAAAATCTGTAACCCGCCCAAAAGCAAGCCCACCAAAAAAGCCATCGCGGCATCACTGCCATGGCCGCCAAATAAAAGCGTGAAAGAAAAACAGAGTACCCCCGTCGCCAAAATCACCAGCCACCGGGCAAAGGGCTTGGAATGGTTGATCCGCTCCAGCTCTGCAAAGCCTTCGGTCAGTGTGATTTTTCCTTCCACAAAGTTTCTCGATAAGGCATTGGCCCGTACCAGCCGTTCCAGGTCGATGGAGCGATTGGTGACCCGGACAAAATTGGTGGTCACACCGGTTAACTCCCCTTGGATACTGGCAAAAAAGCCGGTGGGGGTTACAAAGACTTCCGGCATGGCCCCTTCTTTGACCGATAGGATGCGCTCTACGGTATCTTCAATGCGGTTGGTTTCTGCGCCGCTGCGCAGCATGATTTCGCCAACGCCAATGGCAAAATTCAGTAACATTTGTTCGTCCATGGGCTTGTCCCTTCTTTCTGGCGTTGTTTGTCGTCTCTCTTATTATTTATATTTCCATTTCCACAGAATGTAAAGCTTTTTTTCAAAACCTCTTTACATTTCCCATCGAGCAGTATATAATGAAGCAAATTCCATAAGTGAAGCCCGGGGGTGCTGCGGTTTTGTGAAAAACCGATGCTGAGAGAGTCCCTTTGAACCTGATTGGTTAGTACCAGCGCAGGAAGTGCTTGCAACACGTTTTTTTGCAGTTTACGACATTTCCCGCCTTTTGGGAAATGTCTTTTTTTTCGCGTGGCAAACCGGCGGGCCTAAGTAGGTAAAAGGAGGTTATCACCAATGAAACCATCAGAACAACTGTATGAAGCAGTCAAAGACATTTGGGCGGCCTATAACGACCATCCCTTTGTCCAAGGCATTGCCGACGGAACGTTGGACCATGAAAAATTCCGGTTTTATATGATCCAAGATTCCCTCTATCTCCATGGCTATGCCAAAGTATTTGCCTGGGGCATGATTAAGTCCCAAACGGAGGAGGACATCCGCGCCTTTGCCGCCCTCATTTCCGGAGCCTTAAGCGAAGAGAGCGAAAACCATCAAAAGTACATGGAAATTTTGGGCATTACCCCTGAAATCATTGCCCAAACGCCGGTGGCCCTTACCACCGAAAGCTACACCAGCTATATGTTAAAAATCGCAGCGGAAGAAGGTCCGGCCGAAATTGCCACCGCCGTGCTGGCCTGCGCCTGGAGCTATGCCCTCATTGGCGCTTATGTGGGGAAATTTACCGAAGGCAGAAAAGATCCTTTCTTTGCCCACTGGATTGATACCTATGACTCGGAAGAATACCTGCGCTGCAATGACGAAACCATCGCCCTGGTGGACCGCCTGGCCAAGGATTACACCCCGGCCCAGATGGAACACTTAACACAAATCCTCATCAATTGCAGCCGTTATGAAGCCATGTTCTGGGATATGGCCTGGAATAAGGAGATGTAACAAACCATGTTGGAATTTCAAAATGTCACCTTCCAATATGCCGAAGATGATTATCAGATGATGAAAGACCTGTCTTTCCAGGTGGAAGAAGGCGCCTTTGTCAGCATCATTGGTGCCTCCGGCTGCGGAAAAAGCACTATTTTCCGCCTCATCAACGGTCTGGAACAGCCCCAAAGCGGCCAGATTTTTTATGACGGCAAGCCCATTTCTTCCCTCAGCCACTTTTCGGCCTATATGCCCCAAAAAGACTTGCTCTTTCCTTGGCGCACGGTGGGGCAAAACTTGGCGCTGCCGTTGGAAATTGGGCGAGTGCCCAAGGCAGAGCAGCAGCAAAAGGTGCGGGCCATGTTAAAAGAAGTGGGCCTTTCGGACTATGAAAACCGTTATCCCAAAGAGCTTTCCGGCGGCATGCGCCAGCGGGCGGCCTTTGCCCGAACGCTTTTGACGGGAAGCCGACTGCTGCTTTTGGACGAGCCGTTTTCGGCCCTGGATTCTCTGACCAAAATCGCCCTGCAACAATGGTTGTTACAGGAATGGGAAAAATACCGCCAGACGGTGCTTTTTGTGACCCATGATGTGGAAGAGGCCATCTTCCTTTCTGACCGGGTGTTGGTGGTCTATGACCGGCCCATCACTCATCTGGAAGCATACCCCATCCCTTTGCCCCATCCCCGTAACCGGGAGGATTTGAAACGGCCGGATATGCAGGAATTAAAAGAAAAACTGATCAAAGAGTTGGGAGGCGGCAGTTTATGAAAAACAAAAATTGGCTGTCGGTGGCCGTGGTTGTGGGCATTTTGCTGTTGTGGCAAGGGGTGGCCATGATCATCAACGCCCATTATATTTTGCCTTCTCCCATTCAGATTGTGAAAAAAATTTGGGAATTAAAAGAAAATTTGTTCTTGGTGCAAATGCCGGCCACCTTAAAAGTGACGGTCATTGGCCTTGCCATTTCCATTGTGCTGGGTCTGGGTCTTGCGGTGTGGATGGATGAATGCCCGGCATTAGAAAAGGCCCTCTATCCCGTCATTGTGGCCACCCAAACCATCCCCACCACGGCCATTGCGCCTTTGTTTGTGCTCTGGTTTGGGTACAGCATTTGGAGCAAGGTGCTGGTGACGGTGCTGATGACCTTTTTCCCCATTGCCATCACCGTTTTTGACGGGTTTAAAAGCACCAAGCGGGAAATGGAAGAACTGCTGACCACCTATGGCGCATCCAAACGGGATTTGTTTTGGAAATTGAAGCTGCCGACGGCGTTACCCAGTTTCTTTTCTGCCATCAAAATGGCCATTCCCCTCAGTGTCATTGGCGCGGCCATTGCCGAATGGCTGGGGGCCCAGGAAGGTCTGGGGTATTTCAGTAAACGAATGATGACCCAGTTGGACGGGGCCGGCGTCTTTGCGCCCATCGTCATTTTGTCGGCCATTGCCATGTTGACTGTTTTTATCATTACAAAAATCGAAGAAAAATGGATTACTTGGAGGAAAGATTGATGAAAAAGAGAATGTTTGCCCTGCTTTTGGGCGTCTTGCTTTGCTTTGGTGGCTGTGCTAGCCAAACCGAAAGTACCACCACGGAAGAAAACACCGAAACCACCACCGAAGAAACGGCTGCCGCCGATGACCAGGAACTGACCCAGCTGGATTTGGTGTTGGATTGGTACCCCAATGCCGTCCATGCCTTTTTGTATGAAGCCATCGAAAAAGGTTATTTTGCAGAAGAAGGCATTGCGTTAAATATCCAGTTTCCGGCCAATACCAACGACGCCATTTCTCTGACGGCGGCAGGACAGGCCGATATTGGGATTTATTATCTCCATGACGTCATTGTGGCCTCTGTCAACCAAGGCGTGCCGGTGAAATCCATCGGCGCCGTTTGCCAACAGCCTTTGAACGTGTTTGTATCCTTGGCTGAAAAAAATATCACTTCTCCCACCGATTTGATCGGCAAAAAATTGGGTGGTTCCGGCTCGGAATTGAACGAAGCCATGGTGCGCTATATCATCGAACAGGCCGGCGGCACCGCCGACGATATTGACATTGTGGATGTGGGCTTTGATCTGATGAGCTCCATGACCACCGGCAATGTGGATGCCACCTTGGGCTGTATGGTCAACCACGAAGTGCCTCAGTTGGAAAAAGAAGGCTTTGACGTCAATTATTTTTACCCCACCGATTTTGGGGTGCCCAATTATTATGAAATGATTTTTGTCACCGGCGAACAACAGCTCCAAGAAGAACCGGAATTGCTGAAAGGCTTTTTGCGGGCTTGCCAAAAAGGCTTTGAAGAAATGAAGGCCCATCCAGAAGAATCGGTGGATTTGCTTTTGACCTATCAAAACGCCGATAACTTCCCGCTGGATAAAGAAGTGGAAATGCAGTCCATGTCGGTGCTTTTGCCGGCCATGGAGACGGAAGAAGCACCATTTTTGAGCCAGACAGAAGAAGTATGGGATACCAACATCGCTTGGCTCAAAGAAATTGGCATCATCGATGAGATTGTACCGGCAGATACCATCATGGTCAATTTGCTGGAAGAATAAAAGCCAAAAAACGGCGCAGCCGGATAAAAAAGAAAGCAGGAATCCTTGCAACACAAAGGGTTCCTGCTTTTTTCATAAAACGGTTTTTCTCTTTTTTCTTCAGAAAAAGGCAACAAAAAAGCCCCCGAAATTCGGGGGCTTTTGAAACCGGAGAAGGAGGGATTTGAACCCTCGCGCCGCGCAAACGACCTACACCCTTAGCAGGGGCGCCTCTTCAGCCACTTGAGTACTTCTCCATAAATGACCTACTGCAAAAATAAATATACCATAAACCCCATTGGCTTGTCAACACTTTTTTTCTCAAAATCCACAGAAAGGGGCAAAGCGTAGGAAAGGACGTCCTACGCTTTGGGATTTTTCTTTTTTTCGGCCTGTTTTTTCCTTGTCATGGGGATATCAAAGGCTTTTTTTCGGCCCATTTTATAGGCCTTGCGCACCAGGGCGCTTTCTTCTTCGGTCAATTCCCGTTGCAAGTCCTTTTCCATCTGTTCGAGCAAGGCCGGGAAGTAAGGCCGGGTGAGGGGCTCTTTTTTGGGACCCAAGTCCGAAGGCTGGAACAAGGAAACCGATAAGGGTGGACGGGCCGTTTTTTGGAACACCAGAGCCGTATAGTAGGCATCGTTGAGGGCGTCATGAAACTGTCGCTCTTGAGGCAGGGCCAAAAGTTCCACGGCCTTTTGCAGGCCCATGCTTTGGCCCGGCGTTTGCGGCTGCAGCGCAGCGCCGGCAATGGCTTGCAAATTCAGATAATTTTTTGTGATGCGGCCATCGTCCAACTGGTGATAATAGATGTTGCGAAACAGCGATTTGATATCGTCGATCCCCCAGCTACAAAGAACGGCCGGCGTTGGGCCGATGAAAGAGACAAAGTCGTCATAGGCGGCCGGGAAGAAAGGCTGTTCTTTTAACATTTCCCGACTCAGTCCCGTCAGTTTTTGCACTTTGGGGTGCATTTTTTGGTATAACGTTGGCTGCACCAAGGCGTTATACTCCTGTACGATTTGTAAGGATTCGTCCAGCTTCACTGCCCCAATTTGAATGATTTCGCAAGGCATCTGCGGATCGGTTGGCGCCGGTTGATCGGGGCGAAAGGAAAAGGCCTGATTAAATTCAAAGTCTACCACAATATAGTGCATCCGTATCCCTCCTGTGTTTCAGTATAACAAACTCTGTCCCCCTTGAAAAGAATTTTTATTGAAAACCAATGGGAAATGGGGTATAGTAAAACAAAAAAATGGAAAAGGAGCGCTGCCAAATGAAGGCATATTTTACCGAGGAAGAAAAAGCTGCCGATTGGAACAAAGTGCTGATTGAAGAGGATGATGTGCTGGTGGAAGGAGAAGTTCTGGAAGGCAGCGGCAAACATTATATCCTCACCGGCAAAGCCACCATCGAAGGAGAAATTTACCACGATTTTCAAGTGGAATTTGAATTGTTGGAAGAACCAGAAGCAGAAACCTGCCAAGCCGTCATGCAGGTGGAATGGGACTGGTATGATTATGTCTGCTGATATTTTTGTATATTTTGAACATTTTTTTGCAAAAAGTTGCGGAAAAAATAACGAATTTAACACTTTAAACCAGTAAAAGATTGTGGTACAATAGTCCCACAACAACAAAGCAAACCAAGGACGGAGAAGAAACGCAGTAGTCGGTTTTGGTGACACGCAGAGAACGGCGCAATGGGTGAAAGCGCCGCCGGACAAAATGCAGACGAATTTCCATTTTGGAGTCCCCGAAGGAAGCTTCGGCGCAGGAGCCGCGCGATATACGGCAAAGAGACATCAGCATAGATTGGTGTAAAAAAAGGTGGTACCACGGTCATTTCGTCCTTTTGCGACGAAATGACCTTTTTTTATTTACTTTTTACAGGGAGGAATGGTTCTACATGAGTGAGAAAGAACAGCTTTCTTCGCCCCAAACGACGGGCATGACGGAAGCGGAGAAAAAAGCCCAAGCGCTTTTGGAGGAAAAAGAAGCAGAAATGCGGGTGCGTGTCTTTGATACAAAGGCCAACGCCATATTATCCATTTTGCTTGTCATTTGGTCTATTTTCCAGCTTTATGCCAATACCATTGGCACCATGAGTGCCATGACATTGCGGGCTTGGCATATTATGTTTTTGCTGGTATTTACGTTTTGCCTCTATCCTACCTTCAAAAAGGAACGGAAGATGCGCAAGGCGCCACCCATTTGGGACTTTGTGTTGGCCGGGTTATCCATTGCCGTTTATGGGTATATGATTAAAAATTATACGGCCATTGCCCTGCGGGGTGGGTATTTGGAGACCATCGACTATATCGTAGCCGGTATTGGCATTGTGCTGGTGTTTGAAGCGGCGCGCCGGGCCTGCGGCAGTTTGGCCGTGCTGGCGCTGGTATTTTTGGCCTATAACTTCTTGGGCCCATTGATTCCAGGGGAGCTGGGACATACCGGGTTTCCATTAAGCCGGGTGCTTTCCCATATGTTCTGGGGCAGCCAAGGGATTTTTGGCGTCGGCATTGGGGTCAGCGCCACCTATATTTTCCTGTTTGTGGTCTTTGGTGCTTTCTTGAAATACAGCGGTTTTAGCCAGTTTATCAACGACTTGGCCTTAACGCTGGTGGGCAGAAGCCCCGGCGGCCCAGCCAAAGTGGCCGTCATTGCCAGTGCCTTGCTGGGTATGATTAACGGTAGCGCCATCGCCAACGTGGCTACCACCGGTACCATCACCATCCCCTTGATGAAACAGACCGGTTATAAGGCAGAATTTGCGGCAGCCGTAGAAGCCGTTGCTTCCACCGGCGGCCAGTTTGCCCCACCCATCATGGGGGCCGTGGGCTTTGTGATGGCAGAATTCCTTGGCGTTAGCTATACAAAAGTCATGATTGCTGCTGCCATTCCCGCCTTTTTGTATTACTTAACGCTGTTGTTTTCGGTGCACTTTGAAGCAAAGAAATTGGGCCTGAAAGGTCTTTCCAAAGAAAACATTCCAGACGCGTTGGTGGTGTTAAAAACAAGAGGTCACCTGATTTTACCTTTGGTGGTGCTGATGGTGATGATGTTTATGGGTTATACACCGTTATATGCGGCTGTGGCTGCCATTTTTGCCACCGTCATCGCTTCTTGGTTTCGAAAAGAAACGAGAATGTATCCAACCACCATTTTGCAGGCTACCGTCGAAGGGGCCAGAGGCGCCATCAGCGTTGGCGTTAGCTGTGTCATCATCGGTGTCATCATCGGTACCGTTTCTTTGACCGGTTTGGGGTTAAACTTTGGTTATATTGTGCTGCGGGTGGTTGGCGAAGGCCAGTTGCTTTTGGGCGGCTTGATGGTAATGATTATGAGCACCATTTTGGGCATGGGCGTGCCAGGTGTGGCCGCTTATGTCATTGTGGCGGCTGTGGCTGTGCCGGTACTGCAAAACGTGGGTGCCATCCCCATGTCGGCCCATATGTTCTGCTTGATTTATGCTTGCCTTTCCAACATTACGCCACCGGTTGCCATGAGTAGCTATGTGGCCAGCGGCATTGCCGATTCCAACCAGACCAAAACGTCCCTCATTGCCGTGAAATTAGGGTTGACCGGCTTTATTTTGCCTTTCTTCTTCCTCAATAACCCGGTGCTTTTGATTGGTACCGTGGAAGGTATTGGCGCCTTGGAAACGCTGCAGGCCTTTGTGACGGCAAGCCTTGGTGTCATTGCTTTGTCGGCGGCGCTGCAGGGTATGATGTTGAAAAAATGCAATATCGTCGAACGGGTCATTTTGTTGGCCGCCGCTGTGTTAGCCATTGATCCGGGCACCATTACAGACTTGTTGGCTGTGGCCGGGTTTGTGCTGGTACTGATTTTCCAAAAAGTAACGATGATGCGGCAAAAAGCCACCGTTTCGGAATAACAAAAGAGTGAAAAGGAGAGAGGAATTTATGAAACGACTTGTAACGATGCTGGCGATTTTGACCATGGGGGTATCACTGCTTTCCGGCTGTGCTTCCACCACCCAAGAAGGGGCCAGCGAAGGTGCAACGGAAAGCACCGAAAGCACCGAAACGGCCACAGAAGGCGAAGAAACTGCTTCCGCCTCCGGCGATGTGGTGACCATCAACTTCCCAACGGCTGCCACCACTGGCGCCGTATATCCACTGGGCAGCGCCATTGCCAACCTTTGGAACACCCAATTGGATAACGTGCGCGCCAGCGCGCAAGCCTCCAACGGCGGCGTGGAAAACTTGAACCTCATTGCCGACGGCCAGGCGCAAATGGGTGTGGCTGTGACCAGTATCATGTATGAATCTTACCATGGCACTGGCACCTTTGAAGGCCGCCCCAACGAAGATCTGCGGGTTTTGGCCGGACTTTACTATAATCCAAACCAGGTAGTTGTCAGCGAAGAAAGCGGCATCACCTCTCTTTCGGAACTGAAAGGCAAAAACTTTGCCCCAGGCTCTGCCGGTGGTACCAGTGAAGTGGAAACCAGAATCCACCTGACGGCCCTTGGCATGAATTATCCCGATGACATCAAAGCCCAGTTTGTAGGCTTCACCGAAGCCACTGACTTGCTGCGCAATAAACAGTTGGACGGCGCTTGGATCATGGCCGGTGTGCCGACGGCAGCCGTAACGGAAATCACCTCCACCGCCGGCGGGAAACTCATCGGTATGGATGAAAGCTTGATTGAACAGTTGAAAGAAGAATATCCTTGGTATGCCGAATACACCATTCCTGCTGGCACCTATGACGGTCAGGACGAAGATATTTTGACTTCTGCCATCAAAATTACCCTTTGCACCACCGCCGATTTGGATGCCGATACGGTGTATAACCTGACCAAAACCTTCTGGGAAAACATCGATACCTTGGCAGAAACCAACAGCGTGTTAAAAGGGGTAACGGTGGAAGATGCTGTGACCGACTTGGCCGGACTGCCACTGCATGAAGGGGCAGAACGCTACTACAAAGAAATTGGCGTGTTGGAATAAACCGACAGAAAGGGAGATTGTTCCATGATTCAAATTGGTTTGACCGGGGTCTACTTTGACGGCGCCAAAAAGGCGTTGATGGAAAACGTGCCAGAAGGCTATGAAATCACCTTTGTAAACGGCCCCGAAGAATATGACAAGCTGGCCCATGTAAGCTATATCATCAACCGTCTGGCGGTGGATTCCCAAATTTTTTATGCCGCCAAGGAACTGAAGCTGTTGCAAAAATGGGGCGCAGGCTTTGACGATTGTGACATTCGTCTGGCCGGCAGTTTGGGCATCCCTGTGGCCAACTGCCCCGGCGTCAACTCCCGCCCGGTGGCGGAGCTGGCCCTGATGCATATGCTCAGTGTCTATCGAAACCTCATTGCTATCAATCGCAATTTGAAAGAAGGCAAATGGCCCAAGAGCGAATTTTTTGGCCGCTCTTACATGATCTACGGCAAAACCGTAGGTATCGTGGGCTTGGGCAACATTGGGAAAAAAGTGGCCCAGATGGTGACGGCTTTGGGCGCCCATGTGCAGTATTATGACATTGTGCGCCAGTGGGAGCAGGAAGCCCAGTTTGGCTATGACTTTGTGCCCTTTGAACAGCTGATTCAAACGTCGGACATCATTTCCATCCATTGCCCGCAAAAAGAGGATACCATCGACATGTTCTCCGATGCGGAATTTGCCCAGATGAAGAAAACAGCCGTTTTGATTAACACCGCCCGTGGCCCCATCGTCAACCAAGACGCCTTGTTAAAAGCCTTGACCACGGGGCAGATTTTGGGGGCCGGCATGGATAACTTCAATGAAGAACCCCTGCCTGCCAACCATCCGTTGCTGCTGTTGCCCAATGTGTCGGCCACGGCCCACGCCGGTGGCAACACGGCCGATAACGACATCAACATGGTGCAATATTGCTACAGCAATATTGTGAACTTTGAAAATGGCCGCCCCTTCAACAGTGAACGAGATTTGCTCAATGCCCAATATTTGGTGAAAAAATAAAAAAACTTCGTTTTTTCAAAAAAGATAGCAGGAAATCCTGAAAAAAGGATTCCTGCTATTTTATTTTTTAGGGAAACGGTTTTTTTCTGTACAACAAACAGAAAACTGAAATTTCAGATTTCTGTTGACGCAGTCTGGCGTTTTCTGTTATGCTGTAACTGTACCGGTCGATGGGTGACCGGGAATTTGGTTTGATTCCGACGGAACCATCTGGACCATCCCCTTCCGTCGGAGTCAAACAAAAGGAGCGATTGATTTGGAAAAAATCGAAGTGACCAGTTTAAATACATTGGTCTATCAGTCGTTGAAACAGCAGATCATGGAAAACCGTCTTCGGCCCAAGGAGCGGTTAGAAATCGGCGCTTTGGCCCAAGCCCTTGGAGTCAGCAAAACGCCGGTATTAAACGCGTTAAAGGCATTGGAAAAAGACGGTTATGTGGAAATACGCCAGCGCAGCGGCACCTTTGTGCGCAGCCACACCCCCGAAGAGGTGGAGGCCATTTTCCGGTTTCGCTTGGCACTGGAAAAAGAAGCGGCGGCGCTGACCATAGGGGCTTTGACCGAAGCAGACATCGCGCCCATCGAAGCAGGGCTTTTGGCGCAAAAAGTTATGTTTTTGCAGGAGCAGGAAGCAGGCGATGTGGAGGCCTTTTTTTGTTTGGAGGAACAGCTGCACCAGCTATGGGTGGGCCGATGCCCGGCCATTGTGCGGGGAGAGCTGGAGAATTTGGTGGATTTGACCAAGCGGCTGCGGCGGCTACAGCTGTCGGACTGCTTGGAACAAAAAGGAAAAAAGGCATTTTTGGATCAGGAAATGGATGTGCATTTGGCCATGATTGCTGCCGTGCGAAGGAAGGACTTATCTGGGCTTCAGGCGGCCTTGGAGCAGGATGTGACCACCACGTGCAGGCAGATTTTGGCAGGCGGAAGGGAGGAACGGACAGATGGAAGCAGTATTACACAGTGAGCTGAAAAAGAAATATCCCGTTGTAGACCATGCCGAGGGCATGTATGTCTATGACACGGCAGGAAACCGTTATTTGGATTGTGCCGCCGGCATTGCCGTGGCCAACATTGGCCACAGCGTTCCGGAAGTGTTACAGGCCATGGAAGTGCAGATGAAAAAAACCACCTTTGCCTATGGTGGTACCTTCACCAGCGAGGCCAGAGAGCGCCTGGCCCAACAGATCATTGCCATGGCCCCCAAGGGGATGAGCCGGGTGTTTTTCTGCTCCGGCGGGTCGGAGGCCATGGAGTCGGTGATTAAAATTGCCAGACAGTATCAGTTGGAGCGGGGTTGCCCCTCCAAATATAAAATCATCTCCCGTTGGCAAAGCTATCACGGCAATACCATTGCCACCTTGGCCATGGGCGGGCGCCCTTCCTGGCGGGAGGCCTTTGACGCCTGTATGCCAAAGGCTTGCCATATTGCCCCTTGCAACTGCTATCGCTGTCCTTTTGGGCTTGCCTATGGCAGTTGTGGATTGCAATGCGCCAAAGAACTAGAACGGACCATTTTGTATGAAGGAGCCGATACCATTGCGGCCTTTGTGCTGGAGCCTGTCATTGGCACAACGGCGGCGGCTGCGATCCCTCCGGCAGACTATATCCAGGAAGTCAAACGCATTTGCGAAGCCTATGATATTTTGTTTTGTGTGGATGAAGTGATCACCGGCTTTGGCCGCACCGGCAAAAACTTTGCCGTGGACCATTTTGGCATCACGCCGGATATCATGGGGGTGGCCAAGGGTCTGGGCTGTGGTTATATGCCCATGGGGGCGGCCATTGTCCATGAAAAAATCGTTGCGGCCATGGAAGCAGGCAGCGGCCAAGGCGGCCATTTATTCACCTTTGCGGCCAACCCCTTAGCCTGTGCAGCGGCCAGTGCGGCCATGACCTATTTACAGGAACACCATTTGGTGGAGCGGTGTGCCAAGATGGGCGCACTGTTCTTAGAAAAACTGAAAACCTTAGAAACCTTGCCTTTCGTGGGCCAGGTGCGGGGCATCGGCATGATGTATGGCGTGGAATTTGTGGCAGACAAAGAAACCAAGGCGCCTTTGCCCAATGAAGTGGCCATCTCCAGCCGGGTGGCAGCCTATTGCTTTAGCCATGGGCTGATGGTGACTGCCGGCGTGCAAGGCTGTGCCGATGGCCGCCATGGCGAGGCCATGCAGATTGCGCCACCTTTTATCATCACCGAAGAAGAGATGGACTTTGTGGTTTCCACCTTGCAGGAGGCCATTTTGGCTGTGGCAGAGGAGGTACAAAAATGATTTATTCGTTGCAAGAAGAAAACGGCTTTGCCGTATACCGGGATTTGGATGAAAACAGAACCATTTCCATTCCCAAAGACCATTGCATGGGACTTTTTGAAGCCGGGGACCCACCGGCGGTCAAAGGAAAAAGCGTCTATCTGGAAGCCCTTTGCCAGCCGGAAGACGGCCTGCCGCTTCGGACATTGGCCGAGATGAAAAAAGCCAAAACGGCGGCCGTCATCATCTCCGACATCACCCGACAGGTACCCACGGCCAAAGTGGCGCCCCAGTTGGTGGAAGAGCTGGTGGCAGGGGGCGTGCCCTTATCGGGGATTACGTTTTTTGTGGCCCTGGGGGTACACCGGCCGGCCACGGAAGAAGAAATGCGCCTTTTTTTGGGCGAGGAACTCTATGGCAAAGTGGCCATCGAAAACCACGAACCCTATGACGAAGCGGCGCTGATCGACCTGGGCGTTACCCAGCGGGGTACACCGGTCAAAGTCAACAAAAAAGCCTATCTTTGCGATATCAAAATCACCATCGGGAAAGTGGAGTTGCACGAAATGGCCGGTTTTTCCGGCGGCAGAAAATCCATCCTGCCCGGCGTTTCTTCCGAAGAAACCATCCTGGTCAACCATCGCCCGGAAATGATTTTTTCTCCCGGCACCGGGGCCGGAAAATTGGAAGAAAACCCCATCCATGAGGATATGCTGGAAACGGCCAAGCTATTTGGCGTTCATTTTTCCATCAATTTTGTGGTCAATAACAGCGGGGAAGTGGCCGGGGTCTTTGGCGGCTCCCTAGAAGGCAGCCACCGGGCCGCCGTGGCCTTTTTGCGCCGCTTTGTGGATGTGAAACTGCCAAAGGCGCCGGATATTGCCGTCATTTGCCCAGGCCAGCCTCTCAGCTGCGATTTATATCAGGGCGTCAAAGCCCTCATTGCCATGCAGCATGTGCTGCGGCCCGACACGGTGGTGGTGCTCTATGGCGCCTTTCCGGAAGGCATGAACTCCGTGGATTTTCCAAAGCCGCTGCAATTGTTTGAGGACCTGGACGAGGCCAAGGCCTATACCATTGCCAACTATCGGATTCAAATGGATCACACTTTGCCAATAATAGACTTGCTAAAAAGAGAAATTCGCGTTATAGTATGTACAGAGGGAGTTTCGGCGACGGAAATTCGACAAATCCGAATGTCCCCCGTGCCCAAACTGGACGAGGCGCTGCAGCAGGCCTATACCCTCTGCGGCAAGGCAAAGCCTCAAGTGGCATTTTGCCCACACCCTCAAAAGGCTGTGCTGACCTTGGCAGAGCCAAAAGAATAAAGCATGTCTACCCCCAATGGAACGCTTTATTCCGAAAAACAAATTTGTCCTCCTTTCGGCAAAAAGGAGACACCCCGCTGCAATGGCGTGGCGGGATAAAAGGCCAAAAAGCAATCGCTTTTTGGCCTTTTTCCGTGGGGTAAAAACTTTATTTTCCGTTTTGAATGCGTAAGTCTTTGGCCAATACGGCATCAAAGGCTTTTGTGATGGTCGCTTCAAAGCGGTTGTCTTCCAAGGCTGCCACGCCTTCGATGGTGGTGCCGCCGGGGGAACAAACTTGGTCGATGAGGGACCAGGGGTGTTCGCCGCTTTGTAAAATCATTTCGGCGCTGCCCCGCACGGCGCTGGCGGCAATTTCCAGGGCCTGTGCCTTGGGCATACCGGCTTTTTGGGCGGCCCGGGCCAAGGCGTCCATGTAAAGATAGGCAAAGGCCGGGGCAGAACCTGCCAGGACGGTAAAAATGCTGAACATATTTTCCGGTAACACCGTTACGGTGCCGGTGCTTTCAAATAACCGAAGGACCAGGTCTTTTTGTGCTTCGCTCACCTGCCTGCCAAAGCAGCAGCCATTGGTGGAGGCGCCGATTTTGGCGTTGATGTTTGGCATAATCCGCACATAAGGCCGCTCTGCGCCCAGATGGCTTTCCAGGTAAGAGAGGGTTTTTCCGGCGGCAATGGAGATGATTAACGGCGTTTCTCCTTCCAGCTCTTTTGCCAAATCCGTCACAAGATTATCTAAAATGTGAGGCTTTACAGCCAACACCAACACATCGGCGCCCTGCAACAGTTCCTTTCGGCTGTTGGCCACTCCAATGCCCAACGATTCTTGCAGTGGTTTGGTGTGGGTGGTGCTGGTGGCATAGACCATAATTTCTTTTGATGTATTTTCATTCTTTTTCACCATCCCCCGGATGATGGCGCTGGCCATGTTTCCGGCCCCTAAAAATGCGTATTTCATGCAAAAAACCTCCTTTTGTTTTCTTTGGTTGCGCTTGTGAAAAGTGTAGCAGCTTTATCCCAATTTTGCAACCAAAAAACGGCAGTTTGCCCAATGAAAAAATATGCAGTTTTTCGGTCAAAGGTTGCAATTTCTTGAAGGTTATGATAAAATTTTTCTATTAAACTTGCCACAATCGGGGGACAAAAGGAGATGTGAACACATGAAAATCAACTGCAACTGTGTGCAGGCGAGTAAAACCGCTTTGCAGCAGCAGGGCATCGACCCGGAAAAAATGGAAGACGTGCTGAGCCACTATGCCGATAAAGAAGGCGCGCTCATCACCATCTTGCAGCAGGCTCAGGATATCTATGGATACCTGCCTGTGGAACTGTTAAACTACATTGCGCTGCGGACCGGCAACAAACCGGCGAAGGTTCTTGGGGTAGCAACCTTCTATGCCCAGTTCCGTCTGGCACCAATGGGAAAATATCTGATCATGCTCTGTAAAGGCACCGCCTGCCATGTCAACGGCGCCAACGCCATCGAAGAAGCCATCTGCGATACCTTGGGCATCCAAGAAGGCGAAACGACGGCAGACGGTTTATTTACACTGAACAATGTGGCCTGCCTGGGGTGCTGCTCCCTTTCGCCTGTGATGATGATTAACGGCGAAACCTACGGCACGCTGACACCGGACAAAGCAAGAAGCATCCTTGCTTCTATCCAGCAAAAGGAGGCCGAGGCAAAATGAGAATTGTAGTAGGAAAAGGCAGCTGCGGCATCGCCGCCGGCGCAAACAAAGTGGCCGCAGCAGCAGAAAGCTATTTAAAAGCACAGGGCAAAGAGATGCCCATCGGCGTAACCGGCTGTATTGGGATGTGCTATCTGGAACCTATCGTGGATATTTTTGACGATGCAGGGGTTCAGCACACCTATGTGAAAGTCAACGAAGCATCCATCCAGACCATTTTGGAAGCAGAATTGGCCGGAAAACGGGCAGAAGCATATCTGATTAGCGACGAGGATGCCTCGATTTTACAGAAACAAACCAGAATCGCTCTGCGTAACTGCGGGATCATCAATCCAGAAAACATCGAAGATTATATCGCCAAAGGCGGTTACGAAGCCATCAAGGCTTGTGTTACCACCATGAAACCGGAAGAGGTCATCGAACAAATCAAAATTTCCGGCTTGGCCGGCCGTGGCGGGGCAGGGTTCCCCACCTGGTTTAAATGGAATGCGGCCAGAAACGCCAAAGGCGACAAAAAATATACCATCTGTAACGCCGACGAAGGCGACCCAGGCGCATTTATGGACCGGGCCGTTATCGAAGGCGACCCTCATACATTGATTGAAGGGATGCTCATCGGCGCTTATGCCATGGGCAGTGACGAAGGCGTGGTGTATGTCCGTGCCGAATATCCTCTGGCCATTGTTCGTCTGACCAAAGCCTTGGAAGACGCCAGAGCAAAGGGCTTTTTGGGCAAAAACATCTTCGGCTCCTCCTTCAGCTTTGATATTCGCATCAAAGCTGGTGCCGGCGCTTTCGTTTGCGGCGAAGAAACGGCCTTGATCGCTTCCTTGGAAGGGGAACGGGGGATGCCCCGCTTGAAACCTCCTTTCCCAGCAGAAAAAGGCTTCTGGCAGAAACCATCCAACATCAACAACGTGGAAACTTATGCCAACGTGCCTTGGATTTTGAAAAACGGTGGCGCAGCCTTTGCCGCCATGGGCACCGAAAACAGCAAAGGCACCAAAGTGTTTGCCCTCACCGGTAAAATCAAAAAAGGCGGCTTGGTGGAAATCCCCATGGGCGCCAAAATCAAAGACGTTATCTATGGCGTTGGCGGCGGTATCAAAGAAGACAAAGCCTTCAAAGCCGTACAGATGGGCGGTCCTTCCGGCGGCTGTATCCCGGCCGAACTGATTGAAACCATCATCGACTATAAATCCCTGGCCGCCACGGGTGCCATCATGGGTTCCGGCGGTATGGTGGTTATGGATGAAACCACTTGTATGGTGGACATGGCCCGGTTCTTCCTGGATTTCACCTGCAAGGAAAGCTGTGGGAAATGTATCCACTGCCGCATCGGGACCAAACGGATGTTAGAAATTTTGACCAGAATCACCGAAGGCAAAGGCAAAGATGGCGATATCGAATTGCTGGAAGAATTGGCAAACCAGATCAAAGCGTCCGCCCTTTGCGGTCTGGGCCAGACGGCGCCAAACCCAGTTTTGACCACGTTGCGTTATTTCCGCAATGAATACGAAGATCATATCTACAACCATAAATGCACGGCAAAACAGTGCAGCGCCCTCATCACTTATGAAATTGATGCAGAAAAATGCCGCGGCTGTACCTTGTGCGCAAGAAATTGCCCAGTCAATGCCATCAGCGGCAACGTAAAAGAAGCACACAAAATCGATCAAGATGTCTGCATCAAGTGCGGCAAATGTATGTCCAGTTGTAAATTTGATGCCGTACACAAAAACTAAGGGGGGAAAGACAGTGGCGAAAATCAGATTAAATATCAACGGTATGGAAGTAACCGGCTATGCCGGCCAAACCATCCTGGAAGTGGCACGGGAAAACGGCATTGAAATCCCAACCCTTTGTTATGACGAAAGGGTTGCCATTTACGGTGCCTGTGGCCTTTGTGTCGTAGAAATGGAAGGAAATCCAAAATTGATGCGTGCCTGCGCAACCACCATCAGCGAAGGCATGGTCATCAATACCAATACAAAACGGGTCAAAGACAGCAGAAAAGCAGCGCTGGAATTGCTGTTAAGCGACCACACCGGCGATTGCCGTCCGCCTTGTGCGCTGGCTTGCCCGGCTGGTACCGACTGCCAGGGCTATGTGGGCCTGGTGGCCAATGGTCAATATAAAGAAGGCGTCAAACTCATCAAGGAAGTGTTCCCGCTGCCAAGCTCCATCGGCCGCGTTTGCCCACATCCTTGTGAAACGGCTTGCCGCCGTCAGATGGTGGAAGAACCCATCTCCATTGCCTTTATCAAAAGCTTTTTGGGCGATAAAGACTTGGAAAGCGGCCATCCTTATATGCCGGAAGTGGAACCAGAAACAGGCAAAACCGTGGCCGTCATTGGCGGTGGCCCTGCCGGCTTAACGGCAGCCTACCAGCTGAGAAGAAAAGGCCATCAAGTGACTATTTTTGATGCCATGGACAAAATGGGCGGTATGCTTCGCTATGGTATCCCGGAATACCGTCTGCCAAAGGCCATTTTGCAAAAAGAAATTGACCTGATCGCCGGTATGGGTGTGAAAATGGTCAATAACGTAAAAATCGGTAAAGATTTGACCTTTGCCCACTTGAGAGAAAGCTATGACGCCGTACTGGTGGCCGTTGGGGCCTGGACCAGTATGCAGATGGGCGTCAAAGGCGAAGACAACAAAAACGTGTTGGGCGGCATTGACTTTTTGCGCAAAGTGGCCCAGGGCGAACCAGTGCAAATTGGCGAAGAAGTGGCCATCGTTGGCGGTGGTAACACCGCTATGGACGCTTGCCGCACCGCTGTCCGTCTGGGCGCCAAAAAGGTATATTGCGTTTACCGGCGTACCAGAGCCGAAATGCCGGCAGAAGACATTGAAATTAAAGAGGCAGAAGAAGAAGGCGTCATCTTCCATTACCTCACCAACCCCATGGATATTGTGGCCAACGAAGATGGCTCTTTGAGCCATATCGTGCTGCAAAAAATGCAGCTGGGCGAACCAGATGCCAGCGGCCGTAGAAGCCCTGTCCCCATCGAAGGCGCAACGGAAACCTTGCCGGTGAGCGCTGTGATCATGGCATTGGGCCAGAAACTGAACCCAGAAGGCCTGGAAGGCATCGAACTGACCAGAAAAGGCACCATCGCCGCCGACGAAGCCACCTTCCGCACCAATTTGGAAAATGTCTTTGCCGTGGGCGATGCCACCAATAAAGGGGCCGGCATTGCCATCGCCGCCATTGGCGAAGGCGATAAAGCCGCCCGCGTGATGGATAGCTATTTGAAAGGCGCCATCATTCCATACAAAAAACCGTTCGTGGTGGAACGCACCGACTTGACGGAAGCAGACTTTGCTGACCGCAAAAAAGTGGCTCGTCAACAAATGCGTCATTATACCCCAGAACAGAGAAAAGATAACTTCCACGAAGTCAATAAAGGCTTTACGGAAGAAGAAGCCGTGGCCGAAGCAAAACGCTGCCTGGAATGCGGCTGCCACGACTATTATGAATGTAAACTGATCCACGAAGCACGGAACATGGATGTGCATCCGGAAAAATTCGATGGCGCAAGCCATAACCGCACCGTGGACAACACCCACCCATTCATCGACCGCAACCCGGATAAATGTATCCTTTGCGGCCTGTGTGTGAGAGTCTGCGACGAAGTGATGGGCAGAGGTGCTTTGGGCCTGGTTGGCCGTGGCTTTGACTCCATGGTAAAACCTGCCCTGGATTTGCCATTGAAAGCAACCGACTGTATCTCCTGCGGCCAGTGCGTGGCTCTGTGCCCAACGGGCGCTTTGGGAGAAAAACATCAAAACCAAAAACGGGTACCCGTATCTTCCACCTGTGCGCCTAGCGTTTGTGCCTTCTGCTCCGTGGGCTGCCAGACCAACGTGGAAACCAAGGGCAACTTGGTGGTAAAAACCACCCCGGCAGAACATGGTCTGCTTTGCGTCAATGGTCGCTTTGGTTTTGAAAGCCTGCAAAAAGCCGGCCGCCTGACCACCCCATTGGTGAGAAAAGACGGAAAACTGACCCCGGTAAGCTTTGAAGAAGCAAGCCTTTATATTGCAAAGAAAATGGAAAGCACCGCCGTGCGCGGCGGCAAAACGGCCGTTTCCCTCAGCGATAAACTGACCATGGAAGAACTGTACATCGGTCAAAAATTGGCCAAAGATGTCATGGGCGCTGATGTGTTCTCCTTCGCTCAAAGCGAAAGCGGCGTCAAAGCCGTATTGGGCGTAGATGGCTCCACTGCCAAATTGGACGAACTGCTTTCCACCAACTTGATTGTATTGCTGGAAACCGACTTGATGAAAGACCATGCCGTGCTGGGTGTCAAAGTGCGTCAGGCCAAGGCCAGAGGCGCCAAAGTGGTGGCCGTGACCGGTAACACCCAAAGCGACGAATGGCTTACTTGGGCCGACATCGCCGTGGACCGGGCCGATACGGCTGCGTTCTTGAAAGAAGTATTGAAAGCACAGCTTTCTCTCGGCGCGAAAGCCGATGACGAGGTTACCGCTTGGCTTTCTGACGTGACCGTAAGCGACGAAGCTGCCGCCGTGGCCAAAGCATACCAGGAAGCAAAGAAAGCCATCATCGTCTTTGACCAGGCCAAAGTGGGCGAAGATGTGGCTGCTGCCGCTGCCGATATGGCCGTATTGGCAGGCAAAGTAGACCAGCCAAGAAACGGTATCATCCAGATCAAACGCAACGCCAACAGCCAAGGCTTAAGCGATTTGGATATTGCTCCAGCTAACATGGATGGCGTGAAAGCCCTCTTTATGATTGGCGAAGATGTGCCGGAACTGGATACCAAGGGCTTGGAATTTTTGGCCGTGGCCGATTTGTATCTGACCGAAACGGCAAGAAAAGCCGATGCTGTGCTGCCGTTGATTTCTCTGACCGAAAGCTGCGGTACCGTGGTACGCTGCGATGGCACGGCCCAGGAAGTGAAAACAGCCGTACCGGCTTTGGGCAAAGATAACTTGTCCGTACTCTATGGCGTGGCCAATGCCATGAGAAGCCGCCTGGAAGAAAAAACAGCCGGCCAGGTGAAAACAGAAATGGCACAAAAAGGCCTCTTTGCAGCCAAAGCATTGGCACCAAAGGCTGTGTCCTTTGCAGGCAAAGAAAGCGCCGGCAAAAACACCAATGCCGCCTTTGTAGAATTCCAGAACTTCTTGCAAAGAGAAGGCATTCGGTAAGAAAGGAATTTATTTTCCATAAAGCAGAAAAACCCCTTTCCACTGGAATATCAGTGGAGAGGGGTTTTTGGCATATTTTTCAAGAAAAAACCTTAAATAGACTTAAATATTTTTAAAGTCTATATTGACAAAATGAAAAGTCTGTTTTAAAATAGAACAAAAGGAGGGGTTTTATGACAAAATTGATTTCCCAATGTCCATCTTGCGGTGGCGACTTGCAAATTACGGTTTTACACTGCCCAGATTGTGGGATGGAGTTAAGAAATGAATTTGCACTGAGTCCTTTTGATTTATTGAAAAAGGACCAGATGGACTTTTTGATGACTTTTTTGCAGCAACAGGGAAATATGCGTGCGGTGCAAGAAGCATTGCAAATTTCTTATCCTACTGCAAAGAAAAGACTGGAAGAGGTATTGACAGCACTGCGTTTGATAGAAAAAAACGATACAAAAGAACAAGAGGAGGTTCTTGATATGTCAAACTGGACGGTACCCAAAGATAGTATCAAAGCATCAGATATCATCAAACAAAAGTTAATGGAACAAGGAGGAAAGGCCATTGTCTATACGGCGCGCAATCTACCTTGTGACATTCAAGCAGCACCAGATGGGAAATCATTTTTGAGCAAAAAACTGCCCGTAAGAGAGCCTTATCGTTATGAAGTATTTGATATTATTGTTTCTCTGTTACTTTCTCAAGGCGGACGGGCCCAAAAGGGCAATGGCCGCAATTATAGACTGGGAGAACCCCTTTGTGATGAAACGACAGTGGTAGGAGCCATTGGCTATCATTATTGGAAAGCAGAAGAAGGGAAATCCGTCTATGATCCGGTCTTTGTTTTGGCTGCCGTGCTGGAATGGGCAGGCATTGCAAAAAATGGCCGTGGAGAGTTGGTCTTGACGGCTCCTTATTTACAAAAATACCAGGCAGCAATGCAGAAAGCATGATTTGTCTTGGTTCCAACAAAAAAACCACCCGTTGCCCAATGGATTTGGGGCGGGTGGTTTTTTTATTGGATTTAGTGGCGATAGAAATTGATTAAGCAGCCATCCAGGATGATCTGCCGTTCATCATCGGTCAAATCGCCCATTTTTAAGGTAAATGGCGTCACAGCGCCGTCTTTGACCACATAGGCGGGGATTTCTTTGGCGCGGTCGGATACGGCTTTGCGCACGTTTGGCACATAGAGGTAATCCCCGTTTGCAAAGGGCAGCTCTCCATCCAGTAAGAAAGGCAACATCCCCCAGTTGATGAGGTTGGAGCGATAGCGCTTGGTGGCGTATTCTTTGGCAACGTTGGCCCAACCGCCCAGCACTTTCTGGCAGCTGGCGGCTTGTTCTCTGGCAGAACCGTCGCCGGGTTTGATGGCATAGATGGTGCTGCCGATGCCGGTGGCTTTTTTGTCAAAGGATGGGAAGGCTTGTTCCAATGCGCCATAAACGGCGGTCAATTCTGGCAGTACGCCTGCGGCATCTTCCCCGGCCAGGCGGGCTTTTTCTGCTTTTTGCACTTCTTTGGCCCGTCCCACATAGGCGGGGTCTTTTCTGGAGAGGGTAAACTCTGCCAGGCCCAACGGATTGGAGCGGAAGGAAGACGTTTCCCCGGAAGGAATCAATTCGTCGGTGGTGGTGACTGGGTCCAAAATCACAGAAACGGTCTTTAAGAGCAGATCGTCGGTCAAGGCGCTCATGGCCGGCCAATCGGTGATGTTTGGGCCAAACTGCAGCTGGGTTTCTGGCTGTGGCTTGCCATAGCCAAAATAGCAGCGGTTGTCGTAGACGTCTTTTTGGAAGAAATAAGCAGGACGGCTCAAAGTGAAATCCATTTCTTCGGCACTGGTCAGGCGGCCATGGTTGGCTGCCGTGGCGGCAATGCTTCTGGCGTCCATAAGGGCCACGGAAGCAATCTGGCCGTTGGTGATTTTGCTGCCTTCCCGGTTGGGGAAGTTCCGGGTGGAGTGGCGGATGCTGAGGCTGTTATTGGCTGGTACATCGCCTGCGCCAAAGCAAGGGCCACAGAAGGCGGAGCGCACCGTGGCACCGGCCACCATCAAATCGGCAATGGCGCCGTTTTTCACCAATTCCAAGAACACTGGCTGGCTGGATGGGTAAACGCTTAACGCAAAGGCGCCGGAACCGATGTCTTTGTGTTTCAAAATATCTCTGGCGTCGCAGATGTTTTCGTAAGTACCGCCGGCACAGCCTGCAATGACGCCCTGTTCCACCATCAGGCGGCCGTTTTGTACTTTATCCCGCAGGCGGAAGGTGATTTTATCGCTATCCAGCTGTTTGGCACCTTTTTCTTCCACATCGGCCAAAATTTCCATAAGATTCTGGTTCAATTCATCAATGGTATAGACGTTGCTTGGGTGAAACGGCATGGCAATCATGGGTTTGATTTGGGAAAGGTTCACATAGACCATACCGTCGTAATAAGCCACATCCCCAGGGGCTTGAGCAGCATAATCTTCCGGCCGGCCATGGATGGTGTACCAGTCTTTTACCTTTTCGTCGGTAGCCCAAACGGAAGAAAGACAGGTGGTTTCGGTGGTCATGACATCGATGCCGTTTCGATAATCCACGGTCAAGTTTTGGATGCCATCGCCGACAAATTCCATCACTTTGTTTTTCACATAGCCGTTTTCAAACACAGCGCCAATGATGGCCAGCGCCACGTCCTGTGGGCCCACAAAGGGGGCAGGTTTGCCGGTGAGGTAAACGGCGATGACTTGGGGCCGGTCGATGTCATAGGTTTTGTTTAACAGCTGTTTGACCAATTCCGGGCCGCCTTCGCCGATGGCCATGGTACCCAGGGCGCCATAGCGGGTGTGGCTATCGCTGCCGAGAATCATTTTGCCCACACCGCTCATCATTTCTCTCATGTACTGATGGATCACGGCCTGGTGGGCTGGTACATAGATACCGCCGTACTTTTGGGCACAGCTTAAACCAAAGAGGTGGTCGTCCTCATTGATGGTGCCGCCGACGGCACAGAGAGAGTTATGGCAGTTGGTCAGCACATAAGGCAGGGGGAATTGTTCCAGGCCGCTGGCTCTGGCCGTCTGCACAATGCCTACATAGGTGATGTCGTGGCTAGCCATGGCATCAAATTTGATTTTCAGTTTTTCGTCGTTGCCCGATGTATTGTGACGGGTCAAAATGCCATAGGCCATGGTTTCTTTGGCACAGAGGGCTTTGTCGGCGTCTTTGCCGGTTTGCTGGCGAATTTGGGATGCGGCATCGGGGCCATCTTCAATGATGGTGGTGCCGTTGACCAGATAAACGCCCTGTGGATATAAACGAATCATAGGTGAAACCTCCATTAAGATAGATTGTATCAATAGAATTTATAAAATAAGTAAAATTCAAAACAAATTATACACGATTTTTTAATTTTTGGCTAGTCTAAATTGAAAAAAGTCCTTGAAAAACGGACAAAGTTCCGTTTCTAGTGTGCTGTTTAAAACAAACTGATGAGCCACAAAACCAATGGCATGGTGCCCAGGCAAAGGATGGTGGCAAGCATGGTGCCGGCGGTGGCATAATCGTCGTCGGCCTTGCCCTCCTTGGCCAAAATGGGTACGGCCATACCGGTGGGAGTGGCGTAGAGCAGCACGAAAATGGTCAAGGCCTGGCCGGTGATGAGGCCGGTTTTGCCAAAAATGAGATAACCCAAAATGGGGAAGGCGATCAGCTTTAAAGCGCAGCCCACCAAAAGCTGCCAACGACTGAACATCTTTTTAAGGCCCTTTCGGCCCAAGTCCATGCCGATGTAAAGGGCTGCCAAATATTTGGCGCAGCCGCCCACACTTTCTAAGGTGGTCCAGAACACAAAGTCCTTCACCGGTAGACTCAGCACCAAAATGCAAAGGCCCAGGAAAATGGCAATGGTCAGCGGTGTCACCAAGCGGCGGAAACTGATTTTTTTCGGCCCGTCGCTGCAATCGGCAATCAATGGCCCAAAGATCCAATACATGGACGATTCCACAATCAAATAAGCCGCGGCCCAAAGCCCTGCTTCGCTGCCAAACATGGCCGTAATCATGGGCACGCCGATGAAGCCGCCGTTCCCAAAGGCCGCCACCATCACATGGGCGTTTTTGGTGGGGGAGGTAAGCCCCGTCAGTTTTGCCGAGCCATAGCCCAACGTCACATTGATGATACAAAGCACAATGCAGCAAAGTACATAAGGCAAAATCGTAATCAAGTCCGAGCGGTCGCCGCTGCCGCCAATGAGGGTCAGCAACATACAAGGTAAAATCAAATGGGTCAATAAAGTGGAAAGTTCATTGATGGCGCCATCTTTCATCAGGCGCAGCCGTTGGGAGGCAAAGCCGATGACAAGCAGGCTTGCCAGCATTTTAATTTGCGTCAATAACGCAGCCATTTCCGGTGTCATATCGTTTCTCCTTTACATCAAAATTTCGGTAATCACCCAAAACACCGCCGGGATGGTGATCAGGCTAAAAACGGTGGTGCTTAAGAGGGCGGCCGTGGCATAATCGGGGGCCGTGTCATACTGCTGGGCCAAGATGGTGGTAATCATCATGGAAGGCAGCATGGAAAAAAGGGTGGCAATGAGCACGAAGGTGGGGGAAACCAGATTCGTTGCCGAAAGGACCAAAAACACAAGGATTGGCCCAATCACCAGCTTGCAGGGGGACACAAATAGCACTTTTTTGTCGGCGGCAATGTTTTGAAATCCGCGCCGGCCCATGTCTGCGCCAATGAAAATCAGCCCCAAATATTTGTTGCAGTTGCCAATGCCGGTGAAGGTATCCCAAAGGAGGCCCGAGGGCTTGATGTCGGCCAAAATCAATAGCAGCGCCAGCACCAGGGCAATGGTGGCCGGTGTGACCATGTTTTTGAGCCGAATCCCGCTGCCATCTTGTCCATAGGTCAAAATCAAAATCCCAGCCGTCCAAGTGACCACCGTCTCTGTCAGCATAAAGGCGGCAATGGCAATGCCGCTTTCTTCGGGAAACAGGGCCATGATGATGGGATAGCCCAACAGGGCGCTATTGACAAACATGCAGGAGTTGATATGTACGTTGCTTTTGGGCGGCGTATAGCCCAAAAGTTTGGCGCTGACAAAGCCCACAAGCCCCAATATGGCATACATCAGCAAAATGCAAAGGATAAACGGCGCCGCCGAGAAAAACTCTTCCCTTGTCCCCGCCGAGGTGACCACGGTGATGACCAAAAAGGGCAAAATCACCTTCAGCAGCAGCTTGGATAGACCGTCTACGTCTTTACTGGAAAGAAAGCCCAGCCGGACAGCGCAAAATCCAATGAAAATCAGCGTAGCAATAAACCCCATCTGTTCCAGAAGCTGAAAAAATAACCCCAAAGCAATTCCTCCTCTCCCCAGGTCCGTTGTCTTTTACTTTATCATAAAATAAGTAAATTTTGTAGAGAAAATTGAGAAATTTTTCATTTTTTTGGAAAAAGGTTGCCGGAAACAAAAAAAGCCGCTGCGCAAAAAAGGCAGCGGCCAAAGCCTTTGGATTCCCAGGATTTTGGCGAGCTCTGTTTTCTGAGGAAGCGGGGCTAATCCAAGTTTCTTCCCAAGAAAAAAGTGCGGAAAACGGGTTCCCCGTTTTCCGCACCCAAGGATTACAGTTGTTCTTTGATGACTTCCATTGCTTTTTCCAAAGCAGCATCCACTTTTGTGGCATCCTTGCCGCCGGCCTGGGCCATGTTTGGCCGTCCGCCGCCGCCACCACCGCAAACGGCCGCAGCCGCTTTGATGATGTTTCCGGCATGAGCGCCTTGTTTTACGGCGTCTTCTGTTGCCATGGCCACCAGGTTCACTTTGTCGCCGGTGACACTGGCCAATACGATGACGCTTTGAGGCAGTTTGTTTTTCAGTTCGTCGCCCAATGTTTTGAGGCTATTGCCATCGCCTTCCACTTTGGCGCAGATGACAGAAACGCCGTTGACATCCACTTTACCTGCCAATACATCCCCGGCTGCAGCGCCAGCCATTTTGGCTTTCAGCTGTTCTACGGTTTTGTGCAGTTCTTTTTGTTCGGCCAGCATGGTTTCCAGCTTCTTCATCAAGTTTTCTGGCGTCGCTTTTAACAGCTTGCAGGCTTCTTTCAGTTCGGCATCTTGTTTTTGATAGAAGGCTACGGCACCGGCACCGGTCAAAGCTTCGATCCGGCGTACCCCGGCAGCTACGCCGCCTTCGGAAACGATTTTGAAGCTGCCAATTTGGGCTGTGTTATGCAGGTGGGCACCACCGCAAAGTTCGATGGAGTAGCCGCCCATGTCAACCACGCGCACCACTTGGCCATATTTTTCGCCAAAGAGGGCCGTTGCACCCATTTTTCTGGCTTCTTCCAAAGATTTTTCGGAAATTTCCACCGGAATGGATTCGTAAATCTTTTCGTTGACAATATCTTCCACTTTCCGCAGCTCTTCTGGGGTCACAGCGGTGAAGTGGGTAAAGTCGAAACGCAGACGGTCAGCAGAAACATAGGAGCCGGCCTGTTCCACATGGCTACCCAGTACGTCACGCAATGCTTTTTGCAGCAAGTGGGTAGCGGAGTGGTTGCGGGAGATGGAAAGACGGTTTTTCACGTCATATTCTGCTCTGGCCCGCTCGCCTACGGAGATGACACCGTCTACCACGGTACCGATGTGGGCAATTTTACCGCCTACCACATGGATACAGTCGGTCACTTCCACGGTGCCCAGGTCGGTTTTCACTTCGCCAATATCGCCCACTTGGCCGCCCATTTCGGCATAGAATGGGGTTTTGTCCAAGAATACGGCCACTTGCTGACCGGTGACGGCTTTGTCGGCTACTTGGTTATCGGCTACCAACGCCAATACTTTGGCATCTTCCACCAAAGAACGGTCATAGCCCACAAATTCTGTCACCATGGCCGTATCCAGCTGATGGTAAACCGTTTCGTCGGCACCCATGTAGTTGCTTTCGGCGCGAGCGGCGCGAGCCCGTTCTTTTTGTACTTTCATTTCCTGCTGGAAGGCTTCTTCGTCCAGTTCCATGCCTTCTTCTTCCAAAATTTCTTTGGTCAAGTCGATGGGGAACCCATAGGTGTCATAGAGACGGAAGGATTCTTTGCCGCCCATGATTTTGGTGCCACTTTCTTTCATGGCAGCCATGTCACCTTTTAAAATTTCCATGCCTTTGTCGATGGTTTTATAGAAGCTGTTTTCTTCTACAGACAGCACTTTTTTGATATAATCCCGTTTTTCCACCAGTTCTGGATATGCTTCGCCGGAGCAAGCGATCACGGTGTCGCACAGGTCGGCCAAAAATTCATGGTCGATGCCCAAAAGTTTGCCGTGACGGGCAGCACGACGCAGCAGGCGGCGCAGTACATAGCCTCTTCCTTCGTTGGAAGGCAGCACGCCATCGGCAGTCATAAAGGTCACAGAACGGATGTGGTCGGTGATGACACGAATGCTGACGTCGGTTTTGTGATCTTTTTGATATTCCACGCCAGCCACGCGGCATACTTCATCCCGCAATGCTTTGATGGTGTCCACGTCAAAAATGGAATCTACGCCCTGCATGATGGTGGCCAAGCGTTCCAGGCCCATGCCGGTGTCGATGTTTTTAAATTCCAAATCGGTGTAGGTGCCGTCTGGCTGTGCATCAAACTGGGTAAATACCAGGTTCCAAAATTCCATGTAACGGTCGCAGTCGCAGCCCACGGTACAGCCTTCTTTTCCACAGCCATATTCTTCGCCGCGGTCAAAATAAATTTCAGAGCAAGGGCCGCAAGGACCGGTGCCGTGTTCCCAGAAGTTATCTTCTTTTCCCATGTAGAAAATCCGGTCTCTGGGGACACCCACTTTTTCATGCCAAATGGTGGCAGCCTCTTCGTCGTCTTTGTATACGGTCACATACAGCTTGTCTTCGGGAATTTCCAATACTTTGGTTACAAATTCCCAGCTCCAGGGGATGATTTCGTTTTTGAAATAATCGCCAAAGGAGAAATCGCCCAGCATTTCAAAGAAGGTGCCGTGGCGAGCGGTTTTGCCTACGTTTTCAATGTCGCCGGTACGGATACATTTTTGGCAGGTGGTCACCCGTTTTCTGGGGGGAATTTCCTGGCCGGTGAAAAATGGTTTTAACGGCGCCATGCCGGAGTTGATTAACAGCAAAGAATTGTCGTTGTGGGGAATCAAAGATGCGCTGGGCAGGCGCAGATGGTCTTTGCTTTCAAAAAAAGCAAGGAATTTTTCCCGCAGTTCGTTTACACCCATTGGTCTCATGGTACATCCTCCTTAAAACTAAACTAAAAAAGCCCCCGTCCCTCAAACCACAAACGGCTTGCAGGGACGAGAGCATACTCTCGCGGTACCACCCTGGTTGCGTCCAAAGACGCCACTCTGGTCAACCGGATAACGCTGGTTGGGCGGTTTCAACAAAACGGGGGTTTGTGTTGCCACAAGAAAGGTAGCTTCGGCAAAACAAGGCGCAGGTTTTTCAGCCACAGAACCTGCTCTCTGCAAAAAAAGGGTTTTGCTTACTTGGTCTTTCCAACCCCAAAGGTCCATATTGATGTAACAAGTGTGATTATATTGAAAAAAAGAGGGGTTGTCAATAGGCTTTTTTCCCTTTCCCAAGGAAAAATTGCCTTTTTCGTTTCCCTTTGGTATCATAAAAAGAAAACCGTCAGAAAGGACTTGTCATGAACGCATCGTTGTCCCTTTTTTCCTTTCAATTGCAAAAAGAAAGCGCGGTGCCGCTTTATCAACAGCTGGCAGAGCAGATTTTGGCCCTGGCCGAAGGGGGCGCCCTTTTGCCCAACGAAAAATTGCCGCCCATCCGTGCCCTAGCAGCTCATTTGGGTGTCAATGCCTCTACGGTGGTGGCCGCCTATCGGGCCTTGGAGCAAAAAAAGGCCGTCTATTCCCGCGTAGGTAGCGGCACCTTTGTTTCGCCTATCCCTCGGGAGGAATTGCCCAAAGAGCGACAGGAGATGCCGGAAGTGTTGCTGCGCCGCCCGGTGATGGAAGCAGGCGCCATCAATTTCACCGATACCTCCCTGCCGCCGTCCCTCTTTCCCACCTCTGCCTTTCAACAGGCCATCAATCAGTTGTTGGAAGAAGAAAAGGGGGCGGCCTTTGGCAAAATGGATAGCCAGGGGTATTTGCCGCTGCGGGATGTGTTGTGCCGGTTTTTAGCCGATTATGGCATATTGGCCCACCCGGAAAATATCCAAATCCTCTCCGGCGCCCAACAGGGGTTGGATGTGGTCAGCAAGGCACTGTTGAATTTTGGGGACGTAATTTTTGTGGAAAAACCCACCTTTCCCGGGGCCGTGGGTGCCTTTTATAGCCGCGGCTGCCGGGTGGTGGAGCTGGAGATGGAAGAAGACGGGGTGCATTTGGGAGAGCTGGAAAATTTGGCAAAGCTCTATCGCCCCCGGTTTTTCTATACCATGGCCTATTTTCAAACGCCCACCGGTATTTCCTATAGCCAGAGCAAAAAGAAAAAGTTGCTGGATTTGGCGGAAAAATACGATTTTTATATCATCGAGGATGATAACTTGTACGACTTTAATTATACGTCCCATCCACTGGTGCCGTTCAAAGCCATGGACCACCGCAGCCGAGTGATTTACTTAAAGAGTTTTTCTAAAATCCTCATGCCTGGGCTGCGTATGGGCTTTGCTGTCTTTCCCCGCAAGCTTCTTTCCCATATGATGCGGGCCAAATATACCACCGACATTGCCACCTCCGGGTTTTTGCAAAAGGCCCTGGCCCGGTATTTGGAAGAAAACTCTTGGGCTGCCCATATCAAAACCATCTGCGCCTATGGCAAAGACCAGTATCGCCTGGCGGTGAAGTATGTGGACCGGTATCTTTCTTCGGCCGTGACCTATCAAAAGCCCCAAGGCGGCATCAGCCTTTGGCTGTGCCCCAAGGGATTTTCGGCGGAGGCGTGGCTGATGGAAGCGGCGCAAAAACAGGTGTACCTTTCCCCCGGCAGCCAGTTTGCCCTTTCCGAAGGGGAGGAAAACGCCTTGCGCCTTTGCTTTATCCATGTGCCACAGGCCAAAATGGAGCAAGGCATTCGCCGCCTCTCCCAGGCCCTCAAAGAAAGCGGCCTTACGCCATAGTTTTCCTTTACAAGAACCAAAAATCGGCTATAATGAAGAACAGAAGATATTTTCGAAGGAGGAATCACGAGATGGAAGTGAGAACCAGATTTGCCCCCAGCCCCACCGGTTATATGCACATCGGGAACCTGCGTACGGCACTGTATGAATATTTGATTGCCAAACATAACGGCGGTACGTTTATTTTGCGCATTGAAGATACCGACCAGGGCCGTTTGGTGGAAGGGGCCGTGGATGTCATTTATCAGACCTTGCGCATGACTGGCCTCAAACACGACGAAGGTCCCGACGTGGGCGGCGACTATGGCCCTTATGTCCAAAGCGAACGCCAGGGCATGTATCTGCAGTATGCCGAAGAATTGGTGAAAAAAGGGAAAGCCTATTACTGTTTTTGCACCAAAGAACGGTTGGATAGCCTGAAAGAAGCAAACGGCGAAGGGGAAGCCTTTTCCCACTATGACCGTCATTGCCTGGGCTTAAGCGAAGCAGAAATCGAGACCAACTTAAAAAGCGGGATCCCTTATGTCATCCGTCAGAAAATGCCAACCGAAGGCACCACCACCTTCCACGACGCCGTTTATGGCGATATTACCGTGGAAAACAGCGAGCTGGATGACCAAATTTTGGTGAAAAGCGATGGCATGCCAACCTATAACTTTGCCAACGTGGTGGATGACCATTTGATGCACATCACCCATGTGGTGCGGGGCAGCGAATATCTTTCTTCCACCCCCAAATATACCTTGCTCTATGAAGCCTTTGGTTGGGACGAACCCAGCTATGTCCATCTGCCACCGGTAATGAAAGATGCCCATCATAAGCTTTCCAAACGCAATGGCGATGCCTCTTTCCAGGACCTGGTGGAAAAGGGCTATCTGCCGGAAGCCATCATGAACTATATCGCCCTGTTGGGCTGGAGCCCTGCTTCTAACCAGGAAATTTTCACCATGGAAGAATTGATGGAACAGTTTGATCTGTCCGGCTTAAGCAAATCGCCTTCCATTTTCGACCCCGTAAAACTGACCTGGATGAATGGGGAATATATCAAAAACATGGACTTTGACACCTATTTTGAAAAGGTGCAGCCTTATGTAGATGCGGCTTTGAACAACAAGGCACTGGATCAAAAGGCCATCGCCGCTCTGTTACAAAAACGGCTGGAAACATGGGCCGATGTGGCAGGTTTGGTGGACTTCTTTGATGCACTGCCGGCTTATTCCACCGATCTTTATGTTCACAAAAAAATGAAAACCACAGAAGAAATTGCCCTCGATAGCCTGAAGGCCGCTTTGCCGGTTTTGGAAGGCTTAGAAACTTGGGAAGAAACGGCCATTCACGACGCTTTGATGGCTTTGGTTGCGGAAAAAGGCATCAAAAACGGCCAAATGCTTTGGCCGGTGCGTACGGCTCTTTCCGGCAAACCCACATCCCCCGGCGGCGCCATCGAATTGGCCCATATTTTGGGAAAAGAAGAAACCTTGCGCCGGATGCAAACAGGCATTGACCTGTTGGAAGCAGGAAAGTAATTCGTTGGTTTGACAGGGACAAGCGACCCGAAATCAGCAAAATCGAACAAAAGATCAGGAAAAAGGAGCGCATAGACGATGCAGTTATTGACACCCAAGGAAATGACCGAAACTTATATCCAAGGCGGCCCAGCCAAATGCAGCCGCTCGGCTCTGGAGCTTTTGCTCTTATCCATCATGGCCGGAATCTTCATCGGCTTTAGCGGCGCCACCACCAACACGGCGGCCTTTGGCTTTGAAAATGCCAATGTGGTGCGGATGGTTTGTGGGCTGCTCTTCCCCTTTGGCCTTGCCATGGTGCTGTTGATGGGGGCGGAGCTATTTACAGGCAATACCCTGCTTTTGATGCCGCTTTTGAGCAAAAAAATCACAGTGCCACAGATGTTACGCAACTGGGGCATTGTGTTTTTCGGTAACTTCTTGGGGGCCCTTTTGGTGGGGGGTGGCTGTGCGTTTTTTGGTCAGCTGAACCAACAAAACGGGGCCTTGGCGGTCTTTACCATCCGTTTGGCCGTCAATAAATGCACGATGCCGGTGGAAAACGCCGTGGTGCTCGGGTTTTTGTGTAACTTTTTGGTGACGGTGGGAGTGCTGGCCGGGCTCAGTGCAAAGGATGTGCCGGGGCGTATCATGGGCGCCTATCTGCCGGTGATGTATTTTGTCACCTGTGCCTTTGAACACAGCATTGCCAATATGTATTATATCTCGGCGGGACTGTTTGCGGCGCAAAACGAAACCTATCGGGCGGCAGCCCAAACGGCCGGGTTGGCGCTGGAAAACCTCACCTGGGGCAACTTTTTACTGGGAAATCTTTTGCCGGTGACCATTGGGAATATCTTGGGTGGTTTTGCCGTGGGATTCATTTTATGGATGGCCTACGGAAGGCACGCAAAACAGTAAATCATACAAAAGACCGTTTCTGACTGTGGTTTTTTCACAGCAAGAAACGGTCTTTTTTTTCGGCAAAGCCCGCAGGGACCAAGGCCCATCAACGGCAAAGAAGTAGTTTTTCCAGTTCTTCTGCCACAAAGCCCACCAATTCCCGACAACGGCAGCAGCAGCCCTGGCGCAAAATACTGCATTGTAGCGACCCAAAGCGGCGCTGGACTTGGCAAAGCAAAATCATCCGTTTTTGTTGGGCCGTTTGGGGTGGAAAAAATAACCCCAGCACCAACACCGCCGCCGCCACGGCGCAGCAAAAACCGCCCACCCCAAAGCCGTTGGTGAAGGCCCCGACACTGCTTAAGGCCTCCGGCGTAATGCGGCCATGGCAGTCCCGGGTGGCCAGCAGGATGCTTTCCGAACAACTGCAACCCGATTCATAATAAAATAAAGCTCTCTCTTTCAACAAAAACACCCCCTTTTTGACAGTCTATGCCAAAAGGGGGTGTTTGGTGTCAAGGTTTTTTGACGGGAACAAATTTTGTTTCGTTCATCAGCGGGTGCCGCAGACGGATGGCCCCAGGAACGGGACAAGCCATCACACAGCTGCCGCAGTAATAACATTCGCCGGGATAGCAGACGATGGGCGGCTTTCCGGCTGTGGCATTGGGCAGGAGGATATCCACCTGGCAAATGTTCACACAGCGGTTACAGCCCATGCAAAGACTTTCGTCAAAGGACAGGGGCCGGGCGCTGGCGGGATAGGTTTGTGCCGTAAAGGAAATGCTCATTGTGCGCCACCTCCGATGTAGTCTTGATTGCGTTTTTCGTATTCTTCCTCGATGTCACCATAGTAATCATGGGGCACATGGCCGGCGATGATTTTGCCGTTTTCCTGGCGGATGGTGATAAAGTGGCGGTCTTTGGCCGGGTCCATGGCCGGAAAATCGCTGCGCTCAAAGCAAAGGGGCTTGGAGGAGGATTCCCGCAGGAGGCAGGCCTGGATAATCATTTTGCTGACGGTGAGGATGTCCATTACCTCATGGGTGCGCATCAGCTCGTGAGGATTTTTGCAAGAAAGGGTTGGTACATCTTCCCGTTCGTATTTTTCCAACAGATGTAAGCCTTCCAACAGCAAGTCTTTGCATTTGATACCGCCGCAATAGTTTTGCATGGCCTTGGAGATGGCCATGTTTAACTCCCGCCAATCCATGTCGTCTTCCACATAAAGCGGCGCATACAGCCGTTCTTTTTCCTTGGCCACGTCGCTTTCGCTAATTTGGCCAAAGTCGGTCTTTTTGGCGGCAGATGCAGCCTTTCTGCCGGCATAATAGCCGGTGGAAGCGGCAAAGCCGCAGCAGTCAGAGGCAAAGAGCTGGTCCCCTGCGGCATAGAGGCCGTCAAGATTGGTTTTCAAATCCCAGTCATGGATAATACCGCCGGGAGCGCCAAAAAGCTGCCGCTCCTGGGCCAAAAAGGCGGCCGATTGCCACCCGGTGCCATAGCTTTGGAGCATATCTTTTTCCGGGTCAAAGCCCCGTTCGGTGAGGCTTTGCAGTACGGGGATTTTTGTTTTTCCTTCTTCGCCCACCATCATGCCCCAGATGACCCGGCGTTCTTCTTCCGGCATCCGGCTTAAATCGGCATAGAAAGGCAGTTGATAGCCGCGGCGCATCAGTTCTTCAAAGGGCAGTGTTTCTGGACCGCGGTATTCGTATTTTGGCTCGTCGATGACGCCGCCTTTTAAGAAAAATTTTTGCCCTTTGGCCGGCAAATATCGTTCCAGCACCGTTTTTAATTCGTTGCCGTCTCGGTCCACATAGGGAATTTCCACCCCCCTGGCGTCCACCATGGTGGCGGCGTACCAGGTGTTATGGTTGTTGCCGGTGCTGTAAGGCGGAAAGGAACGGCCGGCGGCGGAAAATTCGCCTTTGACGGATTTTTCCATCATGGTAAATTCCACACCGGCGCGAAAGCCCATGGCGTGGCCGCTGCCGATGCTTTGGGTGGGGCGAAATTCGCTTAAGCCCACCAGGTCTGGATGGAAGAGCCAGATCCGGGCCGGGCGGGACATGGTGAGGATGGTGCTTTTGGCGTAGAACCGGTAAAATTTCCCGGTGCGCACCTGCATCCCACTTGCACCGACACAGC
The DNA here is from genome assembly GCA_944378105.1 of uncultured Clostridia bacterium. Classification (GTDB taxonomy): domain Bacteria; phylum Bacillota; class Clostridia; order Lachnospirales; family Anaerotignaceae; genus Neoanaerotignum. Next base: position 63,226 of record CALWGC010000005.1, read on the forward strand.
GTTTGCCGGCAGGGGTTTCTTCTGTAAAGAGGGCCGTTGCTTCCACCCGGTCCAATACCCGAACCCCCAGGCGCAGCAGTTCTTGATAGAGGGCCGGTTTAAAGGTGGAGCCCCAAACCCGCAGGGTATACCGGTTTTCATAGTCATAGGCAAACATCAGCTTTGTTTCGTCGTCCCGGAAAGCGGCGCCTTTGAATTCGTCTTCCGTATCCCGGATTTTGCCGCCAAAACGCTCCATGTCCAACAGCCGGTCATATCCTTCCCGGCATTCGATGTAATGGGCGATGCCATTACTGTAATGATCCTGTTCATCGATGAAGGCTTCAGCCATTTCTTTGGGCGAAATTTTGCAGCAGGGGTTGGTGCAGGCCACTTCCCAGTGGTCAAAGCCGCTGCCGGCAGCACCGCTGCGGGCCGTGGCGCCTTTTTCCACCACAATCACGCTCTGCCCGGCCCGGGCGGCGGCAATGGCGGCATAACAGCCGGCCAAACCGCCCCCCAGCACCAGCACGTCACAGCGCAGCACTTCTTCTTGCCCCAGTTGATTTTCATAAGGCCATTGTCGTTCCATATTGGTCACACCTCGTTGTTATTTGACAGATTGCATGATTTTTTGTTTCTGATTGGCTCTTTGGCCTTCTTTGTCCATCAGGCTTACCACAATCAGCGTAGCAGCCGAAACCAGATAAGCGATCATCAGCGCCAAGTCGGTGTTGATGAGGCCGTTGAGCGGGCCAGGGATGCCAATGAAGAAAGAAATGACACCCACAATACCGCCAGTGATGGCGGCAACAAAAGCGCCTTTTCTGGTGGCTCCATCCCACAACAGACCACCCAAAAGCGGAATCAGCAAGCTACCCATATAAGGATAGTTGAAAATGATCATGGCGTCCAGGATGCTGGTCATATGGAAGGCAAAGAAAATGCCCACCAAAGAACCGCCGAACACGGCAATTTGGGAAATCATTTTTGCCTTTGGCAGTTCATCCAAGTTTTCCACTTCTGGATGCAGTACTTTGTTATAGAGATCCCGGGAGAACGAAGAACCCAGGGACAAAATCACGCAGTTGGCAGAGCTCATGGCCGCAGACAAAATGGCGGCAATGACAATACCGGCCAGAACGGGGTTTAATACGCCCATGGTGGTGATGGTGAAAATGCCGTCGGTGACCCCAGGGAAGAGCAGTCTTGCTGCCACACCGATGGAAGAGCACATCAACCCAATGACAATGACGATGATACCGCCCCAAACACAGCCGCGGGTAGCCGTTTTCACATCTTTGGCCGACTGGATGCGGGCATAAGCGTCATAGGACATGGCGATGGAAAGCAGGAAGGGAAGCACCAGGTAGATAAATTGGGTGCCGTTTCCTTTTTCAATAAATGGGGTGGCATAGATGGCGGCAATGGAACCGCCGGCCTGCACATATTTGATGAGGGTAGCCACCAGCAAAATGGGGATGCCCACAATAATAATACCCGTTTGGATGACGTCGGTTAACACCACGCCCCACATACCGCCGATGGTGCAGTAAATCAAAATAACCACAGCCGTCAGTACCACGGCCATACCAAACGGCATCCCAAAACCGGACAAAACGCCGCCGCAGGCCAACATCTGGGCAATGAAAATGCCCAACAGGCTTGGCACGTTACTCAGCCACGCCCAAAACCGAATGCCCCGGCTTTCCCCATAACGCTGGGCAAAGAAATCCAATGGTACATAGCCTTCTTGGGCCCGCAGCTTTTTGGCCGTCACAAGCCCTGCAATAATCAGGCCGCCGCCGCAGCCCAAGGCATAGTAAATGCCATACCAAACGCCCATGTTATACCCGTTGGTGGCGCCGCTTAAGACGATACCAACGCCAATTTGTACGGCGGCCAATGTGATGGCTGTCATGGGTGTGTTGAGGTTGCGGCCGGCCACCAAAAAGTCGCTGGCTTTTTTGTTTCTGCGCGCTGCATAGACACCGGTCAAAACCATGATGGCAAAGTACAGACAGCAGACAAGAATGATGATTTGATTTGTCATGACTGAAATCCCCTTCCTTTTGCTTTTATGCATAAAAGCGTTGCAGTAAAAAAGTATAGACTGATTGTAGCACGTTCTTTTTGATTTTGCAATGGTATTCTGCGGCCTGACCAATTTTTGTTGGCAGTTTTCTTGTTTTTGTGGTAGGATAGCAATAGAGTTTGGTTTCGGAAAAAAGGAGGTTATTGTATGAAAGTTGTCATTGCCATTGATTCGTATAAAGGTAGCGTCACATCGCTACAGGCCGGCGAGGCGGCAAAGGCCGGGGTGCTGGCGGCTTGTCCTGGGGCAAAGGTGGAGGTACTGCCTTTGGCCGATGGCGGCGAGGGGACGGTGGAAGCGCTGACGGTGGCCCTGGGCGGACACTTGGTAGAGGTGGATGTGACAGGGCCCATGGAAGAAAAAGAAACGGCCGTTTATGGTTTTATGGAAGAAACGGGTACGGCCGTGATGGAAATGGCCCAGGCGGCGGGGCTTCCCATGGTGCCGGTGGAAGAAAGAAACCCTATGAAAGCCACCAGTTTTGGGGTGGGGGAACAGATTGCCGATGCGGTGAAGAAAGGTTGCCGCCATATTTGGATGGGCATTGGCGGAAGCGCCACCAACGACGGCGGCGTGGGCATGCTTCAGGCGCTGGGTTGGCGGTTTTTGGACAAAGAGGGCAACGAAGTGGCCAAAGGCGGTCAGGGCCTGGCGGATATTTGCACCATCGACGATAGCCAGGTACTGCCGGGGGTAAAAGAAACGGTCTTTGAAATTGCCTGTGATGTGGAAAACCCCCTTTGCGGACCCAAAGGCGCTTCGGCCATTTACGGCCCACAAAAAGGCGCCACAGAAGAAATGGTGGCGCAACTGGATGCTGGGCTTTCCCATTTTGCCGATGTGGCAGAAGCATGGTTGGGAAAAAGCGGAAGAAACTTGCCCGGTAGCGGTGCAGCCGGCGGACTGGGCTTTGCCTTGACGGCCTTTTTGGGCGGCAACCTCAAAAGCGGCATTGAGATGGTGTTAGACGCCATGGACATGGATGCCCATTTGCAGGGGGCAGACGTGGTCATCACCGGGGAAGGACGGCTGGATGGCCAAACGGCCATGGGCAAGGCACCGGTGGGTGTGGCCAAGCGGGCCAAAGAGGCCGGTGCTGTGGTGATTGCCGTGGCGGGATGCACGGAAGATGCGGCGGTGGCCTGCAATGCAGCGGGCATTGATGCCTTTTTTGCCGTGACCGACCGCGCCATGACGTTACAAGAGGCCATGGACCAAAAAACCACCGAAAAAAACATCAAAAAAACCACCGAACAAGCCATGCGGCTGTATTTGGCGGCGAAAAAAGAAAAATAAAGAAAAGAAAATCACCCAAGGGCTTTGCTCCAAGGGTGATTTTTTTGTTGATCTGTTATAACCGTTCGGCAATTTCATAAATCAGCCGTTCGCTGTCCTCCCACCCCAGGCAAGGGTCGGTGATGGATTGGCCGTAGACATGGGTGTGGCCGTGGCCGATGGTTTGATTGCCTTCCACCAGATAGCTTTCGATCATGACACCTTTGACCAACTGGCAGATTTCGTCGGAATGGGACCGGCTGTGAAGCACTTCTTTGACGATGCGGATTTGTTCCATAAACTGTTTGTTGGAGTTGGAATGGTTGGCATCGACAATGGCTGCCGGGTTTTGCAGCTTGCGCTGTTGGTACATATCGTAAAGACGGATCAGGTCTTCATAGTGATAATTTGGTTTGGCCGAGCCATACTTGTTGACAGAGCCGCGCAAAATGGCATGGGCATAGGGGTTGCCGCTGGTGGTCAAGTCCCAGCCGCGGTAGATGAAGTTGTGGCTTTGCTGGGCGGCCACGATGGAATTGAGCATGACGGAAAAATCGCCGCTGGTGGGGTTTTTCATCCCCACAGGAACGGTAACGCCACTGGAGGTGAGGCGGTGCTGCTGGTTTTCCACAGAACGGGCGCCAACGGCCACATAAGACAAAATATCTTCCAGATAGTGATAATTTTCCGGGTACAGCATTTCATCGGCCACCGGCAAATTAAACTCTTCCAAAGCGCGGATATGCAGTCTGCGGATGGCAATGACGCCGGCCAATAAGTCCGGGGCTTTTTCCGGGTCCGGCTGATGGATCATGCCTTTATACCCTTCGCCGGTGGTTCGGGGTTTGTTGGTATAAATGCGGGGAATAATCATCACTTTGTCTTTCACTTTTTCTTGTACTGGCACCAGACGGCTGATGTATTCGCAAACGGAATCTTCGTTGTCGGCAGAACAGGGGCCAATGATGACAAGAAATCGGTCGTCTTTTCCGCTTAAAACGTCCATAATGGCTTGGTCATGAAGGGCCTTGGCCGCTTTGACGTTTTCCGGAACGGGATAAATTTCTTTGATCTCCTTTGGTGTCGGCAGTTTTTTCGTAAAAATCATACTCATGGGTACAACACTCCTTTCCCCGTATTTTCTTTGGCCCAAAGAGGCTTCGAAAAACGGATTGGAGTTATTATAGTACAGAGTCAAAAAAAAGTCAAAAGAAAAGAAAAAACTGCCGGATTTTTCCGGCAGTTTTGTGTTATACCATCCCACCATCGAGGGTGATGATTTGACCATTTAAAAAAGAGGAACGGTTGCTGGCCAAAAAAACGGCCAACTGCCCTACTTCATCGACAGTACCAAAGCGCATCAAAGAAATTTCGTCCTCCAAAATTTCCCGCTCTTCCGGCGAAAGCCATTGGTTCATTTTGGTGTCGATGACACCGGGGGCAATGGCATTGACGCGGATGCCGCTGGGGCCCAATTCTTTGGCCATGGCCTTGGTGAAGGAATCGACGGCGCCTTTGGTGGCCGAATACAAGGCTTCGCAGGAGGCCCCTCTCTGGCCCCAGATGGAAGAAATGTTGATGATGGTGCCTTCTTTGGCCGAAACCATTTTGGGCACAGCCAAATGGGTGCAGTTGAGCATGGCTTTGATGTTGACAGAAATCATTTTTTCCCAAAGGTCGGGGGTGGTTTCTGTAAAGAGCCCCATATGGGAAATGCCGGCATTATTGACCAAAATGTCCACGTTGCCATAGATATTGCTGATGGTTTGAAACATTTCCCGGCATGTTTCATAGTTGGAGACATCGGCCAGGTAAGAATAGGAATAAAAGCCCTGGGCTTTCAGCTCTTCTTGGGTGCGTAACAGTTCATCGGCACTGGTGGCAGCGTTTAAGATGATGTTGGCGCCTTCTTTGGCAAAAGCAAAGGCAATGGCCTTGCCAATCCCGCGGGAAGAACCGGTCACCAACACTGTTTTTCCTTTTAACCCCATCGTTTTGTCACCCTTTCCAAATGTTCTGTCCGCCTATGGCGGCGTTGAAAAAGCAGTCGTTTTTTGCCGCAGAGACGGCAGTTCCTGTTACTACTTTATCATTTTTAAAGGGAGGATGCAAGGGGTTTGCCTATTGGCGTAAGGATGGCGTCGAGGGCAGCGGCGTGCGCAGCACCACATACGTCTGGTTGATCAAAAAGAAGCCTTGGGGCCATGGCCTTGTGATATTCCAGATGCCAAAGCCATAAAGCCCTTCGTTGGCCACTTGCCGCAGCTTCAGCCACATGCTTTGGGCATCGTCAAACCACACCTGATAAAAGGCGTCGCCATCGGTGCGATAGGTATAATACGGCGTTTGGGAGCGCAAGTCGAAGGAGATGCCGGCATCGTGCAAGGCCGCGTCTTTGATGGCTTCGTTGAGGGAAAGAGAAACGCCTTTCGTCATCCCCGCTTCATAGGGAATGGGCCAACGATAGCCATACCAAGGCAAGCCCATCAAAATTTTTTGGGGATCAATGAGGTTTGTGGCATAGGAAAGGACTTCTTTTACCTGGGGCAGGGGGGCGACGGCCATGGGCGGCCCTGCGGCATAGCCCCATTCATAGGTCATCAAAAACACATAGTCGGCCACTTCCCCAATGGCGGCATAGTCCAAGGCCGCGGCGCCGCCAGTTTGATTGTCTTCCCATTTGGGCAGTAAATCCACCATCAAAATCCAGCCGTTTTTTTGCAGCGCCTGGTGTAAGGCGGCCAAAAAAGTCACAAAGGCTGCGCCGTCTTCCGGCAACAAAAATTCAAAGTCCACATCCACCCCGGCGTATCCCTGTTCTTCCACGGCGGCGGTCAGTTGGGCAATGACCGATTCTTGTAAGGCGTCGTCGGTCAAAAGTGTGTGGGCCAAGGCAGAGTCAAACTGGCCGTTTTCGTCGGTGGAGGAAAAATGTAATAACGGAGCCACGCCAAAGGAGCGGCTGAGGGAGGTAATGTTTTGGGCATCGGGAAAAATCAGTGTGCCCTCCGGCGATAAGCGGGTGGTGAAAATGGAAAGATAAGTCAAATAAGGCAGTATGGCCCGCAGGGTGTTGGGCTCGATATTGGCATACGTATAGCCCAAAGAAGCAGCGCCGCGCAGCGGTTGTTCGGCAAAGGTGATGATCAATAAGTCCCCGGCCTGCAAGATGCGCTGGGTCAAAAAGGGATTGTTGCGCAAAAGCTGCATCACCGTTACGCTATAGCGGGCGGCGATGGAATAAAGGGTTTCGCCGGGCATGGTTTGATGGACGATGGCTGGGGGAGAAAGGACAACAGTTTGCCCGGGCACCAGATTTTCGGGGTTTGGCAGTTGATTGGTCCGCTGTAAATAGGCGGTCGATAAGTCTGCGCTGGCCCCAACGTCGGCCAAGGTTTGGCCGGCACTGACGGTATAAATTTCCATGGGTTGCCTCCTTTTTTCGTTCTTTGTCACACAGTGGAATCTATTTTTATACTATGATGGTTTTTGCTTTTGTTATGCTTTCTTTTTGAGGGAAAAAATAGTATAATGAATCTACCAATAAAGTTTTTAGAGAAAAAATACAGAAGTTTTCAGTTTGTAGTAAATTTTTTGCGTTGGACAAAAACAGACAGTAGGAGGGATTTGGATGCACTCCATGGCGGAATTACAACGACGGGAGCTGAATATGATAGAACTGTTGGTGATGGGCAAAGAGATTTACCAAGTCCATTGGCGGCAGGTGTTACGGTTGGTATTATGGATTGGGTTACCTATTCAGCTGGTGTTACAGTTGGTGGGGCTTTTGGTGGGAAATCAGTTGGCGGCGCTGGATTTGACGGCCATTGCCACGGACCCAGCGGTGGCCGAGGCGTTTTTGGCTTCCGGGCAGTGGGTGCAGATTGTGGGCAATTATCTGGTGCTGATGATTTTAAGCGCCATTTTATATCCGTTGTTGTTATTGGCAGTGGCAAATTATGTAAATCATGCCTTGCGTGGAACCCCCATGACGGTGCAGGCCGCCGTTTTGGGCATGTTGCAGCGGGCCTGGGTGGTGGTGCCGGCGGCGATTATTTATGAAATTGCGGTGGGCGCCGGGTTGATTGCGCTGATTCTGCCGGGGTTATATGCCATTGTTAAGTTATTCTTTTATTTATATGCCATCATTTTGGAGGACAAGGGCGTTTTTGGCTGTTTGAAACGCAGCATGGAATTGACTTACGGATTTTTTGGAAAAACGGCCATGGCCGCCTTGTTATTGATGGGGTTAAGCTATACGGGGACCTATCTACTAGACCTTATATTCAGTGTTTTGGGGTACTCCTATACGGCCAATGTGGTTTTTGGACTGTGCAATATGGCATTGGATGCCTTTTTTGCGGTGGTAATGACGTTGTATTATTTCAATCGGGTGGCGGTGATGGAGGAGGACTTGCCTCGGTCAACAGGCCTGTTGTAAAAAAGAAGGGAGAAATAGGACAAGCAAGCGTTACAAGCAGAAGGGAGGCCTTTGGAAATGGCAGCGGAAAGAAACGTCTTCAAGGAGGAAGACTTACGGTATTTACGGTTATTGGCAAAAAAATATCCTAACATCAATTCCGCAAGCACCGAAATCATTAACTTAGAGGCAATTTTGAACTTGCCCAAGGGGACAGAACACTTTGTCAGCGATATTCATGGGGAATATGAATCCTTTAACCATGTGCTGAAAAATGCGTCCGGCGTCATCAAAAACCAAATCAGCGCCATCTTTGGTTCGGAAATGCGCGAAAGCGAAAAGAAATCTTTGGCTACGCTGATTTATTATCCGGAGCAAAAGCTGGAGCAGGTGGCAGAGTCGGAAGAGGAGATGGAGGACTGGTACCGCATCACGCTGCACCGACTGGTGACCATTTGTAAAGTGCTGGGCTCCAAATATAGCCGCTCCAAGGTGCGGAAATCTTTGCCCAAGGATTACGCCTATATTTTGGAAGAGTTGCTCCACGAAAATAAAGAAGGCAATAAACAGCTGTATTTTAATGAAATCATCGATACCATCATCCGTCTCTATCAGGCCGACCGGTTTATCATTGCCATGGCCCATTTGATTCAGCGTCTGGCCGTGGACCAACTCCATGTCATTGGTGATATTTATGATAGAGGGCCCAAGGCGTCGAAAATCATGGACCGCTTGGCAGCCTATCATTCGGTGGACATTCAATGGGGAAACCACGACATTTCTTGGATGGGGGCGGCAGCCGGGTGCCAGGCCCTCATTTGTAATGTCATCCGGATCCAGGCCAGATATGCCAATTTGGATACCATCGAAGAGGATTATGGGATTAACTTGATTCCGTTGGCCACCTTTGCCATGGAAACCTATGGCGATGATCCTTGCGAAAACTTCATGCCAAAGCTTTCGGCCGGGCAGTTGATGAGCGATAAAGATGCCAAGCTGATTGCCAAAATGCATAAGGCCATTTTTATTTTGCAGCTGAAAGAAGAAGCCAAAATCATCCTGCGCAACCCCGAGTTTCGGATGGAAAACCGGCTGCTTTTGGGCAATATGGACCTGGAAAAGGGAACCGTCGTGGTGGATGGCAAAGAATATACATTAAATGACACCAATTTCCCAACGGTGGACCCATCCTGCCCCTATGAACTGACGGAAGAGGAAGAAGAAGTGATGGCAAAAATCAAATCCTCGTTCCTCAACAGCGAAAAATTGCAAGAACATGTGCGGCTGTTATACACCAAGGGGTCGTTGTATAAAAAATTCAATTCCAACTTGATGTTCCATGGCTGTATCCCCATGAACGCCGATGGCTCTTTAAAAACCGTCAACTTCCGGGGCGAAAAGCTTGCGGGACAGGAATACTTTGACGCCGTGGACCAGGCCGTGCGGGAGGGTTATTTCAACCAAGCCCATTCGGAAAGCAAGCGGGCTTCCATGGATTTGATTTGGTACTTATGGTGTGGCGAGGATTCTCCGGTGTTTGGGAAAAAGAAAATGACCACCTTTGAACGGTATTTCATCGACGATCCCGAAAGCCACCACGAGGAGAAAAATCCTTTTTATACCCTGCGTAATCAAGAAGAAGTGTGCCAGGAGATTTTGCGTGACTTTGGCATGGACCCACAAAGAAGCCATATCATCAATGGCCATGTGCCGGTCAAAGTGGTCAAAGGGGAAAGCCCCATCAAGGCCAACGGCCGTCTCTTTGTCATCGACGGCGGCTTTGCAAAGGCCTATCAAAAGGTGACGGGCATTGCCGGTTATACCCTCATCTATAACTCCCATGGGCTGGTGCTGGTCAGCCATGAACCCTTTGAAAGCATGGAAAAAGCCATTGCCGAAGAAAAGGACATCCTTTCTTCTACGGTGGCCTTGCAATATTCCCAAGAACGCATCCGGGTGATGAATACCGACATTGGCGCCGAACTGCGGGCCAATATCAATGATTTGGAACAGCTGTTGGTGGCTTACCGCAAAGGGATCATCAAAGAATCGGAATTGAAATAAGCGGAGAAGACTATGGCAAATTATCGATTGGATCTGCAATATGAAGGTACCCGTTATGACGGGTGGCAAAAACAAGGCAACACCAAAAACACCATCCAAGGCCGTCTGGAGACCTTGCTTGGGGAGTACTGCAAAGAAGAAATCGCCCTCATCGGCTCTGGCCGCACCGACGCCGGGGCCCATGCGGCGGGCCAAGTGGCCAATTTCCACACCACAAAAAAACTGGACGAAGAGGACTTGCGGGATTACCTCAACGACCATCTGCCCGGCGACATTGGCGTTACCAAGGTCCAAGCGGTGGAAGAGGCGTTCCATGCCCGTCACCACGCCAGTCAAAAGGTGTATGTCTATCGCGTTTGGAACAGTCGGGTGAAAAACGTGCTGGAAGGGCGCTATCTGTTTCAAAGCCCCGAAGAGCTGGATTTGGAGCAGATGAAACAAGCGGCGGCCCATTTGGTGGGCACCCATGATTTTCGTTCCTTTTGTGCCAACGGGCGCATGAAAAAATCCACGGTTCGTACCGTTTTTTCCATCGATATCCAGCGCATAGGAGAGGAAGTACGGCTCACTTTTTGTGGCAATGGATTTTTATACAACATGGTGCGTATGATGGCAGGGACGTTATTACAAGTGGGCGAAGGGAAACTTTTGCCAGAAGAAATGCCATCCATTTTGGAACAAAAAAACCGCCAGGCGGCCGGGGTGACACTGCCGGCCAAGGGCTTATTGTTGCAGTCCGTTTCCTATGGGGACTCCCCCAAAAGTTAAGAAAACCAATGAAAACCCTGCCAAAGAATTTGGCAGGGTTTTTGTTCTCATTTTTTCTCTATTTCCATAAACTTTTTTCGTTGGGTGACGTATTTTGGTTTGACTTTCTTGACACCGATATCGTTTTATCATAAAATCATATCGGAGTGGAAAGAAAATTTGCTGGAAAAGAGAGGTTTTGCATGGAGACAAAAGAGAACTTGGAAGAAGGACTGGATTTGGCAAGAAAGCTGTCTGAATTTCAAGACATGGTGCTGCGCGCCATTGGGCAAAGTGCGGGGCAATGCTTAGGGAAGAATGGAAAACAGGAAAACCAGTTGACCAGAGTGCAGCTACGCATCTTAAAAACATTGTTGGTGCTGGAAGAGCCCACATTGGTAAATATGGAAAAGATCCTTGCAACCAGCAAAAGCAGCTTATTCATCACCCTTTCTCGGTTGGAGGAGAAGGGGTATGTGCGCCGGATGCAAGATGCCCATAACGGCAGACTGGTTTACTGGTATGCCACGCCCAAAGGCGAGCAGGAGCAGCGGCGGACAGAAGAGGAAATGATGAAGTTGTTTGCTTTACATTATGAAGCCATGGAACCCGATGTAAAACAACACATCAAAGAGGGGATTGAGCAGTTTTACTTGGCGTATCTGTGTGCAAAAACAAAGTAGGAGGACAAGAGAATGAAAGTGCAGTGGAGAGTATCCGCAGCGGCTTTGGCAATGATACTTGCCTTGAGCGGCTGCAGCGCAAAAGAAGAAGTGGCACAGCAAGAAAGTTTGACGGCCGTGGAAACGAAAACGGCCGCCGCAGGGGAAATTGAAAATGCTTACACCTACTCCGGGAAAGTGGCACCCAAGGAGACGGCGATGGTTTATAGCTTGGTAAGCGGCATTGTCGATGAAGTGTATGTAGAAGTGGGCGACCGGGTGGAGGCAGGCGACCCTCTGTTTCAGATGGATACGGAAAGCATCCAAAACAGCTTGGGACAATTACAGGCTTCCTATGAAGCGGCGTTGGCCAATGTGAAAGTGGCTCAAACCAGTTTGGAAAGCGTAGACGGCGCCCAGACCCAAATGCAGTTACAGCAGTTGGAAACGGCGCTGGCCTCGGCGGAAATGGCCAGAGACCAAGCCAAAACCAGCTATGAAAATACGAAAGTGCTCTATGAACAAGGCTTTGTGTCCCAGACGGATATGGATGCCGCAGAAGATGCCTATCAAAATGCGGAAAACGCTTATCAGCAGGCCAAAACCAGCTATGACTTAACCAGCGGCGATTTGTTGGAAGAAAACAGAACCAAAGCCCAGGCCTCTGTGGAAGCAGCCCAGGCCAATGCCAATGCCTTGCAGGCCCAGATGGCTTCGGCCCAAAAATCCTTGAAAGATGCCCATGTCACAAGCCCCATCAGTGGCGTTGTGACGGAGAAAAACGTTACCGCAGGCACCCTGCTTTCCAGTTCCTCCACCCCCATTGTGGTGGAAGATACCTCGGTGATGAAAGTGGCCGTTGGGGTATCGGAAGAAACGGTCAACCGCATCTCTTTGGGGATGCTGGTGGATGTGAAAATCAATGCATCGGAAGTCAGTGACGTAACGGGAAGTATCACCCTCATTTCTCCTTCGGCCAATGCCATGGGGATGTATGATGTGGAAATTTCCCTGGATAATGCCGCAGGGGACATCAAAACGGGGATGTTTGCCGAAGTGCATTTGAGCAAAGAACAAGGCGAAGACGCCATTGTATTGGAACGAGACGCCGTTATCAGTAAAAACGGCGAAGAATATGTCTTTGTGGTAGAAGACGGCAAAGCCGTGAAGAAAAATGTCACACTGGGCATTGATAGCGGTACCCAGGTACAAGTATTAACCGGTTTGACAGAAGGAGAACAGGTGATTGTCTCCGGACAGACTTATGTGGAAGACCAAGAAGATGTGCGCGTGGTCAAACAAGACGGCGTGCAATTAACAACCACCCCGACGGCGCCCACTGAGGAATCGGACCAGACCGATGCGGCCGGTGAAGCAAAGGGGGAATAAGCCATGTTCTCAAAAGCTTCCATTAAACGGCCGGTAACGACGGTCATGTGTTTGTTGATTGTCATTGGGGCCGGGCTGTTAGCCATGATGGGGATGAAGTTGGACTTGATGCCTTCCATCTCCATTCCGGTGGCCATTGTTTCCACCACCTATGTGGGGGCCGGGCCGGAAGAAATTGAATCTTTGATTACAGAACCATTGGAAGAGACTTTGGGGACGGTATCCAATGTGGATAGCATCACATCCACCTCCTCTGCCAACTCTTCCATGATTGTGGTGCAGTTTGTAGACGGCACCGATGTGGATATGGCGGCCCTTGACATGCGGGAAAAAATTGACATGGTCAAAGGGACGCTGCCCGACGGGGCCAACGACCCCATGGTGATGAAAATCGACGTCAATATGATGTCGGCCATGATGGTTGGCGTGGGCAGTGATACGCTAGATATGCAGGAACTGAACACGCTGGTGGAAGACGATTTGGTGCCAGAATTTGAAAAAATTGAAGGTACGGCTTCCGTTTCTGTCATCGGCGGCGATTCGGAAGAAGTGGAAGTGGCCTTGATTCCAGAAAAAATGAAGGGCTATGGCCTCACGGCCGCCCAAATTTCCCAGATGCTGGCGGCAGAAAATATCAACTACCCCACCGGTTCCATTCAACAGGGTTCTTTGACCATCCAGACCAAAACGGAAGGGAAATTTAAAACCGTAGAAGAAATTGCCGCCCTGCCTTTGACCACATCCACCGGGGCCGTGATCCATTTAAGCGATGTGGCCGATGTCAATTTGGTAGACCAGGAAAAAACCAGTTATGCCATCATCAACGGGGAAGAAGCATTGATGCTGATGATTCAAAAGCAATCGGATGCCAATACGGTGGAAGTCAGCGATGATGTGGTAAGCGTTATGAATCGTCTGACCAAGCAATATCCCCAGGTGCAGTTTGATATGCTGACCAGTACGTCGGATTATATCAAAGACTCTGTCAGCAACATCATCTCCACGGCATTACAGGCGGCTGTGCTGGCCGTGATCGTCATTTTCGTCTTCCTTCGTTCGCCAAGAATGTCCTTTATCATTGGTGTTTCCATCCCATCGTCTATTTTGGCCACTTTCGCGCTGATGTGGGCTTGTGATATGACCATGAACATGATCAGTATGGGCGGGATTGCCATTGGGATTGGTATGTTGGTGGATAACTCCATCGTTGTGCTGGAAAACGTATTCTCCCATGCCAAAAAGACGCCAGACGATGTGAAGGGGGCTGCGGCCCGCGGGGCCTCGGAAGTGGCCATGGCCGTTACGGCATCCACCTTGACCACCGTTGGTGTATTTTTGCCTATGATTTTTGTCAGCGGTACGGTGGGGGATATGATGCACGACTTGTCCTTGACCATCTGTTTTTCGCTGTTGGCCTCTTTGGTGGTATCGTTGACCTTTGTGCCTATGGCCTGCAGCAAGCTGTTAAATCCGCAAAAGTTTTTTGCGAACTTGGAAAACACCGAAGTGAAAAAAGGCCCACTGCAACGGTTTTTGGATGCCATTGGCCGGTGGCTGGATAAACTGGATAACTTGTATTGCAGGGTACTGGGCTGGAGTTTGGTACATAAAAAACGAGTGGTTGCACTGGTGCTGGTGATTTTCGTTGCAACCCTTGGGCTTTTGCCAATTATGGGCTTTGACTTCATGCCAGAGATGGATGAAGGCGCCGTGAGCATTTCTGTGGAATTGCCAAACGGCACGGAATTGGAAAAAACCACCGAAGTGGTGGATGAAATTCTCTCTCGCGTAGGCGACCGGGACGAAATTGATATGTATTATGCCATGGTAGGTGGCGGAGGCGTCAGCCTGGTGTCCTCCTCCACCAATACGGCAACCATTTACCTGGAACTGGTGGGCAAACAGGAACGAAGCCTTTCTTCTGAAGACATGGCCAACCAGATGTCCCAGGAATTGTCCGACATTGCCGGCTGTGACATCACCGTCAGCGCCAGCTCCTCTGCCATGGGTAGCTATGGCAGCACCGGTGTGACCGTTCGCTTAAACGGCGATGGAAATGACGAACTGCGCCGTATTTCCGACGAATTGACGGTACTGCTTAGCCAGGTAAACGGTGTCACCGACGTGGAAAGCTCTGCCGGGCATACGGTGCCGGAAGTCAGCATCACCATCGACCGGGCCCGTGCTTCCATGTATGGTCTGACGGCAACCCAAATTGGTTCTGCCATCTCCACCGCCATCACCGGTAGCACCGCCACCCAATTTTCCACCGATGGAACGGAAATTGACGTGGTGGTACGCCAAAAAGGCAGCAGCGATAGCTATTTGAACGATTTGCAAAACATGACCATCTCCACCGCCACCGGCGCCGTCATTCCTTTGACGGAAGTGGCCCAAGTGAACGTGGGAGAATCGTCTGTGGCCATCTCCAGAGAATCGGGCCACCGGTACATTGACCTGACGGCCAGCATCTATGGCCGGGATATGAACTCGGTGCAAAAGGATGTCAATGCCGTATTGCAAAACTATGCCTTCCCAGATGGCTATACCTATAGCTTTACAGGGACCTTGGAAAGCATGAACGAATCCTTCAGCCAGTTGTTGCTGGTGCTGTTGGTGGCTGTACTGTTGGTTTATATGATTATGGCCAGCCAGTTTGAATCGTTCATCTATCCGTTTATCGTGATGTTCTCCATGCCAATCGCTTTGACAGGCGGTATTTTGGGGCTCTTCATTGCAGGTAAATCCATCACCACTGTATCGTTTATGGGCTTTATCATGCTGGTTGGTATGGTTGTCAATAACGCCATTGTGCTGGTGGATAAGACAAACCAAAACGTGGAAGCCGGCATGACGCCTTATGAAGCCGTTTACTCGGCCGGCCCAGACCGTCTGCGCCCCATCTTGATGACGACGTTAACGACGGTGCTTGGTATGGTGCCTTTGGCTTTGGCTTTGACAGAAGGGACCGAAATGCAACAGCCGATGGCATTGGTTATCATCTTTGGTCTTTCCCTTTCGACATTGATTACGCTGATCTTTATTCCGGTGCTGTATTTGTTGGTGGATGAATTCCGCAAACGCAGCATCCAAAAAAAGCATCGGGACCGGAAAGCAAGAAAGGAACAAAACCGGAAAGCCAGATTGATGGACTAAAAAAAGGAAAAAACAAAAGCGAGAAAAACTCCTGCCGCCCCCTTGACAAGGCCGGCGAAAGAAGAGTATAATCTCTCACAGAAAAGACAAGGGCGTCCTCAAAAATAGTTTGCGGACGCCCTTTTTCCCATTTTGGCAGAAAAAGAAAGGGGCGATTTACCCATGGGATATACCAGAGACGATATCATTGATTTGGTGGTAGACCACGACGTCAAATTCATCCGTCTGCAATTTACAGACTTGTTTGGCACATTAAAAAACGTGGCCATCACCGTCAGCCAGTTGGAAAAGGCGTTGAACAACGAATGTATGGTGGACGGGGCCTCGGTGGAAGGCTTTTTGCACATGGAAGAAAACGACATGTATTTAAAGCCGGACTTGGATACTTTTGTGATTTTTCCTTGGCGGCCACAGCATGGGAAAGTGGCCCGGTTTTTATGTGATTTGTACACGGCCGACGGCAAACCCTTTACGGCCTCTCCCCGCTATGTATTGCAACGGGCAGTGGCAAAGGCCAAGGAGATGGGGTATCAATTACAAGTGGGGCCGGAATGCGAGTTTTTCCTCTTCCAAACAGACGACAGCGGAAAACCCACCCTGGTGCCCCATGACCAAGCCACCTATTTTGATTTAAGCCCCCGGGATATGGGAGAAAACACCCGGCGGGAAATTTGCCTGACCTTGGAAGACATGGGCTTTGAGATGGAAAACAGCCACCACGAAAAAGCCCCGGGGCAAAACGAAGTGGATTTTCGCTATCAAGACGCCTTGCAGGCGGCCGATAGCATCATGACATTGAAACTGGTGGTCAAAACCGTGGCCCAGCGCAATGGCCTCTTTGCCACCTTCATGCCAAAGCCGTTAAACGGCACCAATGGTTCTGGTATGCACATCAATTTGTCCTTAGAAAAAGACGGGAACAACGTGTTTTGCGATGCCCAAGACCCAAGAGGTCTGGGGTTAAGCCAATTGGCCTATCAATTTATGGCCGGTGTGTTGGCCCATATGGAAGGCTTGACTCTTTTGACCAATCCCACCGTCAATTCCTATAAACGGCTGAGAAGTGGTTATGAAGCGCCCCAGGCCATCAGTTGGGGTATCACCAACCGCAGTCCCCTCATTCGCATTCCCAACTGTAAGGCCGACAACAAGCACATTGAACTGCGTAGCCCAGACCCCACCTGTAACCCCTATTTGAGCTTTGCGGCCATTTTGATGGCAGGGCTTTGGGGCATCGAACAGAAGCTGGATGTGCCGGAAATGGCAGAAGCGGCCTTGAAAGCCCAATCTGGTTTGGCGCCGGACTTGCGGGCCCTGCCCCGGGATTTGGGCGAAGCCATGGAGGCCTTTGCCAAAGACACCTTGATTCGGCAGACCCTGGGCGAAGCTTTGTGCGAAAAATATTTGGAAGCCAAAAAACGGGAATGGGATCAATATCAAACTTCTGTGACCGATTGGGAACGGCAGCAATATTTTGGCGCATATTAACAAAGCGGTTTGGGGTTGATGCAGCATGGAACATGTGATCATAGGCTTGAGCGACCGCAGCAAAGGCGCCGTTATCAAAGAAATTGTGGTGACCAACGGCTTTTTGGATGTGGAAATTTGCACATCGGGCGAAGAGGTGTTGCGTCTGGCCAATGCTTATGCCGGCGGCATTGTGATCTGCGGCTATAAGGTGGGCAGCATGCTCTATTCCCAAGTGCAGGAGATGCTGCCGCCGCAGTTTGGCTTTTTGTTGCTCCTAAGCCGCAACCAGGCGGCTTTGGTGGATACGGAGGAGCTGTTTTCCCTGGTGCTGCCCATCCAAAAAATCGATTTCATTCGCACCGTCAAAACCATTTTGCGCCTACAGCAAGAAAAGGACGGCCCCTCGTCCAACCCTGTTTTGGTGCGTCCCCAAGAAGAACGGGTGCTCATTGAAAAAGCCAAGCTGTTTTTGATGAACCATCATCATATTTCGGAAGAGGCGGCCCACCGCTATATCCAGCGCAACAGCATGAACCGGGGCTGGAAACTGGTGGAAATGGCCAGATGGATTTTACAGGAGAAAGACCAAGGGGAGGAGCGACGATGAAAAAACTGGAAGTGGTGGTCAAAAACGACACGGCTCGTCTGTTGCGGACGACCCTGATGGATTTGGGTGTCACCGGCATGATGTTTACCAATGTCATGGGGGCCGGCAGCCGAAAAGCATACACGCAGATTTACCGCGGCAAGGGATATGAGATTTCTTTGATGCCAAAGGTAAAGCTGGAAGTGGTGGTGGCGGATGATATGGTGGAGCAGGTGGTGGACCAAATTTTGAAGGTGGCTTCCACGGGCACGGCGGGGGATGGAAAAATTTTTATCTCCCCGGTGGAAGAAGCCATTCGCATCCGCGATGGGCACCGCGGTGAAGCGGTGGTACAAAAGAAAACAGACGCCCAAGCATGAGAAAAAAAGTTCCTGCCGCTACGGAAAAATCCGTACAACAGGAACTTTTTTGGTTGGAAAATGAGAAAAAGCCTTGGTTCATCACCGATGGGTCAGCAGAAAAAAACAGAAGAAAAACAGCAATAGTAATGCGCCTGCGGCCAACAACATTTTTTGACAGGCCTGACAAAAGGGGTTACTTTTGGCGGGTAGCGGCGTCATGGGTTGTTCTTCCTGTTCCTCCCGGTCTTCTTGGACTTGTATGATGGATTTATGCCCACAATGGGGACAGATGGTGGAAAACGGTTCGATTTTTTGATGACATTGTGGACAATACATATCAATTTCCCTCCTTTTTTTCAGTATAGGCGAAAAGAACTGGAATGTCAATGAAACTATACATATATTGATAATGAATAATCTCTCTTGTTTCGAGTAAACTACAAACAGGAGGGAGGGATTGCATGTTGCCAGACCGAATCAAAGAGTTGCGTCTGCAAAGCGGGCTGTCACAGGCAGAACTGGCCAGACGGCTCAATGTGACCCGTTCCAGTGTCAATGCCTGGGAGATGGGAATTTCTGCTCCCACCACCCAGTATGTGGTAGAACTGGCCGGGTTGTTTCATGTTTCCAGTGATTATCTTCTGGGGATTTCCAATGAAAAACAGCTGAATTTAAGCGAGTTTGGAGAAGAAGAAATTCGGCTGATTTATCATTTGATTGACTATTTTGTATCCAATCGAAAAGAGAAGTAAAAAAGAGGCGGCAAAGCCTCTTTTTTGTTTCTGGCAAAAAGGCAGGATTATTTCCGTTTGGGACGATTTTTTTGGTTTAGGTATAAAAATTGCCGAATCAGGTCGTGGATCAGCTGATTTTGTTCATCAGTCAGGTGGACATGCTCCGCTGGCCGTTGTTCCGATAGCCCCAAAAGATAGTCGGCAGAAACGTCGAAAAAGGTGGCCAGTGCAATAAGCACTTCCACAGACGGATATTTTGCGTTGGTTTCATAGGCAGAAATGGTGGCTTTGGTTACGCCCAGACGGTCTGCCAGTTGTTGTTGGGTCAATTCTTTTTCTTGGCGCAAGGCCCGCAGTTTGCTGCCGAAATAAAGCAACAAAATCACCTCTCTTTTTTTACTACCATACAAAAAGAGTATCTACTATAAATTGATTTGTACTCTGATAGATGACAGGAAAAAGAGTTTTGTTGCAAGGATCAAGAATCTTAAGAAAAAAGAAAAAACCGCCCTCTAAAGGCGGTTTTTAAATATTTTAATATTATTCTTCAATTTCCAATCGGTCTAATGCATATTCAATGCACATCAAAATGAGCTCGTTTCTCGTTCTTCCTGTTCGTGTGGATACTTGGTCCAGTTTTTTAATGACAGCTAGGGGTAGACGTGCAGAAACGACGCTGGTTTCGCCATAGACTTTTTTTGATTTTACAATAAATTTATCATTTTCCATAGAATCACCTTGTATTATTATAGACAAAATTGTGTAGTTTTTGTATACTACAATAGTATACAAAAGTATTCTTGCGTGGTATAATGTGAAAAATAAGGAGGGATTTTTTATGGAAAAGAAATACATGATTATGGCGGTGGTGTTTGTGTTACTTTTACTATCTTTGTTTGGTGGAGAAAGCGATTATGAAAAGGCGCAAAAAAGCTTTGGGGAGCGGCTTGAAACAGGAAATTTTGAGGATATGTCGGATTTGGAATATGAGGCCGCCGGGGATTTTTTTGAGTGGGTAGAAGAACAATAAGAAAGGAGAAGAAGAAATATGGGAAGTTATGACCAGAGAAATCAGGAAATAGAAAAACTTCAAACAGAGGACGTTTTTTGTGAAACGCAGGGACAGGAAAAAGAGCAAGAAAATAAGCGGGCCCCGCATTCCGATAGAGAAACGAAATTAGACAAAGCAAAGGAAAAAATGACATCTGGCTGGTATGCCAAAAGGGCCAAAGGATGTTATTATGGTTCCATCGTGCCTTTGGCGATGGGCTTTTTCAAGATGTATGTTTATAAAAACGGGGAATACAGTTGGGAAACGGTGATCAATGCCTATGTCGGCGGAGATGCTTATAATTTTATCATTAATGCCCATTATGTCATTGCTTGGTTTTTATTGGCGCTGATCTTGATTATGATGGGATCTTGTTTTTTGATTTGTTATGAAATGGCAGAAAGCAGAGAAGCAAAAGCACAAAATACAGTCCATACAGTAGGAAAAGCAGTATGATATTTTGGGGTGGAAGAAAAAAGACGGAACTATGGTATGAATGCAAAGAAGCATGAGTTTTTCGTACAAATAAAATAGGATTCAAAAACTGATGATAAAAAAACTTCCTGATCTATGATGTTTCAGACAAACATAAATCAGGAAGTTTTTTATGGTAAAAAAGACTGGGGAACATTTTTGATACAGTTGCTTGAATCCTATTTTTTGGATCAGAGTTGCGCTCAATCGATCTATTATCCTACTTTCTGCTCCAGGCGTAGTTTATCGGCAATGAGGGCAATAAATTCACTATTGGTGGGTTTGCCTTTGTTTTTGCTGACGGTGTAGCCAAACAGCTGGTCGATGACGTCCACTTTGCCCCGGTTCCAGGCCACTTCAATGGCATGGCGGATGGCTCGTTCTACACGGGATGGGGTGGTATTACATTTTTTGGCAATGGAAGGGTACAGTTCCTTGGTGATGTAGTTGAGCACGTCCATGTCATTGACAGCCATGATGATGGCTTCTCGCATGTAATGGTATCCACGGATATGGGCTGGCACACCGATGTCGTGCAAAATGGCCGTCACCTTTGCTTCCAGCTGGTAAGCACTTTGTTCTGGCGCCAAAGGGCGCTCCATCATAACAGAAGTGGATGCGGCGGCAATGGGTCTGGAAAGTGGGGCAGATTGAAATTGGCGAATGCGGCTGATGAGAGAATTCATGTCAAAGGGTTTGACCATATAGTAATCGGCGCCCATTTCAAAGGCACGCTGGGAGATTTTTTCGTGACACAAGGAGGAAAGCAAAATGAACACCGGACGCTTGGCAGGCGGTTCTGCATTGAGCTTTTCCAACAGTCCCAATCCGTCCAGCCGTGGCATGAAGCTGTCGATTAAGGCAATATCCGGCAGCAGTTGACGGATTTTTTGGTAGGCTTCCGTGCCGTCTGCGGCCGTGGCCACCACCTCCATATCTGCTTCCTGGCTGAGCCGGTGCAGCAGCATATCACAAAAATCTTTGTTATCATCTGCAATCAGTATTTTTGTCTTCGTTTGGTTCAAAATAATTCCTCCTATCATATATTCCATGGAAATAAATTACAATTCTATCTAAAACTGGAAAATATTTCCTTAAAACATATTATATCGGGAACTTTTCGTTTGCACAATACCCAGATAGTCTAAAATTTCTTCCAAATTTTTACAAGCTTTTGCAAACCTTTCACAATTTCTACATCTTGTGGTACGAAAAAAAGACAGCCACAAAAAGAAAAGCTTCTTTCGGGCTGCTTTTTCGTCGCAATTTGTTTGTCATTTTGGTACTTGGCCGGCTTTGGCCAAGGCACTGTTGGTATAACGGACATCGGATGTGATGTCGGGGCCAAACCAGGCCGGGGGCAAGAAGCGCTGGGCTTCTTCCGAAGAAGAAAATTCCACCTCCACTGTCATAAGCCCCGCCAAAACGCCTTCGTATACGTCCACCTCTGCCGTCAAACCGTCAGGCAAAGGGTAAAAATACCGTCTCTTTTCCACCGCCGCCGTTTCCGCCTTTGGCAGAAGATGAAGATATTCTTCTTTGGTTAAAGGCAGTTCCCATTCCTCCCTGGCCAAAAGCCCCTTTCCTTTGACGGTGAGGATATAATCCTCGTCGCTTTGGCGGATGCGGATGGTGGGAGAAGTGGAGATATAACATTGGCTCAGCCGTTTGGAGGGGGAAGAGAGCACCTCCGGCGGCAAAGCAGACGGCAGAAATTTGCGTTCAATTTCCATACAGGTCACCTCCTTTGTCCAGCTTACCAGAAAGGACCTCGTTGGGCAAGGCGTGGATTGTTTTTTTGGCCCAAAGCGGCTATAATAAGAACAGGAAAAAAACAAGAGGTGATGCAATATGAAACGGGCAGCCGTATTTTTTGTAGAAGGATTTGAAGAAGTGGAAGCGCTGACGGTGGTGGATATCCTGCGCCGGGGCGATGTACAGACGGATATGATTGCCATTGGCAGCAATTTGCTTGTGACGGGACGCACGGACATTGGCGTGCGTTGTGACAAAACATGGGACGAGGCGGATTTGGCCGCTTATGATGCACTGATTTTGCCGGGTGGTATGCCGGGAAGCCGCTATTTGGGAGAACATAAGGGCCTTACGGCAGCGCTGAAAGAGGCCGCAGCCAAAGGAAAGATTGTCGCTGCCATCTGTGCGGCGCCAACGGTGCTGGGGGCCTTGGGGTTATTGGAAGGTAAACCCGCCTGCTGTTATCCCGGTATGGAAGAAGGGCTGTTGGGGGCAGACAAGCGGGAAGAGCCGGTCTGCGTGGCAGACAATATCGTCACATCCCGTGGTATCGGCACGGCCATTCCCTTTGCCTTGACGCTGCTTTTGAAATTGGAAGGAGAGGCCAAGGCAAAAGAAATCAAAACCTCCATTGTCTATGATTGGCAGAAGGATTGGCGGCCATGAACCAGCTGCAAAAATATTTTCGCTATCGACAGGCCCTCATCGACCAATACCTCAAAGGCGATATGACCAAACGGGAGTATTTGCAGGCCAATTATGACGCCGTCATCGGCAACGACTTTGGCCCCTTTACCATATTGGATTCGGTGGAAAAGTGCTTGTTCAACTATCAGTATTATAATGCCCTGGCCAAAGAAAACCGCAGCATCAGTATCCACGAGGAAATGGAACTGCCCCTCAAACGGCAGTATCAATCCCAAAGCGATTACTATTACCGCAAAAAAGACCAGGCCACCCAAAAAGCCCTGGAGCTACTGGATTATCGCGATGTGGAGGCTTATTTTGTGAAGGTGAAAAGCCGGGCGCTCAAAGGCAAACTGTTTGAGATTGTTTGTCATAGCGCCGCGATGTATGATATGATTTTGCATTCCACCAACGACCGCCTACGCCAGCGGCTGGAGGAGGAAGGCGTTTTTTCGCAAGGCAGCCGCGTTTCTTTGATTGATGCCTACGTCAATCAGAGGTATTGATTTATCACAAATCAACAAATACTCTCAAAGAATGTTCTTTGAGGGTATTTTTATGAAAAACATTAAAAATATGGTAAGACCAATGTCGGTTTTTTTTAAGAAATCCATATTACAATGAAGGTAGCGAAACAATAGTACATGAGGAAGGGAAGAGCGATTGATATGAAAATGACAAAGAAGAAAGGGTTTGTTTTGGCGGCAGTGGTGCTCTTGGCGGCGTTTGGCGGATACAAAATGAAACAGAGCGCACAAGTCAAAACCATGGCTCCGGCGGTCACCACCAGCCCCATCACCGTCAAGGACTTGACGGAAACGCTGTCTTTAAGCGCTCCTTTGGAGGGGACAGACAGCGTGGATGTGGCCAGCCGATTGCATTATGAAGTACAGGAACTGTATGTCAAAGAAGGCGATCAAGTGACCAAGGGGCAGCTGATTGCAAAGCTGGATACCAGCCAGATTGAACGGGAAATTGCGGCCTTGCAGGACAATTTGAAACTTTTGCAGGTGCAATATCAAGAAGGAGAAAAAAATACGGACCAGGCGGTGGCGTTATTGGATGCCCAGCTGGAAGACACGTTAAAAACGAGACAGAAAGAATATGAAACGGCGCTGGAAACCAAAAGCCAGGCAGAACGGTCCCTTTCCCAGTTAAAAACGCTGCAGGAAGTGGGCGGGGCCTCGGCGGAAGAGGTGAAAGAAGCCGAAACCAAGCTGGCCCAGGCCCAGCGGGACGTGGATAGCTATACCGTGGTCAATGGCCAGGTCCAGTTGACGGAACAAGAAAAGCAACAGCTGGAAAACACCGCCAGCTCCTCCACAGCCACAACGGCCCAAAGCATCCAAAATGCAAAAAATGAAATTGCCCGCAAAAAAGCCGACTTGGCCGATTGCCAAATCGTCAGCAGCATCGACGGCACCATCACCCGGATGTATACCAAAGTGGGCCGCTTTGCCGATGACCCAACAGAGGATGGCAAGCCTATGTTTGTCATTGAAAATATCGACCGGCTGAAAATGAAGGTCAATGTCAGCGAGTACGACATTGCCAAAGTGGCCGTGGGACAGGACGTGACGGTGGAAGCCGATA
Organism: uncultured Clostridia bacterium; assembly: GCA_944378105.1. Lineage (GTDB taxonomy): Bacteria > Bacillota > Clostridia > Lachnospirales > Anaerotignaceae > Neoanaerotignum. Next base: position 87,725 of record CALWGC010000005.1, read on the forward strand.
TTTTGGCCGGAGAAACGGTCCATGGCACCGTCACCAATATTTCCCCCACCGGGGAAGCCAAATCCGGCTCCAGTGAGCGCGTGATCCCCGTGGAAATCACATTGGATGCCGATACGAAAAATTTGATTGCCGGCATCAACGCCAAGGCAGTCATTGCAGTCAAAGAGGCCGAACATGCCTTGGTGGCACCGGTGGAGACGGTATTGGATCATTTGGATGGCACCTATAGCGTGGTGCGGCAAAACGCCGACGGATCTCTGGAAGATATTCCGGTGACCCTTGGCGTGGAAAATGTGCTGGAAATCCAACTGATTAGCGACCAGTTAAAGGACGGTGACCAGTTGGTGTGTAACCCAACCATGGATCTGTTGCAAGGGGGCGAGGATGGCAATGCGTAATATCATTGAAATCCAGAACTTGAACAAAATTTATGACACCGGCGCCATTCAGGTCCATGCCCTCAAAGATGTCAACCTTACCATCCAAGAGGGGGAATATGTGGCCATCATGGGCAAAAGCGGTTCCGGCAAGTCCACGCTGATGAATATCCTTGGCTGTCTGGACCGGCCCACCAGTGGCAGCTATGTCCTCGATGGCATTGATGTGGCCAAGGAAAACCCAAAGCAAATTTCCTATATCCGCAATCAAAAAATTGGCTTTGTGTTTCAGTCCTTTAACCTCATTCCCCGTACCAGTGCCCTGAAAAATGTGGAATTGCCCATGATTTATGGCCGTGTACCAGCCAAAGAGAGGCTGGAGCGGGCCAAGGAATTATTGGAAAAAGTGGGGCTGGGAGACCGGTTACATCATATGCCCAACGAAATTTCCGGCGGGCAAAAACAGCGGATTGCCGTGGCCCGTGCCTTGGCCAACCGCCCGGCCATTTTGTTGGCCGACGAACCAACGGGGAACCTCGATACGCCTTCCAGCGTGGAAGTGATGAACCTCTTTACCCAACTGAACCAAGAAGGGGTAACGGTCATTGTGGTTACCCACGAAGACGATATTGCGGCCTTTACCAACCGAATCATCCGGTTTCAAGATGGACAAATGATTGAGGATAAAAGGAGGGGCGAACATGCTGATTTTTGAGAATATCAAACTGGCCCTCTCCTCCATCCGGGTCAACAAAATGCGCTCCTTTTTGACCATGCTTGGCATGATCATTGGCATCAGTTCTGTCATTGCCATCGTTTCTTTGGGCGACACCATGCGCAGCGCCATTGCCAAGGAGTATGAAAACGTAGGTTCTACGCTGGGGTATTTGTATATCAATAGCCCCGACGGGTATTATACCGACGATTATCTGTTTACGGCAGACGATAAAGAATTGGTGCAGGAGGCCTTTGGTGATCGGCTGACCTATGTGGGGTTTAACTCGTCCAGCAAAGCCACCATGAAAAACGGCCGCGTGGTGAAAGAAGGCAATTTGATGGGGCTTTCTGAAAACCCCAGTGAATATAAAAAGCTGAATATCATCAAAGGCAAACTATTCAGCAATCTGGATGTGGAAAACGCCCGTCCCTTTGTGATTTTGGAAGAAAAGGACGCCATGGAGCTGTTTGGTTCGGTGGATGTGGTGGGGCGAAGCATCCGGACGGTGATTGGATCGGAAACGAAGGAATTGACCGTCACCGGGGTTTATCGGAATCAAGATTCGGCCTTGATGAAGCTGTTAAGCGGCAGCAATAATAACCGCTTTACGGCCTATGTGCCAGAAACGCTGATCTTCCCCAAAGGCAGTTCGGCATGGACGTTATATTTTTGCGTCAACCCTGCCTATGATGTCAACGAAGTGGGCAATCAAGTGGCCCGGTATGTGGCAAAGATCAAAAACAAAGACATCAGTCAAGTGATGTTCTATTCTGCCCAACAGGAAATGGGCACCATCGACAGCATGATGAGCGGACTGTCGGCGGTGGTGGGCGCCATTGCGGCCATTTCGCTGGTGGTAGGCGGTATTGGGATTATGAACATCATGCTGGTGTCGGTGACGGAGCGCACCCGGGAAATCGGGATTCGAAAGGCGCTGGGCGCCCGCACCCAGGATATTTTAAGCCAGTTTTTGATTGAAAGCGCCATCATTTCCGCCGCCGGCGGTGCCGTGGGTACGGCCCTTGGTATCGGGGTGGTGGCCATTGGCGGCATGTTTGTGGATATGGCGGTGGTGGTGAAGCCCCAAGTGGTTATCCTGGCGGTGGCGTTTTCGGCCATGGTGGGGATTTTCTTTGGGCTTTATCCGGCGGCCAAAGCGGCCAAGGCCGACCCCATTGAAGCACTGCGGTATGAATAATGGCATTTTTAGAAAAAGAAAAAGCGTTTTGGTTGTTCACCAAAACGCTTTTTTTGTAGTTTTGATTTATTTACCGGTGAAAACGGCTGGTCTTTTTTCCATGAAAGCGGCAATGCCTTCTTTGGCATCGGCAGTGGAGAATAACAGACCGGTGACATCCCGTTCCAGTTCCAGTGCATCATCCAAATCCATTTCTTTGCCTCTGTTGATGGCAACTTTGCACATGGCAATGGCCTTTGGTGCTTTGGAAAGGATGGTAGCCATCATTTCTTTTGCAGCAGGCAGCAATTCTTCTGGTTCTACGACTTTGTTCACCAAGCCGATGGAAAGGGCTTCGTCTGCTTTTACCTGTCTTGCGGTGAAGATCAATTCTTTGGCAATGCCATAACCTACCAGTCTGGTCAGGCGCTGGGTGCCGCCAAAGCAAGGCATGATGCCCAGGTTTACTTCTGGCTGGCCAAATACGGCTTTGGTGGAAGCGATCCGGATATCGCAGGCCATGGCCACTTCGTTGCCGCCGCCCAAGGCATAGCCGTTGACAGCTGCAATGACAGGTTTTTCCAATTTTTCAATGGCGGTGCAAGCTTTTTGACCCAGTTCTGCACGGAGTCTGCCACCCATGGTATCCAGTGGTGCAAATTCGGAAATGTCGGCGCCGGCAATGAAGCCTTTGCCTTCGGCGGTGATGATGACACCCTGGATGGAGTCGTCTTGTGCGATGCAGTCCATGATGGTTACAATTTCGCCCAAGGTATCGCCGTTTAATGCGTTCAATGCTTTGGGACGGTTCATGGTCAAAACAGCAACGGCCCCGTCAATATCGATGATGATGTTTTGGATGCGTTCTTTCAGTTCTACTAATTTCATTGGATAAAATCCCCCTTTAAGAAAATAGGAATATCTCAATATGCCTTCCCTTTTATTATACCCTTGTACTGGAAAAAAAGCAAGAACCGTATTCCCAAAACCGAACAGCTCTTTACAAAGCGCCTGCCAAACGGCTATAATGAAACCAGTGAGGAAAAAGGAGAGAAAGAGGTTTGCCTATGAATACATTTGCTGCGCTGGGCCTTTCGGAAGGGCTTGCAGCGCGTTTAACCAAACAGGGTTTTACAGAGCCCACAGCCATCCAACAGGCGGCAATTCCCGCCATCTTGGAGGGAAGAGAAGTCTGCGCCCAAAGCGAAACCGGCTCCGGCAAAACATTGGCCTATCTGTTGCCGCTGTTTCAATCACTGGATGTCCAAAAACGCACCACCCAGGCCCTGGTGCTTACCCCCACCCATGAATTGGCCGTGCAGGTGCACCGCCAAGCCCAGGCGTTGGAGACAGAAGGCACCATCAAAAGTGCCCTCATCATCGGCGGGGCCAATTTGCAGCGCCAGGCGGAAAAATTGAAAGAAAAGCCGCAGTTGGTCATTGGTTCGGCGGGGCGAATTTTGGAATGGATTCAAAAACGAAAAATCCAGGCCCATACGGTAACCCAGATTGTACTGGATGAAGCGGACCGACTGCTGGATGAAACCAATCTGGCTTCGGTGCAGGCCGTGGTGAAAACCACCCTGGCTTCTAACCGCCATGTGCAGCTGTTTTCTGCCTCCTTCGACGAAACGACTATGGAGCAGGCCCATGCGCTGCAAAAAGAAACGACGTTTTTGCAAAAAGAAGCAGCACTGTTACCGCGCTCGTTACACCATTATGCCATTTTGACAGAAAGCCGGGATAAATTTGTACAAATCCGCAAGCTCTATGCGGCTTTGAAACCGCAGAGAGTGATGGTGTTCATCAATAACCCGGTGATGATCGATGTGACGGTGGAAAAATTGCGCTATCACCACCTGAAAGCCGACGGGCTTTATGGCCTGGCCCAAAAACGGCGCCGCCAGGCAGCCATGGATGCCTTTCGGGAGGGACGGATTACGTTTTTGGTGGCCACAGACCTGGGGGCCCGGGGGCTGGACTTTGCCGATGTGGACTTGGTCATCAATTTGGATATTCCAGAACAGCCGGTGAACTATCAGCACCGGGCCGGACGGACGGGGCGAAACGGCAAAGAGGGGACCGTCCTTTCTTTGGCAACGCCGTTTGAGAAAAAATGGCTGCGCAAATGCGAAAAACAGTTGGGCATTTCCATCTTGGAGCGAGAAATGGCCTTTGGGAAACTGGCCGAGCCGAAAAAAACGAAAAAATTGCCCACCCACGCCCCAAAATCTGCCCCAAAACAAAAAAAATTACCAAGAAGTGCAAAAAAGCCATTGTAACGGAACAAACTATGGTGTAGTATATCCATAGCACCAAAAAACCGCAGGACCCCTAAAGGAGGAATGAAACATGAGCGAAGAAAAACACACCCATGACTGTGATTGCGGCTGTGAAATGGAAGAAATGGAAACCATGACCTTGACGCTGGATGACGATACGGAACTGGAATGCGGCATCATTGGCGTATTTGATGTGGACAGCAAAGACTATATCGCCCTTTTGCCATTGGAAGATGAAACGGTTTTGATTTATGAATATAAAGAAAACGAAGATGGCGAAGTGGAACTGGGCCTCATCGAAGACGACGCCCTGTTTGAAAAAGTGACCGACGCGTTCTACGAACTGTGGGGCGAAGAGGAAGAAGACGAAGAAGAATAAGAACCACAAAAAAAGCCTTGTTCTGTTGGAACAAGGCTTTTTCATGGTAAAACGAAGGGAAAAAGCCGTTTTTTCAGACGAAAAGCGGCTTTTTTTCGTATCTTGCACAAACTATTCTTCTAAAAATAAATCGGCAAAGCTTTTGGCGGCATGGCTTAAGGCCACGTTTTTCAGACGGACAATGCCAATGTGCCGCTTGGGTAGCGGTGGGTGCAGCGGGATTTCAAACAGCTGCTCCCCGTCCAGGAGCATACCGGAAAATTCCCGGGTGGCAAAGGTGAGCCCCAGATTGATTTTGGCAAAGGACATCAACAGGTCGCTGCTGCCCAGCTCCAAAATGGGTTCCAGTACCACCCCTTGGGTTTGGGCAAAGGCGTTTTGATACCGCCGGGAGTTACTCAATTCCTCCAGCAAAAGCAGGGGGTAGTTGACAATATCAGAAAAGGCAAGGCCGGCTTCGCTTAGATGCTGAAACTTGGTGCCGCCCACCAGACAGTCGTGGATTTCCAAAATGGGAATCACTTCCAGGTCCTTATCTTCTTCAATGGGCAAATTGATGAAACAAAGGTCCACCACGCCGCTTTTTAAGAGCCGCAGGGATTCATAGGTGGTTTTGTTGGTCACTTTGATGGCAATTTGGGGATGGGCCAGGTTGTACTGTTCCAGATAGGGCATGAGGACATTGGCAATGACGGTGTCGCTGGCCCCGATTTTGATTTCCCCGGCTTTTAACTGGACCATTTCCAGATATTTGTTTTCGGCCGTGTGGATGAGGGTGAGGGCCTGCTCCAAATATTCATATAACACGGCCCCTTCCGGCGTGGTGCGCACGCCTTTGGTGGTGCGGATCAAAAGGGGGGCGCCCATTTTGTCCTCCAACTGATGGATGCTCATGCTGACGGCCGGCTGGGAGATGAACAGCTCCTTGGCCGCCGCCGACATGTTGCCGGTGCGTACGACGGTGCAAAAAATTTTATATAAATCCAAGGGAATGTCGTATTCCATGATGCTTCCCTCCTTTGGGTGGCTCGTTTTCGTTTATTATAACAGACAAAAGCGGCACCTGCAACGGCGCGCCGTTTGCCTTTTGACGGATTTTGTGGTACGATGGGAGAAAAGAAGCCTTGGGGAGGTGCAGGAGAGATGGCAGAAGAAAAAAGGTGGCAAGATTGTTTGAGCACGGATTTGATCCGTTGTAAGCAGGCGCTCAAAAACGACGCCTTTGATGTGGAAAAAATGGAATCGCTGTTTAACGAAATGCTGCTGCGCTATGGCGAAGCAATCGAAGGCTTTGACGAGGGCATGGAAGTCATCTCCACCTACGAAAACCAGGCAGCTACGGCCTTTGCTTTGGGGAAAAACATTGGCTTGATTGTGGAGCGGCTTTCCATCATCCAAAAGGAAGGGTATCGCCCCGACGGTTTGACTCGCTTTTATTTATCCGACGGGGTGGAAGGAAGGCGGTACGATTATTCGTTTTTGGAAGTGCGGAAATTGATTTTGGAAGACGCCGCCTGGAACGAATATGAAAAAAACGAACTGCTGGATAAAATCGACGAGATTGAAACCATTTGCCAGGATTTGGATACGAAGAAAAATAAATGGAACCGGCTGCGGCCCTTTGTGGTTTGGTGTGCCGGAAAGGACGTGAAGGCGGCCATGCTGCTGCTCTCCCTCATTCAAAAAATCAACTGACGAAAGGAATCGATATGAAACGAGTTGCAAGTTTTGCCTTGGGCTGTAAAGTCAACCAAGTGGAAAGCGAAGCCATTGCCGAAGCCTTTGCCAAGCGGGGCTATGAGGTGGTGGCCGTGGACGAGGTGGCCGATGTCTATGTCATCAACACCTGCACCGTCACCAATGTGGGCGACAAAAAAAGCCGCCAGATGATTCGCAAAGTAAAACGGCAAAATCCCAAGGCCATTGTGGTAGCCGTGGGGTGCTATGCCCAAACGGCGGCGGGCGAAGTCAAAGAAATGGAAGGCGTCAACATCGTCCTGGGCACCAAAGGAAGAAACGAAATTGTAGATGAAGTGGAGCGCTATGAAGAAAGTTTGGGCGTGGTGGACCGGGTGACGGGCATCATGCAGGAACATACCTTTGAACCCATTGCCGTCAGCAGTCTCCATGACCGGACACGGGCTTATTTAAAAATTCAAGACGGGTGCAGCCAGTTTTGCAGTTATTGCATCATCCCCTATGCCAGAGGCCCCGTCCGCAGCCGCCCGGAAGCAGACGTGGTGGCAGAAGTGGAGCGGTTGGTGGAAAACGGCTTTCGGGAAGTGGTGCTTACCGGCATCCATGTGGCAAGCTATGGCAAAGATTTGCACAACACCAATTTATTGCAAGTCATGGAAAAAATCCACCACATCGAGGGCTTGGAGCGGATTCGCTTTAGCTCCATTGAACCCAATGTCATTACGGAGGACTTTTTGGCGGGGCTGGCCCGGCTGCCCAAAGTGTGTCACCATTTCCACTTGTCACTACAAAGCGGCTGTGACCGCACGTTAAAAGAAATGAACCGAAAATATGACACGGCCAGATATCGCGCCGCTGTGGCCGCCTTACGGGGTTTATGGAGCGATGTGGCGGTGACGACCGATATTATTGTGGGTTTTCCCGGCGAAACGGAAGAAGACTTTCAAGCAAGCATGGCCTTTGCCAAAGAAATGGCCTTTGCCAAAATCCATGTCTTCCCTTATTCCCCCAAACGGGGCACTCCGGCGGCCCAAAGAAAAGACCAGGTGGACCCCCAGCAAAAAGCCAGAAGGGCCAAAGAAATGGGCCAGGTTTCCAAAGACTTGGCGGCCCAATTTTTGCAAAGCCAAATGGGAAAAACCGTGGAAGTCTTGGCCGAACGGGAAGTGGCTCCCGGCGTATGGGAAGGCCATACCTCCAATTATATCCCGGTGGATTTTGCGTCCGATTTGCCTTGCAAAAATCAGATGGTTTTTGTGGAATTGACGGGATTTTTAGGCGAAAAAGCCGAAGGAAAACGAGTCTTTGAAGCAAAAGAGCAGAAATAGTGTTTGCATAATGTGGCAATTTATATTATCATAGATATATTGAAGATCGTGTTGGGAGTGATCGCGTATGGAAAGAAACTGGAATGAAACCATGCAATTTGATGGTTTAAGCAAAGACCTGGATAACGAAGCGAAACGGATTTTTTTGACGGTATATGATGCTTTGCAGGAAAAAGGTTATAACCCGGTCAATCAGATTGTGGGCTACATCCTTTCCGGCGACCCAACCTATATCACCAGCTATAATAACGCCAGAAGCCTCATTCGCCGTTTGGAACGGGATGAATTGTTGGAAGAATTGGTAGAAAACTATATCGAAAACAACCGAAAATAAACAGGTGATTTTTTGCGTATCTTAGGTTTGGACTATGGGGATAAAACGGTTGGGGTGGCCATCAGTGACCCCTTTGGATGGACGGCCCAGGGTGTGACCATCATCCGCCGCAATAACCCCAAAGAATATAAACAAAGCATTGGTGAAATCCGCAAGTTGGTGGAGGAGTACGGCGTGGAAGAAATTGTGCTGGGCTATCCCCTCAATTTGGACGGCACCAAAAGCGAACGGTGTGAAAAAACGGAGGACTATCGGGTGAAGCTGCAAAACCGCTTTCCCCAAATTCCCGTAACCCTTTGGGACGAGCGACTGAGCACCGTGGCCGCCCATGCCTTTTTGATGGAAGGCGGTATGGACGGGAGAGAAAGAAAACAAGTGATTGACCAAATGGCGGCTGTGTATATCCTCCAAGGGTATCTGGACTACCTGGCCAATCAGAAAAAACAAGAAGCGACCGACGAATAAGGAGAAAACCATGGAAGAATTTGAAGAATTTGAAACAATGATCCTCACCGACGAAGACGGACAAGAGGTGGAATTTGCCATCATCGACAACACCGAATTGGACGGCACCACCTATCTGTTGGTGGTGGAAGCAGAACTGATTGACGATGAAAACGCCGAAGCGCTGATTTTGAAACAAGTGGGCGCAGACGAAGAAAACGTGGATTACGAATTGATTGAAGACGACGAAGAGTTTGATCGTGTGGCTGCTTTGTTCCAGCAGGGCGAAGACTATGATGTGGTGCTGGACGACTAAGTAAGAAGCAAAACAAAAGGTGCAGATAAAGCCTGTTTGCAACATAGAACGGAAGAACAGGCTTTCTTTTGCTGCACTGACCCTAAAAAAAGACAATGGTAGGACAAAAAGCGGCGAAATCCCCTTCTTGCAGGACGAGAAAAGGCAAAAAAGGGAGTGTTTTTGCTTTTGTTTTGGTGTTCTTTTCCAAGCAAAGTCCGTTTTTTAGCTGACATAGAGAATAAAAAAATAGAACAGGAGGAATTTTTTTGGCTGTCAAGAAACCAAAATTGAAGGTCATTTCTCTGGGCGGCCTGCATGAAATCGGGAAAAATATGACCGTGTTTGAATATGACCGGGATATTGTGATTGTCGATTGCGGTTTGGCGTTTCCCGAAGACGACATGTTGGGCATCGACCTGGTGATACCGGATATTACCTATTTGAAAAAAAATCAAGAAAAGATCAGAGGCATTGTCCTCACCCATGGCCATGAAGACCATATCGGCGCTTTGCCTTATGTGCTGAAAGAACTGAATGTGCCGGTGTTTGGTACGCTTTTGACCATTGGGTTATTGGAAAACAAACTGAAAGAGCATGGATTGTTGGATACCACCACCCGCCATGTGGTGGTGCCAGGCGAAACCATCAAATTGGGCCAGTTCCGGGTGGAATTCATCCACACCAACCACTCCATTGCGGACGCCGTGGCCATGGCCATCCATACCCCGGTGGGAACGGTGATCCATACCGGCGACTTTAAAATTGACTATACCCCCATCGATGGAGAGATCATCGACTTGCATCGCTTCGCCGCCTTGGGAGAACAGGGCGTGTTGCTGTTATTAAGTGATAGCACCAACGCCGAACGGCGCGGCTTTACCATGTCGGAAAAATCGGTGGGCGCCGTCTTTGACCGTATTTTTGAAGAAACCCCGAAAAACCGAATCATGGTGGCTACTTTCTCGTCCAATATCCACCGGATTCAGCAGATCATCAACTCGGCTTATCAGACCAAACGGAAAGTGGCCATCATCGGCCGCAGCATGGTCAATGCCGTCAAAACCAGTATGGAACTGGGGTACTTGAACGTACCAAATAACACCTTAATCGATATTTCCGAAATCAAAAACTATTCCGACCACCAGTTGGTGATTATCACCACCGGTTCCCAGGGTGAAACCATGAGCGCCTTGGCCCGGATTGCCTCCAACGACCATAAGCAAGTGGTGGTCAAACCAGGAGATAAAATCATCATCAGCGCCTCCAGCATCCCCGGCAATGAAAAAAGCATTATGCGGGTCATTAACGAGCTGATCAAAAAAGGCGCCGATGTGGTCTATGGCAGCATGGAAGATGTGCATGTCAGCGGGCACGCCAGAGAAGAAGAGCTGAAACTGATGTTGGCGCTGACAAAACCCAAATTTTTCATGCCGGTCCATGGCGAATATATCCAACTGACGGCCCATAAAAAATTGGCCGAGCAGATGGGCATTCCCAAAACCAATATTTTCTTAAATAGCATCGGCGATGTGCTGGAACTGTCCAAAAAAGAAGCCAAAGTAACCGGTACCGTCCCCAGCGGTCAGTTGTTGGTGGATGGCCTTGGCGTAGGCGATGTGGGGAACATCGTCCTGCGGGACCGCCGTCATTTGAGCGAAGATGGCTTGATGGTGGTGGTGGTGGCCGTGGAAGAAGCCACCGGCGAAATCGTTTCCGGCCCCGACATCATCTCCCGCGGTTTTGTCTATGTGAGAGAAAGCGAAGACTTGATGGAAGGCGCCAGAAAGGCCGTGGAAGATGCCTTGTTGGAAGAAGGCACCGACGGCGGCTGGAACCATACGAAAAACGTCATCCGCGATGCGCTGAAAGAATATGTATGGCAGACCACAAAGCGCAGCCCGATGATTTTGCCTATCATCATGGAAGTATAAGAAACAGCCAGAGCGGAAAAAAGAGCTGCTTGCCTGCGGGCAAAAGGCTCTTTTTGTTTGTAAAATTTACTTTTCGTCTATGAATCATTGAAAATAAAGGATTTCTGGTTATTTTATCCACCAAAAAATAAAATATCGTACTGAAAACGTACTGTTTTAATTGTTTTTTCTCTCTTCCTGGAAATTTTGAATGAAATTTGCAATTTCCGTTCTTTTGTTTTCGTACAAATGGGCATAGGTGGTCAGTGT
>CALWGC010000006.1 GCA_944378105.1 uncultured Clostridia bacterium
ACTTTAAGTGGCTGCCTGTGATTGTAATGCGTTGCCAAATCTTCGATATTCCCTTTTAGGGAATACGCACGCAATACCCCTTCTAGGGGTTGTTCAAACCACTAGTTTACTAGTGGTTTTGATTTTTACTCAGGTTCTTTTCTTCTGAAGACCGCCATTTTCTAACTAAATTGTACAAAAAGACAGAGCAGGTTTTCTCTTGACAAACGGGAAAAGCACAGTATAATATGTAATTAGTTACTTATTGGAAGGTGGAGGAGATTTCTATGATGCCATTTGGCTTAAAAGTTGCCATTATCAATCGCGCTTTTCGAAAGAAATTGGATGAAAAAGCCAGTACCATGGGGCTGACTTCTGTGCAGCTGCGGGTGCTGGGGTCGGTCAGCCGTTTGGAAGAAGCAGGCGTAGCAGAAATTCACCAAAACGATTTGGAACGCGTTGAACATGTGACCCATCCGGCTATGACCAAGCATTTGCAGCGATTGGAAAGCAAGGGGCTGATTTCTTGCGTTCCCAGCAGCCAAGACCGCCGGTATAAACGCATCCTTTGTACAGAACAGTCAAAGGGGATTCATCATATGATTTTAGCCCAGGATGAAGAAGTATTGGCGGAGCTTTGCAAAAACTTTACGGCAGAGCAAAAGGAAATGCTGGTGCAGTTAGCCGACCGGCTGATTGAGAATATTGAGGCAGAATAAACAAAAGATCGAGGATCTGGCAGTTTTGGGCGCAGTTTGTTTGCCTTGCTGCCTCTTTTTCTATCCAAATAAGTAACTAGTTACTTAATAAAGGAAGGAGTATCAATCAAATGGAAGTAGGAAAAACAGAAAACAAAAGTCCCTTTGCAACGGAGCCCATTGGGCACTTGATTATCAAGTTTGCCGTGCCTTGCGTCATTTCGCTTTTGGTCAATTCGCTTTATAACATTGTGGACCAGATTTTTATTGGATGGGGCGTTGGATATTTGGGTAACGGCGCCACCAGTGCGGTGTTTCCCATCACCATTGTTGCGTTGGCGTTATCGGTTTTGGTTGGCGATGGCGTGGCGGCTTATCTCAGTTTGAAGTTAGGAGAAGGCAATCTTGTCAGTGTGAAAAAGGGGGTGGGAAATGCCATTGTGATGGTGGTGATTGCAGGGATTGCGATGCTGGTGTTGACACTGCTATTTTTAAACCCCATCTTGACGCTGTTTGGCGCCACGGATGTATTGCGGACGGCGGCGCTGGAGTATGGCTCGGTGATTGCCATTGGGTTACCGTTTACCATGATTTCGACGGCATTAAACGCCATGATCCGTGCCGACGGCAGCCCGAAATTTGCCATGTTTTCCATGTTACTTGGCGCCATCATCAACACGGTCTTTGACCCCATCTTTATTTTTGTGTTTCAAATGGGGGTTCGTGGGGCGGCCATTGCCACGGTGATGGGGCAGGTGGCTTCCTTTGTGGTATCGGTGCTTTATTTACCGCGTTTTCAATCGATCCACCTGGATACCAGGGCCATGCGGTTGCAAAAAAGAATTTGCGGTCATGTGCTTAGCTTAGGGGTCAGCAGCTTTATCACTCAAATTGCCATCACCATTGTCATGGCACTGTCCAACAATTTATTGGCCACCTATGGCGCAGCATCGCCTTATGGCTCGGAAATTCCGTTGACGGCCATGGGGATTGTGATGAAAGTCAACCAGATTATGATTTCCATTTTGGTGGGCATTGCCGTGGGGGCCCAGCCGGTGATTGGGTTTAACTATGGATGCAAAAATTTTGCAAGGGTGAAAAAAGCCTTTCAGCTGGCCATAGGTTCGGCAGAAGTGGTGGCTGTGATTGCGTTTTTGATTTTCCAGTTTTGCCCCATGGCAGTGGTGTCCTTATTTGGTTCGGAAGAAGGATTGTATAACGAGTTTGCGGTTTTATGTTTTCGCATCTTTTTGTTGCTTTGCCCTCTCAATGGGTTTCAGACGGTGGCGGCCATTTATTTGCAGGCCATTGGTAAACCCATCAAGTCGGCCATTGTGACGTTATCCAGACAGATCATTTTTCTGGTACCGGCGGCCATCTTATTGCCCCGCGTGTTGGGGGTAACGGGTGTGCTTTGGTCTGGGCCGGTGGCAGATGGGTTAGCGTTTGTGTTGGCTTTGGCGCTGATTGTTTATGAAACAAAGCAGTTGAAGCATTCGGCTTCTGCCGCAAAATGAGGAAGAATACGGAAAAAGAAAGGAGTTTATGGGATATGAAAAACAAAGTGATTACCATTAGCCGGGAATTTGGCAGCGGCGGACGAACCATAGGCAAAAAAACGGCCAAGCGGCTGGGCATTGCTTGTTATGACAGCGAATTGATTCAAAAGACTGCAGAAGAAAGCGGCTTTGACGCCCAATATATTCAAGATGCCGGGGAGTATGCCCCAAGCGGCCTCTTTGCCAATTTGTCCAACCGTGCCTTTGGGCCCACCAACGAAGATTATTTATGGAAAATCCAATACCAGATGATCTCCCGCCTGGCCGAGGAGGGGCCCTGTGTCATTGTGGGCCGGTGTGCCGACTATATCCTCAAAGGAAAAGCCGATTGTCTGCGGGCCTTTATCCATGCCGATTTGGCATTTCGGGCCCAGCGGATTGTCAACGTCTATGGAGAACGGGAACAATCCCCAGAGCAACGAATCAAAGACAAAGACAGACGTCGTGCCGCCTATCACCGGTTTTATACAGACATGAAATGGGGCCATGCGCAAAACTATGATATTACCCTTAATAGTGGCACGCTGGGGATTGACCATTGTGTGGATCTGTTGGTGATGCTGTATGAACAAGGGTCCTTTGCCGGTAAAGATGGGAACGCATGAGCCGCAAAGAGAGGAATGGTTAGATCAAGAAACCGGCCAAACTGCCGGTTTTCTTTTTCAACAGATTTGGGATTGTAAGGGAAGAGAGAATGTGATAGAATAAAGATGAATTTTGAATTTTATCTTTATTATGGAGGGAAATATGCCGAGAGTTGCTTATTCGGAAGAGGAAAGGGCGCAAATCCGGGAAAAGCTGATTATGGAAGGTTTGGCCCTGATGGCCAAGCAGGGGATCCAGCATACGACGGTGGAGCAGATCTACCGGCAGGTGGGCATTTCCCGCACGTTTTTCTATTCGTTTTTTCCGACGAAGGAAGATTTTGTGCTGGAGACGCTGTATTACCAACAGCCAAAGATCATCGCCTATGCCAAGTCCCTCATGGCCGATCCTGCCCTTTCTTGGCGGCAGGCCGTGGAGCAGTTTTTTCTCACTTGTTGCTATGGCGAAAAAAATGGCATTGCCGTATTATCCATCGAAGAGCAGACGTTGTTATTTCGGCGGTTATCCAAGGAAAGCGAGCAGCTCTTTCGGAAAAAGCAAACCGATCTGTTTTGCCAAATTTTAGAAAGCTTTGACATTCCGGTGGATTTGCGAAAGGTGGGGGTTGTCGTCAATTTATGTTTGACGGTTTTGATTATCCGCAGGGCCATTCCCGATACCTTGCCGTTTTTTGTCTTGGCCGCAGCCGATGAAACGGTACAGGTGCAAGTACGCTCTTTGGTGGATTATCTGGAACAGCAAAAAAGAGCAGACCGGTGAGCAAACAGGATTCGTCTAAATGTATGGTTGATCCGTGGATTTGGACGAATTTTTTTCCAATCAATAAAGACAAGTTTTAAAATTTATCTTTATCAAAGGACAGAAAAGAAATAAGAACAGGAGGAAACAAAAATGGGATTTTTCGGAAAGTTCTTTCAAGGACCAAAGGTGGACATGGAAAAAAGCAATGCCAATGCCAAAAAAATGCGGGAATTATTTAACCATGTGGTGGAAGATGGAGATTCGTATCGATTGATTTTTGGGTATACAGAAGATGTATCCCGGTTTAATTATGGGTTTGTGCATGGCAGTAAGACGAAGATTGGAAATCTCATTGTGGGGTGGAAGGAAGCAGAACAAACCATCGTGGTGGTGCCAACGGTGCCGGATCTTTCTGGCTGTGGAGACCCAACGTATTACCGCCGCAATGAAATCTTAAAGGCCTACCGCAATAAATACCCCACCGATGCCTTTGTGATTTACCCAGATAAGAAAGGGTACATCGCCATCAATGCTTATGACTGGTTGGAAGATGAGAAATTGTATGTGTATGTTTCTCAAGAAGAGGAATTGGCTGCGTTTACGACGTTCTTTACCAAGCAGTTTGCCACGAAGTAAAGGAGTAGAGGAATGCTAGAAACTTGGGGTGGTTTTTTCCTGCTGTTGGTCTTGGTCTTTTTGTTTGGCCGGTTTTGGTTTGCGTTGGTGGAGGGGATGCTTTCCTTTGTCAAAAAGCGGCTGTTTGGACCAAAGGAGACAATGGACTGGCATACTTGGGAGGAGATCCAAGAAGAGAAAGAAAAGGGGAGCAAAGAACAAAACGAGGAGGAAAATGAAGGGTAACGAAAGCCATCGGGCATTGTTTTTCAGAAAAAAGAGAGAAGAAAAGCGGTTTTCCAAGAAGAAAATATGGGTTTTGTTTTTCTTCTTTTCTTCTTGGAAATTGCGATAGCAGTCTTCAGAAGAAAACAACCTCAGCAAAAATAAAATGGCTGCAATCCTTTGTATGTAAGGATTGCAGCCATCTTTGTTTTCTTAGGAAGCTGCGACAAATCGACAGCTTTTTTATTTTTCTTTCATGGGCAAAATTTCTTTTCGATAAACATGCCGCAAGAAAATGGTACAAATGCAAAGAGAAACGATTTCGGCAATGGGGAACGCAAACCATACCGTAGAAAGCCCGCCAATTTTGGAGAAAAGGAAGGCCAGTGGCAACAACACCGCTAACTGACGCAACAGCGACACCCACAGGCTTAAAACCCCATGGCCGAGGGATTGGAAAAACGAAGAACAAATCACGGAATAGCCAGCAAACAAAAAGCTGATGCTGATGATACGCAAGGCCGGAATACC
The DNA here is from genome assembly GCA_944378105.1 of uncultured Clostridia bacterium. GTDB lineage: Bacteria > Bacillota > Clostridia > Lachnospirales > Anaerotignaceae > Neoanaerotignum. The sequence goes on from CALWGC010000006.1 coordinate 4,955, forward strand.
GATGGAAAGCATGTTCTCGGACGCATCAAAGATGCGCAGCAGCGCCGTAGGGAAAAGCTGCATAATCAATAACCCAAGGAGCATAATGCCCACGGCATAACAAATGCTCAGTTTGACCGTCTTTGTGATTCGGTCGCTTCTTCTGGCACCAAAGTTATAGGCAATGATGGGCACCATACCGTTATTGAGGCCAAAGACAGGCATAAACACAAAGCTTTGCAGTTTGAAATAAACGCCAAAAACGGCTGCGGCTGTGGAAGAAAAGGCGATCAAAATTTTGTTCATCCCAAAGGTCATCACACTACTGATGGAAGTCATGATGATGGAAGGAACGCCAACGGCATAGATACATTTGATGATGTAGCTGTTGGGGCGAAATCCTTTCAAACGCAGTTGGATTTCTTTGTTTTTCTTCAGATTGATGAAAAGGGCCAGGAAAAAGGCCACAATTTGACCAAACACCGTGGCTGCGGCCGCACCGGCCACACCCATTTTTGGAAAGCCCAAGAGACCGAAAATCAAAATCGGGTCAAAAATGATGTTTAAAATGGCGCCTACCCCTTGGGTAATCATGGTGTAAAACGTTTTACCGGTGGATTGGAGCAAACGTTCGAAGGTGATTTGACCAAAAAGACCAAAGGAAAAAATGGTGCAAATCCTCAAATAATCGGTGCCGCCTTCAATGATTTCTGCAATATCCGTTTGGGCCCGGAAAAAGAATCCGGAAAAAAAGAGGCCCAACAGGGCAAAAACCACAAAACTGAGAAAAGCCAAAAAGACGGCGTTTTGCGCCGTTTGATTGGCGCGGTCGAAGTTTTTCTCGCCCAAGCTTTTGGAAAGCAGGGCGTTGATGCCAACCCCGGTGCCGGTGGCCACGGCAATCATCAGGTTTTGTGCCGGAAAGGCCAGTGATACGGCTGTTAAGGCATTTTCGCTGATGCGGGCAACAAACATACTGTCTACCACATTATAAAGTGCTTGTACCAACATGGAAATCATCATTGGTACGGACATGGAAATAAGCAGTTGGTTGATGGGCATGGTTCCCATCTTGTTTTCTTGAACTGCAGCGGACATGTAACCCCCTCCTTCTTTTGTTTTGTAAAATAGTTTCTAATGAAACTATTTTCGGATTAATAGAAAAAGTCCATCGCATATTATAGGATAATTTCAGTTTATTGTCAATGAGCTTTCTTGACAAACATCGACAAAGACCATAAAATGAAACAAAGCGAAGAGAAAATCAGGACCGGAAAGGATCATGATATGGGACAACAATCATCTGGTGAATTGAAGTATGTTTCGATGTTGCACCGAAAAACACAGATTTTTTTGAACGAAAGAACAAAAGCATTGGGTGTTTCCGGCGCCAAAGTTCCGTTTATTTTCATTGCCTGTGAATGCGGCAAGTTGCCGCAATATCAATTTTGCTCGATGCTGGATATCAGCAAGGGAACGGTGGCAAAAATGCTGGCCGGATTAGAAAAAGAGGGGTATATCACCCGCAGCATCAGTGCCCAAGACGGCCGCAGTATGGATGTGTTTCCCACCCAAAAAGCCCTGGATTTATATCCAAGGCTTGTGGAAATTGGTTGCCGTTGTACGGATAAAATGACGGAAGGATTGACCGAAGAAGAGCGAGAACAGTTTTTTCGCTTGCTCAAAAAGACAGCGTTAACCATGAGCCGATTCGTGGAGGCGGAGCAAGACTAAAATTCACAAAAATTTCATTTTCCACCCTGAAAAAAGCGCTATACTATTAGCATAATGGACAAAACGCAGACCATACACTGACCTCAGAGAAGAAAGGAGAAATGGCTGTGCAAAGAAAAACGTTTTTTATGGGTATTGCCACAGGCATCGTTGCTTCGGCCGTTGCGTTGGGCACGATGAATATGGCTTCGGTGGTGATCAACGCAAAAGATAAAACATTCACCGTAACCGATAAAATGAATTATATCGGCAGCATTTTAGAGCAAAACTATGTAGAAGAGGTGGACGAAGGAGAAATGGTGGAAGGTGCGTTCCGCGGCATGGCGGCCAGCATTGGCGATCCATACACCACTTATTTTACGGCAGAAGAGATGGCTTCCTTTCTGGAGGACATTGAAGGCGAATTTTGCGGCATTGGCGTAACGGTGATTTTTGATGAAACGGCAAACTGTTTGCGTGTGGTTTCGGTGATGGACGGAAATCCGGCGCAAAAGGCGGGGATTTTGGCCGGAGACTACATCATTTCTGTGGACGGAGAAGATATGCGCGGTGTGGATAGCGACACGGTGGTCAGCAAGATGAAAGGCGAGGCCGGCACGGAAGTGACCGTTGGCGTACAAAGAGGGGAAGAAAACCTTTCTTTCACCATGAAGCGAGACACCATAGAAGTGCAGTCGGTGACAGGCGAAATGCGCCAAGATGGTATTGCCTATTTGGCCATCAGTAGTTTCAACAGCAATACATACCAACAGTTTAAAAAAGAATACGACGCCTTGATGGCACAAAATCCAAAGGGATTGATTTTGGATTTGCGGGATAACACCGGAGGGGTGCTGGAAGTGGCCAACGAAATTGCCGACACTTTAGTGGGAGAAGGCACCATCGTTTACACCATTGATAAGGAAGGAAACCGGCAGGACTATACCTCGGATGCAAACAAAATTGAGATTCCTCTTTGTGTTTTGGTCAATGGTCAAAGTGCCAGTGCTTCGGAAGTGCTTTCTGGGGCCGTGCAGGGCAATGACTGCGGTACTTTGGTGGGCACCCAAACCTTTGGCAAAGGCTTGGTACAGCAAACCTTTGGTTTGCCGGATGGGTCGGCTTTGAAGGTAACGGTGCAGAAATACTATACTCCAGATGACGTTTGTATCCAGGGGGTTGGGCTGACACCGGATGTGGTGGTGGAATTGCCCGGCGGCCTCATCAGTCCACAGCTGCTGGCAGAAGGGCAGACAGATACCCAGTTGGAAAAAGCAGCAGAAGTGATTTTGGAACAGGCAAAATAAAAAATATGCTTTGACGCAGTTGGAGCAGAAAATAAAAAAACTGGAATCCTACAGAGGATTCCAGTTTTTTTATTTTTAAAGATTTTCTTCCAAAAGTGTGATTTGGCCCGTTTGTCTCGTTTGGTTCATGTCGATGAGCCGTTGATTGCGGCTGCCTTTAAAGCGCAGCTCCAAGGAACGCTCTTCCAGGAGAAATGGGCCGTCGATCAATACGTCCGTTTCTTGCAGCAGGGCCTGCACGCCTTCGTCTTGGCTTTCTTGCAATTCCTCCAGCAAAAAACCAGTATAGGTCCATACGTTTAACCCCAGTGCATGGGCGTCTTTGGCAATTTGGGCACAGGGGGCAGCCTGAAAAAACGGGTCGCCGCCGGTGAGTGTAACGCCGTCCAACAAGGGGTTTTGCGCCATGGCTTTTTTGATTTGATCGGTGTCCATTTCTTTGCCACCGGCAAAGTCATGGGTTTGTGGGTTATGACAGCCGGGACAGTTGTGGCTGCACCCTTGGGTGAAGACGGCCAGACGAATGCCCCGGCCGTCTACGATAGAGTCGTTGACAAGAGAAGAAATTCTCAGTTTCATTCTGCTTCACCTTCGGTTTGGGTCTCACAGCAGCTTTCCATGCCGTGTTTTACGCGGTCCCGTTCTTCGGCCCGCTTGGCGTTATTAAACCGTTCCAAATCGCCCACCAGATAGCCGGTGATACGGCGAATGCGATGGAACCCAACGTCGGCGTCGCCTTCATGACGGCCGCACTGAGGACAGGTGTCGCCAATGATGCCGGTGTAGCCGCAGCATGGGTCACGGTCTACGGGATGGTTGATGGAACCATAGCCAATGCCGCATTCTTTCATATAGCGTACAATTTTTTCAAAGGCATCCAAGTTTTGGGTTGGGTCGCCATCCAGTTCCACGTAAGAAATATGGCCGGCATTGGTGAGGGCATGGTAAGGTGCTTCCAGTTGAATTTTGCGGAAGGCACTGATGGGGTAGTACACAGGAATATGGAAACTATTGGTATAGTATTCCCGGTCGGTGATGCCTTCAATGATGCCAAATTTTTTCTTATCCAAACGGATGAACCGGCCGGAGAGGCCTTCGGCTGGGGTGGCCAGCAGGGTAAAGTTCATGCCGTATTTTTTTGTGGTTTCATCCATCCGTCTGCGCATGTGGCTGATGATATCCAGGCCCAGGTTTTGCGCCGTTTCGCTTTCACCATGATGCACACCGATGAGGGCTTTCAAGCATTCGGCCAAGCCGATAAAGCCAACGGAAAGGGTACCGTGTTTCAACACTTCCCGGATTTCATCGTTATAGCCCAGTTTGTCGCTATCCAACCAAACACCTTCGCCCATGAGGAAGGGGAAGTTATTGACTTTTTTCTTGGCCTGAATTTCAAACCGTTCCAACAACTGGTCGATGACCAAGTCGATTTTCCGGTCCAGTTCGTTATAGAACCACTCGATGTTGTGGTTGGCCATGATACCGATACGAGGCAGGTTGATGGAGGTGAAGCTCAAATTGCCGCGGCCATTACTGATTTCTTTTGTTTTGTCATATTCGTTGGCCATGACACGGGTACGGCAGCCCATATAAGAAATTTCTGTTTCCGGTGTACCTTTATAATACTTGATGTTAAAGGGTGCATCCTGGAAAGAGAAGTTAGGGAAAAGCCGTTTGGCGCTGACGCGGCAAGACAGCTTAAAGAGGTCATAGTTTGGTTCGCCTGGGTTAAAGTTGATGCCTTCTTTGACACGGAAAATTTGGATGGGGAAGATAGGCGTTTCGCCATTTCCCAAGCCTTTTTCTGTCACCAGCAACATGTTTTTTACCACCATACGGCCTTCGGAAGAAGTGTCCATGCCGTAGTTGATGGAAGAAAACGGCGTTTGGGCCCCCGCGCGGGAGTGCATGGTGTTGAGGTTATGGATCAAGGCTTCCATGGCCTGATAAGTGGCGCGGTCGGTGCCTTTTTCGGCTTTTTCTCTGGCAAAATGCTGGGCTTTGATGATGTCGTCATGATCGTAACCAGCTTCCAAAAGCACCTGCATCTGGGCTTCATTATAGTCTTCGCTTTCATCCAAGGCGGGGATGATATCTTGTTTTTCCAGTTTTTCTTTCAGCAAAGCCGTTACCGCTTCCGGATCGGCGCCGGCAATCAGTTCCAAGGCGTCGCCCATGGCGCGGAAATACCGTTTTTTGAAGGTCTTGCGCACGCCGGGCGCCAGGCCATAGTCGAAGTTGACGATGGATTGGCCGCCATGCTGATCGTTTTGGTTACTTTGGATGGCGATGCAGGCCAGGGCGGCATAGCTGGTGATGTCGTTGGGCTCCCGCAGGGTGCCATGGCCGGTGGAAAAACCGTTTTTAAAGAGTTTTAAAATATCGATTTGACAACAAGTGGTGGTCAAGGTGTAAAAATCCAGGTCGTGGATATGAATGTCACCATTGGCGTGGGCTTCGGAATGTTCTGGTTTGAGGACGAACATTTCGTAAAAATGTTTGGCCCCTTCGGAACCATATTTTAACATGGTGCCCATGGCGGTATTGCCGTCGATGTTGGCGTTTTCCCGTTTGATATCGCTGTCGCGAGAATCGCGGAAGGTGATATCGTCGTAGGTTTTCATCAAGCGGTTATTCATGTCGCGGATGCGGGAACGTTCGGCACGATAGAGGATGTAGCTTTTGGCCGTGCGGACATAGCCATGGTCAATGAGCACTTTTTCTACCATATCTTGGATTTGTTCCACAGATGGAGACTGGTTGCCGGCCAGTTCAAAATTTTGCTGCACTTCTTCGGCCAAATTGAGGCAAACGGATTCCTCTTTTGCGCCGGTGGTTGCGGCAAAGGCCTTGTTGATGGCGGAAGCAATCTTGGTTGGATCAAATTCCACCTGGCGTCCGTCTCGTTTGGTGATGGTTGTAATCATCGGTATATGTGCCCCCTTTTTTCTTTCCAAACACAATATCTTGTGGTATTTTTTCGATTCACAACTGTATCTATTGTATCTCTGTTGTACGGCATAGTCAAGGCGTAACTTTGTCTAAAAAAGTGACTAGTTCTAATAACGTCAAGACATAACATTGCCAAAAAAAATGGATATTGAGAAAAAAACCGTCATAGTTATAAGAAGTGACCAAAAAAGGGCAGGTGACCAGTCGTTGATGGAAACCTTTTATTGTTTGAAGAAAAAAGAAGTCATCAACGTTTGTGACGGGCAGCGGTTGGGCTTTGTGCAGGATTTGGAGCTGGATTTGTGCAATGGTCGTATTTGCGCACTCTTGGTACCGGTGGGTACCACGTTATTTGGACTTTTGCGTCCCCAGCGGTGGTATCGGATTCGTTGGGAATGTATCCGGCGGATGGGAGACGACGTGATTTTAGTGGACATTGTGCCAGAAAAAAACATCATCGAGCTTTGAAAGTTTGTGCGTTTTCGCCGGGGGCATGGAAAGCGGTTGACCAAATGCCGTTTCTACCTTATACTAAAGATATGGAAAAAGGAGAGGAGGCAACGCGATGAAATGCCCGTTTTGTAACTATGACGATACCAGAGTCATTGACTCCCGCAGTCAGGATGAAAATACGACCATCCGTCGCCGCCGGCAATGCGACCAATGCGGAAAGCGGTTTACCACCTATGAACGGATTGACACCATTCCCATGGCCGTCATCAAAACCAACGGCACCAGAGAAACCTTTGATAAAGCAAAATTGTTAAACGGCATCATGAAAAGCTGCAATAAGCGGCCCATCAGTGTCAAACAGATGGAACAAATTGCCGATGAAGTGGAAAATGCCGTAATGAGCAGCATGGACAAAGAAATTTCCAGTAAGGAAATTGGCACGATGGTGATGGAGCGACTGAAGGAAATCGACGAGGTGGCCTATGTGCGTTTTGCTTCTGTCTACCGCCAATTTAAAGACATCAACACGTTTATGGAAGAACTAGCAAAAATGCTGGAAGAAAAAAACAGCAACCCATCGTAACCCATGGCGGCCGCCCTTTTTGATGCAGTCTTTGCAAAAAAAGGGCGGCTTTTTGTTGACAAAGAAGGAAAAACAGGGTATACTATGCTTTAATTTAGTAAAGTGATAACATAATAAAGCAGGAGGATGGCTATGATCGATATTAAATTGCATACCCCCATCGGGGTGAAAGATTGCCTGCCGCCAGAGCAGAAAAGAAAACAACAGGTTTTGCGCGCCGTTTCGACGCTGTTTGCCTCTTATGGATATGAAGAAGTGGAAAGTCCCATGTTTGAATATATGGAAGTGTTTTCCGATGAAAAATTGGGCAGCACCAATCCCAACGATATGTTCCGGTTTTTTGACCGGACAGGCAATGCCTTGGCACTGCGCAGTGACTTGACGCCGCCCATTGCCCGCATTGCTGCCACGGCCTATGCCGAAAAAAAAGGCCCCCTGCGGTTTTCTTATGTGGGAAATGCCTTTCGTTACAGCGAAAGCTATCAAGGAAAGCTGTATGAAGTGTCCCAGGCCGGGGTGGAATTGATGGGGGCCTCTTCTGTGGAAGCCGATGCGGAAGTCATTGCCCTTGCAGCCCGCAGTTTGCAGGAAGCAGGTTTAGAAGAATTTCGGATTCACATTGGACAGGTGAAGTTTTTCCGTTCGGTGTTAGAAGAAACCGGCCTTTCGGAAGAAAAGAAGGAACAACTCAAAGACCTGGTGGCCCACCGCAACTATGTGGGCGTGGAGGAAATGGTGGAAGAAAACGAAATGCCTGCCGCCATCAAAGAATTGTTTTTGCAGCTGCCCCGGTTGGTGGGTGGAGAAGAAGTGCTGAAAGCTGCCGCTTCTTTGGTGGAAAGCCAAGACGCCAAAGACGCCTTGGCAGAAATGAAAGACCTTTGGGAAGCCATTGGGGACCATGGGGTACAGGAAAAAACGGTGTTTGACCTGGGGATGGTCAACAGTTTAAATTATTACACCGGTATCATTTTCCGCGGCTATACTTACGGCACTGGGTATTCGGTGGTGGATGGCGGCCGGTACGACCACTTGGTGGAACAATTTGGAAAGCAAAGCCCGGCCGTTGGCTTTGGCATGAAGGTGGACGCCGTGCTGGATGCGCTGGAATATGCCCATCCGGGAGAAGAAACCGGCGGCATCGACGCCCTGGTGGCCTACCACCCGGCCGGAAAGAAAAAAGCCTTTGCCATTGCCGATGCCTACCGCAAAAAGGGGATGCGGATGGAAAACAGTCTGCTGGGCGACGATTTTGATGCCAATTTACAATATATGAAAGAGCGAAACATCCCCTCCATGCTCTTTTTCCAGACAGAAACACAGCTCATTTATGTGCGAGATGCCAAGGAGCTGGGGTTTGTGGCCAATGAAATGGCGGTTTCGGATTTGATGGGACTGGATGGAGAGGAGCGGTAATCAATGGGATATTTGACATTTGCGCTGGCCAAGGGGCGGCTGGCAGAACAGACCATGGAGCTGTTGGAAAAGATTGGAATGCCCTGTGAAGAAATGAAAGAAAAAAGCCGGAAACTGATTTTTGTCAATGAGGAATTGAAGCTGAAGTTGTTTTTGGCCAAAACCAGCGACGTGCCCACCTATGTGGAATATGGGGCCGCCGACATCGGGGTGGTGGGAAAGGACACCATCCTGGAAGAAAATCGCAATGTATACGAAATGCTGGATTTAAAATTGGGCAAATGCAAAATGGCCGTGGCGGGGTTACCGGAAATGAAAGGAAAACTTGCCCAGTGCCACAATTTGCGGGTGGCCACCAAATACCCCAACATTGCCACCGATTACTTTTATCACCAAAAACGCCAGACCGTTTCCATCATCAAATTAAACGGTTCGGTGGAATTGGCGCCTATTGTGGGGTTGTCTGATGTGATTGTGGACATTGTGGAAAGCGGGGCAACGTTAAGGGAAAACGGGCTGACGGTATTGGAAGAGATTTGTCCTTTGAGCGCCCGGGTCATCGTCAACCGGGTGTCCATGAAGATGGAACATGAACGAATTATGCAAGTGATCGATAAAATGAGAAAATTGATGAAGGAGGAATCCAAATGATTTCGGTAACCAATTATCGTACGGAAGAAGGGCGCCGGGCCGTGGAAGCCATGCTCTCCCGTTCCCAGTTGGAAACGGGCAATGTGCAAGAAATTGTGGACGGCATCTTGGCCGATGTGAAGGCCAATGGCGACAAAGCCGTATTTCAATATACAGAAAAATTTGATGGGGTCGCACTGACCAAAGAAACTTTGAAAGTGACACAGGCAGAAATTGACGCCGCTTATGGGGCCGTTTCACCGGAACTGGTGGCCGTGATTCAAAAATCTGCCGCCCGCATCCGTGCCTTTCATGAAAAACAAAAACACAATAGCTGGTTTGAACCGACACCCAATGGCGAAATTTTGGGCCAGCTGATTCGGCCGTTGGAAAAAGTGGGCGTTTATGTGCCAGGCGGCAAGGCGGCCTATCCTTCCAGTGTTCTGATGAACGTGGTGCCAGCCCATGTGGCAGGGGTAAAACAAATCATCATGACCACACCGGCCCAAAAAGATGGCACCGTATACCCCACCACCATTGTGGCGGCCGTAGAAGCCGGGGTGGACGCCATTTATAAAGTAGGCGGCGCCCAGGCCATTGCAGCCTTGGCCTTCGGGACGGAAAGCATTCCGAAAGTGGACAAGATTTGTGGCCCTGGCAATATCTTTGTGGCCTTGGCCAAACGGACGGTCTATGGCCATGTGAACATTGACTCTGTGGCAGGGCCCAGCGAAATTTTGATTTTGGCCGACGGCACTGCCCGGGCCGACTATGTGGCGGCGGATTTATTAAGCCAGGCAGAACACGACCCCATGGCCTCGGCCATTTTGGTCACCACCGATGCTGCCTTGGCCGAAGCCGTGTGCAAAGAAGTGAAGGCCCAGACGGAAAAACTGGAGCGAAAAGACATTATCACTGTCTCCATCCGGGACTATGGCGCCGTGATTTTGGCAGATACCATGGACGAAGCCTGTGATTTGGCCAACGCCATTGCCCCAGAACATTTGGAACTTTGCACCGCCTCTCCCTTTGAATTGTTGCCGAAAATCCAAAATGCCGGCGCCATTTTCATGGGTCACTTTTCGCCGGAACCTTTGGGCGACTATATGGCAGGACCAAACCATGTGCTGCCCACAGGAGGAACGGCGCGGTTTTTCTCGCCACTTTCCATTGACGATTTCGTGAAAAAGAGCAGCCTCATCTGCTTTAGCCAAGAGGCCTTGGCGGCGCTCAGCGATGACATCATCACCTTTGCCAACGCCGAAGGCTTGACGGCCCATGCCAATTCCATTCGGATTCGAAAATAAGTTGATTTTTCCTCTTTTCTTGTGTAAAATGAAAGAAACTTTGAAACGATTTGGAAGGAGGTGGCGTTTTTGCGCTGCGCCAAGATCAAACGAGATACGTTGGAAACCCAAATTGACCTGTCGCTGGAGCTGGACGGAACGGGAAAAAGCCAAATTGCAACGGGCATAGGGTTTTTTGATCATATGTTGACTCATATTGCAAAACATGGTTTTTTTGATTTAGAAGTGGAGGCCAAAGGCGATTTGTATGTGGATTGTCACCACACAGTGGAAGATATCGGCATTGTGTTGGGCAAGGCCATTGCAAAGGCTTTGGGAGACAAAAAAGGCATCCGCCGTTATGGTAGCTTTCTGTTGCCCATGGACGAGGCGCTGATCCTTTGTTCCATGGATATCAGCGGCCGGCCTTATTTGGGGTTTGAGGTGAACTTTACTTGTGATAGGCTGGGGGAAATGGATACGGAGATGGTGGAAGAATTTTTCCGGGCCGTCAGCGAAAATGCCGGCATTACGCTGCACATTCGCCAGTTGGCCGGGAAAAATAACCACCACATTGCCGAAGGCATCTTCAAGGCCTTTGCCAAGGCGTTGGATATCGCCACCAGCCAGGATGAAAGGATTCAAGGCGTGCTTTCCACCAAAGGAATGTTGGAGGGATAACATGATTGGCATTATCGATTATGGGATGGGCAATTTGCGCAGTGTGCAAAAGGCCTTTGAATATTTGGGCTATGAAGCCTTTATCAGCGACGATCCAGCGCGGATTTTGCAAGCGGACAAGGTGATTTTGCCTGGCGTTGGGGCTTTTTGTGACGCCATTGAAACGCTGCGGGCGCGGAAGATGGACGAGGCCATTTTCCAGGTGGTCAAAGAAAATAAGCCCCTGCTTGGCATTTGCCTTGGGATGCAGCTGATGTTTGAAAAAAGCTATGAAAATGGCAGCTATACGGGCCTAGGGCTTTTGCCGGGGGAAATTGTGCGGTTGCCGGAAACGGAAAAAATTCCGCAAATTGGCTGGAATAGCCTCAATATCAAACAGCGCAGTCCGCTTTTTGATGGCTTAGGTGAGGAGCCTTATGTTTATTTTGTCCATTCTTATTATTTGGAAACAACGGCGCCGGTGGTCAGTGCCACTTGTTTTTACGGCAAGGAAATTGCCGTGGCGGCGCAGCAGAACAATATCTTTGCCTTGCAGTTTCACCCGGAAAAAAGCGGGGATGTGGGGCTTCACATATTAAACCAGTTTGGGAGGATTTGATGTATGCATATTTTTCCGGCCATTGATATCAAAAACGGGCAGTGTGTTCGGTTAAAACAAGGAAAATTTGAAGATGTGACAGTATATAGCAACGATCCGCTGGCCATGGCGGAGCGGTTTTTACAGGCCGGAGCCACCCATTTACATGTGGTGGATTTGGACGGCGCCCGGATGGGCAACGGCTATAATAAGGAAGTCATCAAAGCTTTGGTGGAACAATATCCACTGAAAGTGCAAACCGGCGGCGGCATCCGCACCATGCGAGATGTGGAAGAAAAACTTTCCATGGGTGTAGATCGTGTGATTTTAGGGACGGTGGCTGTCAGCAATCCGGAGATTGTAAAAGAAGCAGTGAAAATTTACGGAGAAAAGATTGCCGTAGGCATTGATGCCCTCAATGGCCGGGTGGCCGTACAGGGATGGGAAAAAGTTTCCGATGTTTCGGCGCTGGATCTCTGTTTTCAGATGAAAGAATTTGGTGTGAAAACCATTATCTATACAGATATTTCCAAAGACGGCATGATGGTGGGGCCAAACATTGAAAGCACCAAAGAAATCATTGACGCCACCGGGTTACAGGTGATTGCTTCCGGCGGTATTTCGTCCATGGTGGACTTGGAGCGGGCCCAAAAGGCAGGGGCCTATGGCGCCATCATTGGCAAAGCCATTTATCAAGGCAGTCTGTCTTTGGGCGATGTGATTCGCCGGTTTGAAAAAAAATTGTTTTCGGATAAAAGGAAGAGGTGGGGCAGATGAAAAGACAGGTGTGTGTGTTGGCAGGGCTGTTTTCTGCTTTGTGGGCGGTGACGGCGCAAGCTGGCGTCATCGGCCAGGTCTACCACACCGATATTTCTACTTTCGTCGATGGTGCCCCTGTTTCTTCTTATAATGTCAATCAAGAAATGGCTGTGGTGGCCGAAGACTTGCGGGCGTATGGGTATGATGTGGTTTGGGATGGGGTAAACCGTACCCTTTCCATCACCCAGACAGAAGAACCGCTCTCTGCGGTCAAACACCAAACAGAAAACGCCCAAGGCGAAGTTGGAACGGCCTGGGCCAATGTGTATGATACCGATATTTCCACCTTTGTAGAAGGAAAAGAAGTGCCGGGATATAATATTGACGGGCAGACGTTGGTGCGCTGGAAGGATTTGGCCGCCGCCACCGGCGCCCAGTATCAATGGCTGCCGGAACAAAGAGAAGCCCGTCTGGTACGAAAGGGCTTTGCAGAACAAACGTATCTTTGGAGCCAGACGGTCTATAATGAAATGGCCCACCAAGAAAACGCCATAGCAGGCGGTTTTACGGTGGAATTGACCAAAAGTGAAGAAGACGGCCTTTTTCATGTCACCGGCGGCAGCGGTGCCTTTGGCGGGATCGACTATTTTTATGTGGAATGTGACCGGGTGGGTTTTTCCCGCTATCAGCGGATTTACCAATGGGACGGCGAGGAATTGCCAGCCCTTGAAAAATTGATCGAAGAACAAGCGGGGCCCACAGCAGTTTCCCAGTGGATGCGGGTGACCGTCAATGGTGTACCTTATGACGGCACTTTGCAAAAAGGCCAGGGAAATGGGCACCGGGATTACTTTTTGTGCTTTGATCGCCTGGTTCCTTTGGAAGAGGTGGAACAAATCTGTCTGGAAGTAGGGCAGAAAGAATAAGGAGGTGCAGCGAGGATGCATACCAAGCGGATCATTCCTTGCCTGGACGTCAACAACGGCCGGGTAGTCAAAGGGGTGAACTTTGTCAATTTGAAAGACGCCGGCGATCCGGTGGAGATTGCCGCTTTTTATAACCAGTCGATGGCAGATGAGCTGGTGTTTTTGGATATTACGGCTTCGTCGGATGCCCGCTCTATTATGCTGGATGTGGTGCGGCGGACGGCAGAGCAGGTGTTTATTCCGCTGACGGTGGGCGGTGGGATTCGCTCCATCGAGGATTTTCGGATGATTTTAAGTGCCGGGGCCGACAAGATTTCCGTCAATTCTGCGGCGTTAAAGCGGCCGGAACTGATTCGGGAAGCGGCGCTGCGTTTTGGCAGCCAGTGTGTGGTGGTTGCCATTGACGCCAAACGGCGGCCAGACGGCGGTTTCGACGTATACTTAAACGGCGGCCGGGTCAATACGGGAAAAGACGCCGTGGAATGGGCCAAAGAAGCAGAGGCTTTGGGCGCTGGCGAAATTTTATTGACCAGCATGGATTGCGACGGGGTGAAAAACGGTTATGACATCGCCTTGACGAAAGCCATCACCTCTGCCGTGCGCATCCCTGTCATTGCCTCCGGCGGGGCAGGAAAGATGGAGCACTTTAAAGAAGCCCTCACCGATGGCGGTGCCGATGCGGCCTTGGCCGCCAGCTTGTTCCATTTTCGTGAAATGGAAATTGTGGACTTGAAACGGTATTTGAAGCAAGAAGGGGTGCCGGTGCGCCTTTGAGGAAGGAGAGAAGGGCATGAGTTTGGCCGATGAGCTGAAATATGATGAAAAAGGGTTGATCCCTGTGATTGCCCAGGATTATGAAACCAAGCAAGTGCTGATGCTGGCCTATGCCAATCAGGAAGCCGTGGAAAAAACATTGGCCGAAGGCACGGTTTACTATTATTCCCGCTCGAGACAGGAATTGTGGCACAAGGGGGATACCTCTGGCCATTTCCAGCTGGTCAAAGAAATTTATTATGACTGCGACATGGATGCGTTGTTGATTTTGGTGGACCAGGTGGGGGCCGCCTGTCACACGGGAAAACGCACTTGTTTTTATCGGAACAAAGACGGCAAGGAGGTTTGCTGAGATGGAATATCGCGACGTGTTATATGCATTGTATGACGTGATTGAAGATAGAAGAAACAATCCCAAAGAAGGTTCTTACACCAACTATTTGATGGAACAGGGCTTGGATAAAATCTTGAAAAAGGTGGGCGAAGAAACGGCAGAAACCATCATCGCCGCCAAAAACGACGACAAATCGGAAACCATTTACGAGCTTTGCGATTTGATGTATCATCTTTCGGTGTTGATGGAGACGATGCACATCACCTGGGATGATGTCTTTGGGGAACTGGCCAGACGGGAATTAAAGGAAGGCAATTTGAAACAGTTCCACACCAAAGGCGAAATTTAAGCGGGACAGAAACTGGAAGGAGGCCTTGAAATGGAATCAACGTCATTGATTGCTTCGGGCGGCATGATGATGCTTTATGGTGCGTGTGCCTTCCTTGGAGTCTTGTTGATTGGTATTTTTATCATCAAGTGGAATGGTAGAAAAAAGAAATAAAAACAGAACACGGTCTTTTGGCGTCGATACGCCATGGCCGTGTTTCTTTTTACAAAAAGAACGGCGCCGGGCCAAAAGGAAGGGGATTCTGTGGCGAAGGGGCTGTTTTTGCGCAAAATTTACTTTTCATCTATGAATCGTTGAAAATAAAGGATTTCTGGTGATTTTATCTCCTAAAAAATAAAATATCGTACTGAAAACGTACTGTTTTAATTGTTTTTTCTCTCTTCCTGGAAATTTTGAATGAAATTTGCAATTTCCGTTCTTTTGTTTTCGTACAAATGGGCATAGGTGGTCAGTGT
>CALWGC010000007.1 GCA_944378105.1 uncultured Clostridia bacterium
AAAAAGAGAGAGAGGGAGAAACGGGACACCCCGCCCCCGCCGCTTATGGCAGATACAACAATGTGATACTGACCGATACAGAGCTTTCCGGGCTGAAAACAGAGCTGCCCGACAAGTGGGAGTATTACCTTGACCGGCTTTCCTGCCATATCGCTTCCACCGGGAAGCAGTACCAGAGCCATGCAGCCACCATTTACAAGTGGGCGCAGGAGGACGCTGCCAAAGGCAAGGCTGCCCCGAAACAGGGCATACCCGATTATTCATGCAAGGAGGGCGAGAGCTTATGAAAAACGAGATTGAAGCTATGATTACGGACATTACAACCACTACCGCCGAAGCGGAGGACTACACAGGCGAGGACGGGCTGTTATACTGCGGCAAGTGCCATACGCCCAAAGAAGCCTACTTTTCAAAAGAAACCGCCCAATGGTTAGGGCATGACCGACACCCGGCAGAGTGCGACTGCCAGCGGGCAGCCCGTGAAAAACGGGAAGCCGCTGAAAGCAGACAGAAGCACCTTGAAAAAGTGGAGGACTTGAAACGCCGGGGCTTTACCGACCCTGCTATGCGGAACTGGACATTTGAGCATGACAACGGCAGAAACCCGCAGACCGAAACCGCCCGCTTTTATGTGGAGAGCTGGGAAACCATGCAGGCTGAAAATATCGGCTACCTGTTTTGGGGCGGCGTGGGGAAAGGAAAAAGCTACCTTGCCGCCTGTATCGCCAACGCCCTTATGGAGAAAGAGGTTGCCGTCTGTATGACAAACTTTGCAACAATACTCAATGACCTTGCTGCCAGCTTTGAGGGCAGGAACGAATATATTTCCCGCCTTTGCAGCTATCCCCTGCTGATACTTGATGATTTCGGTATGGAGCGAGGGACAGAATACGGGCTGGAACAGGTTTACAGCGTGATTGACAGTCGTTACCGAAGCAGCAAGCCGCTGATCGCCACGACCAACCTCACGCTGGAGGAATTGCAGCACCCGCAGGACACGCCCCACGCCCGTATCTATGACAGGCTGACTTCCATGTGCGCCCCCGTCCGCTTCACGGGTAGCAACTTCCGAAAGGAAACCGCACAGGAAAAGCTGGAACGATTAAAGCAACTGATGAAGCAGCGAAAGGAGAGCCTATGACAGAAACCAAACAGACAAGCACCACCAAAACAGACCGCCGCCCGGACTGTGTAACGGAAATCCGCATGGGCAACTCCGTCCTTACCGTTTCCGGATTCTTCAAGCAGGGCGCAACCGACACCGCAGCCGACAAGATGATGAAAGTGCTGGAAGCGGAAGCTGCTACACAAAAAACGGCGATTTGACCGACCATAAAGAAGCAGATTTGACGCTTTTGCCGCTATACAGACAGCCGCCCCATGTGGTACAATCAAGGTACGGAATAGTGGGGCTGGCTGTCGGAAACGGAGGATTTTATGTTAAGACAGACCAACCAACAACCAATTACCGCCCTTTACCCAAGACTTTCCCATGAGGACGAGCTGCAAGGCGAGAGCAATTCCATTTCCAATCAGAAGCGTATCCTTGAAACCTATGCAAAGCAGAACGGCTTTTCCAATCTGCGCTGGTACACGGACGACGGTTATTCTGGTGCAAACTTTCAAAGACCCGGTTTTCAAGCCATGCTTGCGGACATTGAAGCCGGAAAAGTCGGGACAGTTATCGTAAAGGATATGTCGAGGTTAGGGCGAAACTACCTGCAAGTGGGAATGTACACGGAAATGGTTTTCCCACAGAAAGGCGTCCGCTTCATCGCTATCAATGACGGAGTGGACAGCGCACAGGGCGACAATGACTTTGCCCCGCTGCGGAATATCTTTAACGAATGGCTGGTGAGAGATACGAGCAAGAAAATCAAAGCAGTAAAACGCTCAAAAGGTATGAGTGGCAAGCCCATCACAAGCAAACCTGTGTATGGCTACCTCATGGACGAGGACGAAAATTTCATTATTGACGAGGAAGCTGCACCCGTAGTTAAGCAGATATACAACCTCTGCCTTGCCGGGAACGGTCCGACCAAGATAGCCCGTATGCTCACAGAGCAGCAAATTCCCACGCCGGGGACGCTGGAATACCGTAGGACGGGCAGCCCCCGCCGCTACCACCCCGGATATGAGTGCAAGTGGGCGACCAATACCGTTGTGCATATCCTTGAAAACCGGGAATACACGGGCTGCCTGGTAAACTTCAAGACGGAAAAACTCTCTTACAAAGTCAAGCACAGCGTAGAAAACCCGGAGGAAAAGCAAGCGATATTCGAGAACCACCACGAGCCTATCATAGACACCCAAACATGGGAACGGGTGCAGGAGCTTCGCAAGCAGCGCAAACGCCCCAACCGCTATGATGAAGTGGGCTTGTTCTCCGGCATACTGTTCTGTGCAGACTGCGGCAGTGTGATGTATCAGCAGCGATACCAGACGGACAAGCGCAAGCAGGACTGTTATATCTGCGGCAACTACAAGAAACGCACCCATGACTGTACGGCGCACTTTATCCGCACCGACCTCTTGACCGCTGGTGTACTCTCCAATCTGCGGAAAGTGACCAGCTATGCGGCAAAGCATGAAGCCCGGTTTATGAAGCTCCTGATTGAGCAGAACGAGGACGGGGGCAAGCGCAGGAACGCCGCCAAGAAAAAGGAGCTGGAAGCCACCGAGAAACGCATAGCCGAGTTATCCGCTATCTTCAAGCGGCTGTATGAGGACAGTGTGACCGGGCGCATATCAGACGAGCGTTTCACAGAGCTGTCGGCAGACTATGAAGCAGAACAACGGGAGCTGAAAGAAAGAGCCGCCGCTATCCAAGCGGAGCTTTCCAAAGCACAGGAAGCCACCGTGAACGCAGAAAAGTTTATGAATGTTGTCCGGCGGCATACCAGCTTTGAAGAACTTACCCCTACTCTGCTGCGGGAGTTTGTAGAGAAAATCGTTGTGCATGAGTGCAGCTATGACGAGAACAAGACCCGCAGACAGGACATTGAGATTTATTATTCTTTTGTTGGCAAGGTGGACTTGCCCGAATAACCGCCCGACCTATCCGACACAATGCGCAAGTGCCGGATAGGAACGGCAAAATTTTTTACACTTCTATTGCTTCTTTATCGCACATCAGAAAAGCTTTCTGTACTGCATCAAAAAACAGTGCCAATACCTGCTCCAAATCCTCTGCTGCATAAGGCCGCAACACTCTATTTTTTCCGTCCATCCCTCATTCCTCCAACATCCACGCCATACTTTCATTGACCGCCAACACATTGCCCTCTGTGTCCAGCACCTGCACCCAATCGGGATAAGTATATTCGTCCATAGCCGCCGTTTCTCCGGTGAAAAAACCATTTTCTTGCACCGAAAACGTACCAAATTCCTGCACTTGGTCCTCTGCGTTGGTGCTCATACACCGCACATAGGCCGCCTTCGGCAGGGCTTTTCGATCCACCAAGCCATAGGCGATCTGCCCACTGCGGCTATAATCCAGGAGTACTGGCGCTCCTTCGTCCATGGTGGAAAAGCCCGGTGTGGCGCCGCCAGAGAGCCGGTAAAACAACAAAAGCGATCTTTTTCCATAAACGGCCGAAAGGGAGCGGTCGTCCACCTTACCCACAATCAAATATTTTTTCCCTTCGTCTTCTGTATCCATGCTTGTTTTCAGTAAAATCTCTGTGGATGGGCCATACCGCAACCCCCGCTCGTTGGCATGGAGCAGTCCTTCCATGGTGAGATACCGCCCAGAAAAAGGACCAACCACATAAAACAGCACCACCACCAGCAAAATCTGGATGATTGTTTTTTTCTTCCTGCTCATGGTGCATCCTCCTCTCCCATCCAGTTTGGTGCCAGCCAAATGCCGTCTTCTTCCGGTAAGTCAATACGGATCCGGTGTTTTGTGGCCCCTTCATAGTATACCACATAAAGGGCATCGTCCACCACCGGCTCCCTCAGCCGGTCCTCGCCATAGGAAATGAGGCCGGACGAAAGGCTGCCGCCGCCAAAGACCCGCTCCCCGTCTTCCATTTCATAGCTCAGTGACAACGACCAACCCTGACTTGGCGGAAACAAATCACTCCAGCTGCGATAGCCCACCTGGATGGTGCCGTCTTCATAACGGCGGACATAATCCACCGTAAAATGGGTTTGATAGCTTTTTCCCTTCACATCCGGGTCAATTTCCCACACCACGGCCCCATATTCTTCCGTCCGCGGTTCGTCATACCCCATCAGCACCTGCCCGGCCGTCATCAAAATCATCAGCACCACCGTCAACACCGTGGGTAAATTCAGCACAATCAAAAGCCCCAAGACCCACCGGCTGATGCGGTAAATCCAGCCCAAAACGGGATTATGCTCTTTGTTGAGGGCCTCACCCACTTCTTTGGCATCGCCCATGGCCAAAAGTGCTTCCTTGGCCGCTTCCTCTTTTGAAAGTCCTTCCTCCATCAAGCACTGGGCATGGTCTTCCAAATGGGCCAGCAGTTCTTCTCGAATGTCTGCCCGGTCATAACGAAAAACCACACAGTTTGTCACCTGATCCAAATACCGTTCCCATTCAGACCATGCCATAGGCCTTCCCTCCAATCACATGGTTGACGGCGGTGGTAAAGGTATGCCATTGTTCTTTTTCTGTGGCCAGCTGCCGCTTGCCGCTTGCGGTCAGACGGTAATACTTTCTCTTTTTGCCGTTTTCTGCTTCCTTTTCATAGGACGCCAGATACCCTTTGTTTTCCATCCGATGTAGCAGAGGGTACAGCGTACCTTCCTTCATCTGAAAAACGGCATTGCTCTTTTCCTCCAACCGTTTTACCATTTGGTACCCATAACAATCCTCTGTTTCCAATAGCGACAAAATCATCAATTCGATGCTGCCGCCCAACAATCCTTTTTCGCCTGCCATGTGTCGTTCCTCCCTTCCATCATATACCTTGTTCCTCTAGGTATATGATACCTTGTTTTTCTAGGTATGTCAAGCGCCTTGACGCCCTCTGTCCCCTTTGGTATAATTTCTCATTGTAACAAGAAGAAAGGAGTGTTCCGGATGGATGTCATTTTGATTATGTGCATCGGGGTGCTGGTGGGGGCCAAATGGTTTCCGGAGCGCCATCAAAAAAAACTCAGTCTCTTACAGCTATTGACCACCCTTTGCCTGATTTTTTCCATGGGTGTGATGCTGGGTAGCCGCGAAGGGTTCATCGAAGAAATCACAACGCTGGGATGGGAAAGCTTTTTGTTTTTTTTGCTGCCAACCGTCGGATCGGTCTTGGTGGTCTATCCTTTGACCCGAATTTTTATGAAAGAACACATCAAAAAAAAGGAGGAGTAACCGATGGTCCTTTTTGCCGTACTTTCCTTATTACTGGGCATCGGCTATGGGCTGATGGATTGGGAGATTCCGTTTCTTTCTGCCATCACCAGCCACAGTGACTACATTTTATATGTGCTGATGTTTCTCGTTGGCATCAGCGTTGGTTTAAACAAGGGCCTTGTGGGACGGATGAAGGCCTATGGATGGAAAATCCTTGTGGTGCCCTTTGGCATTGTCCTTGGCTCCATGATAGGGGGCGGCCTTTGTTTTTTGCTGTGCGGGGCTACCCTTGGCGAAAGTGTTGCCATTGGCAGCGGCCTTGGCTGGTACAGCCTAACAGGGGTCATGATTACGGAGCTGAGCGGCGCACGCCTGGGCAGCATCGCCTTTTTAAGCAATCTGCTGCGGGAGATTTTTTCTTTCTTTTCCATTCCCCTTTTGGCCAAGTATACCAACTATCCCACCTGCATTGCTCCCGCCGGGGCCACCAGCGAGGATACGACACTGCCCATGATGATCCGCTATACCAACGAAGAAACGGTGGTGCTTTCTGTTTTAAACGGCATCATCTGCTCTGCCCTGGTGCCGGTGCTTATTAAATTTGCCTATTGGTTTTTCTAACAAGCGTCTTTGTCTTTTTCGACAAAGGCGCTTTTCGTCTTTCTTGAAAAAACAAGTTTCCTTGACTGAGCCTTCATTCGATTTTTTTTGCGTTTTTTTGCAAAACCCACTTTATTTTTTTTGAATCTCCGATATAATAGAACAAGAAAAAAATTGTCATTGCATGAAAGAGGATTAGGAGTGTGTTTATGCCAAAAAGAACTGATATCCACAAAGTACTGATCATTGGCTCGGGCCCCATCATCATTGGACAGGCCTGCGAATTTGACTACTCGGGCACACAAGCCTGCAAAGCCCTCCGCAAATTGGGCTATGAAATTGTGTTGGTAAATTCCAACCCCGCCACCATCATGACCGACCCGGAAACGGCCGATGTCACCTATATCGAACCCCTCAACGTGGATCGATTGGAACAGATCATTGCCAAAGAACGGCCTGACGCGCTTTTGCCAAACTTGGGCGGCCAATCCGGCCTCAACCTTTGCGCAGAGCTGGCCAAAGCTGGTGTGCTGGATAAATACAACGTCAAAGTCATTGGCGTGCAGGTAGACGCCATCGAACGCGGCGAAGACCGCATCGAATTTAAAAAATCTATGAACGAACTGGGCATCGAAATGGCCCGCAGCGAAGTGGCTTACTCCGTCGAAGACGCTTTGGCCATTGCCGACAAGTTGGGCTATCCTGTGGTGCTGCGTCCGGCCTATACCATGGGCGGCGCCGGCGGCGGCCTGGTTTATAATAAAGAAGAATTGAAAACCGTTTGCGCCAGAGGCATCCAGGCTTCTTTGGTGGGCCAGGTTTTGGTGGAAGAATCCATCCTGGGCTGGGAAGAACTGGAACTGGAAATCGTCCGCGACGCCGACAATAACATGATCACCGTCTGCTTCATCGAAAACATCGATCCTTTGGGTGTGCATACCGGTGACTCCTTCTGCTCGGCTCCTATGCTGACCATCTCCAAAGAATGCCAAAAACGTCTCCAAGAACAGGCATATAAAATCGTAGAAAGCGTACAGGTCATCGGTGGCACCAACGTACAGTTTGCCCATGACCCTGTCACCGACCGTATCGTGGTCATCGAAATCAACCCAAGAACGTCCCGTTCTTCGGCTCTGGCTTCCAAAGCCACCGGTTTCCCCATCGCTCTGGTTTCTGCCATGCTGGCAGCCGGCTTGACTTTGAAAGACATTCCTTGCGGCAAATACGGCACCTTGGACAAATATGTACCAGACGGCGACTATGTGGTGATCAAATTTGCAAGATGGGCCTTTGAAAAATTCAAAGGTGTGGAAGATAAACTGGGTACCCAGATGAGAGCCGTAGGCGAAGTGATGAGCATTGGTAAGACGTATAAAGAAGCCTTCCAAAAAGCCATCCGCAGCCTGGAAAACGGCCGCGCTGGTTTGGGTGGTGCCAAAGACTTTGGCAAAAAGACCAAAGAACAGCTGCTGCAAATGCTGATTACGCCTTCCAGCGAACGTCACTTCATCATGTACGAAGCCTTAAGAAAAGGCGCTACCGTCGATGAAATTTTCAACATCACCAAAGTAAAACACTATTTCATCCAGCAGATGAAAGAATTGGTGGAAGAAGAAGAAGCATTGGCTGCCCACAAAGGAAGCCTGCCTTCGGACGAAGCTTTGATTGCCGCCAAAAAAGACGGTTTCTCTGATAAATATTTAAGCCAGATTTTGGAAGTGCCAGAAGATGACATCCGTGCCCGCCGCATCGCCTTGGGCGTGGAAGAAGCTTGGGAAGGCATCCATGTCAGCGGCACCCCAGACAGCGCTTACTATTACTCCACCTATAACGCACCAGACAATAACCCGGTGAAAAACGATAAGCCAAAAATCATGATCCTGGGCAGCGGCCCCAACCGCATCGGCCAGGGTATTGAATTTGACTACTGCTGCGTACACGCCGCACTGGCCCTGAAGAAACTGGGCTTTGAAACCATCATCGTCAACTGTAACCCAGAAACCGTTTCCACCGACTATGACACCTCCGACAAGCTGTATTTCGAACCTCTGACGGTGGAAGACGTACTGAGCATTTATAAAAAAGAACAGCCTCTTGGCGTCATCGCCCAGTTTGGCGGCCAGACCCCATTGAACTTGGCCAGCGAATTGGAGAAAAACGGCGTTCGCATTTTGGGTACCGCGCCTTCTGTCATCGACTTGGCCGAAGACCGCGACCTGTTCCGCGAAATGATGGAAAAACTGGACATCCCAATGCCAGAAAGCGGCATGGCTTCCACCGTGGAAGAAGCCCTCTCCATTGCCCAGTCCATTGGCTATCCTGTCATGGTGCGTCCTTCCTATGTCTTGGGCGGCCGCGGCATGGAAGTCGTTTATGACGACGAAAGCATGGTGGAATACATGAAAGCCGCCGTTGGCGTCACACCGGACCGTCCGATTTTGATTGACCGGTTCTTAAACCACGCCATGGAATGCGAAGCCGACGCCATCAGTGACGGCACCCATGCCTTTGTTCCTGCTGTCATGGAACACGTGGAACTGGCCGGCATCCACTCCGGTGACTCCTCTTGTATCATTCCTTCCGTACACATTTCCGAAGAAAATGTACGGGTCATCAAAGAATATACCAGAAAGATTGCCGAAGAAATGCATGTCAAAGGCTTGATGAACATGCAGTACGCCATCGAAAACGGCAAAGTTTATGTGCTGGAAGCAAACCCACGGGCCTCTCGTACCGTGCCTCTGGTTTCTAAAGTTTGCAACATCCGCATGGTGCCCATCGCAACGGACATCATCACCTCCGAAATCACCGGTCGGCCATCTCCTGTGCCAACCTTAAAAGAACAGCACATTCCATACTATGGCGTCAAAGAAGCCGTGTTCCCCTTCAATATGTTCCCTGAAGTGGACCCTGTATTGGGACCAGAAATGCGTTCCACCGGCGAAGTGCTGGGCCTGGCCACCTACTATGGCGAAGCCTTCTACAAAGCTTCCGAAGCCACCCAGTCCAAACTGCCTTTAAGCGGTACGGTGCTGATTTCCGTCAACCGGAAAGACAAAGCCGAAGTGGTGGAAATCGCCAAAATCTTTGCCGATAACAACTTCCACATTTTGGCCACCGAATCCACCTGCACCCTCATCCGGGAAGCAGGCATCCCGGCCGAACGGGTGAACAAACTTTCCGAAGGCCGCCCCAATATCTTGGATATGATTACCAACGGCCAAATCGATCTGATTATCAACTCTCCTGTAGGGAAAGATAGCGTTCATGACGATAGCTACCTGAGAAAAGCTGCCATCAAAGCAAAAGTGCCTTATATGACCACCATCGCCGCCGCAAGAGCCGGCGCCAAAGGCATTCACTATGTTTTGACCCACGGTAACTCTGAAGTAAAATCCCTGCAAGAACTGCATAGCGAAATCAGCGATAAATAAATAGGAAACCTGATTATCCTCTCGGTTTCAAGAAACAAAAAATAAACGCAGGCGTTTTTAGACTATCTCCTAAAAACACCTGCGTTTTTTCTAACGCTTTTTCCTTCTGGCTTACTATTTTTCTTCTTTTGTTTTCGGCTTCTGTTTTCGGCCCCTCCAACTCCCTTGGTAACCGCAGGCACAGGCTTTTTTTACGCAAAAGAAAAAGCTGTGCCCGTTTTACAGACACAGCATCCATATTTCGTATATCACTTACCAACCAAATAATTCTTTGATTTTTAACCCCATGGAAAACCGCAATTTTCCTTCCAGGGTCAAGGGATTGATCCCCGTCAGTTCTCGCACTTTCCGCAACTGATTGTTGACGGTATTGCGGTGGACAAAAAATAGACCGGCCACCGTCTGTACGTTTCCGTCGTTTTGAATATAGGCCCGGATATAATCCATTAAGTCTGTATTGTTTTCTTTGTCATAGCGCTGCAACACGCCCATGGTTTCTGAAAACATTTCTTTTAACACCTGTGTGTCATTGACTTCCACCAGGATTTTAAACACGCCCATATCGTCATAAAAAAGCACCTGGTCTTCTTGTTGTTCCACCACGTTTAACAGCGGTAACAGTCGTTTGAAATTGACCGCCAAGTGGTCCACCGTATCGCCCACTTTGCCCACACAAATGCCAATTTTTTGTCCCGTATACATCAGCATGACATTTTCTTTCAATAACGAAACAAACTGCTCCAACTCTTCTCTCTTGGCTTCGGCCAGGACAAGTACTGCCATTTTGTTATAAACAAAAAACACATGCCGTAACGAAAGCACTTCGGCTGCCTTTTCACAACAAACCCGAATACTCTTTATCGTCAAGTCAAAATCTTTGCTTTCCTTTTGCCCCACCTGTAAAATCATCGGGCAAAATTGGGTTTCTGCCGAAAACCCGTATAACGGCAGTTTCCCAATTTGACTTTCCATGCTTTTTGTCTGAAACAAAATGCTTTGCATCAACTCCGTGATGCTGATATTTTTCACCTCATCATACATTAAAATATGAGAGATGTCTTTGACTACATCGCTCATCAAGACATCCCATGGTATGGCATATAACGGCAAGTCCACTTCATTGCAAAAGGCAATCAGTTCCTTTGGCATTTCTTTGATGTATTTCCCCACATTGACCATCAAAGCGCGTCCTTTTGCCAAATACAAATTTTTTGCAAATTCCAGCAAACTCTCCTCTGTTCCGTTGACACAAGAGGTGATCACAATTTCATTGATATTTTTGAACTTTTCTGTTCCATAATCTTCCACCAGGCTCACCCAGTAAATGTCCGTGCGGTCAATCCCCTTTTTTCCCGCCACCAGACGAACGCGATAGTTTGGTGAAAGCTGATTCATAATTCGCTGTATAGATAATGCCATAATCTTCTTTTTCTCCCTCCCCAGTGTATCGACATCGATGCTTTTTCCCACACATCACTGTCCATCGGGTAACATCATCGATACTCCGCTATTATACCATAGTGCCTGACTTTCATCCAGTCATTTTTACTGTTTTTTGGCCTGTTTCTGCTCATTTTTGTGCATGTGCACAAGAAAATTGTGACACTTCTCTCTTTTCTCTTTTGTGGCCTTGTGCTATCATAAAACCGTGCTGAAGAAAAGGGATTTTGAGCCCACAAACGCTGCAAAACCCCACTGCGGCTTGCCTCTTACCATGGCTCACCCATCCCGCTTTTTCTCGCATACAACCAACCTACCTAGGCAGTGGTTTTTCTCCATTGCCATTCCATAACAAGAAAATTTCCCACCAGAAATTGGTCGATTTTTTTTGTAGATTTTACGAAAAAAAGGCCATTTCTTTCCTAATTGTGGTATACTGAGAACAGAATGAATTGTTCTAGTTTTCGTATGTTCAGAAACATTCATTTCTGCCGATTTGGAGGGAGATTTTCATGTTATTGGAAGAAATGACTTTTGCAGAAGTAAAAGAATACTTTGCAAATGGCAATGAAATGGCCATCATTCCATGTGGTTCCACCGAACAGCATGGACACCATTTGGTTCTGGGTACCGATTCTTTTTTGGCAGAGACGTTTGCCAAACGTCTTTCTGAAAAAACAGGTATTTTGTGCGTTCCCACCGTTTCCTACGGCTATGCAGAATACCACAAAGAAGGCTATTCCGGCACCATTGGTTTTGATCAAGATTTGCTTTATACCATCTATTACTCCATTGCCGAACAACTGGTGCAAATGGGAGCAAAAAAAATCATCTTTGTCAATGGCCATGGCGGTAACAGCTATCCGCTCAAACGGGTCTCCATGAACCTGCGTCTCCACCACCGCGTGATGGGGCTTATCATCGATTGGTGGTCCGTCGCCGAACAGCTGAACCCCGCCTGGAAAGAAACCGGCCATGCCGGCAAAGAAGAAACATCTGCCATGCTTTATCTTTATCCACAATATGTCCATCCAGAAAGGATTCGATTTGAAGGGTATCGTTCCCTTTCTGACACCGTAAAAACACTGGGCTCTGCCACCTTTGCCTATGCCGGCGTTGCCTATCACATTTGGCTTAACACCAACGATGTGGTGCCAAATTTTGGCGGCAATTATGGCGAAGATCCTCATTTGGCCACAGTCCAGCAAGGAAAAGAAAGTGTAGAAGCAGTGATTGCACATCTTGCAGAGTTTTTGCAGTATGGATTTGGCACCATGCAATTACCATCCGTCCAACAATAGTTGCTATTTATGAAAGGAGCGCTGTCAACTATGAAATATATGCACACCAAATTGCCAGACTTTTACATCAAGGCAGAAGCTGCCGGAAAGGTAGCCCGTCCAGAAACAGAAGTGGAAATCAGAGGTCTGGAAAGCTACACCAGCGGCAAAATGGCTTCTCTGCGTGTAGGCCGCATTGAAGAATACATCCGGGAAATCACCCAGGATCCTGGTGTAAAAAAAGTGGAAGTTGTGTTTGTACCTCATAATCCAGAGGCAATTTTTACAGCAGTCATCAAAGGCATTCAGGCTGATGGTTCCTGCAAAAAAGCCATTTTGGAAGAAATGGCCCTTTCTGTACCAACAGAAGAATGCGAATTGTTCGATGTAGAAGAAGTGGAAGACCGTCGTGGCAGCGGCCGCCAGCAGAGATAAATCAGGGGGAGGAGTTTTGGATATGCAGAAATTAAAATATCGTATTGTACCACAAGGCGCCGCTGATGGTATTGTGCCTTTGAACTGGGTATTTTTAGATTGCAAAGATGTGGAAGCTTTAGGGCTGACCTATCTGGATGCTTGCAAAATCATTGCAAAAGAATTGGGAAAAGACTGCGCAGCCGTTAACATCATGGATATGGATGCCGTTACCGTTACCAGCGATGGGATTATGGTTGATGGCGCCGTTGCTGCACTGGCATCTGTAGACCATGGCATGATCAATAAGGATTTTGGTTTCTTAAATGTCAGCGAATTTAAACAATACGAAGGCATGATGGAAGCAGAAACCCATATGAAACAATGGCTGAGCGATTATTATAAAGGCAAACCTCTGCACCGCGGCCCAAGTATGCCAGACAGAGGTGCCAGAGTTGGCCATAACGAAAACATGACCTTGACTGGCCGTATTGCCAATAACAACGTGGGTTCCGAAGCCATGAACATGGTAGATATGACCGAAATTCTGGTTCCTTTGCTGGGTATGCACGAAATCATGCATGGCGGCACAGTAAACATCGGCGTTGCTGGCCCAATGGTATCTGTTGGTATCGGTATGGTTGTTAGCGAATTGCAAGGCCGTATCTTTGGTTATACCTCTTTGGGCGCATACCGTGCCGGCATGAGCGCACACAACTCCGGCGAATATGCAAAAACCGTAAAGAGCGATTACCCAGCCATCGTTTCCACCAAACCAATGTTGGCAGAATACACCCTGCGTGCATTGGATTGCGGCATGGTACCAGGCCGTGACATCGGCTGCTCCCCAGCTGTATTGTCTTTGGCAAAAGCCTATGGCAAACCAATCGACTTTGATAACATCAGCGACCGCGCTTGGATCGAATTGGAAAGCGTTGGCATGGGCCGTGCAAAACTGGAAGAAGCAACTCCAGTGATGAGCCGCGAAGAAATCATCGCAAAAGCAGACAGCATCATCCCTGGTATGGAAGATGCCAAAACTTATGCCGTTTCTGATATTTGCGAAATCAGATACGCAGAATTCTAAAAGTATCCCCAAATTACTTTTTCTACAAAACCCTTGTAACGAAGGTGCAAAAGCTACGGCTTTTGCACCTTTGTTTTTGCCAAAAAAACCGCCCGTTTCACCGCAACAAACGGCAAACGGACGGTTTTTCATTGCAACTGCATCTCTTCCACCAGCCGGGCCTCTCCTTCGCACTGGGCCCCGCAGTCGGAAAGCTTTTGTAAAAAAGCTTCGCTTTTGATGGTTCGTCTTTTATTATAATACCCGCTCATCAGCTTTAGCACTTTGGCCGGGAAAAGCAACATGGCCCCGATGATTTGCCTTTGTGCCTCGTCCAAAGGGCAAATTTGGCCATAGGCTTCCAACACCTCCTGCCCAAGCTTTGGCGTAAAAGATTCCTCTCTTTGTAACAGCCGCAAATACTCTGCCACATCGCTTAAGGGACAGCCATAATTGCAACGGGCAAAGGAGGTGATGTATAGGGCCCCTTCTTCCATCTCCACCACACTGCTTTTGATGCGGTTGTGACACAAAAGCCCTTGTTCTTTGCTCTCTGCCATCAGCTGGGGGTAGCTGCCACTACAAAGCAGTGCCTCCGTTTCTTTCAGTCTTCCCTGAAGCGTTTCAAACCGCCGCAACACTTCCACATCCACCATCGATAGCCGGCTTTGGCGGTAAATCCATTTTTTCACCCGGTTCAGCTCCTGCCGTTTATCGCGGCATGTTTCAATCAAATTTTTCACCGGAGAGGGGCTTTCCCCTGTCATCCCCGCCGCGGCCCGATGGAACTGGGCCAATACCGTTGCTCCAAGCAGTGCCGTTTGTGGACAGTCAAAAGAGACCTCCTCCCGCTTGCGATAAGGTAACAGGACATATCCGGCCTCCATTCCTAGTACATAGGGCTGCCCGTCCAGTGTCAGACAAAATTGCTCCAAGGCAGTAAATCCCCCTTGGGCCAGATGCCGCCGCACCTGATCTTCAAAACATACCGCCGCTTGATCGCCTTCGGTCTTGCGCAATTCTTTCCACCCGTCGCTTGTTTTCACCACCAAGCCCCGGCGGCTGCGCTGACTTTGCAATAGCCGCAGGCCATAGCCTTCGGCCAATAACTTTTCGTAATCCTCCATGGCCATTCCTCCCTTTCTCGTTTCGCCTGCTTCCATTCTATGAGCGAAACTGGAAAAATAGGAGAAAAAAAAACGACACCCCATGTGCCTTTGCACACAAAATGCCGCTTTCCTGAATGCATCTTCAGGGACTCGAACCCTGGACCTTGTGATTAAGAGTCACCTGCTCTACCAACTGAGCTAAAGATGCATATATCTTAAACGCAAGAAATATAATATCATTTTCTCTCTATTTTGTCAAGTCTTTGTCCCTTTTTTTTGTCTTTTCTTGCAAAATTTTTTTCCCCATCGTATAATAAAACCAGTGTTTTGGCCCAAGCATGGGCCCCAGTTTAACGGATCAAAAAGGAGTTTTTGCATGAACATCCATTTGCCAAACGAGGTACGCCTCATTTTAGATACCATCAACCAAAACGGCCAGGAGGCCTATATCGTCGGCGGCTGTGTCCGGGACTGCCTGATGGGCATTGCTCCCCACGACTGGGACATCACCACCTCCGCCACACCAGAAGAAGTGAAGCAGTTGTTTTCCCACACCGTTGACACGGGGCTTGCCCATGGCACGGTCACCGTGGTGCTCCATCAAACCAACTATGAAGTCACCACCTATCGCGTCGAAAGCGATTATATCGACTGCCGCCACCCCTCCTCTGTCAGCTTTACCCGCGATTTACACGAGGATTTGCTGCGGCGAGACTTTACCATCAACGCCATTGCCTATCACCCGTCAGAGGGCTTTGTAGACCTTTTTGGCGGCCAAGAGGATATCAAACAACAGATTATCCGCGGCGTTGGAAACGCCAACGAACGGTTCCAAGAAGACGCATTGCGGATGCTGCGGGCCGTCCGTTTTGCCACCCAGCTGGATTTTTCCATCGAACCGGATACCTTTACCGCTCTGCAGCAAAACGCTGCCCTCATCGAAAAAATCAGCGGTGAACGGATTCGAGAAGAATTGGGGAAAACCTTAAAAAATCCTTATCATCACCGGCTGAACCTGCTTTGGGAAAGCGGGCTATTGCCATACTTATTGGGTAAAGACGCCTCTTTGGTTTTGGAAGAAGAGACCCGTCTCATCCAGGCCCTCTCCCGCCTGCCGGCCGACACGGCCTGTGCCTTTGCCGTCTTTTTATGGCCCTTGCCCTTTGCTTCTGCCAAAAAAGGATTGGCCAAACTGAAATTTGATAACAAAACCCTGCGCACCATCCAGACGGTGTTACAGGAAAAAGACCTGGCGCTGGAAGCAGAGGTGGTGTTTGTACGCCGCTTGGCTTCCCGGCTGGGGCTTTCCCATTGCCGCGCTTTGCTTTTGGCCAAAGAAGCCCTGGGCGAAGCAGCGGCCACTGAGGCCCTCGCCCTGCTGTCTGCCATCGAGGAAAACGGCGATTGCCTAACCATCGGAGATTTGGCCCTTTCTGGCAAAGACTTGCTTTCCATGGGCTTTGCCCAGGGCAAAGAAATGGGCGATGCCCTGCGGCTGATGCTGGAAGAGGTACTTTGCCACCCGGACCATAACCAAGCTGATTTTCTGCGTTCCTTTGCCCAAGGGTTACTGCAAAAATAATTTCGTTTCCAAAAACAAATCCACTTCTTTTTCGTATTTAAAAAAAAGAAAAAGGAGTGGATTTTGCTTGCATCTGTTATTTACCATCAACCAAAGCTATTTATTTGCCTTAAAAACGTGTATCCATTCCATCTGTCGCTTTGAAAGCAAGGATGGGTATGACATTTCTATTCTCCATGACGACCTGAGCACCACCGAAATCCAAGCCTTTCTGGATTCCTTTTCCACCTATGCGGGCCTTTCTTTCCATTTTATTTCCGTCCCCAAAGAAACCTTTGCCGCCTTTCCTCAAAGTAACCGTTATCCAAAGACCATGTATTTTCGCCTCATGGCTCATAAACTGCTGCCCGAAACGGTGGACCGGGTGCTCTATTTAGACCCGGATATTATAGTCATCCGCCCCCTGGACCAGTTATACCAGTTGCCTTTTCGCGCATCCACCCTTTGCTATGCCGCAACCCATGTCAAAGGCACCTTGGAAGAGCTCAACTGCCTGCGCCTTAGCGTACCCGATGGCACGCCCTATATCAACACCGGCGTGTTGCTGTTGGATTTAAAGGCCCTGCGCGCAAAAGACCGCACGGAAGAAATGCTGCGCTTTATCGAAGAAAAACAGGCCGTCTTTACCCTGCCCGATCAAGATATTTTCACCGCCCTCTATGGCCAACAGACCCAATTACTGGATACCATGGTCTATAACCTTTCTGACCGGATCTTGACCATCTATAATGCCAATTTGATTAACCCCCGCCGTGGCCTACACTGGGTGCGGGAAAACACGGTCATCATCCATTATTGCGGCCGCAACAAGCCTTGGAAAAAGCCTTATTTGGGCGTCTTAAATATCTTTTATGAGGAACTGCTTCAATCCCTGCCCGCATCGGTGCAAAAAACCCTGTCGCCTTGACAGGGCTTTCTTTTTGTTTTATTATTCTGTTATACGATATATCGCGTTACGTTATAACGAAGAAAGGAGTCTCCCATGTCCTCTTCCCCTATGACAGAGGCCATGTACTATGTCCTCTTGGCCCTTTGTAAACCCAATCACGGCTATGGTTTGATGCAAGAAATTGACCGCCTTTCTGCAGGGCGCATGGCCATGGGGCCAGGCACCCTATACGGCCTGTTGCGCCGGTTAGAACAAGAAGGGCTGATTACACTGCTGGAAGATGATGGCCGAAGGAAATCCTATGTCATCACCGAAACGGGAAAAGAAGCCTTGTTTCACGAATACCGGCGGCTGAAACGGCTGCTTTTGGACGGCGCTTTTTTGGCAGATTGGCTTGAAACGGAGGAATCCCCATGAAATGGACTTATCGTTTGCATTATCCCGACTACGCCATTGGCGAAAACGAACAACTTTATGAACAGATGGCCAAAAAAGGCTGGCAGTTAAAAAAACGAGGCCAAATCCTCAGCCGGTTTCAACGTCAATCCCCGGCCGATACGGTCTATCGCATCGAGCTTTCCTCTCCTGGTCTGTTTTCTGGCACCCTTTTGCCAGAGGATTTGATCCAGTTTTACGAAGACTGTGGCTGGCACTATGTGACCGGCTATGACCTGGTCCATGTTTTTTCTGCCCCGCCCGATACCGCGATCCAAGACTTTTATCAAGAACCCCAACAACAGGCCGAAACCGTGCGCCATCTCATCCGCAGCTATCGCCGGGGCATTATGATTTCCCTTGTGACGCTGCTGCTTGTTTTGCCCATCCTTCTTTTGGGCAACAATCAAAACAGCGCAGCAAAAACCTATTTGCTTTCGCCCTATCTGTTTTGGATTTATGGCCTATTGATTCTCGTCAGCTTTTGGCGGCTCATCAAGGGCTGGGTACAAAGCGGGCGGCTCTATCGCTCTTTAAACAAGGGCATTGCCTTGGACCATCGGCCCAAAAAAAGGCATCGCTTCTCCCGCATCTGTTATGGCGTCTATCTGATGGTGCTGTTGCTGCTTTCCGCCGCCACGGCCTTACAGGTGGCCCAGGCCAGACGGCATCCCCTGCCCACCGAAACCAGCGAGCCATACCTGCTGTTAAGCGAATTGGGAGATACCTCCCCCCGCACCCAAAACCCCTTCTCCAATGATGAAAGTTCTGTCTGCCGTGGCCATTCCGTTCTTTCCACCTATTGGGATGTGGCAGAATACACGTCCGACGGCTATTTGTTCCAGGAGGTCTATTTCCTCCACCACCCGGCCCTATCGCCAGATATGGCGCCTCTTTTGGTAAAATCCGCGGTCTTTGCCCGTTCCTTGGAATACTGGACCCCCCTTTCCGTGGAAGGATTTGATTGGGTCTATGCATCCAACAACAGCCGGGAATGGATTTTCAAAAAAGGAAACTGGTACTGGTATCTGCTTTGCGACGAAGATACCGCCAGACAAACAGACGTCCCAGCCCAACTGGCCAAAAAGATCCATCAAATAGAAAAAGGAGAAGAACCCCATGAGCCAATGTGATACTTGCACCTACTATGTCTACAACGAAGATTACGAAGCCTACGTTTGCGATGTCAATTTGGACGAAGACGATTTGGCTCGGTTTTATGGCGGGCAAAAAAACGACTGTCCCTATTATCGCCTGGACGACGAATACCGCACCGTAAAAAAACAAATCTAAAAATGACTTGCCAAAAAACAAGCTTTGTAAAAAACAAGGCAAAAAATAAGATGGCTGAACCCTTTTCTAGAAAAGGATTTCAGCCATCTTTCTTTTCCCATCCAGCTTTGCTAACATTTAGCCCTGCTTTTTGATGTAAGGTAGAGGCCAGAGGTAAAAACCTCTCCTTTTTTTAAAAACGCCTCTCCTTATCTCTTTTTCCAATCCAAAATGCCACCCATGGCAGCCGACCGGGCCAAGGCTGCATACCGGGCCAAATAGCCGTCTTCCACCTTTGGCGTATAATGCCATTGGGCTCTCCGTTTTTCCAATTCTTCCTCGGAAACATGGAGGGTGATTTCTTTTTTGTATACATCCACGGTGATTTTGTCCCCGTCTTGTACCAGCGCAATGGGCCCGCCTTCGGCGGCTTCTGGCGAAATATGACCGACAAAGCAGCCATTGTTGGTACCGGAGAAACGGCCGTCGGTAATCAAAGCTGTGGAAAGCGCCAACCCTTGACCATGCATCAGCTTCATGGGGCGGTACATTTCCCGCATGCCCGGGCCGCCTTTTGGCCCTTCATAACGGATGACTACCACATGGCCTGGTTTAATTCGTAATTCTTCCAGGGCCTTTTCGCATTCTTCCTGGCTGTTAAAGCAAATGGCTTCACCGGTAAAGCGGCGCACTTCTGGCTCGATGGCTGCCGGTTTTGCAACGCCTGTTTCTGGCGCCAAATTGCCACGCAAAATAGCCAAACCGCCCAAGGTATCAAAAGGATTGTCATAAGGGCGGATGACATTTTCATTATTTGGCCCATAGAGATAGCTGTGGGAAGCGATATTTTCGGCAATGGTTTTGCCCGTCACTGTCATCACAGAAGTATCAATATGGTCTTTCATCATTTCCAGCACCCGCATTACACCGCCGGACTGATAATAATCCACCATGTCATAGTCGTTGGAGGCAGGGTTGATTTTGGCCAGATGTGGAATGACATCGCTTTGACGGTCAAATTCTGCCATGGTCCATTTGGGGTCAATCCCGGCTTCATAGCCGATGGCCGGCAGATGCAGCACGGCATTGGTGGAGCCGCCGGTGGCCATGACATATTTGATGGCGTTTTGCAGCGATTGTTTTGTCACGATATCTTTGGGGCGGATGTTTTTCTTCACCAAGGCCACCACGGCTTCGCCAGAACGTTTGGCGCAACGCAACCGTTCATTATAAACGGCCGGAATGGAACCGCCATCTGGCAACGTCATCCCCAAGGCTTCTGCCGTACAGCACATGGTGTTGGCCGTGCCATAGAAGTTACAAGAGCCACAGGTGGGCTGGGTGATGGTCTGCAAATTCAGCACTTCCTGCCAAGTGGCTTCCCCTTTTTGATATTTCCCGTAAGTTTCAGAAACGGTGGTGCTGTCGGCTTTCGTTTTTTCGCCATAGGCCGGACCGCTCAGCATGGGTCCGCCCGGTACCATGACCGTCGGGATATTGGCCCGAATGGCCCCCATCAGCATCCCTGGCACAATCTTATCACAAGCACAAAGCAATACCAACCCATCCAGTCGGTGGGCCTTTGCCATGATTTCAATACTATCGGCAATGACTTCCCTCGAAGGCAAAATATAATGCCCGCCAACGGTGCTGTTGCCTACACTGTCACAGCAACCAATCACGCCAAATTCCACGGCGTTGGCCCCTGCCAAATGGACTCCTTTTTTCACAAACTCTGCCACTTGGCGCAAATGGGAATGGCCTGGCACAATATCACTAAAGGCATTGGCGATGCCAATCACCGGTCTGGATAAATCTTCGTCGTCAAATCCAACGGCTTTATATACCCGACAAGGATGTAATTGTTGTAATGGTTCAGGGCGACTATTTGGTTCGATGGTCATGGAAACCACTCCTTCCTGTTTTTTTCTTTCATTATAGCAAAAAATAAGTCAAAGCGTACATTCCATTTATTCATGCACAACCATCATTTCCCGTTATTCTTTTGCTCTTTTTTTGTGCAATTTCACAATAATCCAACTGGTTTTCTGGTCATTTGCCTCCTTTTGTCTTTCCTTCTTGTCTGCTTTGTCTATCTATGGTTGCAGCAGCTTGTTACAGATTTTACAGTTCTCTTTTTTCTAAAAAAGAAAGCAATGCTTCCTAAAGAAACCATTGTTTTTCCTCTCTTTGTTTTTGGAAATGGCAGTCTTTTTCAGAAAGGGCTTTCATTCCACAAAAAAAAGCAGGAACCCTTTGTTTTTTTCGGATCCCTGCTTTCTTTCTCTTCCCGTGAAGTGGCACCAAAAGCGCTTTCTTTTCATCGACCGTTCTTACTTACCTAGATGGGAGCAATTTTTCTGCTGCAATTTTAATTTGGCTTTCCGTGGGCACCACAGGAAAATACACCCACACAAAGGTTTTTCCCTTGACCACCACAAACTGCTCCATAGGCACTCCTTCCGTTTCACTGATTTGCTGATAAGCCAAATCGGCGTTCCAAAGGGTGGCATCGGCCGGCACATAACGGGGATTGCCAAAAATTTCTGCATACTCACCTCGATAAGGAACCAACAGGGCCTGGGCACATTGCCGGTCAAAAAACGGCATTTTGTTGGTGGCTTTTTTATAGATCAGCGTCACATCTGCCTCGCCGGATTGCACCCATTCTTCCCGGCCTTTTTCATATTCCATCAAAAAGGAAGATTGATGGTCGGATGTGGAGCTATAAATTTCTCCTTCTTCTTCCAGCCCCAAATCTGCTAAGGTCAA
The DNA here is from genome assembly GCA_944378105.1 of uncultured Clostridia bacterium. Taxonomy (GTDB): domain Bacteria; phylum Bacillota; class Clostridia; order Lachnospirales; family Anaerotignaceae; genus Neoanaerotignum. Next base: position 21,614 of record CALWGC010000007.1, read on the forward strand.
CAACAGCGGGTCATCATAGACTTCCCAATCATATTCCTGGCCGCGGCTATTGGTCAACGTCACCACTTGGGCCGGCGGTTCTTCCTGCTTTTTGATTCCCTGCACAATCCCAAAAGAAACCAGGAAAATGATTAACACATACGTCACCACATGGACCAAAAACGTCACTACCCGGTTGGTCCCGCGGGACACATCCCTTTTCCGCATCCAGTTGCGCAGGCCGTCAATGGCCATGGTATGCAACATCATAACAGGAAAGAGTAGCAATAGTAACACTGCATACGTTCCAAAGGGGGGATGGTGATATAGCGTGAAGACGGAAAGCATCGTCACCCACACAAATACCCGCTGCACCCACTTGCGCAGGTTGCTTCCCCCGTGAAAACAACTGCCGCCTTCTGCCACCTGGTGTTTGGAGCGAAAATACCAAACGCCATAATCTGCTAACATCCAGACCATGAGCAGCAAAATCCAAACCCAAAGGAACAAAAACCAAACGGAAAAATAGGCCGCCGTTTCATACAAAAAATCGTCTAAAAGCCGATTGACCCCAATGCCAAGCTCAGTCAAGCAACAGACGATGACCAACAGTGTGGCCGGCAAAAAGCCTTTTTTCATGGCCTTGGCCGTAATGGATAGTTTCGTTTGCTCATCCGTTTCCAAAGGCACCGCATTGGGATTTTCATTGTAAAAAATCTGCATCTGGCTCCATTGACCCACAAATTGCCACCCGGCGGCACTGCAAAAATCTTGATACGTGGCCTGGGAACGGGTAGGGCCTGGGTCAAAATCGGAGGCATCGGGGAAATACCCCACAGCATAGCGTACCTCCTTTGGCTCTCTCCTTTCATACGTCCAAAAACTACGCCCTACTTTCGTAAGAAAGTATCCTTTTTTTGCCATCTTCTCCAGATGTTTTTCCACGCCTTCGGCGTCATACATCACAAAAGATTCCATCCGTCTCTTCTTCATTTCCTGCCACCCCCCACCGTTCATAATCCGCAATCAAAAACCGCAGCCGCAAATACTCCTCTGCCAGTCTTGCCTCGCCTTCTTCTGTAATGAGATAACTTTTTTTCCTGTTTTCCGTTTTTGTCTCCCGAATCCAATGCTCTTTTGTAAATTGCTCTAGCAAGCTATAGAGCGTTCCCGGGCCCACCTGCACCCGGCCGTTGGTCAACTGGCTGACTTGAGCCATCACATCCACGCCACAACATTCTTTGCGCAGACAAAGCAAAATATAAAACATCTGCTCTGTCAAAGTTTGAAACTTCTCTCTGGCCACAGGCTCACCCCCTTTTATATCGAATATCGTTATTTTTCTATCTTCAGTATAACATCGAATATCGATATTGTAAAGCAAAAAAAATCTCCCGGGTTAGGAGAAATTCCGGGAGATTTGAAGGAGAGAATATGTGATTCTCTTGGTTTAAGCAATTATTCAAAGAAAGCATATTTGGTGCCAAGACCTTGTTCCAATGCATTTTTGTAAAGCATGGATGCCATTGCGATGTCTTGGATGGCCATACCAACGGTATCGAAAATGGTGATTTCTTCGTCATTTTCACGGCCTGGTTTTTTGCCCAAAATGATTTCACCAATTTCGCCATGGATGTCTTCCACTTTGATGATGCCTTCTTCTACGGCATGATGGGTTTCCCCATTTTTGATGCAAAGATCGATGGAGTCATTGACGATTTTTGCACCAAGGAACACATCTGGATGCATTTCCTGTTTGTCTGGCATATCGGCACCAATGCAGGCAATGTGGGTACCTGGTTTCACCCATTCCCGTTTTACCACAGGGCCCATACGGCCAAGGGTTACGGTAAAGAGGATATCGGCAGGACGCACGGCTTCTTCTGCCGTCGCGCATTTATGGATTGGCAAACCAGTTTCTTTGCTCATTTCTTCAATAAATCCATCCAACACGGGTTCAAAGGCGTCCCAAACATACACTTCCTGGATGTCACGGACACGACGAACGGCGCGCAACTGACGACGAGCCTGGTTTCCGGCACCAATCATACCCAAAATTTTGGCATCTTTTCTGGCCAAATATTTGGCAGAAATAGCCCCGGCCGCACCAGTCCGGCAACCAGTAATCCAAGTACCGTCCATGATACAACGCAGTGCACTAGTACTAGCCTCAAACAGTAAAACGGTGTTCATACCACGAGGTAGGCCCAATTCTGGATTTTTGTCAAAGCCACCAGTAGAAGCTTTAATAGACATAAAATTGCTGCCCAAATCCAAACCTGCCTTAAAGTCAACACCAGATTTGCTGCCTGGGACATGCAGAGCCATAAAGGGGGGCTGTTCTACCATTCCGCTGTTAAAAGAACGATAACCATCTTCCACTGCGGCCTGTACTTTATCCAGATCAATCAAACTGCCTACTTCGTCTTTATTTAACAATAATGTTTCCATAAAAATGTTACCTGCCTTTCGTAAAACAAATCTGTTTGTTTTATTCTACGCCTTCCACTGGAATATCATTGTATACTTTCCCCAGCATATCAATATCCCAGTTACCACTGGTCAAAACAAAAGCCACTTTTTCATCAGGACGTACTTTGATCTTTCCACCTAAAATAGCTCCAATGCCTACACAAGCAGAAGGTTCTGCCACCAGTTTGGCTTCTTTTGCTACCATTTTGGTTGCTTCCAAAATATCTTTTTCTTCCACCGCAACAATATCGTCTACATTCTTTTCGATGATTGGATAAGGGTTGTTGCCTGGACGACGGCAAGAAAGGCCATCGGCTACCGTTGGCAAGCAAGGAACTTCCACTGGTTTGCCCACTTTACGGCTTTCAGCATAAGCAGCGCTGGCAGAAGCCTGCACACCAATGACGCGAACGGAAGGTTTCAGTGCTTTTACTGCGGTGGAAATACCGGAAATCAGACCGCCGCCACCAATTGGCACGATGATGGTGTCCAAATCTTCCAAATCTTCCATAATTTCTAGTGCAATGGTGCCCTGGCCAGCCATTACCATAGGGTCTTCATAAGGATGTACAATGGTGTAACCATGTTCTGCCACTTCTTCATGTACCTTAGCCCAACGTTTATCATAAGAGCGATCCCACAGAATCACTTCTGCACCCATCCGGCGTGCATTGTTTACCTTAATCAAGGGTGTATCATTGGGTACTAGCACCGTCACATGCATCCCTAACTTTTCCCCAGCAAAAGCGCAAGCCTGTCCATGGTTACCAGAAGAACTGGTGATGATCCCCTTAGCACGTTCTTCTGGCGTCAAAGCCAAAATTTTGCTCATGGCGCCACGCAATTTAAAAGCGCCTGTCACCTGCAGCATTTCTGGTTTCAAATATACATCACAGCCAAGCAATTTGCCCATGGCTTCCTGACGCAACAGAGGGGTACGACGAATATAAGGTGCAATACGTTTTGCAGCGGATTGAATGTCTTCTAAGGTTACAGTGGTCTTTTCCAAGTGATTACCTCCTTCAAATTTTTGTTTCTAGGGCTATCTTACCACAGCCAACACGTTCCGACAATTATCGGACTATGCGCAAAAAGCCATAACATAATGTTATGGATTTTTAGTCTATACTTATTCTTCTTTTGCAACCTCTTCTCTCTGTACTTTTGCACGGAACATCTCGATCATTTCTCTGGCCGGTTTGGACAAAGCATGGCTTTTTTCCACCACATACCCTAATACCAACATGTCGTCCAGCCCTTCAATGGTCACATGGTGCATAATGCCTCTCTCTTCACAAGGAAGGTCGATGCCCAAGTCCATCATTTCCGTTTGTTCCACCAAGGCCGTGGTAAAATGTTCGCTGTTGGTGTAAATGAGTGCATGCATTTTTTCCATTTGCTCCACACCCACGCTCACTTGTTCCAAGTGGTGTTCCATGGAGAAAAAATCGCTCAATTCTTGCATAAAGCGCAGCTTTGGCACATCTTCTTTTGGAATTTGTTTTTTTTCATAATAAGGGCTGTGGGGCCCCACATAAACACAGACTTGCTCCCGGCAAATTTCTGTAAACTCCAGTTTCTTGTGTCGAATGATATGGCGAAACTCTTTGAGTTGTTTTTGCGAAACATATAAAATACCCAGCTCCGACAACCCTTGAGAAACGTGGTTTGTAATTTCTTCCACAGTGCCCTGCCGGTGGCGAATGATCATTTCCGGATGTGCTTGGTGCAGCTGCACCAAAAGCCAAGAGAGAATGTGACTTCGATAAGCAGAAATATTAAATTCTTCCTGTTGCACCTGTTTTTCTTCCTGCCGCATCAAGGCCACGTTTTTTAGTATGGCTTCTGCGTAAGGATAGGTGGTTTTTCCAAATGCGGTCAGACGCAAACCTTTTGATGTGCGTTCAAACAAGGGCTGGCCAAGGTCCACCTCCAGCTGATGGATGACCTTGCTGACGTTTGGTTGTGTGGTATATAGTTTTCCTGCCGCCTTTCCCAAACTGCCGTACCGGCAAACAGCCATAAAATACTCTAGTTGTTTCAGCTCCATTGCTTCACCGCCTTATTCTGCATTGATCGGTTTAAAGTTGGGTAACCATGTTCCCGTCTGCATCAAATTCCAAATAGAATGGTTCGCCCACAATGGTCAGCTGTTCTTTCGTTTTGGCTTCTGGAATCAAGGCTTCCGAAATGAGAATGTCTTCAATTTCCAAGGAGTTTTTCAAAATGATAATCCGAGGATTTTTGACATCCATGTTCAAACAAATGGCCATAGAAGTCTGAATGCATTCCCGTTCGTTATCTACAATCAAAGGAATTTTGTAAACAGAACTATCATGATCTGTCACTGCATTGGGGTAGGTATCATCAAAGGAAATCTGATGGAAAAACCGCATCGTCCCAACGTCGGCCCGGCCCATACCGGTGGCATTGCCGTGGGATTCTTCGCTCAAACCAAAAATACCCATTCTCTCCGATTTGATCCCAATGGGCAATCTGGAACGGCCCACCACGTTGGGGTCCATGCCGCCGCCACTGTAATTTTTCCCGATTTTTTGCAAAATCAGTACATCGCAGGCATCCAAGAAAATTTTGCCCATGGCAGCCTTTGCTTCGTCCAACAGTTTTGGTTCTTCCACCGGAATTTCTTCTGGCAAGAGGGCTGCAATTTTATACGTTTTATCAAAGGCATTTTCCAGTAAACCAATGCCCAAAATGATGTTGGCTTTTGCGATCATTTCACTACCAATGGCAAACAAACGATCCGGCATAGCGTCATCACCGGCAGCATGGGCAATATAGGCACCTTTTTGTTTGCCCAACCCAATGGTCATCATTTTCATCAAGCCGCTTTCATATTTTCCCTTAAACCCTGTATGGGCTTTGATGCGGTTTAATACGATGATCCCGTCGGCCTGGGAAGCATTTTTGTCCAAGTTGACATCCATGCCTTGGGTGTGACCAATGACAACGGTTTCCATGGAAGACAAAATGGGGCAACCCATGGTTTCTTCTGTGATGCCATAACCAGCCAAAATGGATTTTTGTCCTTCATCGGTGGCGCCACCATGGCTGCCCATGGCTGGAATCAAGAAGGGTTCTGCGCCCAATGCTTTTACTTGATCCACAATTTCTCTAGTAATCAATACAATATTCGATAATCCACGGCTACCGCAAGTGATACAGATACGGTGGCCTGGTTTGATTTTTGCTTTTACATCTTCTCTTGCAAAGGTATCTGCGATGAGTGATTTGATTTGTTCTTCTGTTAACTCATTGTGGGGGAAAAATTGTTTCACCCGGACAAAGCGTGGTAATTGCATCTGATCCACTAAGTGCGTAATACCAGACATGATCCTTCCTCCTTTTACATACCCTTTGATGTTAAACACTTCAAGGGGCGCACTTTGCAGAAGCCTCTTTTTTCTGCGATACGTCCCTCTACCCCACATATTGACACTTAACCTTTTCTTAAAAAAATTATACCATTTTTTCATAAAAATGCAAGATAGTTTTCGTTAACGATTGGCATAACAAACAGATAATACAGTCTTTTTCTTTCTTTTTTGTGACAAAAAACAAGAGGATTTTTCCTTTTGAAAACAAATGAAATTGCACTTTCTTATGAATTTTTTCCCTTTTTTCTTTCTGCTTTTTCATCTTTTTTCAAAAGTATCTCTCAGCCCATTGCCAATGTCTTTTTCTTCTGTTACCATAGCCTTAGAAACCATCCAATCAAAGAAAGGAGAAGCCATGCAACCATTTCTTCGCCCCATGAAAGAGGAAGAATATCCTCTTTTAAGCGATTTTTTATATGAAGCCATTTTTGTGCCCGCCGGCGTTGCCGCTCCGCCCCGCAGCGTCCTCTCTTGTCCCGAGCTACAAGTTTATATTGCGCACTTTGGCACGGGTTTGGATGACCATTGTTTTGTGGCAGAACAAGACGGTGCTCTTTTGGGAGCGGTATGGGTGCGCAAAATGCAAGACTATGGCTTTGTGGACTGTACGATGCCCTCTTTGGCCATCGCTTTATACCCGGCCTATCGCACCCAGGGTCTCGGCACAGCTTTGCTCCAAAAAATGCTGGCCTTTTTACAATCCAAGGGGTACCCTGGCGTTTCTCTTTCAGTGCAAAAAGAAAATCCGGCCTCTCGTCTATATCTCTCTTTGGGCTTTGTGGTGGTCAAGGAAACCGAAGAGGAGTGGGTGATGGTGCATACGTTTTCTGCTTTACCCAAAAAATAAAAGATAATCATTGTGTTCCTTGATTTTCGTAAAACGAGATACGATCCTTGCCATACTTCATCCGCCAACTATTCTTTTACCACCTTGGAAGAAAACGATTGAAAAAGCATTCATCTAGGAGGAACCCCTATGGCCTTTCATCTAATCGATATACAAAACTGGAGCCGCAGAGAATTTTATGAACATTTTATCCATGAAGTGGCTTGCTCCTATTCTACAACCGTTCATCTTGATATCACCTGTTTAAAAGAATACAAGCTCTATCCCTCTATGCTTTGGCTTTTAACAAAAACAGTCAACGAACTACCGCAATTTCGCACTGCTTTGACAGAAGATGGGTTAGGATTTTATGACGATATGCATCCGTCTTATACTATTTTTAATAAAGAGAACAAAAACTTTTCTGGAATCTGGATCACATTTGATCCTGATTATCATGTTTTTCTATCGTCCTATCAGGCAGACACAGTAAAATATGCTTCTTCTACTCAATTTTCGCCAAAACCAAACCGTCCGCCAAATTCTTTTGATGTATCAATGGTTCCTTGGTTTTCTTTCTCTTCTTTTCATATCAACGTTCACAATCAAGTCAATTACTTATTACCAATTTTTACATTGGGAAAATACTTTGATGACAATGAAAAGCGGATTCTTCCTCTCGCGATACAAGTTCATCATGCCGTGTGTGACGGATATCATGTTGGGAAATTTATAGAACTATTACAAGATCAAATCCATCAATTTCCTCAATAAATCAAAAAACCCTTTGCCATAATTCGAAACTGGGCAAAGGGTTTTTCTTTTCTTATTTTTTACAATCTGTTCCACACCTTCTTTAAGAAAGCGTAACCTACCTACCTCTATGTTTTTCTTTTCTTTTTTGCTGCTTTAGCAAAAACTTTCGTTCCTTTTCTTCCTCTCGTCTTTGGCGAGAACGTGCCTTTCGTTCTACTTTGACCTGCTCCCGCTGCAACTGCAAGGCTTGTTGCGATTTTGTACCAATCCCAATTTGTTGAATTTGTTGATGCACCTCCCGCTGGATCCGCTTTGGATTTCGCCTCACTATCTCTTGTTTGACTTTCACAGTTGGACTGAATGTCCGACTGTCATAGTGTTTCAAAAGAAACTCGTAAAGCGCCTCATCTTTTGGCTCAGCTCCAAACGTGACACGACATACCGATACTGTTCCATCCCATCGTCGCTCAAAAACGCCAACCCAAAAAGGGGGCTTAAAAAATACTGTGACTTTGCCCGATCCTTTGTCCATCGTAATTCCTCCTTAAAATAAAAATGAAACAAAGAACGGACGACCCAAGGAGGGAGGGTTACTGACACCAATTGGTGCGGCCGGGCTACCTATAAAACAATTCCATTTCTTGACTATACAACCTAAATATTTTATACTTGTTTTCAAAATAGTTAAAACAAATTTAACTAAAACTACTATGTTATTACTATTTTAATGTTGATTATAATGCCTATTCAAAAAGGGAGGTTTTTGTATGAGTATTTTTAATAAACTTAACTCCATATTTTTTAGTCCGACACCTTCTGAAAAAAATAGCAAAAGTAGCGAATATAACTGGACTAATATTGAAGACATCCAAAGTATCGAAATCCCATGCTATCCAACTAACCCTGGAGTCGCTTCTCCTGTAAATAATATTGAATACATTTTACATAGAAAAGCCACTGAATTTAAAAAAGAAAAAAAAGAAGATTTAGCCATTGCCTGTCTGAAAAAAGCAAATGAACTCTTTCCTTACTCTAATTTTTCTTGGGGTAAAAAAGACTATATGCGTGTAGTTGAATTTCTAAAAGATTTTGGAAGATTCGATGAAGCTCGCAAAGAAGAAAAACGTATCTTGGAGCTTTATAGCAAATACTTTTCCGAAAATAAATTTCATCAAAATTCTACTGATGAAAATGCTATAGATACCTTTATAGAAACAAATAAAAAAGTTTTTTATTCAGATGGTAGTGATTTAGTTAGTACCGAATTAACCCCTAGAGCATGTACCTGTGAAATATGTAGCTGTTATAGAGGAAGAATATTTAGCGTTTACGGAAAAGATACACGCTTTCCTAAATTACCAGACATATTGCGAAAAATGTATATACACAAAGATTGTATGTTAAGATTTTCTCCGATTATATTCTTTAATGGTGATAGAAATAACTTTAATCCCTCTTATGATTCTTCTATTTCTTTTACATCTTCTACAGAAATTATTAAATATGTAAATCGACCATTTATTGATGAACGCACAGAGGATGAAAAAAAAATATTTATAGAAAAAAAATTAAGGGAGCATGCAGAAATACAAGATCGCCAAGACTATGATTGGCTACGAGAACATTTACCAGAACAAGCTCCCAAATCATTTGGTGGATACAGAAAAATGAAGAATGCAAATAGTCCAAACTATATAAAACTAAAGGATTTAGCATCAGAGAACGGATACACTATAAACTGATTAAATTTAAAAAAAGAACCCTCAGACCTTTTATTCTGAGGGTTCTTTTTTTAAAGACTAAAAAACAATTCCTCTATATACTATTGCACTATAACATTTTTTCTTTACTCAAATTCAATGGTTGCTGGTGGTTTTCCGGTGCAGTCATAGAACACGCGGTTTACCCCTTTGACTTCATTGACAATGCGGTTTGTCACTTTCGAAAGCACTTCCCAAGGCAAGAAAGCGGCATCGGCCGTCATAAAGTCGGAGGTGTTCACGGCCCGCAGAGCGATGGCATAGTCATAGGTTCTAAAGTCACCCATAACGCCCACCGAGCGCATATTGGTCAGGGCCGCAAAGTATTGACCTAATCCTTGATCCAAGCCGGCTTTTGCAATTTCTTCCCGATAGATGGCATCGGCTTCCTGGACAATTTTCACCTTTTCTTCGGTGACTTCGCCAATGATACGAATCCCAAGGCCAGGGCCGGGGAATGGCTGGCGATACACCAAGTATTCGGGAATCCCCAGTTCCAGCCCAACTTTACGCACTTCGTCTTTAAAGAGCATCCGCAGTGGTTCCACAATTTCCTTGAAATCCACCACGTCCGGCAAGCCCCCCACATTATGATGGGACTTGATCACTGCCGATTGTCCAAGACCGGACTCGATGACGTCTGGATAAATGGTACCCTGTACCAAAAAGTCCACGGCACCAATTTTCTTTGCTTCTTCTTCAAAGACGCGGATAAATTCTGCGCCAATGATTTTCCGTTTTTGTTCTGGCTCTTCCACGCCTTTGAGCTTGTCATAATAACGCTGTTGCGCATTGACGCGGATGAAGTTCAGTTCATAAGGACCTTCGGGGCCAAAGACGGCTTCCACTTCGTCCCCTTCGTTTTTCCGCAGCAGACCATGGTCCACAAACACACAGGTCAGTTGTTTGCCAATGGCTTTGGAAAGCAATACCGCTGCCACCGAGGAATCCACGCCGCCGGAAAGGGCACAAAGCACTTTTCCCTGTCCGATTTTTTCCCGCAGCTGGCTAATGGTACTTTCCACAAAGGAATCCATTTTCCAGTCGCCTTTGCAGCCGCAAACATCCATCACAAAATTGCGCAGCATGGTCATGCCTTCTTTGGTATGCATCACTTCTGGATGGAACTGGGTGGCATACCATTTCTTTTCCGGATAGGCCATGGCCGCCACCGGGCATACAGGGGTGTGGGCCGTAATGGTAAAGCCTTCTGGCGCCTTTGCAATGTAGTCCGTATGGCTCATCCAGCAAACGGTTTTGGACGAAACGCCGGCAAACAGGGCGTCTTTGTTGTCCACTTCCACTTCTGTATGGCCATATTCGCTGACCGGCGCCGTTTCCACCACGCCGCCCAAGGTATAGGCCATCAGCTGAGAACCATAGCAGATGCCCAAAATGGGAATCCCCAAATCAAAAATTTCTTTTCCAATATGAGGAGAAGCTGGGTCATACACACTGTTGGGGCCGCCGGTGAAGATAATCCCCTTTGGAGAAAGGGCCTTGATTTCTTCCAGTGGCATGGTGTATGGCTTCACTTCGCAATAGACGTTACATTCTCTGACTCTGCGGGCAATGAGCTGATTATACTGTCCGCCAAAGTCCAGCACAATAACAAGTTCATTTTTCATGCCTTCTAGCCTCCGCTTAATATTCTACGCTATAGTTTGGCGCTTCTTTTGTGATCTGGATGTCATGAGGATGGCTTTCTCTCAAGCCTGCGCTGGTGATGCGGATGAAGCGGCCATTTTCTTTCAGTTCCTGGATGGTTCTGGTACCGCAATAGCCCATGCCGGCCCGCAAGCCGCCCATCAACTGGAAGATGGAATCTTCCACACTACCTTTAAATGCAATGCGGCCTTCCACGCCTTCTGGCACCAGTTTTTTCTGGTCTTCTTGGAAATAGCGGTCTTTGCTGCCTTGTTCCATGGCTGCAATGGAGCCCATGCCGCGGTATACTTTGTATTTTCTGCCCTGGTACAGTTCGGTGCTTCCTGGGCTTTCTTCGCATCCTGCAAAATAGCTGCCCAACATGCAAACATCGGCGCCGGCCGCAATGGCTTTCACCACGTCACCGGAATATTTGATCCCGCCGTCGGCAATGATGGGGATGCCGTATGGTTTGGCTGCTTCGGCGCAGTCAAACACAGCCGTAATCTGAGGTACGCCAATACCGGCAACCACACGGGTGGTACAAATGGAGCCTGGTCCAATGCCTACTTTGACAGCATCGGCGCCAGCTTCAATCAAAGCCACCGTTGCTTCTGCTGTAGCCACGTTACCAGCAATCAGCTGAATATCCGGATAGGCTTTTTTGATTTTTTTGATGGTTTCCAATACACCCATGGAATGGCCATGGGCCGTATCGATGACAATGACGTCCACACAAGCTTTTACCAAAGCGGCGATGCGATCCAACACATCCATGGTAGCGCCAACGGCAGCCCCTACCAACAGACGGCCATGTTCGTCTTTGGCACTGTTTGGATATTTGATGGCTTTTTCAATGTCTTTGATGGTGATTAATCCTTTCAGATAACCATCTTTGTCTACGATAGGCAGTTTTTCAATTTTATGACGGATCAAGATTTCCTGGGCATCTTCCAGCGTGGTGCCTTCTGGGGCCGTAATCAGGTGATCTTTGGTCATAGCGTCTTTGATTTTTTTGTTATGGTCTTTTTCAAAACGGATGTCACGGTTGGTAATGATGCCAACCAGTTTGCCGTCCACCGTAATGGGCACACCAGAGATATGGAATTTTCCCATCAACTGATCTGCTTCATACACATAATGGTCTGGAGTCAGCCAGAAAGGATCGATGATGACGCCGTGTTCGGAGCGTTTTACTTTATCCACTTCATCTGCCTGCCGTTCGATGGACATATTTTTGTGAATGATCCCAATACCGCCTTGGCGTGCCATGGCAATGGCCATCTTTGCTTCTGTTACCGTATCCATACCGGCACTCATCACCGGAGCATTCAGCTTGATTTTTTTGGTCAGCCGGGAAGTAATGTCCACATCTCTTGGCAAAACATCGCTTTTGGCTGGAATCAAAAGAACATCATCAAAGGTCAATCCTTCTTTTACAAGCTTGTACATGATTTTCTCTCTCCTTTTCCGTTTTCTTAAGACCGATTTATCTCTTATAACATTTGCTTATAATTGTGCAATTTTATCAAAAAAAACGAGACGTGTCAACAAAAAACTTGTTTTTTCTTATGTTAGCACAACCCGTTTTCTTTGACAAGTAAAATAGAACAAAGATACAAAAAAGACCTGTAAATTTCAGCAAATGCACCAATTTTAAAGCCGCATGGTCAGCGAAATTCTGTGCTTTTCTTTCTCCACAGAAACTACCTTTACCTGCACAACTTCACCAACCGACACCACATCAAAGGGATGGCGTACAAAGGAATGGGAAAGCTGGGAAAGATGCACCAGGCCGTCTTGGTGGACCCCAATGTCCACAAAGGCGCCAAAGTCGGTGACATTGCGCACCGTGCCGCTTAACACCATCCCCGGCTCCAAGTCGTCCATGGTCAGTACGTCGGCCCGCAGCAACACCGGCGGCATGCTTTCTCGCATATCCCGGCCCGGTTTTTCCAATTCCTCCATCATATCCTTCAACGTCGGTAACCCAATTTCCAATTCTTCGGCCAATTTTGGCAGGTCCACACTGGCGTCATGCAAAGACTTTTTCCCGATTTCTTCCGGTTTTATCTGCATCTTCTGCAATAATTTCTTTGCCGCGTCATAGCTTTCCGGGTGTACCCCGGTGCGGTCCAAGGGGTTATCGCTTTCGGCAATCCGCAAAAAACCGGCGCACTGCTCATAGGCCTTTGGCCCCAGTTTTTTCACCTTCAGTAATTCTTTTCGGCTATGAAACCGGCCCATTTCTTCCCGATAGGCCACGATATTTTTGCTGACCGTTGGGGTAATCCCGGCCACATATTGTAATAACGACGGGGACGCCGTATTCAAATCCACCCCCACCGCATTAACGCAATCTTCCACCACGCCGTCCAAGGCCTCCGTCAGATGCTTTTGGTTCATGTCATGCTGATACTGGCCCACGCCGATGGCCTTTGGCTCGATTTTTACCAATTCTGCCAAGGGGTCTTGCAAGCGGCGGCCAATGGAGACAGCGCTACGCAGCGACACGTCATACTGGGGAAATTCTTCTGCGGCCAAGGGGCTTGCGCTATAGACCGAGGCCCCGGCCTCACTGACCACGGCATATTGCAGCGGCAACTGCCACTTGGCAATGCAGTCGGCCACAAAGCTTTGGGTTTCTCTGCCGCCGGTGCCGTTTCCGATGGCAAACAAATCCACCTCATACCTTTGCACCAGTTGATGCAGCGTTTTTTCTGCGCCCTTGGTATCGTTTTTGGGCGGTGTTGGGTAAATGACCGCTGTTTCCAATGGTTTCCCCGTGCCATCCAGCACGGCCACTTTGCATCCGGTGCGAAGCCCCGGGTCAATGGCCAGCACTGTTTTTTCCTTCATAGGTGGTTGTAAGAGCAGTTGTTTCAAATTCTTTCCAAACAGCCCAATGGCGGCTTCTTCTGCCTGTTGGGTGAGTGTGGCGCGAATTTCCCGCTCCACCGCCGGAAAGAGCAGCCGGGAAAATCCATCTCGGAAAGCCTCTTCCACCCATTGCGCCGTGGTGCTGTTTTTCCGGATCAAGCGCTGAAGGAAAAAAGAAATCAGGGCCTCTTTGTCCCCCTCCAGTTTCACCGAAAGGAATTTTTCCTTTTCTCCCCGGTTGATGGCCAACACCCGGTGGGAGGCCACTTTTTTCACTGGCTCTTGAAATTGATAATACATTTCATAAACGCTCTTGGCCCCTTCATCCACGGCCTTGGTCACCAAAAGTCCGTTGTCCCAGAAAAATTGCCGTGCCTTCTGGCGCACCTGGGCCACATCGGTAAACCGTTCGGCCAAAATGTCCATGGCCCCTTGCAGCGCTTCTTCCACCGTCGCAACCCCCGTTTCTTCCGAAAGAAAGGCCTTGGCTTCTGTACGGGCATCGCCTGTTTGTCCCTCCAAACAGTCGGCCAAAGGGGTCAGTCCTTTTTCCATGGCCTTTGTGGCCCGGGTGGCCCGTTTTTGCTGATAGGGTCGGTAAATATCTTCCACGGCCGAAAGGGTGACGGCCGCATCCAAAGCCTTGGCCAGTGCTTCGGTCCATTTTTCCTGGGCCACGATGGCATCTTTCACCGTTTCTTTCCGCTCTTCCAATTTTTTCAAATAGTCCAACCGTTCGGCCAGGCGGCGCACCGTTTGGTCATCCATGGAGCCGGTTTTTTCCTTCCGGTATCGGGCGATAAAGGGAATGGTGTTTCCCTCTTCCAATAACGCCACCGTCTGGGATACATAACGGGGCACCAACTGTAATTCTTCGGCTAAAATTTTGACAAAATCCATGTTGTGTTCCTTTCTATGGTTCAACCCTTTGCCCGGGCAAAGAGGGTGAAATTTTTCTCCCCTTGGCTGTCTTCCCAAAGGGTATAACAAGTGATGGTCAGTTCTCCCTGTTCCACTTCTGCCACGGCAAAGGTGGGTTCTTTGGAGCTTCTGGGTTCCGAAATGCTGCCAGGGTTACAAAAAAGCAAGGTCCCCTCCCGTTCCAAACAAGGACAATGGGTGTGCCCAAAAAGCACCACATCAGCCGCCCTTTGCCTTCCCCAAAGGCTCAGCCGCAAAAGCCCGCTGTGCAGATGAAAGGGATGCCCATGGGTCAAAGAAAACTTCCGCCCGCCCCAAAGCACGTCCTGCTCCATGGGGGCCGGTTGACCCCAGTCGTTATTGCCGCAAACCAGATAAAACTTCTTTTGGGGAAACTCCTCTTGCAGCTTCTTTCCATCTTCCACCAAATCGCCCAAAAAGAAAACGGTATTGGCCTCGGCAAAGGCCGTCAGCACGGCCCTGGCCCCATCCAACTGGCCATGGGTGTCGCTGAGGATCACAGCTTTCATTCTTCCATCAACCCTTTCAGCACTTCTTTCATGGCTCTGAGGGCTTTGCCTCGGTGGCTGATTTGATTTTTTTCTTCCATGGAAAGCTCTGCCGTACTTTTGCCTTTTTCCGGCAGGAAGAAAATGGGGTCATAACCAAACCCGTTTTCTCCCTTTCTTTCCCAACCGATGATGCCTTCCACGGTGCCCCGGGTGGTAAAATGGCGGCCGTCGGCCAAGGTCAAGGAAATGACACTGACAAAACGGGCCGTCCGCTTTTCTTCGGGCACGCCTTCCAACAGATGCAAAATATGGTCGTTTTTCACATCATACGGCGTTTCTTCTCCTAAAAAACGGGCGGAATACACCCCCGGCGCCTTGTCCAGATAGTCCACTTCCAGGCCGCTGTCATCGCTAAGCACACCAAACACCGGCGCCCCATCAAAAAAAGGAGACACCTGTGCGCCGCTTTCTTTTTCGGCCAATGCTTTTTTCTCTTCCTCCAAAATCACCTGCATCACGGTATCCGACTTGATTTTGGCATTTTCTTCAAAGGTAGTGCCGTTTTCCACAATTTCCATATCGACACCCATTTCACTCATCAAATCCACTTTGGCCCCTAAATCGGCCAGCAAAGCCTGTACTTCTTTCACTTTTCCCTGATTTCCCGTTGCAAAGACAAGTCTCATGGTTGGATGTTCCTCCTTTTTCTTCCATTATAACAAAAACGGCCAAAAACGAAAAGGCGTACCGGAGGGTTTTCTTTCCGTCTGGTACGCCGCATCGTTTACCGATACTGATATTGGTTGAGCATATCTGTGATGGCACTATAGATGGCATTGGCTATTTTATCCCGGCTGGCCGAAGACTGCAACACGGCTGCATCGGTGCTGTTGGTCAAAAAGCCGCATTCAATCAAAATGGCCGGTACGGTGGTTTGGTTTAATACAATCAAATCCGTCCGCAAATCAATGCCGCGGTCGGTCAAACCGGTGGCAGAAACCATATAGTTTTGCATAAACTGGGCCGCAATTTTACTGGTCAGTTTATTGCCTGTTTCGTTGGCATGGTTACAGTACAGCACTTCGATGCCATTACCGGCAGGGTTTTCTGCTGCGTTTTGATGGATAGAGACAAATAAGTCGGCCGACTGATTGGCCATCTGGGCCCGGCTGATGTTGGTGGGGTACGTATCGCTATCGCGGGTGACGTATACTTTAATCCGTCCGTCGGCATCAAAGAGGGCTTTGGTGCGCAGGAGAATGTCCAAGTTCACATCTTTTTCCGTCATGCCGTTGCCGCTGGTGCCGGGGTCGCTGCCGCCGTGTCCTGCGTCCAGCACCACCACTTTGTCATAGACTTCTTTTGGATTGACAAAGGAAATTTCGATGGTGCTGCCGTTGTCTTTGATCTTCGTGGCCAAAATTTGACTTTCTTTCACCACAAAGCGAGTGTTGCCATTGGAGTCGTTTTCCACCACAATGCTTTGCACATAGCCGTCTCCGGCGGCGATGGTGCCATAGCCATAGGTGGAGCGGTAATTGCCGTTTAAGGTCAACACATACTGCCCGCTTAAGTACTGGTCGCTTTCAGAGATACTGTTTGCCGAAATCCCATCCACATTTTTCAGCGTCAGTACATGGTTTTGGCTGTCATAACTCATATGATCCAACGTGGATTTATTGACCGTCACAACCAAACTGTTGCCACTGGTTGCGGTGGAATAGCTGACCATGCGGTTTAAATCCAGCACAATGCGGGTGGTGGTAGTATCCACCATGGATACCCGGGCTTGTTCCACATAGTTCAAGTTTCCAGAATAAGTGCTTTGCAGCTGATTGGTTGCGTTTGGAATATCAATGACCAACCGGTCGGGGCTACCAAGCATTTGGATATTGGCGGCCGGAGCCGAAGTGCCGGTGATGGTGATGACATCGCTATTGCCGCTTTCTGTCATGGAAAAACCGCTGACATGGTTGGATTCAAAGGAAACGACGATGCTCTTTTTATCTGCGCTCAATGTGGCCGAATAACCGGCGCCGGAAGAAATATCAAAGACCACCCGGGCAATGCGTTCTGGCGTGGTTTGGTTTTGGGCCGAGCGGATGGATGTCACAATGGCGCTATTGGTGTTTGTGATATTGGCATTTGCAATGCCGTTATTGGCGTTATATACATCCACCACAATGCGGTTTTGATCCAGCAAGAAGCAGTTATATTTTTCAATGGTTCCGCTACAGTTAACAGAAAAGCTCTGTTTTGCTGTGGTGGAAGAAGGCACGGTCACCGACTGGACGGTGATGGGGCTTGTGGCCGTAACACTGCCTGTGGCCCCTTGCGAAGTACTGCCGGAGGTGCTGCCGGACGTGCTGCCAGAGCCGCTTCCCGAAGCGCTTTCGCCACCAGATGGCGTTTGAGGTTTGTGGTCTGCATCATAAACAGAAACGGTGCGGGTGGCGTCGTCCCATCCCACGGTGCAAGAAAAAGCCTCCAGCGCCGCTCTGGCCGGAATCATGGTGCGGTCGTTGATGATTTTGGCCGGCACATCCATGGTAAATTCCAGGCCGTTGATGAGCCCCGTTTTGCTGTCAATTTTCAACACTTCCAACTGGTTATCCAGTGTAATATACACTTCCTGGGATGTGGCATTCCAGACCACCTCTGCCCCCAGCTTTTCAAAAATGGCCCGCACCGGCACCAGTGTACGGTCGTTGACAATGACCGGCGGCATGTCCAGTCCCGTTAAGGCCTCTCCGTTTACCGTAATATGTACTTCCTCTGCCTGATAGTGGTGCATGGCACCATCATAAAATAACTGCATATCCACCATGGCGCCAAAGGCCTGCATGGGCCACTGCATCAGCAGGCAAAACACCAGGGCAAATAGCCACTGTTTCCATCGTTTTTTCATGCTCTCACTCACTTTCCTTTTGCGTTGTCCTACCATCAAAAAGGACCTGATGTCATTTTTTCTCGAAAAACATCTTTTATTATAACAAAAAATGTGCCTGCTGTGTAGCCCATCTGTCCATTGCAATCAAACTGTAATAATTTTTTAACATTTTGCACATAGTAGAAAAAAAGATTGGAGGATTGACCATGACATCTACTTGTTCCAACCACTGTCTGCACCATCAAAAAGACGGCTGTGCCCTCAAACAACAAAAACCGCAAACCGATTTTCCCAAAGAACTACCCTGCCCTTATTGGGAAAAAACGGCCCTCTCATCCCTTTGCCATACCCATCGCTCCTGACCTTCCCCCACCAAAACCACCTGTCATCCAGGCCCTGCCAAAAAAATGAAAAAAAATAAAAAAAAATGCTTGACGAACAAGAAAAAAGCTGGTATGATAGCTTTGTTGTCAAGCAAAAGGCTTCCACATGCGGATGTGGCGGAATTGGCAGACGCGCTAGATTCAGGTTCTAGTGAGGGATAACTTCGTGCAGGTTCAAGTCCTGTCATCCGCACTTTTTCAAAAAACCTCGGAACATTGGTTCCGAGGTTTTTTTCTGTTTTATCCACTTTTCCGCTTTACAGAAGCAAATTGCAGTTGACAAAAGAGCCCCCCGGTGGCAAACTAATTTATGAAGAGATCCCGGTAAAATCCATTGCCAAATTTCAGCCTATGCCGGGGGGCAAAAGGAGTTTTCTTCGTGAATATCGGCCTTTTTACAGACACTTATTTCCCGCAGCTTAACGGCGTTGCCGCCTCCACGGCCACCCTCGCCACCCAGCTGCGTGCTTTGGGACATACGGTCTATATTTTCACCCCTTCCGATCCCCATATGGACGATGCGGACCCTTGGGTGATCCATATGCCCAGCATGCCCTGCGTGTTTATCCAACAATATCGGGTGGGGTTGGCTTATCCACCTCATGTGCTGGCAAAAATTGCAAGTTTCAAACTGGACATCATTCACACCCAGACAGAATTTTCTTTGGGTATGTTTGGCAAAACCTTCTCCAAACTGGGAGATATCCCCATGGTACATACCTACCATACCATGTACGAAGATTATGTCCATTATATTGTTAACGGCGCCCTCATTTCTCGTTCCACGGCCCATCGATTCAGCCGGATGTTTTGTAACTTTGCCCGGCATGTCATTGCGCCCACCGAAAAAGTGCGCCAGTCTTTATTGGAATATGGCGTGACAAAGCCCATCCATGTCATCCCCACCGGTATCGACGTTTCCCGCTTTTTACCAGAACGCTATTCAGAGGAAGAAGTGGCCAAGGCCCGGGCCGAATTTGGCCTGGGAAAAGAGCATTTTGTCGTTTTGGTGCTGGGTCGCGTCACAAAGGAAAAAAGCATTGATGTGGTGTTAGATGCCATGCCTGCCCTTTTTGCCAAACACGAAAACGCCAGATTGCTTTTGGTTGGCGACGGCCAATACCGTCCAGAACTGGAAGCCCAGGCCGAGGCCTTGGGCATCCGTGACAAAGTGATTTTTGGTGGATTTCGCCCTTGGAAAAAGATCGGGCTTTATTATCAAACAGGGGACGTATTCGTCAGCGCTTCCCAATCCGAAACCCAAGGCTTGACCTTTGTGGAAGCCATGGCCGCAGGGCTTCCCGTTGTGGCCCGGGACGACCTTTGCATCCGCGGCGTGGTGGAAGAGGGAAAAACGGGGCTTCTTTTTACCAAAACCGAAGAACTTTCCGCTCATTTGGAACAACTGATGGCCCAAAAAGACTTGGCCAAAACCCTTTCTGAAAACGGAAAAGCAAAAGCCGCCTCCCTCTCGGCCGAAACCTTTGGCCGTCATGTGGAAGCGCTGTACCAAACGGTCATCTCCGATTGGAACAAGCGTTATGTCAAAGCCGACTATGCCGATTGGTTTGAACATATTCTTCATAAACACCACCGCCTGCGGCGGTTGGCTGCCTACGAATTGATGCGGCTAAAACACAGCCGCCACCGCCAGCGTCTGGCCTTAACCCCCATCGCCGTGCGGCCAAAAAAATGGAAAGAACAAAAACAGGAGGAAGAAAAACAATGATTGCAGATAAAATGAAATCCTTTGTAGCCGGAAGCTCTGTCATCCGGGCCATGTTTGAAGAAGGTAAAAAAATGGCTGCCGTTTATGGCAAAGAAAATGTCTATGACTTTAGCCTGGGTAACCCCAGTTTGGAAGCGCCATCTTCCGTCAAAGAAGCAGCCATTTCCATCCTGCAAAACACAGCCCCCAATGACCTGCACGGCTATCCCAATAACGCCGGTTTTGAAGACGTGCGCGAAGCCTTGGCCCAACAGACCAATCGCCTTCACCACACCAACTATACCAAAGACAATTTTGTCATGACCGTCGGGGCCGCCGCCGCCATGAACATCATCTTCAAATCCATTTTAAACCCCGGCGACGAAGTCATTGTTTTTGCGCCTTATTTCAGCGAATATAAAGCCTATGTGGGTAACTACGACGGCGTTTTGGTGGAAGTACAGCCAGACATCACCACCTTCCAGCCCAACATGGAAGAATTTGAACAAAAAGTGACCGCCAAAACAAAGGCCGTCATCATCAACACCCCCAATAACCCCACCGGCGTCATCTATTCCGCCGATACCTTAACCAAAATCGGCGCGATCTTGACCAAAAAACAAGAAGAAATTGGCCACCCCATTTACCTGGTCAGCGACGAACCTTATCGGGAACTGTTTTATGGCGATTTTGACATTCCCTTTGTGCCAGATTTCTTCCCCAACACCTTCATTGCCTATTCCTACAGCAAAAGCCTTTCTTTGCCCGGCGAACGCATTGGCCATGTAACGGTACACAGCGAAGCTGACGGCTTTGACGATATTGTCAGCGCCTTGACTGTGGCCAACCGCATCTCTGGCTTTGTCAATGCCCCTACCTTGTGGCAAAAAGTGATTCCTTTTGTGATGGATGAAAAAGTAAATATCGACGTTTACCGGAAAAACAGAGACGATTTGTACAACATGATGATCGAACTGGGCTATACTTGTGTCAAACCAGACGGGGCCTTCTACCTCTTCCCCCAGTCTCTGATTCCAGACGACAAAGCATTTTGTGAAGCTGCCAAAGAATTTCGGCTTCTTTTGGTGCCCGGCAGCTCCTTTGGCTGCCCCGGCCACTTCCGTATGGCTTACTGCGTGGAAAACGCCACCATCCAAAACGCCAGAGAAAGCCTGCGCCTACTGAAAGAAAAATACACCAAAGAATAAGGAGGGATCTTCTGTGGCACAACCTTGGTCTGATAAACTGCGCCCGGTGGTTCCCTATGTGCCGGGTGAACAGAGCAAAAACCCAAACATCGTAAAGCTGAATGCCAACGAAAACCCTTATCCGCCATCCCCCAAAGCCATGGAGGCCATCGGGCAGTTTGACTGCTCCAAATTAAACCTCTATCCCAGCATCACCTCCGCCCCTTTGGTGGAAGCCTTGGCGGCTTATCATCACCTCTCGAAAGAGCAGGTGTTTGTGGGTAATGGCTCCGACGATGTGTTGGCCCTTTGCTTTTTGTCCTTTTTCCATAGCGCTACCCCCATTTTCTTTCCGGATATTACCTATTCCTTTTATCCCGTTTGGTGTAGTCTCTTTGACATCCCCTACCGGCAAATCCCCCTGGATGACGGGTTTCGGATTTGCCCCCGGGATTATGATGCACCCAACGGCGGCGTGATTTTGCCAAACCCCAACGCCCCCACAGGCATTTCCGAAGGCCGCGCCTTTTTGGAAGACCTGCTGGCCCACAACCAGGACGTGATTGTGATTGTGGATGAAGCCTATGTGGACTTTGGCGGTTACAGTGCATTGGAATTGATTGACCAATACGACAATTTGGTGGTGGTACATACTTTCTCCAAATCCCGTTCCTTGGCGGGGCTTCGGGTGGGAGCTGCCTTTGCCTCGGCGCCGTTAATTGCACAGTTAAACGCCGTCAAAAACAGCTATAACTCCTATCCTCTGGACTCCATCGCCCTGGCGGCCGCCACAGCCTCCATTGGCGACGAAGCCTATTTCCGCGCAACGCTGAAAAAAGTCATGGATACCAGAGAGAGAACTGCCAAGGCCCTGGAAGCATTGGGCTTTCTGGTCTATCCTTCCCACTCCAATTTCTTGTTTGTCACCCATCCAAACAAAACGGCGGAAGAAATCTTTCTGGCCTGCAAGGAGCAGGACTTGTTCATCCGCTATTTCAAACTACCTCGAATTGAAAACCATCTGCGCATCACCATCGGCACCGACGAACAGATGGACCGGTTATTGGCGTTTTTACGCACCTATTTGCAGCCATAACTTGTTTTCTTTTTGAAAAACTGCTTTTGACACAACTGATGGAAAAAACAAAAAACAGCTGGAATCCTCATCCTACAAGGATTCCAGCTGTTTTCTTTTGATGATTTTCTTCTTAAAAAACCGTGATTCGAACCTTCTGTTTTCTTTCGTTACATCAGGAAGATGGCCACAATGGTGGTCACCACAAGTCCCGTCAACACCGGCACCAGATTTTTTCTAGCCAAGTCTGCCGGTTTTACACCGCAAATGGCTGCCACAGGGATAACCCCCCAAGGAATGATGGTACCGCCGCCCACCCAAACGGTGGCAATTTGGCCCAAAGCGGCCAATGTGGCCGTATCGATGGTGCCGCCCACGGAAAACGTCTGGGCAATGGAGCCCACCAAAGGCAAGCCCGAAAAACCGGAGCCGTCCAAACCGGTGATCATACCAATCCCCGTTTCCACCACAGCAATGGACACTTTATTCATGGAAATATGTTCGGCAATGAACATACCAATGTCGTTCAATAACCCGGTGGCATTTTCGCCCAATACGTTTTGTGCAAAGGATTCACTGCCCATAAAGAAGAAGGCAGCAATGACGATCACCGGTGCAAAAATACGAATGGCAAAAATAAACCCGTCTTTTAAGTAATCGGTGCTCCTCTCCAGTGCTTCGCCCAGGCCCACGTCACAAATGGTCACAATGCACATCAAAATCAGTGCCGTCCCGGCCACCAAAGCCGTGGCGTCGCCGCCTGTGATGCCATAGCGAATCATCATCACCACATCCACCAAAAACGCAGCAGGAATCAGCACAGCCATGGCTTTGCTTAAGCCCGGTTTTGCAATTTCCCGTTCCACCTGGTCCACTTCCATGGCTTCGGTCACTGGATTCATTTTTAAGTCTTTTTTCATCATGATAAACGAAACCGTTACCGTCGTCACCGTCATCACGGCCCACAGCGGTACCGACGCCCGCATTACATCCGTCACCGAAACCCCGGCGGCTGTTGCCGAAATGGCCGGTGCACCTTGGATGAAAAAGTCAGAAGAAAGCCCGGCCCCATGGCCAAAGATGTTCATGGCCACGGCAGCCCAAATGGCCGATAACCCCACCTGGGAAGCCACCGGCAACAGCAGCGCCCCAATGAGGGCCACCGCCGGCGAAGGCCAAATGAGCCAAGAAACAATCAGCATGGCAAGACCAATGCCAAAAAAAGCTCTGTTTTTCGTTTTGATGATGCTGCGCACCGGACGGATCATGGCTTCGTCTGCGCCAATGGCAATCATGGAGCGGCTCATGGCCACCACCACGGCAATGACAATAATAATGCTGAGCAGTTCCACACAAGAAGCAATCAATGCATTATTTAAAATCTGCACTGCCTTTAACACACTGTGGGAATAGCCATACCCAATCAGCAACACACCAAGGATACAAGGAATGACAATTTCCTTTTTGAAAATCATGGCCGTTAAAATCAAAATGGTCATGACGATATAAATATAATGGAGGGAAGTCAATGTGGTCATGTTACTGCCCCCCCTTTGGTGCAAACACCTGGTAGAGCCCTGCTTCTTTCACCCGGTTTGTAATGGCTTCCACATCGGTTTCATACAAATCCAGTTCTTTCATGTGTTCAAACAACGTCGAACCAGAGAAGGTATATTTCAGACCCATGCCTTTTTCCGTTGCCATCTGTTCTTTCACATAGGCAATGGCTTCGCCGATGGCTGTTTTTCTGGAAAGTTCCAAAAGTGGTTCGCCTTTGGCCCATTGCACAGCATTATAACCGGCCAAAACGCCAGTCACAATGGCTTCTGTATGGCCTACCAAAAGGCCGGCCTTTTCCCCGCCTCCAAAGAGGTTTTCCACCCCTTCAATTTGCAAGTGGTTATCCCGTGGCGCCATGGCAAAATACCGCATGGAGTTTCCTTTGCCACCGGCATAAGGATCTTCATAACGGGCATTTTCAAACCCAGGAATCCGGCGCAGTTTTTCCATCGGGTAATAAGGCGTCATCAATTTGGCATGGCCCGTATCCAACAAAATTACATTTTCTGCAAATTCTTTTAAGGCATACTGCTGGCAGGCTTTCATGGAAAGATGGTTTTCCACCAATTCTTCCGGCAAAGGCACCACCACAACGCCTGTTTCGTTCAGTTGTTTTTGGATTTCTTCCGACAACGATTCTTTATAGAGTTTGCAGCTACCGCTCATGGCCCCCACAGAACCATCGGCTTTTTTGCCAATTTGTTCGGTTACGCCGCAAAGACCGGCCAGGCTCACACGGCCGCCAAAGCTTGGGCAGCGCAGCACACACATGGCACAACCGTTGCCATATTTGGAGCAGTTATTCATAGGCCCTGCCGTGCCTGTGGCGTCCACAAATACATCGCCGGCATAGACATCGCCTTTTTCTGTTTCCACGGCTTTGATGCGGCCGCCATCCATCTGCACTTTGGTCACTCTGGCCTGATAGCAAATGGTGACCCCCAATTCTTCCAAGAAACGGGCAATGGCGCCAGGGGTTTTGCCAATGTCATACAAATCGGCATGGGCATGGCCTGGGAACGAGATGTTTTTGTGGCGGAGATTTTTTTCAATGGTCTCAAAAATGCCGCCGCCCCCCATGGCAATCATTTCTTCCGTTGCGGTAAAACGACCATTGTTGCGCATGATACCGCCCACCAGACCGGTCCCAAGCAACATGTCGGTTCTCTCCAACAACGTCACCTTTGCCCCTTGGGTTGCTGCTTCATACGCTGCTGCACAACCGGCCCAACCGCCGCCTGCAATTACTACCTGTGTCATTTTTTCTTCCTCCTGCCTCTCTCTTTCCATTTCCACTCCGGCACAGGAATGCCGTTTTGTTTTAAAATTTCCTGCGCTGCCTGTCTGGCATAGGCGCAATAGGTTTCCACTTCCCGATACTCTTCCCAACTGCTGATGAGATAAAACGTATCGGTTAAATACACCCCAGGCTTTGGCCCTTTAAACCGGATAATCATATCCCGCAAGGCTTCCACATCGGGTTTTGCACCCTTTTCATCTTTTGTATTCAAATACAGCTGCAAGTTTTTCTTCAAGTCAAACAAGAATTGCCCAATTTTGCTGCTGACCACCTTATATTTTAAATCTTCTTCCTCTTCAAAGGTGTTTGCTTTATATTCTATGAGCCAATCTTCCGGATGCACCACCAAAGTGCAGTTTGGGCTGATTTTTTCCCGGAATTCATCATTGACAAATCTTTTGTTATAAGGCAAAGCACACAACCTCCCTTCCTTTTTCCATCTTTCCACGGACGCGAAAAAAGCGGAGAAGACATTTGGGCCACCTATTTGGTCTCTGTGGCGCCAAGCCTTCCCGCTTTTTGCACTTAGTTTTTGCGCATGCTCTGGGTTGCCAGATTGAACTTATCGTGGATGGCCACCAGGGCATTTTCCACGTCTTTTTTATCAATCAAAACAGAAATTTTGATTTCCGAAGTGGAAATCATGCCGATGTTGACACCGGCGTCATAGAGTGCTTCAAACATCAGTCTGGCCACACCAGGATGGGTTGCCATACCGGCGCCTACGATGGAGACTTTTGCCACATTGTCATCATAGGAAATCTTTTTGGCGCCAATGATATGGTTGTTTTTCTCCAACAACTCCATGGTCTGCTGCAAATCACCTTTGGAGATGGTAAAGGAGATGTCGTTGGTGTGATCCCGGCCAATGGACTGGATGATGATATCCACCGAGATATTTTTTCTTTCCAGCAGAGAGAACACTTCAAAGGCCTTCCCTGGCTGGTCTGCAATTCCTTCAATGGTAATGCGCGCAATGTCTTTATCGGAAGCGACGCCACTTACAAGCATTTTTTCCACAGTAGTTTCCTCCTTCACCACGGTACCCGGATCTCTGGAAAGACTGGACCGCACTACTAATTCCACTTTATACTTTTGTGCCAGCTCCACCGAGCGGGTATGCAGCACCTTGGCGCCCAAAGAGGCCAGCTCGGCCATTTCGTTATAACTGATTTCGTCCAATTTTCTGGCGTCTTTGACCACCCGTGGGTCGGCCGTAAAGACACCGTCCACATCGGTGTAAATTTCGCACAAGTCTGCCCCCAAAGCGGCCGCAATGGCAACGGCCGACGTATCGGAGCCGCCGCGGCCCAGTGTGGTGATGTCTTCATATTTATTGATGCCCTGAAAACCGGTCACAACGACAATATTTTTCCGTTCCAGTTCGCTCATCAACCGTCCCGTTGAAATGGTTTTGATTTTTGCATTGGAATAGGCACTGGTGGTATCAATGCCCACCTGCATGGCGTTTAAAGAAATGGCCCGGTATCCCATTTTGTTCAAGGCCATGGCCATCAGTGCCACCGACTGCTGTTCGCCGGTGGAAAGAAGCATATCCATTTCCCGCCGAGAGGCGTTCGGATTGATTTCCTTGGCTTTTTCAATCAAATCATCGGTGGTATCTCCCTGGGCGGATAAAATGACAACCACATCGTTTCCTGCGTCATAAGCTTCGGCAATGCGGCCAGCCACATTAAAAATTCGTTCTGCATTGGCGACAGAGCTGCCGCCATATTTCTGTACGACTAACAAAAGCGTCTCCTCCTATTCTGAAACAATTCTGGCGCCTTCCAAATCGGGCTTTAACACTTCCACCGTCCATTTGTGAGGGATGGTGGAAAGGTACTGACGCATTTTGGCTTCAAACGCGTCTTTCTCGTCATCCAAAAGCACGCTGACCAGTGTGGGGCCGGCACCGCTTAAATAGGAAGCCTTTGCGCCAAAGGCATCGGCCTGTTGAAAAATGGCTTCCATGCCTGGTACCAACGGCACACGATAAGGCTGATGCAGCCGGTCGTCCATGGCCATCTTTAAGTTATCGATGTTGCCGGTCATCATAGAGCCAACCAAAAGGCCTGCGCGAGACGAATTGAAAATGGCATCTTTTCTTGTTACGGTATAGGGCAGTACGCCACGGCTTTTTTCCGTTTCCACCGGAAAATCTGGCACCATAATGGCAAAGGAAAGATTGTCAGGCACAGGGATTTTTACCAGGCGCATTTCTTCTTTGCTCAATGCGCCTACCACCATGCCGCCCAATAACGCCGGGTTGGAGTTATCGGGGTGGCCTTCGATTTTGGCTGCAATCTGGGCCAAGTCCTCTTTGGAATAATGGCAACCGGATAAATCGTTGGCCGCCATCAGCCCGGCCACAATGCAGGCGGCACTGGAGCCAAGGCCACGGGTATGGGGGATATAGTCTTCTTGAATCAAACGCACCCCCGGCATTTTTTTCCCAATTTCCCGGTAAAAATCTGCCATGGTTTTAAAAATTAAATTGTCTTCATTGGTGGGGATTCTCAGTTTATGCTTTTTGTTAATGAGGATTTGTAATCCTTCTTCAATCTCCACAAACCACAAATGATTATATTTTTCTAATGCAATGCCGATGCTGTCAAACCCTGCCCCCATGTTGGCCGATGTGGCAGGTACAATGATATGTTTCATATGTTATTCCTCCATACGGATGATGTTGCGTACCTGGTCAATGCCTGGTGCCTGCGCCAAAAGTGCTGCTTTTTCTGCCAGCTGTGCTTCCGTCAAGGCATCCACCACCAGGCCAAATTCATCTCCAAATGCATCCAGCTCTACAAATTTTACTACAGCAAACAGGTCATTGCAAGTTTTTTTCGCGGTATCTTTGTGAGAAAATGCAACACGGACAAATGCTTTTGCAGGAACTTCATCTTTGGCTTCCACCTGCAACTGTGCCGACGTATCCCAATCCAGGAAAACCGATTTTTGGTGGATGGCATCGATGATGTCGGCGGTTACGGCGCTGGCCGTGGTCAACTTTCCGGCGCCGCTGCCATAATACATGGTCTCCCCACTCATATCGCCTTTGACAAAAATGGCATTAAAGACACCATTGACACTGGCCAAAGGATGGGACAGGGGCAGGAAATAAGGCGCCACCATGGCAGAGATGCCATGGGCCGTTTTCTTGCTGGTGCCCAGCAGTTTAATGGCACAACCCATTTCTTTGCCATAGGCAATGTCTTCGGCTGTGATTTTGGTGATGCCTTCCGTTGGAATCTGCTGGAAATCCACGGTTTTTCCGTAGGCCAGGGAAGAAAGGATGGCAATTTTGCGGCAAGCGTCATGGCCTTCCACGTCAGCCGTTGGGTCGGCTTCGGCATAGCCAAGCTTTTGCGCCTCTTTCAATACATCGGCAAAAGCTGCACCTTTTTCGGCCATTTCCGTTAAAATATAGTTGGTGGTGCCGTTTAAAATTCCCCAAACTTCTGTGATGTGGTCGGCGGTGAGGCTGGTCATCAAAGGACGAATGATGGGGATGGCCCCGCCTACGCTGGCTTCAAACAAATAACTGACACCATGGGCTCTGGCGGTATCGATCAGCTCGTCTCCATGCTGGGCCACAACGGCTTTGTTGCTGGTCACAACGCTTTTGCCTGCTTCCAACGCCCGTTTGGAAAAGGAGTAAGCCGGATTGATGCCGCTCATCACTTCCACCACAACGTCAATTCCTTCGTCTTCCAAAATATCTTCAAACCGGTGTGTCAAATAAGGTTCCACAGGGTCCCCTGGAAAATCCCGTAAATCCAAAACCTTTTTGATGTTCACCGCTTGTCCTGCTTTTCTTGCCACCACATCTTGATTGTTGGTCACAACGGCAAATACCCCGCTGCCAACGGTGCCATAGCCTAAAATTGCAATGTTTGCCATATCCTAGTTCCTCCCTGTCTTCCTTGCCAACAAAAAAGCACGAAACCATTGTTGTTACAAGAGATTTCGTGCTTTTCCATGGTCTCATGGATGTGTCTTTGTTCCTTTGTGCCGCCCACAGCGGCCTGGAATTGCCTTTCTGTTTTTTTACTCTCTTGCAATAATATGAAAACTTTGTACGCCGTGGAGTTTTTGCAGTTTATCCAGCAATTCTCCCAAGTCCGAATCCATCGCGTCTGTTTCGATGGCGATGGTCACCATGGCGATGCCATTGATAGGGATATTTTGATTGATGGTCAAAATATTGGCCCCTGCTTCTGCAATGGTATTGAGCACGCAGGACAGTACCCCCTTGGTGTCGTCCAAATTGGTGGCCATGGTAACGGTTTTTCCCCTTGTGTTTTCATACAAAGGAAAAATGGCGTCACGATATTTATAAAAAGCACTGCGGCTGATTCCAACTCGATTGACAGCATCTTGCACCGTTTTTTCTCTTTTGCTTTCCAAAAGCTTTTTTACTTCCATGACTTTCAGAAAAATTTCCGGAAGCACGCTTTTATCAATCAAGTAGAAATTTTTATCTTCTCTCATAATGCCCTCCAGTTTCCTTCCCAAATACATTTGTTTTCATATCGTAGACTATAACACAATTTTTTTTCTTTTTCAACCATTTATTTCAGTATTTCCCATTCTTTTTCTTTGAATCCCACCAATACCGTCGTTTCACCAACGACCAAAGGCCGTTTGACCAACATGCCGTCGGTGGCCAACAGCTCCAACTGTTCTTCTTCGCTCATGGTAGGCAGTTTGTCCTTCAACCCTAAGCTTTTGTACTTCAAGCCGCTGGTATTAAAAAATCTCTTTAAAGGCAGTCCGCTTCTTTCCCACCAAAGTTTCAACTCTTCTGCCGTTGGATTTTGTTCTACGATATGCCGGTCTTCATAGCCAACGCCATGTTCGTCCAACCATTTTTTTGCTTTTTGACAAGTGGTACATTTTGGATATTCTACAAATAAATACATCTCATTTCCCTCCTGTTTGTTGTGATGCGACAGCAATCCATATATCATGGACATAGTATAGCATAAAATCCACAAAATTGCTGTAAAAAAGCAAAAAAAATGAAAATTTGTGTCTGCCTCCACCTCCAGACATTTTTTAACGCAAAAAAAGGCCCCTGGCCTCTTTATACAGAGGACCAGGAGCCTGCTTGTTCAAACGAAACAATCGTTTTGCTCTTCCTATTACATCAAGCCCATCATCTTTGGAATGGTCAAAGAAATGGCTGGGATATAAGTAATCAGGAACAGTGCAATGGTGTTTGCAATCAACAACCAAACAATGGCTTTTGTGATCTGTTCAATGGAAATCTTCGCAATACCGCAGCCAACGAACAAGTTTACGCCCAGAGGAGGGGTAGACATACCGATGGCCAAGTTTACTACCATGATGATACCAAAGTGGATTGGATCTACGCCAAGCTGTGTTACGATTGGCAGGAAGATTGGTGTCAAAATGATGATTGCCGCTGTGGTTTCCATCAAGCAGCCAACAATCAGCAGCATGATGTTGATGAGCAGCAAAATGACAATCCAGCTGTCAGACAGACCCAGCATTGCAGAAGCAATCACGTCTGGGATACGTTCGGAAGTCAAAATCCAGCCGAAACCGGAAGCCGTTGCAATAATCATCATAACCATAGCGGTGCTCTTGCCGGCAGCCATAAACAGAGGAGGAATCTTTTTGATGTCCATTTCTCTGTAGATGAACAAACCAACGATGAAACCGTATACTACAGCCACAGCAGCTGCTTCGGTTGGTGTAAAGATACCGCCATAGATACCGCCCAGGATGATGACAGGCATCAACAGAGCGAAGAATGCATCTTTAAATTTGATCAAAACTCTCTTGAAAGAGAATTTTTGCTGATGTAATTTGCCATAGCCGTGTTTCTTTGCGGTGATATAGCAAACGATCATCAAAGAAATACCTACCAGGATACCAGGGCCAAAACCTGCAGCAAACAAGGTGGAAATGGATACGTTACCAGTTACACCGAAGTTTACCATAGGAATGGAAGGAGGAATGATAACGCCGATGGCGCCGGCTACAGACATAACGGCTGCAGCAAAGGATTTGTCATAACCTTCTTTTTCCATGGAAGGAATCAAGATACCGCCGATAGCAGCAACGGTTGCCGGGCCAGAACCGGAGATAGCCGCAAAGAACATACAAGTCAATACGGCTGCCATGGCCAAACCACCAGTCAAGCTGCCCAAGATGGCGTTACAAAAATCGATCAAACGTCTGGAGATACCGCCAGTTTCCATCAAGTTACCAGCAATCATGAACAGAGGAACTGCCAAGATTGGGAAAGAGTCCACAGCGGTAAACATTCTCTGTACCACTACGATCAGTGGTGTATTGCTTCCCAGGACCAGCGCCACAAAGGAAGAAATAGTCAATACTTCCCAAATGGGGAAGCCTAAAATTGCGGTAATCGCAAAAGTAACGAATAAGTACGTTGCCATTAGTCAAGAGCCTCCTTTGGAATGCCGCCTTCATCTTTGAAGTGCTTCAGCTGGAAAATCAGTTCCTGTACAAAACGGATAATGAAGAAAATCATACCGATTGGAATAGCTGCGTACATATAGCCCATTGGGATACGCATAGCAGGAGACAGCTGTCCGCCGGAAAGCTGCGTCTGTACGATGCCAAGACCATATTTGAAAATAACAGCGCAAAGAATGATACTAACAATGATAATAAAAATATTGATGACCTTTTGTGCTTTTTTTGGCAACAGCATTGTAAATGCTTCTACGCCGATGTGTGCACCACGTCTTGCCCCATAAGCACCACCCAGGTAAGCGGTCCATACCAACAGGTATCTGGACATTTCTTCCGACCAGGGTAAGGAAGACTTGATGATGAAGCGGAATACTACCTGAATGAACACGACAAAACTCATCAATGTCAGTGTTACAACACAGCAGTACCCTTCAAAGTTGTCTAAAAAGTGTTTTAACTTACTGTTCAAACTTGCCCCTCCTGACTTTTGTTTGCATACTGCACAACAACAGTTTGCCAAAAAACATAGAAACCATTTTTCAGCAGCTCTTTTACTGCCACAGCGCATTGCTCTGTGGCCAAGAGCAAAGCCCGAGCTTGCTTTGCTCTGTTTTGCTTCTATTTTCCCCTCACAATGAAAATAGAATGCTTTCCAAACAAGATCCGTTTTCAGCCAAACGGCCAAAAACCATCTGTTCTTCTTCTGTGCATCCGTCCTTGCCGCGCTGTGTTTTGCTGCAAGCATCCTTTGCACAGATGCCATGCCCGTCCAAACTGTTCATTTTTTGGGCACTGCAAAGAAAACTGGGCCTGGGTTCCTTTTCCTCCAAACGTCCTTCTTCCCCTCAACCGCCTGGAAAAAAGGAGCCAATGCCTTCTTTTTGTTACAGCCGCAAAAAAGGAAAATTTTTCATTTTCTTCTTTTCCCTGCCGCAACTTACATGGCTATTTTACACTACTTGTCCTGCTTTTGCAAGGAAAAACTATACAAATATGGTGCAACAAATTTCATCTGCCCCCACTTTTTCCGAACCAAGCTAGTAAAAACATACAAAAAACGAGCAAAACCGACTTAAATCGGGATTTGCGCTATACTTTTTTCACAAAAATCCAAAATGAAATAATCTGCCTCTTGCTCTAAAACACCGACCTTTTCTTTCCAAAATGAGTCCGCCACACCAACGGTCACCATCCCGGCTTTTTTCGCACTACGAACGGCTTGCGGCACATCTTCAAAGGAAACCACCGCAGATGGTTGTGTTTGCAGCAAAGCGGCTGTTCGTAAATAAATATCCGGGTTCGATTTATTGCAACCGATTTCGTCAGAATATACAATAACATCAAAAAGTCCGAACACATCACAATTTTTCAACACCTGTTCACAAATTGAACGCAAACAAGCCGTGGCCATACCAAGCTTGATCCCCCGCTTGTGTAACGCTTCTAAGTAAGCTTTTGCCCCTGGTTTTAAGGAACGAATTTCATTGTAATGGCGAAACGCCAGTTGATAAATTTCTGCCGAAAGGGCTTCTTTTGTCATAGGTAACGGATAGCGGGACAAAATATAATCCAAACACTGGCCGTAGTTGAGGTGGCTGACGGATGCATAATACGCATCGTCGGGCACATAGCCATGGCGGCGCAACACTTCTGTGTCGGCCTGCTCCCAAATCCATAAAGAATCAATGAGCGTTCCGTCCAAATCGAAAATAGCAGCTTTCAAATCATCGCCTCCTTTTTCTCCACTCTACCATATTCCCGCCTGGAAAAGAACCCTTTTTTTTCAGCGAAACGGTTGCCAAACCGTTTTTTTCTGTTACAATAAGAAGGAAAGCGAAATGGCTTTAAGATTGTAAGAGGTGCAAGATGCAAAACCAGTTATTTGAACAATTGCAGTTGTTTACCCGCCACCTAAACCAAAGGCTGCGGGCGGCAACGGCAGATTTTTCGTTAGAAGAGAAAGAGGCCCTGGGGCCTTTATGTGGTACATTGTTAAAAAAATGGGTGTATAGCACACTGTTTCAAGAAAGTGCGCTTTCTCCCACCAACTTGATCCAGTATCCCGGTGTTGGCTGTGAAATCCGCCTGGCGCTTCATGGCAGTTTCCAGGCGGATACCGGTTTTTTGTTGCGCATGATGCCGGTGGCCGACAGTACCTCCAGCCACCATTGTCTGCGGGATTTACAGTTGGTTTGCCAAAACTTTTTGCCCGTTGGGCGCTGGCCAAAAACGGCTCTGTTTCCTCTTTTGGCGCCCAAGGAAATCCGAAGCAAACTATATACTGACGATCCTTACTATTATCAATATTTGCTTTTGATGGCCGAACGGCTGCATCTGATTCGGAAAATGCCTGGTATCTGCAGTGATAAATATCAGCAAAACGAAGCGGCCTGCCAGGATTTTTTTGCGCTGCCTGTTTTGACGGCCTTGGAACGGTTGGTGGAGGAAACCCTTTCGGTGGCTGTGGTGGAAATTGAAACCACCTTGCAAGCCCCCGCCCGACCCCTTTCCGTGGAAGATATCCGGTCCTTTTTGTCCCATTCTTATATGACTGACGACCTGTTTTCCACGGCATATGGAAATCTTGGGTTTGACTTTGCAGAACTGAACGAAATGGCCCAAGAAGAGCATTTGCCGCCGGAGGATGAGGCGCTGCTTTCCACCGCCTATACCATGGGGATGGTCTTTGACAAGTGGATTTTCACACCCCTTGGGCACTATCTCAGCTTGCTGCGGCCCCTTTATGTGCTGCCTTATGGGATGACAGAAGAAATCGACTGGGTGCGTCCTACCCTTTTAACGGGGTGCGACATGAGCCACGAATTTTTTTCGCCCTGTAACTACTTTTCTTTGACTTCTTTGGGCGAGGCTGTCCTCCATACGGTACAGGAATCGCCCCTTCCATCCGATTTTCCACCACTTTCCCTGCGGGACCTGGAAGCATTGCTTGCCGCGCGGGCCATGGCCTTTACGCCACCGCCAAAGGTGCGTACGGCCTATGTGTTAACGGTGCAATATGCCAATGACCCCCTTTGTTGGAAATGGGTGGAGGCCTTTGAAGATACGCCGTTGGAAGAGTTATATCAGTCTCTGCTATCCTATTTTGGTCTGGAAGGCGGCTTGCATCAATTCTTTTTGCTGCCCAAAACCCATGCGTCCACCACAGCTTCTCACCCGCTTTCCCAACGGTGGACCTATCGGCTGAAAGAACTGCATTTGGAAGAAAATGAGCTGCTGTTGCACTTTCCCCATCTGCAAGATTGCCGGCTGAAAATTTCCCTACAGCTGATGCGCCAAATTGCCAAAAAAGAAACGCAACCGCGTCTGTTGCGCCAAAGCCGGGAAATCACATTGGAAGAGCGGGAAGAATTTGAGCCTTAAACCAGGATTGATTCTCATCAAGGAGGGATTTTTATGGAACAAATGATGCATCAACACGGCGGCGATCTGGATGCCATCGAGCGCCACTATCATATTCCAAAGGCAGAAATTGTGGACTTTAGCGGAAACATCAACCCCCTGGGCTTTCCTGTCAGTGTGCGGGAAGAAATGGCCAAACATCTGGACATTGTTTCGGTCTATCCCGACAAAAAATATACGGCCCTGCGGGAAAGCATTGCATCCTATACCGGCGCCAAGGCAGAACATGTGACCGTTGGTAACGGCTCCACGGAACTGATCAGCGTATTCATCCAGTCGGTGAATCCCCATAAATCCATCATCCTGGGCCCGGCCTATTCGGAATACGAGCATGAGCTTTCCGTCTGCCAAAGCCAGTATGACTATTTCCCGCTGAAAGAGGAAGACGGTTTTTTGGTCAATGTGGATCGTTTGCTGGAAACATTAACGCCGGACATCGATTTGTTTGTGGCCTGCAACCCCAATAACCCCACCGGCACCGCCATCACCACCACCCAAATGCGCCGCATTTTAACCCATTGCAAAGCCAACCATATTTCGGTGATGATCGACGAAACGTACATCGAATTTAGCGACAATCTGGAAGAAATCTGCTCCATTCCGTTGACCCAGGAATTTGATAACTTGTTTGTCATCCGCGGCATTTCCAAGTTTTTTGCAGCCCCCGGTCTGCGCCTTGGCTATGGCATCACTTCAAGCCAAGTCTTTCATGACCTGCTGGCCAAACAGCAAGATCCTTGGAGTGTCAATATTTTGGCAGCCTTCGCCGGAGAACGATTGTTCCAGGATACGGCCTTTATTGAACAAACAAAAACACTGATTTCTTCGGAACGAAAAAAAGCCATGGAAACGCTTTCCACGTTCCACCACCTGAAGGCCTACCCCTCTTCTTCCAACTTTATTTTGCTGAAACTATTAACCGATCGCATCAATGCGGCCCAGATTTTTGAACATCTCATCCAGCATAAACTGCTGATCCGGGATGCTTCCAGCTTTAAATTCTTAGATTCTTCCTTCCTGCGGTTTTGCATTTTGTCTCCAGAACACAATGCCCAACTGCTGGGACTGTTGAAGGAATTGGTGGAAGAAGAATAAAACATAAAAAGCAGGAATCCTTTGTTTTTCGGATTCCTGCTTTCTTTGTTTTCGGATCAAGCTAAGCCAAGCAGACTTCTTTTTTATGCCTCCATCTGGGAAGCCGCCAACAATAACCCTGCGCCATCGGCCACATTGGGATGGGGCAGTGCCGCTTCATAGTTTTTCATCATCTGTAACACTGTTTCGTCCCCCGGCTTTTCCTTCAACAACTGTTCATAGCGCCGTTTGACGGCTGCATCCATTCTGCCTTGGCAGCAGAAGGTGCCAACCACCGTTGCAGAGGGAGGAAGAAGCGCCATAGTCCGCTCTAAAATATTGGCAAAGTAGGCTTCAGAACCGCCAAAGCCTGCCGTACCAAACAAAAACACCTGTTTCCCTTCTAACGTCTTTAAAAATTCCCTGGTGGCTCCGTCGGCCACACCGCGATCGGTCCAAAACCCCACAGCCACCAGCTCTGCCTTCACTTCTGCCTGGCCAATTTCTTCTGCCTTCACTTGCCAGGATGCGGCCAAAATTTCGGCCAAATATTTGGTGTTGCCCGTCTTGCTGCTATAAAAGACTTGTCTCATGCTTCCTTTGCTCCTTTCTCAAAGATACATCGCGTTCCCTTGTGCTGCATCAGGCTATCAACACAACGGTTACAACGCACACAATACTTAATTTGGTCCAACTGTCCCGTTCTCACCTTTTCGCACCAGGCGGCATCACAAATCAGTTGCCGGCTCATGGCAAAAAAGTCTGCTTCGCCCTTTTGACAACATTCCTCCATCTGCTGGGGGTGCTGCCAAGCGCCAACGGTGCAAACCGGCACCGTGGCCGCCTGTTTCACCAAAGAGGCAAAGGGCAAAAAGCACCCTTCTGCCCCAAAGGCCGGATGGGTTTTGGGCGGAATGGTATGGGTGAGGGCGCTGTGGTTTGCCAGCGTCACATG
Organism: uncultured Clostridia bacterium; assembly: GCA_944378105.1. GTDB lineage: Bacteria > Bacillota > Clostridia > Lachnospirales > Anaerotignaceae > Neoanaerotignum. The sequence continues at coordinate 58,794 of CALWGC010000007.1, forward strand.
GAAACTATCCACACCGGCCATCTCCAATAGGCGCACCGCCTCGGCCACCTCTTCTGCCAAAAGCCCCGCCTTACCATAGGTTTCTGTTCGTACCACAAACTTCATCTCCACCGGAAGCCCTGCCGTCTTGGCCGCCGCCACGGCCTCCAGGGCAAAGGTGAGCCGGTGGGCAAGGCTTCCGCCATAGCGGTCGCTTCTGTTGTTAAAAAGAGGGGATAAAAAAGCGCCGCACATCCGATCGCCATGGATTTGGATCAGGTCGAACCCGGCCTCTTTGGCCTTTTTTGCCGCCTTGCCATAGGCTGTTGTGATTTCTTTTACCTTTTTGGCCGAAAGAGAGGAAATATAAGGCCCAACGCTATCGTTTAAGGCTTGACGCAAATCATCGGGCGTCTTTTTCTTGCATAATACAGCCGGTAACAATGGCAATAGCGCCTTCCAATTCCCATCGGAATCAAATAACTGAGCGGAAGCCAATGCATTTCCTTCGTGAATGACTTCGGCCACCTGGGCATAAAAGGCAAAGCCTTTTTTCTTTTGTAACGAAGGCGCCGTGGGCGTTTGTCTGGCCGGCACATCGCCCACCACCATCCCACAACCGCCTTTTGCAATGGCGCGATACCGCAAAATCATTTCTTCCTGGGAAAGGCCCCAGGTGGTGGGCGCAAAGACCAGTCGATTTTTTACGGTAACGGTACCAATTTGTTTTGGAGAAAATAACGTTTCAAACATCTTCTTTTCCTGCCTTTCTCAGCTGGCGCAGCTGCAAAACACAATCGGCGCGCTGCTTGGGACTCATCCCCGCCATCAAACGACCATCCCACTGGTCAAACACCTCATGGGCCAGCAAAAACGCTTCCTCTCCCTTTGGCGTCAAATATAACACCCACACCCGTTTATCCTGCGCCGACTTTTCTCTGCGCACATGGCCGCTTTCCATCAATTTTTCCACCGCCCGGGTGGTATAGGCTGCATCGGTGCCAAGAAAAGCGGCCATCTGGCTTTGGGAAGCGCCTGGCTGTTTTCCAATGAATACCACAAACTGCAACAACCCAAAGGAAAGGTCCACCCGTTGCAGCTGGGTTTTGCTAAAAGAGACAAACTGCTGATACAGTTTTACAATCTGAAACGTCAACGTTTCTTCCACACAACCACCTCCAATTACTGGACTAAGTCAAGTATATCATATCATTAGACTAAGTCAAGTAATTTTCTAAAAAAATTGGCTCCAGCAGGAGCCAATGTGTTTCAATTTCTGATGGGGCAGCTGTGTCCGTCACAGCCTTGGCAGCCTTCAAAGCCAATTTTTCTGCTGCGCCGCTCCAATAACACCGTGCTTCTCCAAAGGCCAAAGGCATCCCGGGCGATTTTATCCCGACGGCCCACCAGACGGAAGCCCACACTTTGGTGCAGCTGGATGCTGGCTTCGTTTTCTTCCATCACCACAGCCTGTATGGTCCAAAATCCGGCTGCATCGGCAATGTCAATGAGGGAGAGGAGCAAGGCTTTGCCTAAGCCTTCGCCCCGGCAATCCTCTGTCACATAAACACTGTCTTCCACCACACCACGATAAGCGGCGCGGGCAGATGTGGGGCTAAGACAAGCAAAGGCCACCACCTTTCCTTCCTGTTCCACCACCAAGCGCCCTTCTTTGAGATGGCCCTTGTCCCAGGTATCATAGTCTGGCGCCTGTTGTTCAAAGGTGGCCATGTTACTGGCGATGCCTTCTTTATAAATGTTCATCATCTGGCAAAAATCTTCCTGTTTCATGGGACGAATGGTACCGTTCATCTGGATAACCACCTTTCTTTATTTTTTTGTAATTGTGCCAATAGTGGCGCGTATTCTTGGGAATGCAACGCTTCCTGTCCCTTGGCCGAGACGGTATAGACGCCGCGGGCCTTTTTTTCAAACCAACCATAATAGTCTCTGGCCAAGATGGTTTGGCTCTTTTTTTCAAACCCTGCTTCTTCCAACTCTTTTCTGGTCACTTCCCCTTTTTGGGAGACAAACAGCAGCACCAAAAGCGCCGCCTCCCGATAGGCCGTAATCAGTTTCGTTTTGGTGACGCCGCCAGTGTTGAAACTGCCGCTGCGCCCTTCCAATTCTTTTTGTACTGCTTTTTTCTTGCGATAGTTGGTGGCCACGCCCCCTTCGCCGGCTTCCAGCACCAACTGGGCATAGGGCGCCTCCACCTCCATGGAGACAAAAATCAGCCCAATCCCCAACCGCTTTAAAAGCGCCATCATCTGTCGCAAACTCTTGTCTCGGCCACTTTTTTTGGGCCTTGGCACCGCCACATAAACAAAGGGGACATAGCTTTGCCGCTCCATGGCTTGATAGATCAGCTTCAGCTGAAAACTTTTTTTCAGCTCCACCGCCAGCAATACCCCTTCCTTTTGGGCCAACACATCACAGCCGTTGACTTCCGCCTGCACAAAAAAGCCCATTTCCTCCAACAATGCCTTCACCGGCTCATATAACTCTCGTTCCAAAAACGCCATATCATTTCCCCGCCATCAGCGCTTCAATTTCTTCCGTCGTCTTGGCCAGCCCTTCGGTCAATACTTTGGCCCCGTCCTTGGTCACCAGCACGTCGTCTTCAATGCGGATGCCAATGCCCCAAGGGGCAATATAAAGCCCCGGTTCCACAGTGATGACCATGCCTTCTTGGAGCAGTTGGCTTCGATCCCCCACGTCATGGGTTTGAGCACCCAAAAAGTGGCTGACGTTATGGAAATAATATGCAAAGACTTCTTCCCTCGTTTGTACGAGACCAATTTCCTTCAGTTGTTCAAAATAATATTCCTTTAACATTTCATTTAAGGAAGGATAGGGCACACCGGGACGAATGGCATCGATCACCAATTTTTGTCCGCCCAAAACGATATCATACACCAGTTTTTGCCGGGGCGAAAAACGGCCATTGACCGGGAAGGTGCGGGTGATATCGCCATTATAATAGCCCACCTGGGCTCCACAGTCCACCAGCACCAAATCGCCGTCTTTGGTCTGGCTGTCGTTTTGGCCATAATGGAGCACAGTACCGTTTTGGCCGGAGGCCACAATAGTGGCAAAGGCCCGGTCTTTGACGCCCCGTTTTTTTAATACAAAATCAAAATAAGCTTCCAATTCATATTCCATCCTGCCGGGTTTGGCCTGTTTCATCAATTCTGCCAAGGCTTCTTTCGTAATTTCCATGGCTTCTTGCATCAGTGAAAGCTCTGCCTCTGTTTTGATGCAGCGCATTTGGGCCAAACGCGGCGCAACGTCTGCCACAGAGCCTGAAAAAAAGCTACCCTTGGCTTCTTCTATTGTCAAATCCACCCGGCTTTGATCCAGATACAGTCGTTTGCAAGAAAGCGCCTGTTTCTCTCTTTCCCAATCGGCCAAAAACCGGATATCTTCAATGCCGCTGCGCGCTGTGGCTTCTTCGTCTGTCATATTGGCGCCAATCCAGCGGGCCATCTGGCCGTTATCGGGCGGGATATACAGCCGCTCCACGTTCCCCTGCGCCGTCTTTTCCAAATACAGCACCATCTCCTGCCGGTCGATACCGGTGAGGTAATAAAAATTGCGGTCCGGTGTAAAAGGATAATCCTCATCGCCCCGTTTATTGGGCGCTTTTCCGGCAAAAAGGACCAGTCCGTCGCCTTCCAAAAGTCCTTCCAAAAGTGCTTGTCGTTTTTCTATCCAAAAAGCATGTTCCATCTTTCGTTCCTCCTTTTTTTGGCCATGTGGTCATTATACCATATTTCCTTTCAGAAATGTGTTGAAATCCATTGCAAAGTTCGGTATATTTTTAGTAATGACCGCAAAAAGGAGAATGCAATCATGTATCAACTGTTAAAACAAAGCGGACGGGCCAAGCGCGGCCGCTTCATCACCCCCCACGGCACCATCGAAACGCCGGTGTTTATGAACGTGGGCACGTCGGCCGCCATCAAAGGCGCCGTTTCCACCGAGGATTTGGAGCAGCTGAAATGCCAGGTGGAGCTTTCCAATACCTATCACCTCCATGTGCGCCCCGGTGACAAAATCATCAAACAACTGGGCGGCCTGCACAAATTCATGGTGTGGGACAAGCCTATTTTGACCGACTCCGGCGGATTCCAGGTATTTTCTTTGGCTTCTTTGCGCAAAATCAAAGAAGAAGGCGTTTACTTTTCTTCCCATATCGATGGCCGAAAAATCTTCATGGGCCCGGAAGAAAGCATGCAAATCCAAAGCAATCTTGGCTCCACCATCGCCATGGCCTTTGACGAATGCCCTTCTGCCGTGGCAGAGCGCAGCTATGTGGAAAACAGTGTGGCCCGTACCACCCGGTGGCTTGTGCGCTGCAAAGCGGAAATGGCCCGGTTAAACAGCCTGGACGACACCATCAATAAACAGCAAATGCTTTTTGGCATCAACCAAGGCGCCATCTTCCCCGATATTCGCCGGGAACACGCCAAAATCATCTCCGAGCTGGATTTGGACGGTTATGCCATTGGGGGCCTGGCCGTTGGCGAAACCCATGCAGAAATGTACCATATCTTGGAAGAAACCGTACCCTATTTACCGGTCAATAAACCAACGTATCTGATGGGTGTGGGGACACCGGAAAACATTTTGGAAGCCGTGGAACGGGGCGTAGACTTTTTTGACTGTGTGCTGCCGGCAAGAAATGGCCGCCATGCCCATGTCTATACCAATTTTGGCAAAGTCAATCTGCTCAACGCCAAATTTGAGCTGGACGACACCCCCATCGACGAAACGTGCCAGTGCCCCGTTTGCCGCCGCTATTCCAAGGCCTATATCCGCCATTTGTTCAAGGCCCGGGAAATGTTGGCCATGCGTCTTTGCGTGATGCACAATTTATATTTCTTTAACACGCTGATGGAAGAAATCCGTTTGGCCTTGGACGAAGACCGATTTGCCCAGTACAAAAAAGAAAAACTGGAAGGCTTTGCCCGCGGCGTGGAAGGCAAACCACAGCCCAAAAAGAAACGCCATTGATGGTTTTTTACGCGGCTTGACTTCATAGGAAAATTTTGTTACACTAAGCTTACGTGTTTTTAAACTTTTCATCGGTTGGTTCGTATTTGGTGAAAAGAAATCGATTATCTACTAAAGGAGAGAATGTCCAATGAATTTTGCACTGTTGACAAGCACCGTCGTAAACGGCGCCGCTTCTTCCGGCGGGGATGCAGCTGCCTCCAGCGGTGGCGGCATGAACCCTATGATGATTATGATTTTATATATCGTTGTCATCTTCGGTGTGATCTATGTCTTTTCCATCCGTCCTCAGAAAAAGAAAAACGCTGCCATGGAACAGATGAGAAAAGAAATCGCCCCTGACGATCCTGTCCTTTTGGCCAACGGCATGTTCGGCAAAGTGGTGGATATCACCGCCGAATGCTATATCATCGAATTTGGCACCAACAAAGGCGTTCGTGTACCTGTACTGAAACAGGAAGTTTATGCAAAGAAAGAACCAAACTTGACCAACAAAGTCATCGAAGAACCACAGCCAGAAAAGAAAGGGTTCTTTGGTTTTGGCAAAAAGAAAACCGAAAACAACGATTTTACCAAAGGTGAATAAGAAAAAAGCCCCATCCGCTCTGGATGGGGTTCTTTTTTTCTTGTTTTTTATAAGCTTAGGATGGCATTCATCCGTTCTTCTGCCTGGCTAAAGACATCAGAACCTGCAAATTCATTGACCACCCGGCCATAGTATTCCTTGGCTTGGGCATAGTCGCCTTTCTCCTCATAAATTTGGCCCAACAGATAGAGCACATTGTCCATAAAATCTTCCTTTTGGCCATATTCCAGCGCCAACAGCAAATCCGCCTCGGCCCCGGCCGTATCCCCTGCCGAAAACTTCCCGTTTCCGCTTTCGTAATACTCCGCCGCCGCAAAGGTATAGGTCTGTTCTTTCAGCTGGGCAATGAGGGCTTGGTCCTCTTCGCTAAACTTTTCCACATCCAAATCGTGCAAAAGTTTCGCCGCCTCGGCCTGCTGGTCGGAAACGGCATAGGCCTGGGCCAACTGCAACTTGCCGGCCTGTTCCCGGTTGGCCTCCGATTGACGGTAGGCCTCGTTTTCTGTTTTCAGCTGTTCGTTTTCTGCTTCCAGTTCTTGATACTCCAAAGCAAATTTGGAGGTGCCGTTTTCGTTTTCCTCCGTCAAGGTGGCCACCTGCTGTTCCAGGTCACGGATGGTGCTTTCTTGCATCTCCGTCACCGCCGGCAGGGCCAAAAAGAAGGTTAAAATGGCCGTCACCACAACCCCCAGCACAAACGTCACCAGCTCTGGCCGGATGATTCTGGAAAAATCTTTCCTTGCCGCCGATTCATCATAGCCGGTCTTGCTCTTACTTTCTTTTTCCGATCCGCCGGAAGTGAGAATCGCCAAATATTCCAATGCCTTTGGATTGGCTTTATCCACCCGCAGGGCCTTATTGATATGAAACCTGGCCTTGGACTTTTCTTTCCGCGATAAATAATAGGCCGCCAAAAGATTATGGGCCGTCACAAAGTTCGGGCTAAAGTCCACGGCCTTTTTCAGCTGGATCACCGCCAAATCCTCGCTGCCGCTTTGGAATAGCTCCAACGCTTTATGGTACATCACCACGGCATCGTCTTGCTTTTCTAAGGTGCGGGCATGGCGCTGCAACGCATTGATATAGCCTGCGGCAGGATTATTTTCTGCCTGGATCGAAGAAGAGATAATCCACTGTTCCAATGCGTTACCCGGCATCCCCACTTGATAATAGGCAATGCCAAGCAAGTTTCTGGCCACTGCATTTCTTTTGTCAAAGAGGATGCAGCGGTTGAGCGCTTCAATGGCGCCAGAATAATCGCCTTCTTTGGCCGCCGTTACCCCTTTATTGTATTGTCGCAAAGAAGCGTTGCGGGCCATGTTCAGCAATCGCACATCGCTGCCGCAAGCAGGACAAATACCGCTTTGGCCAATTTCGCTGCCACAATTTTGACAAATCATGCTTTTCTCCTATCTTTTTTGACTGTCTTTGGGATACCGCCCCTGCTGGCTTTTACAAATATAGGCCAGCATGTCCATGATGTCTTTCATGTCCGAGGCATGGATGGTATCTTCCAGTTCATCTACTTCCAAAATTTTTCCGTATTTTTTGATTTCTTCTTTAAAATTAATCATGGGTTATCCCTGCTTTCTTGCCAGTTTATACAGTTCCCCAATGAGGTAAAGGCTGCCGGCACAGCAAAGTACCTGGTCTTTGGCGGTGATGGACTTGGCCAAGGCATAGGCTTTGGCGATGTCCTTTTCCCGATGGATTTCGGCGGTATAATGGGAGATGGTCTCGGTCAGTGTATCCACGTCCCACTTTCTGGAATTGTTTGGCTCTGTCAGCACCACTTTTTTGGCCAGCGGCAACAGCACATCCATCATTTTTTCATATTCCTTATCGCCTAAAATCCCCACCAAGAGGGTAATATCTTTGTCTGCAAAATAGAGTTTCAAGCTTTCTGCCAACATGTGGATGCCATCGATGTTGTGGGCCCCGTCCAAAAGAACCGTGGGGTTTTCTTCCACCACTTCCATGCGCCCGCTCCACTTTGTGGTGGAAAGCCCTTTGCGCACAGCGTCTTCCAAAATTTCCACACCATTTTCCCGCAAAGCATGGATGGCCAAAAGCACCGTTGCGGCATTATGCAGCTGATACTCGCCCAAAAGCCCAATGCGCAGACCACAATAAGAAACGTATTCGTTAAAAATATCAAAGGCCGTACCCCGAATGTCTTGATGCAGGGGGTGAATGCCTTCTGCTTCTACAAAGTAAAGCTTGCTGTGTTTTTCTTCGGCAATGGCACGGATGGTGTCATAGACTTCTTTTCCTTGGGTATACAGTACCACCGGGCAGCCTTCTTTGATGATGCCGCCTTTTTCATAGGCAATTTTGGAAAGGGTATCGCCGAGAAATTCCATGTGGTCCAAACTGATGGAGGTGATGACCGAAAGCACCGGGTGATGAATCACATTGGTGGCATCGCTTCTGCCGCCCATGCCCACTTCCAACACCAGATAGTCCACCTGCTCTTTGGCAAAATACAAAAAGCCAAGGGCCGTCACCACTTCAAAAATCGTCGGCTGGCCCAATCCCTTTGCCACCATTTTATCGCAGGCCGCCTTCACTTCTCCCATCAGCGTCCCAAAATCCTCATCGGAAATTTCCACGCCGTTGACCAGATACCGTTCGTTATACCGCTGTAGATGGGGCGACGTATACATCCCCACCCGGTATCCCTGCTGGCGCAAAACATTGGTCAGCATGGCCGCCGTGGAGCCCTTGCCGTTGGTGCCGGCCACATGGATGGTCTTCATGGTTTCTTGGGGATTCCCCAATTCCTCCATCAAAAGTTCCACCCGGTTTAAGCCCAGCATGGTCCCCAGTTTGTATACTTCGTCAATATATTCCATGGCTTGTTGATATGTCATTTCATTCCCTCAATTCTTTTGTATCCGTGGACGTTTTTCTTTCAGTATACCGTTTCTACTATGGTTTGTAAATTCCCTATTCCAAATACTGATGGACAAAATCTTCCTCACTTAAGATAGGTACCCCCAGTTCTTTTGCCTTTTTGTTTTTGCCAGAGGTGGAAAGGATGTCGTTATTGATGAGACAGACGGTTTTCCCTGTGACGCTTCCGGTCACTTTGCCGCCCAAAGACTCAATTTTTGCCTGCAATTCCTTTCGGTTTTGAAACAGATGCACATCGCCGGTCACCACAAAGCTCATGCCGGAAAGCTTCTGGCTCTGGGCCGAAGTTTCTGGTTTTTGCAGATGCAAGAAGGAAAGGGCTTCTTGGAGCAAAGCTTGGTTTCTTTCATCTGCAAAATAGCTGTGGACGCTATGGGCAATGACGGCGCCAAAGCCGTCGATGGCCTGTAACGCCTCCTCGGTCATGGTTTGGATGGTTTCCATCTGAAAATCGGCCGCCTGGCAAAGGAGCTTGGCATTACTTAATCCCACATGGTTGATGCCCAAGGCATAAAGGAAATTGGCCATGGGCACTTGTTTTGCCTTTTCAATGGCCCCTTGTAACTTGGTCCAGCTTTTTTCCCCAAAGCCTTCCATGGCCATGATGGCTTCGCCGTGGGGTTCCAGATGGAACAAGTCCACATAAGTTTCCACAAAGCCCTGCTCCACAAATTTTTTGATGGTTTCTTCTGAAAGCCCTTCGATGTTCATGGCATCCCGGGAGGCAAAATGGCTCAAGCTTTTCACCCGCTGGGCATGGCAGTTGGGGTTGGTGCAATAGAGGGCTTCCCCGTCTTTTAACGCCCGGATTTCCGTTTCGCCGCCGCAGACGGGGCAGTGGGTGGGAATGGAAAGGGTTCCGGAGCGGGTGAGGTTTTCGGCAATTTGCGGAATAATCATATTGGCTTTATAGACCAAAAGCTGGTCCCCGATCCCCAGCTGCAATTCCTTACAAATACTCACATTGTGGACCGAAGCCCGGTTGACGGTGGTCCCTTCCAGTTCCACCGGGGAAAAGACGGCCACCGGGTTAATGAGCCCCGTCCGGGACGTACTCCAATCCATCTCCAATAGCGTCGTCTGGGCCGTTTCGTCTTTCCATTTAAAAGCAATGGAGTCTTTGGGAAACTTGGATGTTTCCCCCAAAGAAGCGCCGTAAGAGGCACTTTGAAAGGTCAGCACCAAGCCATCGGAGGCAAAGTCGTTTTGGGGGATTTTTGCCTCAAAATCCCGGACGGCCTCGGCCACCGTTTGAGCCGTCACCAGGCGGTGTTCCACCACAGGGAAGCCCAAACTTGCAAGCCAAGCCAGTTGTTTGTCTTTTTCGTCCGGCAAATCGGCTCCCGCGGCACTTACCAGCGTAAAGGTATAAAACCGCACATTTCGTTCGGCGGCAATTTCACTGTTTAATTGCCGCACGGTGCCGCTGCAAAGGTTCCGGGGATTTTTATATTTTTCTTCGTCTGGTAACGCCTCGTTGATCCGTTCAAATTCTCCAAAGGGAATGATCCCTTCCCCCCGCAGCACCAGTTCCCCCAAAAACGGAATTTGCAAAGGCAAATTGGAAAACACTTTGGCGTTATGGGTGATGTCTTCCCCCACTTCGCCGTTGCCGCGGGTGACGGCCTGGGCCAATGTGCCGTTTTCATAGCGCAGCACTATGGTTAACCCATCCAGTTTCCAAGAGAGAATCCCCGTTTTATCCCCCAGCCATTCTTCCAGACGGCTCACTTCCTTCGTCTTATCCAGGCTCAGCATCCGCTTGGCATGGCGCACCTTCGTCAGCCCTTCTAACACTTGATAGCCCACTTGCTGGGTGGGGCTTTGGGATAAGATGGTGCCCGTTTCTGCTTCCAACTGCACCAGTTCGTCATAGAGTTTATCATAGGCAAAGTCCGTCAGCGGACTTTCGTTTTGCTGATAATAAGCTTTCGATGCCGCAGTCAATGTGGCAACCAGTTCTTTCATGCGTTCCAGTTTGTCCATCCTCAGACCTCCACTTTAATCAGTTTCGAAAGGTTTGCCATAAATTTTTTCGTGCCCTTGCCGCTGAAGGCCACTTCCACTTCATAATCGGCCCCGGCCGGGCGGATGGCCTTGACGGTGCCGATGCCATACTTTGGCGCTCGCACCTGGTCCCCTTCGCGAAAGGAAAGGGAAACTTGCTGGGGCGCCGGGATGGCCTTTGGCTCCTTGGGTGTCAAGCCATAGGCGGCGTTTAATCCAATCCCTCCGGCCATTTCATAGCCGTTTTTGCGCCCGGCGTTGATCCGGGGAGAGGTGGGGACAAAGCCTTGGCGGCTTCTGGCCTGCACTTCCACCAAATCCAAAGGAATCTCCGTCAAAAAGCGAGAAGGGGGATTATACTGGGTTTGGCCGTTTTGCATCCGGCTTCTGGCGTGGGTCAAAAACAGTTCTTCTTTCGCCCGGGTGATCCCCACATAGCAAAGACGGCGTTCTTCTTGAATGTCCTTGTCATCGCCGCTGACCATGGCCCGATAGCCGGGGAACAGCCCTTCTTCCATGCCGCAGAGGAACACAAAGGGAAATTCCAACCCTTTGGCACTGTGTAACGTCATCAGCACCACCGCTTCTTCTCCTTCTTCGTAGCTATCCACATCGGCCACCAAAGAAATTTCTTCCAAAAAGTCCTCCAACGTGGCTTGGGGATGGTTCTTTTCAAATTCTGCCGCTTTGGAAATAAACTCTTCGATGTTTTCTTTCCGCGCTTCGGCCTCTTCTGTCCCTTCCAAATCCAGCATTTCCAAATATCCGCTTTTTGTTGCAACCAGTTCCAAAAAATCTGGCAAACTTTGCTGGCTTTTTTCGTCTCGGAGCGTTTCCATCAAATCGAGAAATTCTTCCATCTTTTTGCCCCGATTGCCCATTTTTTCCATTTCCGAAATCCGGCCCAGACCTTCGTAAAGGGAGATGCCCTTCTCTTCGGCAAAGAGGGCCACTTTTTCCACAGACGTATCGCCAATGCCCCGCTTTGGCACATTGATGATCCGCTTTAAGGCAATGTCGTCGGCCGGGTTTGCCAGGACTTTTAAATAGCCCAACAAATCCATGATTTCTTTTCGGTCATAAAACCGGGTACCGCCGCAAAGGCGATACGGAATCCCCCGGCGCACCATTTGTTCTTCTAACACCCGGCTTTGGGCATTGGTACGGTAAAGGACGGCAAAGTCACCATAACGTCTGCCCCGGCCCACCAAAGACTCAATCTTTTCAGCCACATAGCGGGCCTCGTCATATTCGCTGTCGGCCCGGTGCAAATGCAGCTGATTGCCGGTGGCGTTTTCGGTCCAAAGGGTTTTGTCCTTACGCTCGGTGTTATGGGCAATGACGCCGTTGGCCGCCTGCAAAATGGTTTTGGTGGAGCGATAGTTTTGTTCCAGTTTGATGGTGGTGGCCCCTGGGAAATCCTTTTCAAAGTCTAAAATATTGCGGATGTTGGCCCCGCGCCAGGCATAAATGCTCTGGTCGTCATCGCCCACCACGCAAAGGTTTTTGTATTTGTCGGCCAGCAAACGCACCAACAAATACTGGCTGGTGTTGGTGTCCTGATACTCGTCCACCATGATATAGCGAAACCGTTCCTGATATTTTTCCAACACTTCCGGCACCGTTTGAAACAGCAGCACCGTCTGATAAATCAAATCGTCAAAGTCCAAGGCATTGGCCGCCTTCAGCTTCCGCTGATATTCCCGATAGCAGGCGGCAATTTTTGTCCGGCGAAAATCGCCATTTGCCTCTGCCGCATACTGGGAGGGGGAAATCAGTTCCTCCTTGGCTCGGCCGATTTCTGCCAAAACGCCTTTTAAAGGGAAGGTTTTATCCTGCAACGAAAAGCCAAGCCTTGCAAAAACGTCCTTCATGGCCCGCTCCATATCCTTGGTATCATAGATGGAAAAGGCTTTCGTAAAGCCCAGGGCCTCTATTTCTCTTCTTAAAATCCGCACACAGGTGGAGTGAAACGTGCTAATCCATACATCCCTTGCCGCTTCGCCCACCAAGGCGTCCACCCGTTCCCGCATTTCTCTGGCGGCTTTATTGGTAAAGGTGATGGCCAAAATATGATAAGGCCGCACCCCCTGCTCCAAAAGTCTTGCCACCCGCACCGTCAGCGCCCCGGTCTTGCCGCTGCCGGCCCCGGCTAAAATCAGCACCGGTCCTTCCGTTTTGTCCACGGCCCGCTGCTGCATGGGGTTTAATCTTTCGTATCCGATCATGGTCATAAACTCCTTATTCTTTTTTGCAACGAAAAAACAGCCATATGGTCTCTCTCTGCCATCAGCCGTTTTTCTAGTTTCTGTCCTCTTCAAAAAAATCGCCGCAAAAGGCATTTTGTTCATTATACCATAATTTTACCACCTCTGCCCATAAAAAAATTGTGTTTCTGTTGCCGTTTTGTGTTACAATTTTCTTAAGGATTGCCGAAAGGAGCGACAACACATGATCTCTGTTTCCCATTGTGATACCTATGACCTTTCCACCGTCAAGGCGCGTCTGAAAACGGCCATCGACCAGATGGGCGGCCTTTCTCGTTACTGCAAGGCAGGCGAAACGGTGTTATTAAAAGTCAATTTGATTATGGCAAAAAAACCAGAAGAGGCCGCCACCACCCATCCTTCCGTGGTGCAGGCCCTAACGGAACTTTTGCAAGAGCACGGCTGTCAGGTGGTCATTGGCGATAGTCCCGGTGGGCCATTTTTACCGGCGTTATTAAAAAAAGTCTACCAAACCACCGGCATGAATACTGTAGCCGAGCGTACCGGAGCCACCTTGAACTTTGATACCGCCCAAACAGAAGTGGCCTTTCCCGAAGGAAAACTACTCAAACACATCATCGTGGGCCACTATGTCACAGAGGTGGACCATATTTTTTCTGTGGCCAAGCTGAAAGCCCACTGCATGACAAAAATGACCGGGGCCACCAAAAATTTGTTTGGTATCATCCCCGGCACCGTCAAGGCCGAATATCATTTCCGCTGCCCCCAGCCGGAAGTCTTTGCCGACTGTCTGCTGGACATTTGCGGCTATGCCAAGCCCACCCTTTCCTTTTTGGATGCCGTCGTCGGCATGGAAGGCCATGGCCCCACTGGCGGAAACGCCAAGGCCTTGGGGGCGTTATTGGTGTCGGAAAGTCCCTATGAACTGGACTTGTGCGCCGCCGATTTCATCGGCTTACCTTTGGAGGAATTCCCCATGGGGCGACAAATGATTGCCCGCGGTCTTTGTCCCTCTTTAGCCAAGGACTTGACCTTTGTGGGCGATGATTTGGAGGTGCTACGCCCTGCTTCTTTTGAAATTCCACAAACGGAAAGCATCCACTTTCTGGGCAATCACCCGCCCAAGTTTTTGGAAGGCTTTGTGAAACGAAACCTCCATCCAAAGCCCACCTTCCGTCCGGACCGATGCGTCGGTTGCGGCGTTTGCGTGGCCAACTGCCCGGCCAAGGTGTTGACCATGAAAGGCCATCTGCCCCAGATTGATTTGGAGCATTGCATCCGCTGCTATTGCTGTCAGGAGCTGTGCCCTCAAAAGGCGGTGGACATCCGTCAACCGTTGCTGCTGCGGCTGTTTCGAAAATTTTAACAGCACAAAAAAAGGAAGTTCCAAAGGCCAGACTTTGAAACTTCCTTTTTCTTTTTTCTGCCATCTTTCAGGGTGTGGGGCTTTGCCCCACCTTTCATCCACAGGCCAAATTTAGTTTGGCCGAGGACAAGAAAAGAAGTTTCGTAGCTGCAAAGCCTAGGAACTTCTTTTCTTTCTGCTGTTACCTTCTCAAAATTGAAAATTTTGAGAAATGGCTTTGCCATCAAAGCACCAACACCTTTGCAATGTGGAAGAAAATCATCAAACTGGTGGCATCTACCACCGTCGTAATCAATGGCCCTGCCATGATGGCCGGGTCAAAGTTCAGCTTTTTGGCCGCCATGGGCAGCAGGGAGCCAATGGTTTTCGATACAATCACCGTGGCAAAGAGGCTAACCGATACGGTGAGGTTTACCATCAGCGCCGTATGGAACAGGGCCAGTCTTGCAAAGTTTACCACAGCCAGCAAGGCCCCAGCCACAACGCCAACCCGAATCTCTTTCCAAACCACCTTCAGCACATCTTTCATCTGGATTTCCCCCACAGCCATCCCGCGGATAATCAGCGTCGAAGACTGGCTGCCGGCATTGCCGCCGGTATCCATCAAAATGGGGAAGAAGGAGGACAAAATGACAGAGCTTGCCAAAACAGACTCATACCCTGTGATGATGGCACTGGAAGCGGTGCCGGAAATCATCAGCACCATCAGCCACATCAGTCGATGTTTGGCCAAATCCCACACACTGCTTTTCAGATATTCTTCTTCCGACGGAATCAAGGCGCTCATTTTTTCCATGTCTTCCGTGTTTTCTTCTTCCATCACGTCCACCATATCGTCAATGGTGATCATCCCCACCAGCCGGTTTTCGTTATCCACCACCGGCACGGCAATGAGGTCGTATTTTTTAAAGACCGCGGCCACTTCTTCCTGGTCATCCAGTGTAGAAACGGACACCACGTCGTCTTCCATGATATCAGAAAGTACATCGGTATCCTGGCTTAACAGCAGGGAGCGCAAGGAAATAACACCCACCAAAATCCGGCCGTCTTTGACCACATAGCATTGGTAGATGGTTTCTTTGTCGGCGGCCACTTGGCGCAAATAGGCCAACGCCTCGCCCACGGTTTCTGCCTCCCGCAGGGATACAAATTCTGTGGTCATTAAGCTGCCGGCGCTATCTTCTGGATAGTTTAACAACCGGTTTAATTCCTGCCGTTTTTCTGGCGCAACGCCGTTCAGCAAATGGGTCACCAAATTGGCCGGCATCTCGCTTAAAAAGTCTACCGTATCATCCGGCGCCATTTCTTCCAACAAAAACCGGCTTTCCCCTTCCGTCAAGGCCTCCACAATGTGCTGCTGCATATCGCTATCCATATAAGAAAACGTATCGGCTGCCAAATCCTTGCTTAAAAGCCGAAATACCGCAAGCCAATCTTCCTTTGGCAGTTCTTCCAAAAACGCCGCCAAATCGGCTGGGTTTTGTTCGTTCAATTCCTGTTTCAATTCCAAAAGCTTGCCATTTGTAAGCCATTCTTGCCATACCAAAAACCGTTCTGTTCTGTTCTCCATGTTGATAACCTCCTTTGTTTTTTTCTCGCAAAAAAACCGGCAAAGCGAACCAATCGCCTGCCGGTTGAAAACGTCAAAGCACTAATACTTTTGCTACATTGAAAAAAATCAAAAGGGCCAAACAGTCTACCACTGTCGTAATGAGCGGGCCTGCCATAATGGCCGGGTCCAGGTGCATCTTCTTTGCCAAAATTGGCAGCGTACACCCCACCCCTTTGGCCAGCACCACCGTGATGGCCATGCTGAAAGAAACGGTGAAATTGATCATATAGGACACATCGTTGATAATCAAAATCCGGATAAAGTTTGCAACGCCCAAGGCCGTCCCTGCAATTATGCCAACCCGCAATTCTTTCCAAACCACTTTCAGCACGTCCCTTGGCGCAATCTCTCCCACAGCCATACCACGGATAATCAGCGTAGAGGCTTGGCTTCCGGCATTACCGCCGGTACCCATCAAAATGGGGAAAAAGGCCGCAAGGGCAACCGAAGAGGCCAGCACCGATTCAAACCCCGTAATAATGGCACTGGAAAGGGTGCCAGAAACCATCAGCACCAACAGCCAAACAATGCGGTTTTTGGCCAAGGTCAGCACACTGGTTTTCAAATACTCTTCTTCCGAAGGAAGCAAGGCACTCATTTTTTCGATATCTTCCGTGTTTTCCTGTTCGATGACATCCACAATGTCATCCACGGTGATAATCCCCACCAACCGCCGCTCGTTATCCACAACCGGCAGTGCAATCAAGCCATATTTTTTGAACAAGGCCGCCGTATCTTCCTGGTCGTCCAACGTATGGACATAGATGACGTCTTCTTCCATGATGTCGCCCACAATGGTTTCATCTTTACTGAGTAATAACGTCCGCAAGGAAATCATACCAATCAGCTTTCGTCTGGAATCCACCACATAACAGTTATAGATGGTTTCCTTATCCACGCCTGTTTTGCGCAGCTGCTCCATGGCTTTTCCCACGGTAATATCGTGGTGGAACTGCACAAATTCAATGGTCATCAAACTACCGGCGCTGTCGTCTGGGTAGTTTAAAAACTGATTGATGATTTTTCTTGTCGCTTCGTCCGTATTACGCAGGACACGGGTGACCAAATTGGCTGGCATTTCACCCAAAAAGTCCACCACGTCGTCCATGGACAGTTCATCCATAATATGGCGCATTTCGGCGTCGGTGATGGCATTGATGATGTCCTCTTGCATATCGCTGTCCATGTAAGAAAACGTATCGGCGCCATTATCCTTTGTCAATAGCCGAAACACCAACAACCGTTTTTCCTGCGGTACTTCTTCAAAAAATTCGGCAATATTGGGCGGGTTTTTCTCGTTTAATGCCTGTTTTAATTCTGCCAGTTTCCCTTGTTCCAGTAAGGCCAATAATTCCCCGTAACCATTCTCCTCCAAAGCTGTGTCCCTCGTTTCTTTCTTTTTTTCAATAAAAAAAAGTCTGCTTTTCGTTTTCAACAACGACCACCGCAGACACATCGAAAGAAGGCACGCCTTAGAATCTATTTTTTTCCAAGAGGC
Organism: uncultured Clostridia bacterium; assembly: GCA_944378105.1. Lineage (GTDB taxonomy): Bacteria > Bacillota > Clostridia > Lachnospirales > Anaerotignaceae > Neoanaerotignum. Next base: position 76,005 of record CALWGC010000007.1, read on the forward strand.
GAACCTGTTATAGCTGCGGCTTCGTTTTGTTTTGTTTTACACCATCGCGGCGGAACGCCTTCCGCACAACAACTACTGCCAGCTTCCATAACATTCACCTCTTTCCTTTTTCTCTCTTTTCCAATATTCCTTATTTAGTATAGTCCCTTTCCCCCAAAAGGTCAACCGTCAAACGAGAAAAAAGCCAAATTTTTTCTGTTTTGCTTGTGAAACAGGTAAAATACTGGTAAAATCTAAGTATTGCTTTTTATCGCACGAAAATAAGGGGGTTTTCTCAATGAATGACCAGTTGCGGCCACATTATTTTTTGATTGCCGTCTCCACCTTAAAAGCGACGGCGGCGCTGTTGGCCTTTTTCCTTTTGGCGCTTTTGTTATCGCCCAGCAAGCTGGCCTCGGCGTATTTACTGGGCCGGTTATCTTTGCTTTTTGTGGTGCTTTGCTATGGCTATCTTTTTTTCTTTTGGCATGGGGTTTCTTTTTCCTTTGGCGAAACGTCCCTTACGTTTTTGATGAAGGCCGGACGAAAAAACCATATCGAATTGCCTTACGAAGCCATCGCTTCCCTCTCCTTGCAGCAAGGGGCCATCGAACGAATCTTTGGCGTCAGTCGTCTTTCTTTGACTTTACAAGAAGAAAACACCTATGGCAGCGACCAGATGGTGCTCAACCAATATTTGGTCTTTGACACAAAAACGGCGCAGCAATTATACGACAAAATTTCCGCAAAAGTTCCTGTACAAATGTAACAAATTTGTAACCATTTTGTAAACTGGCGCCCAAAACCATTGACTTTCCCGAAAAAACCCAGTATAGTTTTCTCAATGACTCGTAAAATATTACTAATTGATTACATTTTAGTGAACGAGGAGGAACACGGTTGTACTGGAAAACGTTTTATCATACCCATAAAAAAACCATTGCTTTTTATGCCATTACCGCCTGTGTGCTTGGCGCAGGATTGCCTTTGAGTAGCCAAACCATTCAGGCCTATGAGCCACAAACGGATGTCCCTCTGGTTTCTTCAGTGGAAGAAGCCGTGGAAACGCCTTTTTTGGAAACAGACGAAGCGGTGTTAACAGCATTGGAAAACAGCTTTACCGTTATTACCACCACACAGGCCGAAGTGAAAGAAGCGGCCAGAAAGATGGAAGCCGCCACACCCAAGGGCCTGCCTTTGGAAGGGGTGCTCACCTCGCCTTTTGGTGAAAGAAGCGACCCGGCCACCGGAAGCACTGTAGGCCATGATGGGGTAGATTTGGGCGTTTCTGTGGGGACACCAGTTCATGCCACAGCCGACGGCATTGTGACCTATGCCGACTATCGGGACGATTATGGCTATATGGTCATCATTGACCACCAAAACGGATACGAAACAGTCTATGCCCACAATAACCAGCTTTCTGTATCGGTGGGCGATACGGTCAGCCGAGGCGACGTGGTGGCCTACTCTGGCAACACAGGATACTCCACGGGGCCACATTTACACTATGAAATTCGGTTAAATGGGGTTTGCATGGACCCGCTGGCGTAACGTTCGGCAAAATCCGGCGATTTTGCCGAAGATAGATAGAGATAGAAAAAGGAAGTTCCAGTCTTTGACTTAGAACTTCCTTTTTTGTCCTCGGCCAAACTGAATTTGGCCTGTGGATTTGATGCGGGGCTTTGCCCCACACCCCGAAAGCGGCGTACGGCGTCTGTTTTTCCTTTTGTTTGATACAAAATAAAATAAAACATCAAAAAAGAAGTTTCCGGCCCTTGGTTTGGAAACTTCTTTTTTCTGTTTTTCCTATCTTTTCCCTGTTTTTATTTTCTTACCATCCTGTTTTGAAACCGGGTCACATCTGCAAAGCCCACTTCTTTCATCAACTCATAGGCCACGGCAAAATCGGCGCCAATATCCTCCGGTTTATGGGCGTCGCTGCCCACGGTCAAAATCCGGCCACCCAGTTCATAATACCGCTTCAGTAAATCCACCTGGGGGTGGGTCCGGTTTAAGCCATAGCGAAACCCGCTGGTATTGATTTCCAGTCCCTTCCCCTGCGCAATGAGGGCCCGGAAAATGTTGTCCAGCACAGGGGCATACTGCGCATAGCTTAACGTCTTATCTTCATACCCGCCATAGCGGCTGATGAAGTCAATATGACCATAGACATTGAACACCGGACAATGCTCCACATGATAAAGCACATCCTCAAAATAAGCTTCATAAGCTTCTTCCTTTGTTTTCCCCACAAAAAAATCCGGGGCACACAAGTCACATTGGTCCACACAATGGCTGCTGCCAATGACAAAGTCAAATTGGTTGTCCTTTAAAAACTGGTCGATTTCGCCATAGACATGGCGCTGTAACCCTAGCTCCACCCCCAGCAAAATGGAAATCTGGCTGCCATAAATGCCCCGCAGCCGCTCCACCTCTGCCCGGTAGGGCGCATAGTCAAACAAAAACGGCCAGGCCGGGTCGGGAAAATCAAAGTCAATATGGTCTGTCACCGCAATCTCTTTCATCCCCAAACCAATGGCCGCTTTGATAGTTTCTTCCATGGGCGTTTCGCTATCGGTGGAAAAAGAAGAGTGGGTGTGATAATCGGCATAAAACATCGTCGCAAACTCCTTTCCAAAAAAATGCTATTTTTCTCAGTATAGCATACAAAAAAACAAAATTGCAATCTTGACACCGTCCTCTTTTGTGCTATAATCAAAGGCAGAGAAAACGATGATGAGGACGTTGTTTTTCCTTCCCACGGGTGCAGAGAAAAGCTCCACCGGCTGCAAGGGCTTTCCCGTCTGAAAAACAATACCACCTCGAAGTGGCTCCAATCCAGCCCGCCTTGGCCGCGTTATCAGCCCAAAATGAAGTGGTGCATTCACAAGAAGGGTGGAACCGCGGGTATGGTATTTACTCGTCCCTTTTCCGTTACGTTTGGCGGAAAAGGGGCGTTTTTTTGTTCCTTCCGCCCAGATTGTTTGAAAGGAGAATTTAACCATGTTTCAAGTAACTTTAAAAGATGGCGTCATCAAAAGCTTTGACGCCCCTGTAACCGTATTGGACATTGCCAAATCCATCAGCGAAGGCCTGGCCAGAAACGCCTGCTGCGGCCTGGTGGATGGTAACGTACAGGACCTGCGTTTTGTGGTAGACAAAGACGCTACGGTGAGCATCTGCACCTTTGACGATGCCGACGGCAAAAAAGCCTTCCGTCACACCGCAAGCCACATCATGGCCCAGGCCATCAAACGCCTTTTCCCAGAAACCAAGCTGGCCATCGGCCCTTCCATCGACGATGGGTTCTATTATGACTTTGACCGGGAAACGCCATTTACCGAAGAAGAATTGGCCCAGATTGAAGCAGAAATGAAAAAAATCGCCAAAGAAGACCTGGCGCTGGAACGCTTTACCCTGCCCCGTGCAGAAGCCATTGCGTTCATGAAAGAAAAAGAAGAACCTTATAAAGTGGAACTGATCGAAGACCTGCCAGAAGATGCGGAAATCTCCTTCTATCGTCAAGGCGAATTTACCGACCTTTGCGCAGGCCCTCACCTGATGAGCACCAAAGCCGTCAAAGCCGTCAAACTGATGAGTGTGGCCGGTGCTTACTGGAGAGGCAGCGAAAAGAACAAAATGCTCTCCCGTATTTATGGTACCGCTTATCCAAAGGCTGCCGATTTGGACGCTTATTTGGAAATGTTGGAAGAAGCCAAAAAACGTGACCACCGGAAACTGGGGAAAGAATTGCAGCTCTTTGCGCTGATGGACGAAGGCCCAGGCTTCCCCTTCTTCTTGCCAAAGGGCATGGTGTTAAAAAACACACTGTTGGAATACTGGAGAGAAATCCATAAAAAAGCCGGCTATGTGGAAATTTCCACCCCCATCATCCTCAGCCGTCAGCTGTGGGAAAACAGTGGTCACTGGGATCACTACAAAGACAATATGTATACCACCGTCATCGACGATGCCGACTTTGCGGTAAAACCCATGAACTGCCCCGGCGGTATGCTGGTTTATAAATTGCAGCCCCATTCCTATCGTGACCTGCCACTGCGTGCTGCCGAAATCGGCTTGGTACACCGTCACGAAAAAAGCGGCGCCCTGCACGGCCTGATGCGGGTACGTTGCTTCAACCAGGATGATGCCCACATCTTCATGACCCCAGATCAAATCCGCAGCGAAATCAAAGGCGTTGTGAATTTGATCGACAGCGTATATAGCCTCTTTGGCTTCAAATATCATGTGGAACTGTCCACCCGTCCGGAAGACAGCATGGGCAGCGACGAAGATTGGGAAATCGCAACCAACGGCCTGCGCGGCGCCCTGGAAGATATGGGCATGGACTATGTGGTGAACGAAGGCGACGGCGCGTTCTATGGTCCAAAAATCGACTTCCATCTGGAAGACTCCTTGGGCCGTACCTGGCAGTGTGGTACCATCCAGCTGGATATGCAGATGCCAGAACGCTTTGAACTGGAATACACCGATAAAGACGGCCAGAAAAAACGCCCTGTTATGATTCACCGCGTATGCTTTGGCTCCATTGAACGGTTCATCGGTATCTTGATTGAACACTTTGCCGGCCAGTTCCCAACCTGGTTGTCCCCAGTACAGGTAAAAGTATTGACCATTTCCGAAAAATCCGACGATTACGCCAAAAAAGTGGCCGAAGAACTGGACGCCCAGGGCATCCGTGTGGAAACCGACCTGCGTGCAGAAAAAATCGGCTACAAAATCCGCGAAGCCAGAAATGAACGGGTACCTTATATCATCGTTGTGGGTGAAAAAGACCAGGAAGCAGGCAAGATTTCTCTGCGTAGCCGCCAAGGCGAAGAAGGCCAGATGGATCTGAACGACTTCATCGGCCGCATCAAAGCAGAAATCGCCGAAAGAAAATAAAAATCTTTGGAATCAGGAAAAATTTCTTGACAAGAAAATGCCCCTGTGCTAAAATACCATAGGTAACAAGTAGAAGTATCCGCTTCTCACCCTGCGCCCAAGGCAGCAGCGGTTCATATGCAGCATTTTGTCAAGGCCGCCTTTTGCGGTTTTCCTGAAGGAGCATAGAGAGAGTGGATATTGTATCCGCTCTCTTTTTTTGAGAAGCCATCAAGTTTTAGGAGGTGCTGTACCATTACTGAGTTAATGATCAATGAGCAAATTAGAGATAAGGAAATTCGTCTCATCGACGAAGAAGGCAATCAGCTGGGTGTTCTCTCTGCCAGAGACGCACAAAAAATTGCCGATGAAAAACATTTGGATCTGGTGAAAATTGCCCCAACGGCCAAACCGCCTGTCTGCAAAATCATGGACTATGGCAAGTATCGTTTTGACCAGGCCAAAAAAGAAAAAGAAGCCAAGAAAAAACAGAAAACTGTGGACATCAAAGAGCTTCGCTTATCTCCCAGCATCGACACCCACGATGTGCAAGTAAAGGTGAAAAAAGCCATCGAATTTTTGAAAAATGGGGATAAAGTGAAAATCTCCATCCGTTTCCGCGGCCGTGAAATTGGCCACTCCAAGACGGCTGTCACCATACTTGAAAATTTCGCCAATGACATTTCCGAATACGGCGTGGTGGACAAAGCACCGAAGATGGAAGCAAGAAGCCTTGTCATGTTTCTTGCCCCAAAACAATAATTCCAAAACCGTACTTTTAAGGAGGAACACTTATCATGCCTAAGTTGAAAACAAAAAAAGCAGTTGCAAAACGTTTTAAAATGACCGGCAGCGGCCAGCTGAAAAGACACAAAGCCAATACTCAGCACATCCTGGGTAAAAAATCCACCAAGAGAAAAAGAAACTTGAGAAAATCTACCTTGACCGATAAGACTGTTTTGAACAGCATCAAGAAAAAACTGTTACCTTACGCTTAATCGAAGTCGTCAATTCATAGGAGGAATAGAACAATGGCAAGAGTCAAAGGCGCGCTGAACGCAAGAAAAAAACATAAAAAAGTATTGAAACTGGCAAAAGGCTATCGTGGCGCCAGAAGCAAACAATATCGTGTAGCAAAACAGTCTGTCATGAAAGCTATGGCTTATGCTTTCGCTGGCAGAAAACAGACCAAGAGAGAATACAGAAGCCTGTGGATCACCAGAATCAACGCAGCAGCCAGAATGAACAACATCTCCTACAGCCAGCTGATGCACGGCCTGAAACTGGCCAACGTGTCCATCAACCGCAAAATGCTTGCAGACCTTGCTGTCAACGATGCAGAAGGCTTCACCAAGCTGGTTGACACCGCAAAAGCTAAATTGAACTAATTGCGAACCTTACGATAGATTAGGAGGAAAATCAAGTGGCAAACATCAAATCTGCAAAGAAAAGAGTAAAAGTAATCGCCAAAAAAACCATGATCAACAAAATGATCAAATCCAGCACCAAAACCGCGATGAAAAAAGTGATCCTGGCTGTAGAAGCAAAAGATAAAGCAGCAGCCGAAGAAGCTTTGAAAGGTGCAATCTCTGCCATCGACAGAGCTTATGCCAAAGGCATCATCAAGAAAAACAGCTGTGCAAGAAAGAAATCCAGCCTGACCAGAATGGTTGCTTCCATGTAATTGGATTTTAGCACAAGCGCATGTTTCTTTTGTAAAAATAAAATCGCAGGCGTCCTTTTTTAGAAGGATTCCTGCGATTTTTGTTTTTTCATCCAGTTTTAAAAAAACGGTGCCGTTTTTTCACTTCCTAGACCTCTGCGCCAAGTCCTTGCTTCTTCCAGGAGCGAAATTCCCCTATGGCCAGAGCCGCCGCCACCAAAAACACCACCACATCGGCCATCGGCGCCGCCCATAAAGCCCCGTCCATTCCAAACCGGGCCGATAACAAAAATGCCGCCGGAATCAGCACCACTGCCTGCCGCACCACCGGGATGCAGAGGGCCTTTTGCGGCTTTCCAATCCCCTGCAAAAACGAGGCCGTCACCATATGCAATCCATAGAGGAAAAAGGCCGCCATATAAATCCGAAACACATAGGCTGCACAATCCAAATACAGAGGCTCATCCGATACAAAAAGCGCCGCAATCCATCTTCCCCCAAACTGATACACCAAAAACCAGGCCACCGAAATCGTCAGCCCAATCTTCACCGCCCAGCCATAGGTCTGTCTCACCCGGTCATATTGTTTTGCCCCAAAGTTATACCCATGGATGGGCTGGGTAGCAGAAGAGACGCCCACAAACATGGAATGGGCAATTTGATAGACCTTCATCATCATGCCATAAACCGAGAGAGCAATGTCGCCGCCATAGACCGTCTGGGCCCCATAGCGGCTCATGAAATTGTTCATGGTGATTTGTACCAAAGCCGTCAAAAGTTGGGTACAGAGGCTTGGAATGCCCAAAGAGAGGATGCGTAGCGTCAAGGCCCGCGTCGGCCGCAGCGCCGCTTTGCGCACCCGTACCGTTTTTGGCTTTTTCCAATACCAAAAACAGCCAATCCCCGTCACCGCCTGGCCCAGCACCGTGGCAAATCCGGCCCCAAAAACGCCCCAATGGCACAAGAAGATAAACACCGGGTCCAACACCAAATTGATGGCACAGCCCACCATCATACATTTCATGGTATACTGTGGCGTGCCGTCGGCCCGAATCATCGCCGTGAGGGCAGAGCTAAACATCAAAAAAGGAAGCCCAAAGGCAATGGTGCGTAAATAGACCAAAGAGTCACGAAAGGCCGTCTCTGTGGCCCCAAACAGCCGCACAATCTGTGGCGCAAAGAAAAAGGAAAGAACGGCTATGCCAAACCCAAACAGCACCAAAAGCGTCATGGTGTGGCTCACGATCCGCTCTGCCGTCTCCTGGTCTTTTCGCCCCAAAAACAGACTGACATTGGCCGCACAACCATCCCCCAGTAAAAGCGCCAGGGCGATGGCCAATATGGTCATGGGAAAGGCCACATTGGTGGCGGCCATGCCGGCGATGCCCACCCCCTGCCCCACAAAAATCTGGTCCACAATGTTATAAAGATAATTGACCATCAGCGTCAGGGATGTGGGAATGGCATACCGGCCAATGAGGTGCAAAATGGGCTCCGTTCCCAAGGGATTTGTGTTTGGTTGTTGTTGGTTGTCTTTGGCTAACATGAAGATACTCCTTTCTGCGCTTGCCCCATTTGTGACACAAAAAAAGCCATAAACCCATCTGCATTGGGCTTATGGCTTTCGTTTGAAAGTGGATTTGACAAACGGAGAAAACAACACCGCCCAAAGAGGGTTCGATGCTTGTTTTCTTCTCCCGTCCAGACCATCTGTTGGCTTCGGATTATCCACCGAATTAGCAAAAATGCTCGCGGGCTTTACCGCCAGTAGAGATATTTCTCATTTCCGAAGAAAAACAGCAGCAATGATAACATTTCTTTGATTATACCCCTCTTTTTTTTCCTCCGTCAAGCGGCCTAAAATCGAAGCACAAAAAAAGGCTGTCGATTTGGCGCAGCTTCCTAAGAAAACAAACATGGCTGCAATCTTTTCATACAAAAGATTGCAGCCATTTTATTTTGCTGAGGTTGTTTTCTTCCGAAGACTGCTATCGCAATTTCCAAGAAGAAAAGAAAAACAAAACAATGTTTTCTTCTTGGGAAATCGCTTTCCTCGACAGCCTTTTGCTGTTATCCTTAGCCCAGCATCTGTTTAACCAGCGTGCTGACCACTTTGTTGTCGGCGCGGCCTTTCACCTTTGGTGTAATGGCGCCCATGACTTTGCCCATGTCTTTCATGGTGGTGGCTCCCACTTCTTGGATGGTTCGCTCCACAATCTGCTTGATTTCTTCTTCGCTCAACTGTGCAGGCAAATATCCCAGCAGTACTTCGATTTCTTTTTGCAAGTCTGCCAATAAATCTGCGCGGCCACTTTTTTCATAATCAGGCACAGCGTCCCGGCGTTTTTTCAGTTCTCTTGCGATCACATCCAATACGCCTTCATCGTCCAACTCCACCTGTTTATCCTTTTCGATTTGAAGCACGCCACTTCGTACCAGTTGGATGGTGTTTTTGCGCACCACGTCTTTTTCCTTCATGGCTGCTTTCATATCCTGTAAAAGCGTTTCTTTCAAAGACATAGAAAAGACTTCCTTTTTCTCGGATTATTTAAACTTACGCTTTCTTGCAGCTTCCGATTTCTTTTTCCGTTTTACGCTAGGTTTGTCGTAATGTTCTCTTTTACGTACTTCACCCATAATACCATCTCTGGCACAATTTCTCTTAAAACGACGAAGAGCGCTATCTAAGGATTCATTCTCTTTCACTTTAACCTCTGACATGAATTTCCCTCCCTTCGATTGCGAAATACTGTGCCAACAGAAACAGACTCCTATCCCTTATGCCACATACTATAAGATTATACACAGTTTTTTGCTTCTCGTCAATACGTCTGCCGCTTTTTTATGGAAAACTTTTTCAGTCAAAGACGGGCTTTAACACCACAAAACTCAGCGGCGGCAACGTCATCGAAACGCTGTAAGCGCAACGGTTTGCGCCTTGGTGCAAATTTGGTAACAACCCTTCGTTGCGGCGATTGGTGCCGCCAAATTCTTCCCAGTCACTGTTAAAAATTTCTTGATACGGCACATCTTCCGGCACGCCCAAAATGAAATTTTCATAGGGCCGTTCGGTGAAATTGCAGACCACGGCCACCTGCTCTTTGCGGTCATACCCCCGTCTGGCGAAGGAAACAATACTGTGCTCGCTGTCATCACATTCAATCCATTGAAAACCCCATGGGTCAAAGTCTTTTTCCCAAAAGGCCGGCTCGTTGCGATAGAGGGCATAGAGGGCCTTCATGTAGTTGTGGAAACGGCGATGGTCCTCGTCTTGGAGCAGATGCCAGTCGATGCTGCGGGCTTCGCTCCATTCGCTGTACTGGGCCAGGTCGTTGCCCATAAAGTTCAGCTTCTTACCCGGATGGGCATACATATAGCCATAGGCCGTGCGCAAGTTTGCAAACTTCTGCCATCGATCCCCCGGCGCCTTATACATCATAGACCCTTTCATATGCACCACTTCGTCGTGGGAAAGAACCAAAACATAATTTTCGCTGTAAGCATACATCATGCTGAAGGTCAAGTAGTTATGATGATATTTCCGGTGCACCGTTTCTTTTTTCAGGAAACTCAAAAAGTCGTTCATCCAGCCCATGTTCCACTTCAGGCTAAAGCCCAGCCCGTCATGCTTCACATCTCTGGTCACGCCTTCCCAGCTGGTGCTTTCTTCGGCAATCATCATGGCCCCTGGGCATTGGTTTTGCACCACGGAATTGAGGTGTTTTAAAAACTCCACCGCTTCCAGGTTTTCTCTGCCGCCATAGCAGTTTGGCAGCCATTCCCCATCTCTTCTACAATAATCCAGATACAGCATCGAGGCCACCGCATCCACCCGCAGCCCGTCAATATGGTATTCTTTGAGCCAATAGAGGGCATTGGCAATGAGGAAGTTACGCACTTCGTTGCGGCCATAATTAAAGACATACGTCCCCCATTCCTTGTGCTCTCCTTGGCGCCAGTCCTGGTGTTCATACAGGGCGCTGCCGTCAAAGCGAGCCAGGCCATGGGCATCTTTTGGGAAATGGGCCGGTACCCAGTCCATAATGACCCCAATGTTGTGCCGATGGAGCACATCCACCAATTCCATAAATTCCTTCGGCGTGCCATAACGACTGGTGGGGGCATAATACCCCGTCACCTGATAACCCCAGCTGCCGTCGAAGGGATATTCTGTGATGGGCAAAATTTCCACATGGGTATAGCCCATCTTGGTCACATAATCGCTTAATTGCTCGCCCAGCTCCCGATAGGTCAAAAAACGGTTGTTATCTTCCACCACCCGTTTCCAGGAGCCCAAATGAACCTCATAAATATTCATGGGCCGGTTATACTGATCTTTGGTGGTGCGAAATGCCATCCACTCTTCATCCTGCCAGTCATAACCGGAAATATCGTACACCACCGAAGCTGTGTCGGGCCGCAGCTGGGCATAAGTACCATAAGGATCGCTTTTATAAACCACCTGGCCGTTTTGGCCTTTGACGGCAAATTTATATAGATCCATTTCCCTTAGTCCCGGGATAAAGATCTCCCAAATGCCGCTTTCGCCCAACAGGCGCATCATGCTGCGTCTGGTATCCCACTGGTTGAAATCGCCAATGACACTGACACTTTTGGCATTGGGCGCCCAAACGGCAAAGGCCACCCCCCACACTCCGTCCATTTCACGCAGGTGTGCGCCCAGCTTTTCATAAATTTCATAATGATTGCCGGCGCCAAACAAATACCGGTCATATTCCGAAACGGTCGGGGCAAAGGTATATGGATCCGGCGTTTGCCATACATGGCCGTTTCCAAAATCCACCAACAGTTCATAGGGAAAATAATCCGTTTTCCCTGGCAAGATGGATTCAAAAAACCCATCCTCGTGGATTTTTTTCACAGGAAACGTCTCTTTGGTTGCTTTGTCCACCACCGAAACCGTCACAGCCCCTGGGATTTGCGCACGCAGGATGACCTTGGCTTCTTCTTTGTCGCCAATGACATGCATCCCCAGCACACTGTGCGGATCTCCAAATTCGCCCTGCAGCAGTTTCGTAATTTCATCAATCCCCAGCGAATGTTTCATACGCAACACTCCTTTGGTTGTTTTTTATTTTTGGCAGGCGGCAAAGGCCTGTTCAAAGTCGTCGATCAAATCCTGCACGTGTTCAATACCCACCGAGAAGCGGATCATATCGGCCGAAACGCCGCAGGCCACCAATTCTTCATCGCTCAGCTGGCGATGGGTGGTACTGGCTGGCTGCAAAACACAGCTACGCACGTCGGCCACATGGGTCACCAGTGCCACCAGTTTGAGGCTATTGATAAATTTCCGTCCCGCATCACGGCCACCTTTGACACCAAAGGTCAAGACACCGCTTTTGCCCTTGGGCAAATATTTTTGAGCCACGTCATAGTATTTGCTGCTTTTTAAGCCTGGGTAGTTGACCCAAGCACACATGGGGTGATTTTCCAAATATTCTGCCATTTTCATGGCGTTTTCGCTGTGACGTTCCATACGAAGTGGCAGTGTTTCCAACCCCAGGTTCATCAAATAAGAGTTAAAAGGCGCTGGCGTAAAGCCAAAGTTACGCATCATCTGGGCTCTGGCTTTGACCATATAGCCATTTTTCCCAAAATCATGGAAATAACGCACGCCGTGATAGCTTTCGTCTGGTTCGGTCATGCAAGGGAACTTGCCGTTATCCCAGTTAAAGTTACCGCCGTCAATCAAAATGCCGCCCAAGGCCTGGGCATGGCCGTCGATGTATTTGGAAGTGGAGTAAACCACAATGTTGGCCCCCAGTTCCAGCGGTTTACAAAGCGCCGCCGTGGCAAAGGTGTTGTCCACAATAAAGGGCACTTCCAGTTCTTTGGCCACTGCCGCAAATTTTTCAAAATCAATGACATTGACCAAAGGATTGCCAATGGTTTCGCCAAAAATGGCTTTGGTGTTTGGCTTGGCCAAGGCCAGGATTTCTTCCTTTGGTGCATCGGGATCGAAGAAAATGACTTCAATGCCCAAGTCTTTGAAGGTGGTGGAAAAGAGCGTAAAGCTTCCGCCATAGATGGTGCTGGAAGAAAGGATGCTGTCTCCTGCCTTTGCAATGTTCAGTACAGCCAACACCGTAGCCCCCATGCCAGAAGATGTGGCCAGCGCCCCCACGCCGCCTTCCATCATCGCCATTTTCTTTTCAAAGGCATCGGTGGTTGGGTTCCCCAGACGGGTATACATGAAGGTATCTTGTTCCAGGTCAAAGACCTTTGCAAGTTCTTCACAGGTATCATAACGATACGTGGTGCTTTGCACAATGGGCAGCACCCTTGGTTCGGCATTGCCGGGCCAGTAAGCGCCCTGCACGGCCTGGGTTTCAATGTTCCAGTTGTCTTTCATTCTTCTAACCCCCCTAAAAAATTAAATTCAATTTCAGTATACTTGATTCCTGCCTGTTTTTCCAGCTTTTCTTGCAATCAGTGAAATTTTCTGTTACGCTGTAACCCAAAGAACAAAGGAGGTCGATTTGTCATGCAAACCACTTGGGATTTAACGCCCCTCTATCCATCCATCGAAAGCGAGGCATTTTTGGCCGATCTCTCGGCCGTTCAAAGCTCCATCCAAGAAATGACCGCTTGGAGCCGCACATCCTTTCAAGGCCCCGATCCCACTACAGATTTGTGCACTTATCTTACTTTTTGTAAAGAAACCGGCAGCCGCTTTTTCCGTTTGAAAAGCTATTGCAATTTGCTGTTAAGCACCGACGGCCTGGCGACTGCCCCTGGCGCAGCTTTAGAGAAGCTGGAGCAGCTGGAAGCCCTGTTTGCCCCCATCGATACGGCGGCCAAGGCCTTTTTGGCCACCGTCCCCGATTTGGACGGCCTTTGTAAAAACCAACCGCTGCTTTTGGAGCACCGTTTTTTCCTCTCCCAGCTGCAAGAAGAAGGCCGCCATCTGCTCTCCTCCCAGGAAGAAACCCTCTATGCCACCCTCCGCTCCACCGGCGTGCTTTCTTTCGTGAAACTTTGGGAAAACACCACCGCCGCCCTGGAACCGGTGGTAAACGGCAAAGCACTGCCTTTGGCCGAGGTACGCAATCTGGCCTATCATCCCGACGGTGCTTTGCGAAAGGCTGCTTACGAAGCAGAAATCGCCGCCTTGCAAACGGCCGCCCTTTCCTCTGCCGCCGCTCTCAATGCCATCAAAGGCGAAACCATCACCCTTTGCCATTTGCGCCGGTATGAGTCGCCCTTAGCCATGACGCTTATCCAATCCCGTCTGGATGGGGAAGTACTTTCGGCCATGCGTCAGGCCATGGCCTCTGCCCGTCCGGCCTTTCGCCGCTATTTCAAAGCCAAATCCAAGGCCTTGGGAAACAAAGGCGCTCTGCCTTTTTGGGACTTATTTGCGCCAATTGGCGAAGAAAACCAGACCTTCCCCTATGCCGAAGCCCAAGACTATGTGGTGAAACAATTTTCCACCTTTTCCAAAGCATTGGGCGACTATGCCCGCTATGCCTTTGACCACCGCTGGGTGGATGCACTACCCAAAAAAGGCAAACGGGGCGGGGCTTTTTGCGAAAATCTGCACCCCATTGGCGAAAGCCGGGTGTTGACCAATTTTTCCGGCACCTTTAACGACGTGCTGACGTTGGCCCACGAATTGGGCCACGGCTATCACGGTGCCTGCCTGAAAGAGGAGTCCTTCTTAAACAGCGATTACCCCATGCCCATTGCCGAAACGGCGTCCACCTTCTGCGAAATCTTAGTCAAACAAGCGGCCCTTGCCACGGCCACCCCGGCCCAGGCCCTTTCCATTTTGGAAAGCGACGTATCGGACATGGCCCAAATTTTGGTGGACATCGATAGCCGCTTCTTGTTTGAAGACGGCGTCTTTCGGGCACGGAAAAACGGGCCTTTGTCCGTGGAACAGCTGAACGATTTGATGCTTTCAGCCCAAAAGGAAACCTATGGCGATGGACTTTCCACCTATCACCCACTGATGTGGGTGGTGAAACCCCATTATTACGACGCCGATTATCATTACTATAATTTCCCCTATGCCTATGGCCTTCTCTTTGCCCAGGGGCTCTACGGCCTCTATCAGCAAGAGAAAGAGGCGTTTCCAGACCGCTATCGCGCCATGCTCTCCCTCACCGGCAAAGCCAACTTAAAAGACGTGGCCGCCTCCATGGGCATCGATATCACAAAGCCAGATTTTTGGCATCTGTCCGTCTCCCAGTGTCTCCAGACGGTGGAACAGTGCACCAAGGCTTTGGAAGCGTATCAGAAATAATGTTTGACAACAAAAAAAGCGCCCGTTTGGGCGCAGTTTCCTAAGAAAACAAAGATGGCTGCAATCCTTACATCCAAAGGATTGCAGCCATTTTATTTTTACTAAAGTTCTTTTCTTCTTGGAAAACCACTTTTCTGGCGCTTTTTCTTATTCTCTCCAAACTTTTGTCTTTTTCAGACCAATGTGTTTGGCCACAAAGACGGGATCTTTTCCCGCCTCTTTTTGGGTTCGATAATCTTTCAGACAGGCTTTGACGGTGCCAGAAAGCTGTAAAATCACGCCCACATTAATCAACGCCATAAAGCCCATCAACACATCGGCTAAGTTCCACACAAAGCTGTAACCGGCAATGCTGCCCAAAAAGACAGCCACCACCACCGTCCACCGAAACACTTTCAAATGGACATGCTGTCCAAAAATAAAGCGCATGTTGGACTCGGTGTAATAGTAATTGCCCACAATGGAACTGAAGGCAAAAAAGAACACAGAAATGGTGATAAAATGGATGCCCAGCACGCCAAACTGCGAAAAGAGCGCCTGCTGCACCAGCGGCATAGCCTCTAACCCCGATGTGGTATCCACGCCGGACAAAAGAATGATAAAGGCCGATGTGGAGCAAATGATTAACGTATCAATGAACACCGAAAGCATCTGCACCAACCCTTGTTTCACCGGATGGGACACATGGGCAGAGGCCGCCGCATTGGGGGCCGACCCCATACCGGCCTCGTTGGAAAACAGCCCTCTCTTAATGCCCATCACCACAGCCGAGCCGCCAAAGGCTCCCATCATGGCCTGAAAATCAAAGGCATTGCGGAAAATAGAGACAAACATGGCCGGAACAGCGTTGATGTTTTTGACAAACACAAAAAACCCAATGGCCAAATAGATGATGGCCATCACCGGCACAATCACCGATGTGATAAAGGCAATCTTGTCCTGTCCGCCAAAAATCACGGCCGCCGTAGCCACAGCCAATATCACGCCGCAAATGGCCGGTACCAATTTGCTTTCAAAGGTACCCCCAAAGTAATAAGACAGGGAAGAAACGATGTTATTGGCCTGTAAGGCGTTAAACCCATAGGCAAAGCAGGCCACCAACAAAATCGAAAACAAAATCCCAAGCCATCTTTTGCGCATGGCCTGTTCAATGTAATAGGCTGGCCCGCCGCGAAACTCGCCGTTTCTGCCTCTGACTTTATAAATCTGGGCCAACGTACTTTCTGCAAAGGCAGAAGCCGCCCCCAAAAGCGCCATCAGCCACATCCAAAACACGGCGCCGCTGCCGCCAATGGCAATGGCCGTGGCCACGCCTGCAATATTGCCAACGCCAACCCTAGATGCCGTAGAAATCATCAACGCCTGGAAGGAAGAAACGGCATTTTCGTTCTCGTTCTTTTCTCCCAAAAGCTGGATGCCTTCTTTTAAAAACCGCAGCTGTACAAAATCAGTTTTTATGGTAAAGTACAGCCCGGCCAAAATCAACAGTGCAAAGAGCACACTGCCGTATAAATAGTCATTGATTACTTGCAGTACGCCATTGAAGGCGTCCATCCCTGCACTTAACTTCTCCAACCCAACACCTCTTTTCTATTGGTTACAGCCAACGAGAAAGGCTTGCATACTTCGGCAGACCATCTTCCATCGGGATGGTCACTTCCCCTTGAATCAGTGGTTTTAAATAAGCAATCCCGGCGGCGCTTGCGCCATTTTTTTCTGCATTGACAAAGGATTCCGGTACCACTTTTTCTTGGTTTGCAATTTTTTCAATTTCCGTCGTGCCAATGGTCAAGCCATACATCGGGCCGTCGTTGCGCTTGGTGGTCACCATCACGCCGCTTTTTCCGGCCAAGGCTGCTTCCACGGCTTTTTTGCCCAACATCACGCTTTCATTGACATCCCGGGCCGACAGGAAATGACCTGCTGCTCTTTGGCACACATTCAGTTCCACGGCGCGCACCTTCACACCCAGCCGTTCTTTGATGACGGCTTCCACATGTTTGGCGGCCCCGCCCAGCTGGCCATGGCCAAAGCTATCTTTGGTGGCGGCTTCGGCAATGCGGTTTCCTTCTGCATCCTGAATCCCTTCAGACACCACAATCACAATCTGGCGTTTTCTTTCTTGTACTTTTTGGATATCGGCAATGAGGGTATCATAGTCAAAGGCAAATTCTGGCAGATAGATCAAATCGGCTGCCGGTGTGCCATCGGCGTTTTTGGCCAGGGCCGCACTCAATGCAAGCCACCCGGCGTTTCTGCCCATCACTTCCACCACCACAATGCTATCCATGTCATACACCGCCGTATCCAGTGCAATTTCCTGTACAGAGGTGGCAATGTATTTGGCCGCAGAACCAAAGCCTGGCGTGTGGTCGATGCAGGTCAGGTCGTTATCGATGGTTTTTGGCACCCCAATAAAGGAGACATCGCCGCCATGGCTTCTTTGATACTCTTCCAACTGCAAGATGGTATCCATGGAATCGTTGCCGCCAATATAGAAGAAATATTTGATGTTGTTTTCCTGGAACACCTGAAACAGCTGTTGCATCTCTGCTTCTTTTTGCCCGCTTTGGCCCAATTTATACCGGCAAGAGCCAAGGAAGGAAGAAGGCGTTGTCTTTAAAAGCTGGATTTTTTCTTCGCTATCCAACACCTTTTGCAGTTCCACCAAGCGTCCGTTTAAAATCCCTTCAATGCCGTTTAAGCCGCCAAAAATACGGCCAATGGCAAATTGGCCACTGGCGCCTTGAAACACACCTGCAAGCGTTGCATTGATGGCCGCCGTAGGGCCGCCGGACTGGGCAATGATACAATTTCCAATTTTCATTGTTTGCACATCCTTTGCATAATTTTTTCGATACCATTGTTACTGTTATCATACCAGAAAGCGGGAAAAAAAACAATTCTACCATAAAAAAAACGCCTGGCCGTTTCCAGAAAGATACGGTCAGGTTTTTTTGCACAAAAAAATGGGAGTTATAGGGCTCGAACCTATGACATCTTGCTTGTAAGGCAAGCGCTCTCCCAGCTGAGCTAAACTCCCATAAGATAAGAAAAGCGACTCAGATGGGGCTCGAACCCACGACCTCCGGCGTGACAGGCCGGCGCTCTAACCAACTGAGCTACTGAGCCAAAAGGTTGTCACTTTTCTTCAGCGCTGCTTCTGCGCTGCTGACGAAGTACATATTACCACAACGTACTGTGATGTGTCAACCTTTTTTTCGAATTTTTTTCATTTTTTTGCTTCTTTTTTCAAATAAGCCCTAGTCCCCTTCCAAACAAAGGGCGAAAGCAGCAAAAGCGCCGTCAAGTTGGGAAAGGCCAGCAGGGCATTGACGCCGTCGGTCAAATGCCACACCAGGGATTCTGGCAAAAGCACCCCCAAAAACAGCACCCCTAAAAACACAATACCAAATCCCTTGGCTTTTTGCCCGCCCCATAGATAAGTAGCACAAGTTTTCCCATAATAAAACCAACTGATCACCGTCGAAAAGGCAAATAACGTCAAGGCCACCGCCAAAAGCCCCTTGGCCTTTGCTCCAAACACCGTCCCAAAGGCCGCCATGGTTAAGGCTGCGCCGCTTTGGCCATTTTTCCATACGTCTGTCACCAAAATGCAAAGCCCCGTCAGCGTGCAAACTACCATCGTATCGGCAAAGACTTCAAAAATGCCCCAAAGGGCCGCCTGGGCCGGCTCCTTCGTCTCCACTTCGCCATAGGCAAGTGTGGCCGTACCAAGCCCGGCCTCATGGCTAAAAACGCCCCGGGCCATGCCATATTGGATGGCCGCAGCCCCGCTGCCGCCAAAAAAGGCCTGTGCCGAAAAGGCATCTGCCACCATGGCCCCCACCGTCTGCCAAAGCGATGCACGATAGACCCAAAGCACCCATAGCCCCATGGATAAATACCCCAAAAGCAGCACCGGCACCAAATACGCCGATACCTTTCCCACGGCGTGGCTGCCGCCCAAAATCACCAACATAACCCCCACGCAAAGCACAGCCCCGCAAACGTAGGGCGAACAGGAAAAGGCTTCTCTTAACCCCTCTGCCATGGCCTTGCTTTGACTCATGCCGCCCATGGTAAAGGCAGCCAATAGGCCAAAAAAGCCATAGGCTTTGGCCAAAAGCGGACAATGAAGCCCCTCTTCCAGATAGGCCATAGGCCCAACCAAATCCCTCCCCCGGCCCACCTTTCGAAACAGCAGACTCAAATAAATTTCGCCATATTTTAACGACATTCCCACAAACCCGCTGATCCACATCCAAACCAAGGCCCCCGGGCCGCCCAAATAAATGGCCGAGGCCACCCCCACCAAATTGCCGGTGCCCATGGTGGCGCCCAGCGCCGTGCTGACGGCTTCAAAGGGAGAAAACACGCCTTTGCCCCGCTGAAACGAAGCAGAGAGACTGCCCAGTGTGCGCCGCAGCCACAAAAACCGTTGCCGCAGCGGCAGTCCCCCAGTCAAAACCGTATAATACACCCCCGTCCCCAATAACAAAAGGCATAATCCACCACCCCAAAGCCATCGCTCTAACCAAGAAAACAAACCATTTCCTCCTCTTTTTCTGCTTGTCATAGCTATTCTATGGCCAAACAGAAAAAAAAGAAGGGCTTCTCCCCTTCTTTTCCCAGTCAAAAGCCGCCATGGGGCTTTCCCATGACGGCTTTGGTTTAGTCACAACAATTTTCTTTTTGCCCCTGCCGGTAACGACAGCAGCAGTTTCTTCTTGCACAGCACGCATTTTCTCCGTCGCACACTTCCACATCGCCACCATCAATGAGCAGCGTTTTGCCATGGACAATACAATCTGCCAATTTTTTTCTGGCTGCAATATAAATGGCCTGTACGGTGGTACGCGCAATTTGCATCTGTTTGGCACACTCTTCTTGGGTCAAATCCTGTAGATCGATCAAACGAATGGTTTCGTATTCATCCACACTCATCACCACCTCTTCTTCGGCCATGCTGCGTTTGGGAACAAACGCCGTATGGCTGGGCAGTGCACACACTTTACGACATTTTTTCGGTCTCGCCATCTTCCATCCCTCCTTCTCGCATAAAAAAGGAAAAAGGCTCTCCCTGTGGAACGGCAGTAAATGTCATCCACTGACCACTTTTGGGATGGACAAACGAAAGTTGATGGGCAAATAGCCCAAACCCTGTAACGCCATACCGGCGTTTCGCCCCATATTTTCGATCGCCATAGAGCGGCCAGTTTCTGGATGAAAACTGCACCCGAATCTGATGATGCCGGCCCGTCTTTAAGGTCACCTGGACCAAAGAAAGCGTCTCTTGCTGCCGATGCAGCTGTTGCAAGGTTTTGTAAGAGAGCTCTGCCTTTTTGGCATTTTTGGTACCCTCTGCCACCACCTTGGACTGATTGGTCCGGCTATCTTTCCACAAAATATCTTTCAATGTTTCCTCCGAAGCGGTCTCCCCTTCTACCACGGCCAGATACACTTTTTTCATCCCTCGTTGCTGTACCTGACGGTTCAGCGCCGCGGCGGCCTCTGCGGTTTTTGCAAACACCACCACCCCGCCCACCGGTCGGTCCAGCCGGTGAATGAGATACACCTCTTGCCCCAGTTCTTGTTCCAAGGCCCGCTGCATATCCCAATCCCCCGTTTTATCCATCTGGATTGGCTCCCCTGGTTCTTTTTGCCCAACCCAAATACTATCGTCTTGCCAAAGTTGTTTCATCTTTTAAAATCACACCACTTCTAGGCTGTAACGTCAAACGCACCAGCCCTTCTTGCACCAAAAATCGTTGACCAGAATAGCCAAACCCTGTCTGATCTGTGACATAGAGTTTACTCATATGGCTCCCGTCGCGCACCCCAATGCGCCAAACGGGAATGGCCACCGATTTTTCTTCTTCCAAATTGTTCAAGGCCACCACCATGCGTTCCTTCTCGTCAAAGCGGCCATAGGCCACCACGCCATAATCTTCCACCAAAAATAACGTGGAACCAAAAGAAAACACAGGATGCTGCTTGCGCAGCTGCATCAATTCCTGGTGGTATTCCATCAAACTGCGGTCTTCTCTGCCCCAGGGGTAGGTCCGCCTGTTATCTGGATCGGTAAAACCACAAAGGCCCACTTCGTCCCCATAATATACCGTCGGTGCGCCAACCCATGTCATTTGCAGCATGACGGCTTCTCGCATCACGGCCACATTGACATTTTCTTCGGCTTTTTGGCTGCCCAGCTGTTCCACCCGGCCGCTCACTTGATTGGTTCTGGTTAAAAACCGGGAATGGTCATGGTTGGAAAGTTCATTCATGGCCGTAAAGAGTGTCTGCTGTGGCAGACGGGCCATTTTTTGTACTATGGTATTGGCAAAGATGCCAGCCTGGTTATATAAGTCCGGCCGAAAGGCATCGCTATGTTTTTCCATACCGGTCAAAAAGAAACTCACCGGGTCCATAAACGCATCATAGTTCATGATGGTATCCCATTGATCCCCCATCAGCCATGGCGATGGATCGCCATAATGTTCCGCCAAAATCACCGCTTCTGGTTTTGCACTTTTTACGGCTTTTCGAAATTCACGCCAAAAATGATGGTTCATTTCCGGGCTTTGGCCCAAATCTGCTGCCACATCCACCCGCCAACCATCGGCGTCAAAAGGCGGCATCAGCCATTTTTTGGCCACCGCCATCACCGCATCAAACAGCGCCGACGAACCTTCATAATTGAGCTTTGGATGGTTACAAAAGCCCCACCAGCCTTCATAATTTTCCGGCCAGCTGCCATCTTCTCGCCACACAAAATAATCATGATAAGGACTATCTTCCTTTTGGAAGGCCCCCGGCGTTTGGTCGCGGTAAAAGCCTTCCCGGTCCAGCCAGCGATGAAAGGCGCCGCAATGGTTAAAAACGCCATCCAAAATCACTTTCATCCCAAGCTTGTGCGCTTCTTGCACCAGTTGACAAAACAGCGCATCGGAGGCCGTCAAGTTTTCGTCGGATGTGGTCCGGCTGATATATCGACTGGCCTGGCTGTTGTCTTCCGCCTCCGGCGGCAACACCGTACCGTCCTCCTGGACGATTTTTCCCAAATGGGGGTCCACATGGTCATAATCTTGTGTGTCATACTTATGATTGCTGGGGGAAACAAAAATGGGGTTAAAATAGATGGCATCTACGCCCAACTGTTTTAAATACCCCAACTTCTGCCGCACCCCTTCCAAGTCCCCGCCATAAAAGTTGGCATAATCGGGACATTGGGGTGGTGCATACCAATCCTTTGTTTTGGTCACTTGGCGGTTTAAATAAAAATATTCCCCGTCCAGCACATCATTGGTTTCATCCCCGTTACAAAACCGATCTACGTAAATTTGATACATCAAGCTGCCGCGGCTCCAAAGGGGCGGATGGAAATTGCGGATGACCGTAAAATTGGCATACGGCAACACCTCTCGGCTGCAGCCCACCTTGGAATAGTAATACGTTTCTCCGCCTTTTTCCAGCAAAAAGTAGTAGGCAATGGTTTCTTTGGACGGCGGTAAGATGCCTTCATAAAAGTCAAATACCGCATCCGTCCAAGCTTTTTCCATCGGCTTTTTGTTTTCTTCCCAAACAAGAAAGACTTGGTCTACCTCTCCTTTTGCAGCACGTAGCCGCACCGTCACACAATCATTTTGATTGGGCTCCAACGGACGGCGGAAAAAAGGGGTTTCGTCGCTGAAAAGCGCAAGTTCGTTGAGACCTTGTTCCAAATCCTCTTTCATCGTTTTCGACCACTTTCTAGCTTTAGATTCCTTTGCCAAAAAAGAAACAAACATCGGCAAAAAACAAAGCAAAAAACATGGAAAAAACGGGTTTTTGCGTCTCAATCCGTCGTAAAACCCGCTGTTTTGTTCTGCTTTTGCTGCTTTTTTACCTTGAGGAAGGTTTGTATTTTTTTTGGCGCTGTTTTGACTAGTATAGCACAGTTAGCCCGCTGCTGTCCATAGCCGAAAGTCAATTTTCTCAACTGCCATAATCTTGTAACACTTGGGCAAGACGGTCCTTCCCCACCACCAAAATGCCCTCGGCCAACCGCTTTTGTTCTTCCTCGTCCAAAGAAGAAACGGGGATATTGGTCTGCTCTTTGAGGGAGACGCCGTTTTGCTCTTCTTCATAAAACACGGCTACATAGCCGTTTTTTACCCCCACGATATACCGCTCGTGGCTGTTTCCTTCCACCGTGCGCCGCAGCACCACTTCCTTGGGCGAAAAAGAAAGCAGCTCCCATTCTTGATAGATGGTTTCCATGTCGCTTCTGGTTAAGCCCACCAAAAAATAAGGCGGTACCTCTTCGGCCGTTTCCGTCACATCATCGGAAGGATAATAGTATTGATAGACCATTTTGGTCGACGGTGTGATGGTTTCTTCTTGGGTATCGACAACGGTGGCCGGCTCGCTCGGCAATTCTTCCTTTGTTTCTTCTTCTGTGGTCACTTCCAAAGGCATCACTTCCTGCTCTTCTACCACCTTCTGCCCTACCCATAAATACCCGGCTGTACCACCCAAGATCATGGCCAGGGCAATCAGTACCATCCAAATCCAAATGCGTTCTTTTTCCATCAAAAAACCCTCCTTTTTTGGATAGTTTTTCCCAAAAAAGGAGGGTTATACCTCTTTTTTCCGCTGCTTTTGTTCTTAAAGCAGCTTTGTCTTTTTACAAAGTCCAACCAAGCGGTTGCCCATGGGCATGGACTGGATTTCCTCTTCAGAAAGGCCCTTGCTTTTTAACAGCACCACGGCATAGACCACGATGCTGACGGCAATGGTCAAAAGGGTGGCCGGGGTGTTGCCAAGGCCAGACAAGACTTGATAAGCGCCATAGCACACAACGCCCATCACCGCCGCCGCAATGGCAGGCTTGACCAGCGCCCCCACCAAATCCGGCCAAAATCCCACCGCTTTCTTCAGCGCCCAAAGGTTCAGCAAAGACGCCACGGCATAACAGGCAATGGTGGAAATGACGGCCCCTTGCACATTGATGGCAGGGATCACAATGAGCACATAGTTAAGCACAATTTTCACCACGGCGCCAAAGGCCGCATTGATGGCCGGTACATGGACTTTTCCAATGCCTTGCAGTGTGCCGGTGACAATTTGGCTTAAAGCCAAAAACAAGATGGAGATGGAACCCACCGTCAAAAGCTCGCCGCCTTCGGCCGAAGTGGGAAAGAGCATCAGCAAAATTTGATGGGCCAATACCCCCATGCCAACGGCCGCCGGAATGGAAATGACCATGGCAATTTTCACCGCCATATTGATTTTGCGCCGCACCGCCGCCGTATCTTTCAGCACCGCCGAAGCGGCAATGGTGGGAACGGCCGCCGTGGCCATGGCGGTGGAGATGGCCACAGGCATGGTGGTTAAAACCACATATTTTCCCTGTAACTGGCCATAAAGGATTTCTGCTTCGTCAGAAGAAAATCCGGCCGTCAACAGCCGCTCCATCACCATACTCATGTCGGCCAAGTTGGTGATGGAATAAATGGCCGTACCTAAAATGATGGGAAAGGCGGTACAGACCAAAGTTTTTCCAATTTGCCCTGCCGTTTCCCTTTGCCCTTGGCCTGTTTGACGGATCTTTTCAAAGAGCATGGGCCGCTCTTTGGTGTAGGTGACAAACATCACCAAAAGCCCGGCCAAGGCCCCAATGCCGGTGCCGGCCGTGCCGCCGGCGCTGGCCAAGGCCACACTGTGGCGCACCAACAAATACGCCAAAACCACACTGGCCACCGCATTAAAAATCTGTTCCACAATCTGGCTGATGGCCGTGGGCACCATGGTGTTCATCCCTTGGAAATAGCCGCGGAACACACTCATAATCCCCACAATCAAAATCGTCGGCGCCAATGTCATCAACGCATAGTAGGAGTCGGGAATTTTACAAATGGTCACCGAAATCCATTCCGCCAACACCCATAGCCCCACCATAAAGATGGCGCTGAGGGTGCCGCATCCCAGTAAGGCCACCCGAAACACTCGGTGGGCATTTTCATATTCTCCCAAAGCCATCCGCTCCGACACCATCTTGCCAATGGCCGCCGGAAGCCCGGCCGAAGAAAGGATCAGCAAAAAGTTATAGACCTGATACCCGGCACTATAGATGGCATTACCAGTATCCCCCCACAGTGCCGTTAACGGCAGGCGGTATAAAAACCCGATAAACCGCACAATGAGCCCAGCCGCCACCAAAATGGATGCTTGTTTTAAATAGGAACTGCCCTTTGTTTTTTCCATGTGACTGCCCTACTTTCCAAAGTCGTTTCCTTAGCCCTGCTGTTCCATCTGCTGGGCTCTGTTTCTTGCTTTCTTTCTGGCCTGAGAATCCAACAATTTCTTTCTCATCCGCAGCGACTGTGGCGTCACTTCCACCAATTCGTCATCGGCAATAAATTCCAAGCACTGTTCCAAGCTCATCTGGATCGGCGGTGTCAGCTTCAGTGCATCGTCGGCCCCGGCAGAACGCATGTTGGTCAACTGTTTCTTTTTGCAAACGTTGACTTCCATGTCGTCGTTTCTGGCGTTACGGCCCACCACCATACCGGCGTATACCTTCGTGCCAGGTTCGATGAACAAATCGCCTCTTTCCTGGGCGTTATAGAGGCCATAGGCCACGGCGTCGCCGCTTTCAAAGGCAATCAAAGAGCCTTGGGCCCGTTTGGGGATTTCGCCGCGATAGGTGGCATAACCATCAAAGATGGAGTTCAAAATCCCGTTGCCCTTGGTATCGGTCAAAAATTCGTTGCGGTAACCGATGAGGCCGCGGGCGGGGATGGAAAATTGCAGACGGGTATAGCCGCCGTTGGATGGGTGCATATCAGTCATTTCGCCTTTGCGGCTGCCCAATTTTTCAATGACACTGCCCACAAATTCTTCCGGCACGTCAATGGTCACCAATTCCATTGGCTCCTGTTTTTCGCCGTCGATTTCTTTATACAATACTTCTGGTTTGGCCACCTGGAATTCATAGCCTTCTCTGCGCATGGTTTCAATCAAAATGGAAAGATGCAATTCCCCACGGCCAGAAACCTTGAAGGCTTCGGTGGTGTCGGTATCCTCCACCCGAAGGCTCACGTCGGTGTTCAGTTCTTTGTAAAGACGTTCTCTCAAATGACGGCTGGTCACATATTTGCCTTCCGTACCGGCAAAGGGGCTGTCGTTGACGGAGAAGGTCATGGACAGCGTAGGTTCGGAAATTTTTACAAACGGCAATGGTTCCGGATTTTCTGGGGAGCAGATGGTGTCACCGATGCGCACATCGCTGATCCCGGAAACGGCCACGATGGAGCCGATGGAAGCTTCTTTCACTTCCACTCTCTGCAGGCCTTCATAGACATACAGCTTGCTGATTTTCACCCGCTCGCTAAATTCTGGGTTATGGATGTTGCGCAGCACACAATCGTCATTGACATGAATGGTGCCGTTTTCCACCTTGCCAATGCCAATACGGCCCACATATTCGTTATAGTCGATGGTGCTGATCAAAGTTTGCAGTGGTGCTTCTGGGTCGCCTTCTGGGGCTGGGATATGGTCAATGATGGTTTCAAACAAACATTTCATATTGTCGTCTTGGGTGTCTGGCTCCAAAGAAGCCGTACCCTGACGGGCAGACGCAAACACGAAGGGGGAATCCAACTGTTCGTCGTTGGCATCCAGTTCCATAAACAGTTCCAACACTTCGTCCACCACTTCTTTTGGCCGCGCTTCTGGGCGGTCAATTTTGTTGACGCAAACCACCACCGGCAACTCCAGTTCCAGTGCTTTTTTCAGCACAAACTTCGTCTGGGGCATGGGCCCTTCAAAGGCGTCTACCACCAGCACAACGCCGTTTACCATCTTCATGACACGTTCCACTTCGCCGCCAAAATCGGCATGGCCTGGCGTGTCCACAATATTGATTTTGATGTCTCCATAATGGACGGAGGTATTTTTGGACAAAATGGTGATGCCCCGTTCCCGTTCGATGTCGCCGGAGTCCATCACACGTTCTTGTACCACCTGATTGGAGCGGAAGGTGCCGCTTTGTTTCAACAGTTCATCCACCAGCGTGGTTTTCCCATGGTCTACGTGGGCAATAATGGCTACGTTGCGGATTTTTTCATTTTTCACTTTCATCTTGTTCATTACTCCCTATTTCTTTGTCTTCTTACAGAATGCCCTAACTGAGATATTTTATCACAAGACGGCCCGTTGTGCAATTTTTTTTGCCGGGAAAGGACGCTGTCTTTTTTGCAAAAAAAGAAGCGGCTTTTGCACACGTCCATGGGCAAAAGCCGCTTTTCTCAGCTACTTTTATGCAATTTGTGTTGCTTTTTTGTTACATCAAGCCGCCCATACCGTTGGACTGTCCTTGCTGCATATAGTCAGCAGCGCCGTTTTTGGATGGATAATCAGCCACAACAGCTTCGGTGGTCAAGAAGGTGGAAGCAACGGAAGTTGCATTTTGCAATGCGCTTCTGGTTACTTTGGCAGGGTCTACGATACCTGCTTCTACCATGTCCACATATTCTTCGGTCAAAGCATTGAAGCCAACGCCGTTTGGCAATTCTTTTACTTTGTTGACAATGATGGAGCCTTCCAGACCAGCATTGGCAGCAATCTGACGCATTGGAGCTTCCAAAGCTTTCAATACGATTTCTGCACCGGTCTTTTCATCGCCAGAAAGTGTTTTCACCAATTCAGCTACTTTTACAACAGCGTGGATATAGGTGGTACCACCGCCAGGAACGATGCCTTCTTCTACGGCTGCTTTGGTAGCGGCCAGGGCATCTTCCATACGCAGTTTCTTTTCTTTCATTTCGGTTTCGGTAGCTGCACCAACTTTGATGACAGCAACACCGCCAGCCAGTTTGGCCAGTCTTTCTTGCAGTTTTTCTTTTTCAAAATCGCTGGTGGTTTCTTCCAAAGCGGCTTTGATCTGTTTTACTCTGCCTTCGATGTCTTCTTTGCTGCCTTCGCCGCCGGTGATGATGGTGCTTTCTTTTTCTACCCGTACGGTTCTAGCGCGGCCCAGCATATCCAAGGTAACGTCTTTCAGATCGATACCAAATTCATCGCTGATGACCTGAGCGCCGGTCAATGCAGCCAAGTCGGCCAACTGTGCTTTTCTTCTTTCGCCATAGCCAGGTGCTTTGACAGCAACGCAAGTGAAGGTGCCTCTCAATTTGTTCAATACCAAGGTAGCCAAAGCTTCGCCTTCGATATCGTCCGCAATGATGAGCAGTTTTGCGCCAGTCTGCATGATCTGTTCCAAAACAGGTACGATTTCCTGGATGTTGGAGATCTTCTTGTCGGTGATCATGATATATGGCTCATCCAAAACGGCAACCATTTTTTCCAAGTCGGTGGACATATAGGAGGACAGGTAGCCTTTGTCAAACTGCATCCCTTCTACCAATTCCAATTCGGTGTTCATGGTTTTGGATTCTTCTACGGTGATGACGCCATTATTGGTTACTTTTTCCATTGCATCAGCAATCATTTCGCCAACTTCGTCGTCGCCAGAAGAGATGGCAGCAACTCTTGCAATGTGGTTTTTGGTGGAAACAACGGTGCTCATGCCTTTGATTTCTTCTACGGCAGTAGCAGTTGCTTTTTGCATGCCTTTTCTCAAGATGATGGCGTTGGCGCCAGCTGCAATGTTTTTCAAACCTTCCTGTACCATGGCCTGTGCCAAAACGGTTGCGGTGGTGGTACCATCACCTGCTACGTCGTTGGTCTGGGTAGCCACTTCTTTTACCAGCTGTGCACCCATGTTTTCGTATGGATCTTCAAATTCGATGTCTCTTGCGATGGAAACACCGTCGTTTGTGATCAATGGGCTCATGAATTTACGGTCCAATACGACGTTTCTGCCTTTTGGGCCAAGGGTTACTTTTACGGTATCTGCTAATTTGTTTACGCCTTCTGCCATTGCATTTCTGGCTTCGGTGCCATATTTGATTTTCTTAGGCATAGTTCATTCTCTCCTTTTTCTATCGATCTTGTCCATCCAATGTCATGGATTATTCTTCTACGATTGCCAAAATGTCAGACTGTCTCAAAATGATATAGGTTTCGCCATCAAATTTGATTTCGGTGCCAATATATTTGGAATAAATCACATGGTCGCCTGGTTTTACCATCATTTCTACTTCTTCGCCTTTTACTTTGCCGCCAGGGCCAACGGCGATGACTTCAGCTTCCTGTGGTTTTTCTTTGCTTTGGGTTGGCAGAACGATACCGGATTTGGTTTTTTCTTCTGCTTCCATTTGTTTAATGACAACTTTATCTCCCAATGGTACTAATTTCATGTGGAAAGACCTCCTTAGCATAAATCTCTGGTTTTGATGTTATTAGCACTCACTTCAATCGAGTGCTAATCATTGTCATAATCATATCTCGAATGTCTCTTTTCTGCAACATTTGTTATGGCGAAATATTAAAATATATCCTGGAATAACCATTCTTTTTTGAAGAAAAAGCTTTGTTTTCTTGTTTTTTCTTTTGTTTTTATTTATTTACATTCCGGTTCCAAATTTCAGAACAAAAAAAGGGCATTTCTTCCAAACAAGAGAAAAAATGCCCCAAAAGAATCTGTTTTGGTTGCCCATTACTCTGGCAAACGCTTGCTGCAAGCCAGCGCCACAGCCCCCGGCCCAATATGGCAAGCAATGCTCAAAGAAAGCGGCGCCACCGGAATTTCTAACCCCGGAAACTCTGCCCGTACTTCTTCCAAAAACTCCAATGCCTCTTTGTGATCGCCGCTATAGGCGATGGCCAACATCATGCCTGTCCCCCGCTCGTCGGAACCAAAACGGGTGACGCAATCGTTTTTGATGGCCTTAATCATAATGGCCTTGGCCATTTTTTTCGTTCTGGCCTTGGAAAAAGCGTCCAATTTTCCGCCTTGGATTTGCAGCACCGGCTTCAAGCGCAGCAATTCTCCAAAGGCTGCGGCCGCCGGCGTAATCCGTCCGCCTTTTTTCAAATATTTCAGCGTTTCAAGCGTAATATAAATGCTGGAATCGGCTTTCGTTTCTTCCAAAATCCGCTTGATTTCTTCTGCCGAAACGCCTTTTTGTGCCAATTCCATGGCTTGGTAGATGGCATGTACCAAGGTGATGGAAATGCGCTGGTTATTGACCACCTGCACCCGGCCGTCAAAGTCGGCGGCCAACATGGCTGCCGTCTCATAGGAACTGCTGAGACTGCTACTCATGGGAATGTGGACCACAGCGTCATATCCTTTTAATAATCCTTCCCAGGCGTCCAACACATCGCCCACCGCCGGTTGGGACGTGGCAATCTCTGCCCCCGCTTCCAAACAGCGATAAAACTCCTCCTGGGTCAAATCCAAATCTTCGTATTTCGTTTCTCCATTGACATAAAACGGCATTGGCAACACATAAATACCCATTTCCTTTGCCTTTTGCTGGGTGATGCCGCTGTTGCTATCCGTCATAATCGCGATTTTGCTCACGCGCATAACGCCTCCTCTTTTGGTTTGGGAAACTGGTTCGTCAAAAAGCATTCATCTTTTATTTTATCGCCCTGTTTCGTTTCCGTCAATAACAAAAATCGCCTCTGTGTTGAGAAAAAGCGGCCGGGGGTACCGACCGCTTTTGTTTTTGCAATGCTATTTACGATTCTTGCCAGATTTCGCTTCCGTCTTCTTGGCGTAAATAGGTGTGGCCGTTGGCCGCTTCCATCAGAAAGCCATAGGCCCAATGGGTTTTGGACAAATCGTTAAAGGTCTGCAAGGCTCCCTCGTTGGCCAAAATGAAATCCATGTCTGCCGAGCGATCCATCATACGGTTTAAGATGCTCACCGCTTCGGCCCGGGTGATGGCCGTTTCTGGACGGAAGGAACCATCGGGATAACCGCTGATCCAGCCGTTTTCGGTGGCCGTGGCCACAAAACCGGCATACCAGGCCCCTTCTGCCACATCCAAAAACGACGTGCCCGTTCCTTTTTCCTCTCCCATAAAGCCTGTAGCCATGGTCACAAACTCAGCTCGGGTGATGGCTGCATCGGGGCGGAAGGTTTGATCTGGATAGCCGTTTAAGATGCCTGCCCCGGCTAAAGTGCGGACGGCTGCCCCATACCAGCTTTCTTCTGCCACGTCTGTAAATCTTTTTCCTGCCAGGTTTTCTGGCGTTCCCATCAACTGATAGAACAGCATGGCCGTCTCGACCCGGGTGATGGTTTGCTCTGGGCGAATGGTACCATCGGGATAGCCGTTTAAGTAAGGCGCATGATAGGCTTCTCCTTCTGCCCAAACGGCGTAGAGATGATAGGTCTCATCGGGCATGGTAAATTTTTCTCCCGGCAAGAAATCCACTTCTCCGCCTTCTTCCTTGCTCCAACCGGCAAAGACAAAGCCCTTTGGTGCCGTAAAAGGATTTTCGGCGGCTTCAATTTTCTGGCCGTGATAAAACTTTCCTTTTCTCACTTCTTCTTCCCCGTCATGGTAAACTACATAGTGGGTCACAATCCGGTCACTTCCGCCGCCGGTGGTCTCTCCGCCCGACTCTTTTTCTTCCAACGTCGTCTGCACCACATTGGACGGTACAAGGGCAAATACATTCCATCCTTCCACCGTCTCAAATTGTCCCGACGTGGTCAGTACTTTGCCCACATCAAATCCATTGCCCACACCAGTCCAACGAATGGTGGTGGTGCGATCCGATGCATCTGTCGCTTCGGGATTTCCTGTACAAATCACTACAATTCCATTTGCATATTGGGTCATGGATTCCACCACAAATAACTGGCTTTCCACTTCCACCAAAGGCTGTCCGGCCTCATTTTGTGCCACGGTCAAATCTGGATCGGTTTTCAACAAGAAAGAGACTTTCACGTCTTCTCCCGAAACGCCAGAGGTCACTTGATGAAGCAGATTCTCTGTGATGACATACGTTGCCGTATAGTCTATTTCGTATCCGTTGTCATCTTTGGTTCCTTCGATGGTTTCTGGTGCTGTGATGGTCATGGTGCCATAATCCACCGTTGGCTGAACCAGCACCACGCCATAGCCAGAACTGTTATGATTTCCATCCATAAACTGTGTTGTCACCAACAGTTGATTCTCTGTTTTTTCCACGCCAAAGCAAGTAACGCTGCCGCCATCGGCATAAAGGCCGCCTTCTTCATTGGTGGCCAATACAATGGCATACACCGGCAAATCTGGATTCAGCCCTGCCGGAAGGCTAAGGGCAAAGGTGTTCACCGGTTTTTCGCTGGCAAACCAGAAGGAGGCCAGCTCCGTATCACTCCATCCCTTGGCCGTCGATTCGCCAAGACCTCCTTGGATGACTTCCGCAGAGGCATTCCCAAAGCGAACCTCACCCGCCGGATTTTCCATGGTGATATCATATTTTTCCAAATAAACCTCTTCTTCTCCCAGGGCGACATCATCCCCAATGGCTAAGGCTCTATCCAAATAGCTGTAGGAGCTACCGCCGATGGTGATGTCGTTTTCTACGCCGCCTGTCACGCTGGCTGTGTTGTCAGCTTCCAGTGTCACGTCTGCCTGCATCAAATTCCGGGCAATGGTACCACCCAACAGCTGAATTCTCGCCGGAATAGAAGGAGTTCCATAATTTTCTGCCGTATAATAGATGCCGCCGCCAGCACCTTTCGACACATTGTCTGTGATGGAACCATCTTCCATGATGAATGTGCCGCCACGGCGTACATAAACACCGCCACCAATGCCGTTTTCCACTGCCCCTGTGGCAACGTTGCCGGAAATTTCGCCGCCTTCCATCACAAACGTACCGCAGGAAACCACCATACCGGCGCCATCATTTTTGGAGACATTATTTTTGATGGTAGCTCCGTCGTACATGGTGGCCGAATGCCCCGAAAAGTTATTGGCCAATACCATCCCGCCGGATTTATTGGTGGAATAGTTATTTTCAATTCGTCCATAGAGATCCACATGGATACCCCGGCCTTGCACATATACTGCGCCATACCATACCGTATTGTCGTGGATATAGGCGTTTGGCCCGATGGTACAAAGCAAATCATCGGATTCATTTAAGTTGATGGCGTTACCACCCTCTAAGATGCCACAAATTTCGCCATCCACAACAATCTCAATGCCTGTGCCGGCGTGACCGCGAATGGCAGTGCCCACCAAATTTCTGATCACTGCCCCTTGCTGCATTTCTAAATAGCCGCTGCAATCATAAAAGGCCCCATCCATTTTGATGTCTGTGTTGGAATTATCCAGCAGGAAAGTGTTTCCCAGGATCATCTCCGCGTTGTTACGAATATGGCCAGCCAAACCGTTATTGCCCTGCCACATATCCTTTATACGTTTCTCCGTACCATTGGAACCGGTATCCGGATCTTGTCTTAAGTCATAGATCTGTCCATTCAGCCATGCTGTACCGCCGTCCATATAAACGGCCCGGCCCAGCACGTCTCTGATTTCGGCCCCGTCTTCCATCACAAAGTCATATCCCTGCACCCAAACGGCGCCGGCTGGACCTGTCTCTGTCTCAAAATAAGGGTCAGAGGCCTTGCTGTCTTTATGTAGTCTGGCGCGGTCTGTGATGACATCCACTTCATCACAAATCAAGCTGCCGCTTTCCATGGTCAAGGAAGCATTTTCCGTCACCCGCACGGCAGACATCCCGCCAAAGTTTTTCAGTACAGCGCCTTCGCCTAAAACCACTTCTGCTTTATACGTCCCCGTTCCATAGGCCGCAATCATGGCGTCTTGCACCATCCGGTGATTTTCCTTCGTCTGTCCTTCTGCGGCTGCTCCGCTGATGGCTTGGGCAAACACATCGCCTTCGTACTTTCCTTCGTCATCCAAAATGATATTTTCTACCCGCAACAAAGAATCGGCACCGCCGGAAACGGTCACCTCAAACATGGCCGGGTTATAAGTGCTTCTGGCATTATCTTGTATGGTTGCAAAATCTTCCCCACGGCAAATGGTCACCGGGTTTTGAGGATCTGCCGAAGCCAGGGTAATTTGCTGCCCCGTCAAGCGAACCGCTTCTGTCAGTGTCAGGCTTTCTTCCACCAAAATGGTGGCCTCTTCTCCGGCCGCAACGGCTCCCACGGCCTCCTGTAAAGAGGCATACACACCCTGTGCCTCATCTGGTGCCGAAGGAGAAACTGAAAGCACCGTCTCTCCCCTTGGGGCTGCCAACAACTGCTTTTCTTTTGCCTCTTCTCTCTCCGTTGCTTCCTCCACTGGTGTCATAGGGAGAGGTCCCTCGGGGCCTTCTTCTTCCTGTCCTGTCTCATCCTCTTTTTCCTGCTCAGTCTGTTCCGGTTCTTCTTGTCCCGCTTCGCCTTCTTCTTTGGGTTCCTCTTTTGGTTCTTCCTCTTTTGAGTCTCCTTCTTCTGGCTGTTCTGTCTCCCCATTGGTCAACACCGGTCCTGACTGCTCCAAAACCAGCGGCTCCTCAGCCAAAACAACTGCACTTTGTGGCAACGCCAGCGCAACTGCCATGCAAAGCGCAAAAAACCGCTTTTTCCATTGATTCCTTTTCATCCGTCTCCCTCCAATTCCTTTTTTGCTGTTTTTACAATTCTACGTCTTCCCAAGCAGCATATGTATTTTCTTGCTCCAACAGCGATTCATAAGATTGTAAAAGTAAACGGTTGATCTTTTCTTGCAGCTGTTCCATGGTGTCTTTTTGCAGTTTCCACAAACAGCGAGGGTTGATTTTTTTCTCCGAAACGTTGGCCTGTGCACAAAGTTGTTTCATGGCTGCGTTGATATTGGCCCGATGGAGTTGGGTTTTGCGTCTGATCACAAAAATACTGCCAGTTTCAATCTTCTGCCGGCGGCAATAGCCCATCAATTCTTTTTGCAGCGTTTGCGGCAAATAGATCATCCGTTGGCTTTTGCCATGGACCAGTAATCCCCCTCCCTGCGCCACCCATTCTATGGTCAATGTGGGAAGCTCTTTTGTGGTGATGCCCAAAACGCAAATGGTTTTCATCAAAAAATACAACTGCTCTTTGCCCTGTTTTTTGGCCGCCTGTAATAATCTCACATATTCGGCTCTTTCCAAAAAAGGCTCTGGCCGTTTTTCTGCGCGTAACACCGAAACTTGCCAATTTCTCTCATTTAAAAAAGCAAAATATTGATTGACCACAGAAATCCGATGGCTGATGGTTCTTTCGGCCAAAAGACCTTCTTGCTGCATCGCACACTTCCATTGCTGTAGCGTATCCGGCTGGAGTTTTCCGGTTGGTAAAACAAATTTCTCCAATTCCAGTAAAATTCGCCGATAGTCTGCCAAGGTTTCTGCGGTCAATTTCTTTTTTGCTTTTTCCGACAAAAAAGCTTGTATGGTTTCTTGTGTCAAATCCATGTTCCTAAACCTTCGTTCCATACATACTTTCCCTTCTGTGGTATCTCTTATAAACCAAAAGTCATGGGTTCAAGTCCCATGTTGATTTGGGAGCGGAATTTCCCTTCTGTGGTATCGGGGATATGAATTTTGGGATTTGGTTAGCAAAAATGTGCTGAGGAGCGTTGTCTCTTCTTCCTTATTCTAAGGAAAAAAGGCGCAAAAAAAGAAAAGCACATCAAAAGCCACCGAATGAAGCCTTCTTTTTTTTCGACTGATCACATTCGGTTTCTTTTTGTGCCATGGACTTGTCATTTGGTGAAAAAAATGCTATAGTTTTTTTATGTAAAAGTAGACATGTTGTTTTTCACCTCTTTATTTCACCACAGAAGGGAAATTCCGCTCCCAAATCAACATGGGACTTGAACCCATGACTTTTGGTTTATAAGAGATACCACAGAAGGGAAATTCCGCTACCAAATCAACCCCATCCGTTCCAATTTCTTTTGATGCTCTTTTCCACTTTCCATGATATAAATACGGGTTGTTTCAATGCTACTGTGGCCCAACAAATCGGCCAATTTGGCAATATCCTTTTCCAGCCCGTAAAACGTACGGGCAAATAAATGTCTTAAATTATGAGGGAATACTTTTTCCGCGCAAACCTCTGCATCTTGGCAGAGTTTTTTCATATCCGCCCAAATATTACTGCGGTTTAACGGATTTCCCTGTCTCGTCCGAAAAATCACCCCTTGTTTGATCCCCATTTCCTTGCAATAGGCCTGTAATTTCTTTTGCAGCTGTACCGGCAAAAAAATCACCCGTCTTTTCCCCTTGCACGCCACAGCGGCCCGACCCCTTTGCAGTGCTTCCACCGTAATAAATTGTAACTCCGAAACACGAATCCCCGTGGCGCATATGGTTTGAATCACCAACGAAAGCCGCCGGTTCCCTTTTTGTTCTGCTGCCGATACCAACCGCCGGTATTCTTCTTTGGTCAGTTCCTTTTCTTCCTTTGCAAATATATTTTTTTGAATTTTAATCAACTTCAAGCGGAACGAATGCCACCCCACATAGGAAAAAAAGCCGTTGGCCGCCACCAGATACCCATTGACACTGGAAGGCTGATACCGCTGCTCCAACCCCATTTTCCATTGCAAAAGCGCTTCCTTTTCCACCTTTCTCCGACGAAAATACGTCAACAAACAAAAAAGCTCCCGCCGGTATTTTTCCAATGTGCTTTTGCTTTTTTCCTGCTCTCTCAAATACTGCAAATACTCTTCTATCATCACAGCCGATATACTTTTTTCTTCCATACAAACCTCCTTTGTCTTGGTCCCAATCGATAAAATTTTTTTCTAGTATCTCCATCGGACTCTTTGCCGATTCTTTTTTTATAACAAAAAAAGCACAAACCCTTTGTTTTCACAAAGACTTTGTGCTTCTTGATCAAATGACCCGACCGGGAATCGAACCCGGGTTACAGCCGTGAAAGGGCCGTGTCTTAACCGCTTGACCATCGGGCCAAAAAAAGCTCCCCGAGCAGGATTCGAACCTGCGACCCACCGGTTAACAGCCGGTTGCTCTACCGCTGAGCTATCGAGGATTATGGATTCCGGCGACCACCTATTTTCCCAGGCGGCTTCCCACCAAG
>CALWGC010000008.1 GCA_944378105.1 uncultured Clostridia bacterium
GGTACCGTAAAAAGAGACCAGACATCTTGCTTTTCGCCGCTTTGCCGATCAAAGGCAGCACAAAAAGAATACTGTTCTACAATTTGGTCGCCCACCGGTAACGTCAAAATGGTGCGAAAATAAATCACATCGTCTGCCGCAGCCGTTGGAGCGGTTTCTTGCTCCACAATCCGGGCATGATATCGTTCCTTTGCCGCTTGTTTTTTCAAATATTCGTCATAGGCAGCCTCCAATTCCGAAGGCAGGTCATACAAAGTCCCTTGTTTTGCATAATAATCGGCTACGGCCTCTTGAGCCTTTGACGATAAATCGTCAAAGCTTTCCACTCCTGCCGCATAGTGCCCCTGCGGCCCAGAGGGCGGCTTAAGATGCAAGATTTCGGTACCGTCTTTGAGACAATAAAATTGCCAAAAATCATTTTCCCAGCAGTCGATTTCTGTTCCATCAGCCAGCGTCACCACATTTTCTTCTTTCAAATGGGCATACGTTGATACAGGCTCTTCTTTTCTGCACCCACTTAACAGCAAGCAAAAAAGGACACAAATGGCCAGTTTTTCCCAAAACCTGCTCCCTTTCATGCCAGCACCTCCTTTTTCTTAGTATAACATAGCTGCTACCTAACTGCAAAAGTTTGTTTTGCTTTACCTTCATTTTTTCATGCAGCAGTTGCCATACGAAGGCACAGTTTCATCAAAAAATAAAACGCGCAGGATTCCTTCCAAAAACAAAGGATTCCTGCGCGTTCATTTTGAAGCTATGGAAAGATTGGCTGTAAGATTCCCAAAGGAAGTCAAAGAAAAGTGTTTCCTTTTTAACCCATCCCTTTTGTAACATTTACTTTCCACGGTTTAAACAAAATAATCCGGATATTTTTGCCGCAACTGCTCTGCCTCCAAAAAGCCAGAGTCATGATGCTGTTTTAATGCGGCCAACAGTGGCCCCGTTTCTCCTTTTTCCATGGTCTCTAATATGGTTTGATGCTCTTGGATGGAAGTTTCCATATATCCGTTGGTTTCAAAATCCAGCATATGGTACCGAATGGTATGGGCATAGAAAGTTTCCAATGCCGGCCAAAGCACCCCATGGCCGGCCAGCACAAACAACTGCCAATGAAAGGCGTGGTCCTGCTTGACATACCCCTTGATGTCCCCTCGCTTGATTGCCATTTGTTGCAGCAGCAAAACCTCCTCGCAGGCCGCCTTCACCATCTGCTGCTTTTTGGCCATGCCCAACAGCACATCACACTCCACCACATGGCGCATATAGCCATACTCCCGTAACAGGGCCAAATCAATTTTCGATACGAAGGTTCCCTTGCTTGGAAAAATGTCTACAAACCCTTCATCCGATAGCTTTAACAGCGCTTCCCGAATGGGCGTGCGGCTTACATCCAGCTCCTCTGCCACTTCCTCTTCCCGAATACTTCTGCCAGGCTTCCAATGATGGTACAAAATCTTTTCTTTTAAACCATCATAAATCTCCTGTTTCCCACGCCGTTTTTTGGTCATTGCTCCTCTCCCCCTTGTTCCACCCCTTCTGCATAAAAGAGGGAAGCACCATGGGCCACGTCACTGGCATTTTTCGTAAATAACCCCAGCACGCCTTTGGTATACTTGGGCTGCTGCAAAGTAGTTGTCTTTTTCCGCGCCTCAAACACCGCTGCAATTTCTTCCGGTGTCTTTTTCTCTCCGGCAATTCCCACCACGTCCAGGCTTCTTTTTTCAATGTCAATCCGAATCAAGTCGCCCTCTGCAATATAGGCAATTTCCCCGCCACAAATGGCTTCTGGCGACACATGGCCAACGGCAAACCCCCTGGTTGCGCCAGAAAAACGGCCATCGGTCAGCAATGCACAGCTTTCACTTAATTCCTTTTCATTATACAACCGTTCCGTTGCCTTCAGCATTTCCGGCATACCGGCGCTTTTGGCTCCTTCATACCGAATGATAATTACATCGCCTTTTTGGATCTTTCCTTCATCCATGGCAGCAATGGCATCTTCCTCCCGATCAAAAGGCTTGGCCGGCCCTTCATGAAAGGACTGGCCGTTTTGGATGGCCGCATGCTTCACCACGGCGCCTTCTTTGGCGATATTTCCATAAAGGACAGAAATGCCGCCCCGCTTTTGAACCGGCGCCGCCAAGGTTTGGATGACATCCCGTCTGGTCAGATTGAAGTTTTTCAAATATTTTTCTTGCATCCAGAAAAATCCCGATTCCTCCAGGCGGTCTAAGTTTTCGCCCACCGTTCTGCCTGTCACCGTCATGGCATCCAAGTGCAACAAGCTTTTTAATTCCATCATCAACGCCGGAACCCCGCCGGCATACCAAAGCATCCGTGTGGGCCATTTTCCCGCCGTTTTCAACGAACAAAGTACCGGCACTTCGTTGCTGATATCATCAAATTCTTTTAAGGTTACCCGAATCCCATTTTGGGCTGCAATGGCCGGCAAATGAAGCAAAATATTGGAAGAGCCGGACACAGCCGCATGCAAAATCATGGCATTTTCAAAGGCTTTCTTCGTCATAATTTGGGATGGACGAAGGTCTTGTTCCACCAAAAACCGCATCTGTTTTCCCGCCTTGCGGGCCAAATGCTCCAGCGGGACCTCTGCCGGAATCAAGGCGTTGGTGGGTAAACTCATGCCCAAGGCCTCTGCCATCACCTGCATGGTGCTGGCCGTACCCATGTATTGGCAAGAACCACAGCTAGGTGCAGCCACAAACTTGTACTCCATCTCTTCCTCTTTGGTCATCTCGCCTTTTTTCACCAGCACATTGGTGTCATAGCAAACTTCCGGTGACAAAAAGTCCGGGCCAAACATCATCGAACCACCCGAAACATGAATCCCCGGTAAATCCAACCGCAAATGGCTCATCAAATGGGCCGGTAGTGCCTTGTCACAAGAAGAAAGGGTCACCATCCCGTCAAAAGGATTGGCCATGGCATGGATTTCTGTCATAGCAGAAATGATGTCTCGGGATGGCAAAGAAAAGTGCATCCCATCATGCCCTGTAGCCACGCCATCACAAATATCCGTCGTCATATAAATGGAAGGTTTCAGCTGATGTTCCAAGCAAGATTCTTTCACATAGCCAGAGATTTGGTCCAAGTGACGGCTCCCAGGGTGCGTATCCCCGTAAGTACTTTCCAGCAAAATTTGTGGATAGCAAAGCGATTCTTCGCTCCATCCAGTGCCCAACCAAATGGGGTCTACTTCCGGCCCAACGGCACGAATCTTCTGACTTTTATATTCTTTCATCGTAATCCTTCCTTTCCAAACAATGTAATATATTAATATATTACATAACCTTGCTTTCCACGTCAAGAGAAAGAAAGCCAGTTTAAGAAAAACAAATAAAAAAACCCGCCACCATCGTGACGGGTTAAGTGGGAGTTATAGGGCTCGAACCTATGACATCTTGCTTGTAAGGCAAGCGCTCTCCCAGCTGAGCTAAACTCCCATAAAAATACGACTCAGATGGGGCTCGAACCCACGACCTCCGGCGTGACAGGCCGGCGCTCTAACCAACTGAGCTACTGAGCCATAGAGGTTGTCGTATTTTGGATTGTGCGAAATGGGTCTTCAGGGACTTGAACCCGGGACCGCCCGGTTATGAGCCGGATGCTCTGACCAACTGAGCTAAAGACCCATAGAAAACCGAAGCCGATGAACGGACTCGAACCGTTAACCTGCTGATTACAAGTCAGCTGCTCTGCCAATTGAGCCACATCGGCACAAAAAAAAGAAAATGACCCGACCGGGAATCGAACCCGGGTTACAGCCGTGAAAGGGCCGTGTCTTAACCGCTTGACCATCGGGCCAAAAAAGCTCCCCGAGCAGGATTCGAACCTGCGACCCACCGGTTAACAGCCGGTTGCTCTACCGCTGAGCTATCGAGGATTATGGATTCCGGCGACCACCTATTTTCCCAGGCGGCTTCCCACCAAG
>CALWGC010000009.1 GCA_944378105.1 uncultured Clostridia bacterium
AATTTATTTTAGTAATGCGGTCGCCAAACCTTCATTCTAAAATTATAATTAGGAGGTTTTGTATACTAAAGTATTTTATTTACCCCTAGTAAAACTAGGGGTTTTGTTAAGCTAAAGCACCCAACAAGAAAATCCCTTGGGTGATCCCAAGGGATTTTTTTAGCAATGGAAAACAACAAAGCAAAGGTGGATTATGGAGAAGAACACTGCTTTTGGTATCCCTTCTCCCTTTGCTTTTTTGATTCATTCCAGCTCGATGTGATACAACACCTCTTTGGTACGAGGAATCATGATGAGGTCTGTAGTTTCGGTATCGATGATGCTGGTGTTTTGCGAAAACAGCTTAAAAATGGGAGATGCAGCCGTTTTGGCAGCCACGTTACCACAAAAGAACAGGAAAACCGCCGCCACCGAAAGGGCCACGATCACTTTTTTGTGTGGGCATGGTTTATCTTGCAAAATGGCCTGAATTCTTTGTTGCAGCTGAGTCACTTGCTTTTCGCCATAGCAAAGGCAATAAGAGTTTTGGGACTGTGCTTGTTTTTCCAATTCCAAGGAGCGAATCAAAAGGGAGGCATAAGCTCTTTTTTGGGATTTTGTCAAAGTGGCAGTTACGGCTTCATCGCAGGCCAGCTCCAGATAGCCGGAAAGTGTTTCTTTTAAGTAATAAAACATGGGGTTCATCCAATGGAAGCTTTGACAAAAAAGCAGCAGCAATTTTTTTGTTACATCGTTTTGTTTGGCATGGTAACACTCATGCTGTAAAATCCAGGTGATTTCCTGTTCGTCAAAAAGCGGCAGCAAGAAGGATGGGATGACCAAAATTTTGTGGCGCACGCCGGTGGTAAACGGTGTCCCAATGCCATGACTTGCCATCAAAGAAAGATGGGACAGCC
Source organism: uncultured Clostridia bacterium (assembly GCA_944378105.1). Lineage (GTDB taxonomy): Bacteria > Bacillota > Clostridia > Lachnospirales > Anaerotignaceae > Neoanaerotignum. The sequence goes on from CALWGC010000009.1 coordinate 897, forward strand.
CAAAGGCCTCTTTTTGTGCCTCAAAAATGCTCTGCCATCGCTCGTCTTCTAACAAAAACAAAGAGGACTGGATGGTGGCACGAAAAGAAACATACTGCTTGAGCCGAAGGAGAAGAAAAAGAACCATGCCCAAAAACCAAATCTTATCGCAAAACGGAAGAAAGTCGACGTTGCGCAACAAAAAGGCCACTGCACTATCAAAAAAGTTGGCCCCATCCATTACAACATCTTGATATTGGGCAAAAAAATATTGCTCTGTCCCATCATAAATGGAAGCAATCAGAGAAAACGGAATCAGAAAAGACCCCAGGGCAAGCAAATGGAGCCGCACCAAAAACCGGGCAGAGGTCCTTTGATACAAAAAGTGTCTGAAGATCAGATAAACGCTGCCAAAAAGAAAGCCACTGACAGAAAGCTGAAGCATCAATAAAAACAATCTATTGAGAAGGAGCAATTTCATCCAACCAATCTTTTAAGGCCTGAATCTCTTCGTTGCTGAGGGGTTTTGTGCTGGAAAAAGCAGATAAAAACCCGGTAAGAGAGCCTTGGAATGTTTGTTTTACAAAGTGGTCTGCTGCCTTGGCGTAAAAAGCCTCTTTGGAAAGCTTTGGAAAATAATAGAGACTTTTTCCTTTCTTGGTATAAGAAACGACGCCTTTGGCATTCAGCCGCTTTAAAAAAGTGGCGACGGTTTGATGGGTCCAAATTTCGCCGTCTTCCCGCAAGGCCACCGTCAACTCTGCAATGGCAGTTTCCGTTCCCAAAGACCAAAGCTTTTCCAACACCCGCATTTCGGCATCGGAAATTCTGCTTTGTGTTGTCATGTCAGTTCCTCCTTTTTTGGATGGGTTCCCATCTATTTTACTACGTTTTGTCGTTTTCTGTCAATGAAAGACCAGGACTTTTCGATGGGATTGGGCTTTTGTCACAAACAAGAAAAATCCAGCGCAAGGAACGCCATGCGCTGGAAAAATCGCAACTGTATTCTGTTTTGATGTCAAACCGGGGTAAATCGTGCTTGATAAAAAGGCCCTTCCCCACCCTTTGGGATTATAACAACATATATTGTTTCAATTCTCGCCGGTGGGCAATTTTCAACTTTTTGAGGGCGATAGAAATATGCCGTTTGACTGTATTGGCAGAAATCCCAAAATGGTCGGCAATTTCCTGGTTGGTCCACCCCCGGGCGGCCAACATGGCCGTGGCAAATTCTGTGGTGGTCAAATTATCGGCCACATCATGCCCGGTCACAGAGTTATGCACTCTTCGCCATCCGGCCGAAAACCGATAGGTGATATCGATGATGCGCTTAAAATCCTCGGGCCAGTTTGGCTTAATGACAGCCTCCAGCATTCCGCCCAAAAGGCCGTGGTGCTCGCCCAAGCCTTCAATCAGGTCGTCGGGCTGTGCCAATTTCCAGGCAGCCAAAAGATGTTTTTGCGCTTGTTCCTGTTCCCGCAGGCTCATATAATCCATCACGGCTACCAGGTGAAGATAAATGGCGGCGATGGGATAGGCCTCGGCCCCCATCACAAGGGAGGCTTCCACCAGACCGACGCTTCTTTGGTATTCCTGTTTCAAATATAGATAATGGGCTTGCACATAAAGGGCAAAGGCCCGAATCCCCGGCAGAAGCAGCGGCATGGATTCTTGCGGTTTTGGCAAGCCTTCTGGCAAAGGCAAATGCAGCAAAACGGCCGCCGCAGAGGCCACAAAAGCTTCGGCTGCCAAAAGATCCGGTGGCGTGTTGGCCGTGGCAGAGGCAAACGTTTTTTTCATTTCTGCTAACGCGCAGCGGGCATGTTGGATTTGTCCGAGGGAAAGATTGGCATAGGCATAGATGAGACAGGCCGAAAGGCGGATATCGGTTTGTTTGCAGGTTAAATATAACTCTGCCTCCTCGGCGGCCAGTTCTGCCTGGCCACTAAAATAATGGTACTCGGCCAAAGCAATCTTTTTCCCTGGCCCGTTTTCCATGGCCTCGATGGTTTCCATACAATGGCCTGGCACAAAGGGCGTATTGAGTAATGGCATTAAGCCCGGAGAAGAAACAGGCACTTTTTCTTGTTTTTTTGTTTTTTGATGCGATGTTGTTTTTCTGGGATCGTTTGGTTTTTTGGCTTTCACCGGAATACGCCAAACGCCGCTCTCTTTCACTGCACCATCAATACGCCCTTGGGCACAATAGTTTTGCACCCAGCGTGGGGAAATCTCCCATTTTTGAGCGGCTTCTTGTACCGTGATATAATCCATTTTCCTCCCTCCCATCGGCAAAAAAATTGCAGGTTGTCTGCCTTAGTTTATCCCTTTTTTCTTTTTGCATCACAAACGGTCATCTATTATTGGTTTCTTTTCTTTATTGTAGCACACCAAAAATCAATTTTCTATTCCCCGTTTTTTAGGGAAAAAGGGTGGGATTGAAGAAACAACTTGTGATAGCAGGCGCAGGGAAAAGACTATTTTAGGGAGGTTTTGAAAAAAAGGCTATGCTTGGTTACGAATAGTTTCACTATGCGTTTTACAAATGCTTTGACGACGATAAGTCGTTCGACAAAGTACCATCGCCAAGTATAGCGAAAGCACATCGGCCACCGGCTGGGCCCAAAGCAAACCGGTCAATCCAAAAACGGCCTGCAAGAGAAACAGAGCCAGAAGAAAAATGGCGCCTTGGCGGCTTACGTTTATGAGAAGCGAAGCCTTGGTGGCCCCTTGCTCTCGCCAAGAACCCGAGAGATCACCGACGTGCCGTCCATCTCAAAGGCGGTGCCAACGGCAATAAACAAAACACAGAAGTGGCCAACGATACGGCCGTCATCTGCAAGGCGTTATGAATTTGCCCCACAAAAAAGGATCTGCCAAGCTATACACCTTCAGCATGGCATTTGGTGTCTTTATGCCATGACAAGGATCTCTTTTGTGTCTTGAATCACTTTTGCATCTTCCAAAATCTTGCCCGTTTGCTTTGCCACAGGTTCACTCATGTTAGCATCAAACATGCTGTCTCTGCGGATTGCCACAAAAAGCTTTTCTTCTCGAAAGACCAGGGAGACTTGGCCCTCCATGGCCTCTGCAAAACGCATGATTTTTTCCATGCGCTGCGGCGTTAAGATGTAGTAGGCATTGTGTTCGTCACTGGCATAAATTTGAAACCGTTTGTTGAATGCTTCATTTTCTGTCTGTATTTCATGTTCTGCTTTCCAGCCGGCCATGCTGGACAAAAATTGTTTTTCAAAAATTTGTAAATGGCCGTTACTTTCTTTGATGTCATCAAATCGGGAAAGGCAAAGAATTTGTCCATCAAAGATTTCTTCTACCCGATTCTTTTTATCTCGGCGTACCATTTTTTTGGTGGTGACATCGCTGATTTTGAACCCCACGTTTTCATATTGCCCCAAAAGCAAATCTTCGCTTTCATAATACCTTTGATCCCCGCAGGCCACCACCGCCGCATTTCTCACATCGTCCCACAAAAACCCGCCTTTTGGTATAAATTGAAGTTGGTCAAACCCATCGATTTGGCTGATGATTTGTAACACATACTTTGTTTTGTATGCTTCATTAAATTTGTCATAGGCGCGTTTGACAACAATCATCCATAAGAGTCCAAAGGTCGCAATGGACAAAATGGCGCTCACCGTGATCGCTTTCACCCAAAAGAGCTCCTCTTGACGCATGGCAGTATAAAACAGCCAGAGATAAAGAGGAAGAGTAAGGAGAGAAAGAATGATGACAATTTTCTCCCGCTTTGCTGCTTTTTTTCGCATCCGTTCCAATTGTTCTTTGCTGACTGTTGTTTGCATAGAAGTACCCCGCTTTCTTTCTGTTGGTTTTGCATCCTTTGGCTCCCTTTTCAAAAGGTCTACACAAAGCTTTTTTATGTGGTTTTTCTTGCCCCAGTTTTTCACCCAATGTTACACTTGCATTTGGTGTTTTCTCCCATTTTAGCACAGAAACGGAAGAACAGGAACAGGATTTCTTTTGGCCAGAAAAATTCCCTTCTCTGAAACGATAGCTCCAAGGTTTTTAGGGAAAGGTTGCTGATGGAACTGAAAAGGACCAGGTTTTTTTTCCGGTCCCTTTGCAAAAGAATGGATGGTTATTTTTCGTAATACAAACATTGCCTTTTAAAAGATTGGTTTTCCTGTCTCATCCACCGGCGGCATTGCTCTGTTTTCACCTTCCATCTGTTCAAACAAGCTTTCCAAATAAGTCGTGAATCCTTGTGGAGCGTAGCGGCAGTCATAAAAATACCCACAGTTGCTCCCGCCATAAAACCGCAAAACAGTTCCATTGTTCAAGTCTAGATAGAAATCAGGATCTCCCTGATATAGACAGATACGTTCGGAATTGCTGCGAAAAGAATCAGACAAAAGCCACGTTTGGATTGCTTCGATTTCTTCTTCAGAAGTGATTTCTACAAAGTAGGGATTTCCCGGTAAGTCCATATCACGGTAGGCGGCACAAAGGGTGATATGATCTGTTTTCGCATTTGGTGTCTGATCCACAAAAAGGCAGGTACCATCCTCGGACCAAGAGATTTGCTCAGGATAGATGCCGCAAGTTTCCAGCAGTTTTTCTGCCGATGCAAAAATCGTTCCGTCCCGATTCTCCACTTCCTTTTCCTCCAGCAATATGGTAAAAGGAACACGATTTCTTACCCCCTGGATGCTTTTCGTTACCATATCTAAGATGAATGTGCTTTGATAAGAAGTGTTCAGGTTTGATCTGCCATCGGTTTGTCCTGCAACCATGGTTTGGCTTTCTGGAATCCATGTAATGGGGCGAACAAGGAAGGCATCTGCAATGGCCCTTGCGGAAACCATCCAAGTCCCTTCTTCGTTGCGATAACAAGGAAGCGGCGCAAACACTTCCCCATCTTCTGATTGGATTTGTTGTTTTTGGAAATCGATGGTTGTGATCTTTTGAAAATAAGGCAGCCCATCCAGCCAAAGCACCATATTGTTTTGAGAAGGCAGCAAAGAAGTGGGAAGTGTCGGGTCAGTTGGCACTTTTCCCAAACGGGAAATGGTTGTGACACGGGAATTGGTCAATGCAATTTGATACTGTATCCCCGTTTTTTGACCTTGGGGATTGTAGTCCAAAGTAATGGTTCCATATCCGGCAGAAAGCGCTTCTGTAACCAAATAGTCCTCTGGTTGAAATTGACGGTCTATTTTCTTTTTGATGTAAGAAAAGAGTGGCTCCCAATTCCCATCTTGGCAAAGAATGACTTCGTTAACGGGAAATATGGTTGGAGTCTTTGCCTTTTCTGTAGCTCCAAAACAAAGTGTGTTCACCGTAAAAATAACAAACAAAGTAATTAGTAGACAAAAACTTTTTTTACACGAAAGCTCTTTTTCATTGTTATCCCTCCCGAAATCCATGGTTTATTTGCCGACAAATATTTTTAGGACCAGGTCCATGAAACTCAATCTAACAAAAACAAATGGAAATACTTCACTATGGTTCCCGTCCATGGCACTTTTTCACATCTTCCCAAGCCTAGAAATAAATAGATCGGATATCGATCACAAAAAAAGCAAAGGTGCCGGCACAGCAAAGGAGCCGCAACAAGAACCCGGTCCTGCCACAAAATCGATCTGGGCGAAACAACACCTGAAATAAAAGCACACCATGAATAATAACTTGTATCGGCATGAACTGAAAAAGAAAAAGCAAAAGCAAGGGAACCGGGAAATAATAGAGATATTTCTCCGGCATCAGATAAAGCACAAGCAGAGCCAGCATATAAAGTTCAAATAGGATAAAAAAGACATAAAACAGCTTTAACTCTTGTTTTTCATCCATGACATTTCCCTTCTTTCTGTTAAAACGTTGCGCCAAGAAAGAGCATATGGCCCAAAAGCAAATCAAACAGCGTGCCGAAAAAGCATAGCTTTCGCATGCGTTTTCTTGTTTTTTCTGGAAAGTAGTCTTGCAGAAATGCAGTTTCTATGACAAAAAGAAGCTGTAACAGGAAAATCAACGGGAAAAAGAATAAAACGTTCAAAAACACGTTGAGGCAGGAAGGAATGGGCGGATCTAGCAGAAAGATCACCATCATGAGCGGAATATGTAATTGTAGTAAGTAGAACACCCCATTGACTTTCTCTAAGACCTTGATCCTTTTTTCCACAGATACACCTCGCTTTTGACCATGGAAAGCTTCTTTGACAGATCAATTTTGCTTATTTTATTCCATGGTATTTTTCTTTTATCATCCCATAGGCCAAACTGGTTGTCAATCCCTTCCATTCCTTTTTCTGTCAATTTCGGTGTTGTAGAGAACGACAAAACGATGCTTGATAGAAAATGACTTTTCAGCCCATGAAACACTCAGTAACGCATTGAAAGAATTGGAAAAAGATCATCTGATCCTCCGCAAAGAATGTCTGCAAATTCTGCCAAAAGTGGAATACCGTTTGTCAAAAAAAGGGGCGTCTTTGATGCAATTTTAAAGGCAAGGCTTTGGGATTTAACGGTTTTTCGGTTTGCCATTCCTCTTCCTCGTCGTACTCTGCTGCAATATCGATGAAATGGACTATACTCCGCAGACTGTTCCGTCGGCATCATAGCCAAAATACGTAGGATAGACGCCGTCTCCCCAACCGGAGGCAAAAATGGGAAGACTGCAGTCTGTTTCTGGAATGGTCCCGTTGGTTTCTGGGGGCTCCTTGCCTCTTCTTTCCTTCGGTTTTCCTGGTGGGTTTATGAATGGATTCTGACCAAGGCAGCTTTTCTTTCTGCGTCCCAGAAAATAGACTCCTCATGGATGTCCAAGAGGTTTGCCCAATCACGGAAAGAAAGAAATACATGCTGATGATGGATTTCTGTTGGTTGTTTTAAATATATTTCCCGTCCGTCCAGGAACAACCGTTGAGATACGGTATCGAGGGTGATTTGTTGATCCTGAAACTGGATTTGGACCACTTTTGTTTCGTCTTCCCATGCGAGGATGCAATCTTCGTCCAGGGCCTGCATCATATCCCGCAGGGGCAGCATCAAAGACCCCTGGTGGAGATAGATGGTTTCCTCAAAAGGAAGCAGCTTGTTTTCTCGAAAAACGACGCCTTTTTTTGCATCAAATACATAGCGTGTACTTTGTTGCAATCTGTTGCAATGGTTTTTTATTCTTTCCATAAAATCAGAACCCACTGAAAAAGAGAGGATACCGTTTGCCGCATCATAGTCCATGATCCCGGAAAGATCTTGAAACGCAACATAACATTCTCCCTCTACCCATTGGGGCGGAAGGAATGTAAAATACTGACTATCGCCAAATCCAATCCGTTGACTTGTTCCATCGACAGAAAACAACGTTCCATCGATGTCCGCCTGGAATTGCTGTGCTTTTGTATCACACACAGTAGCAAAGTTGGCTGCAGAAAAGAATGCACCCAAAGGAACCATCACGGCGCCATTTTCCCTCTTACAGGCGACATCTGTTTGAAAAATGGCGCCGTTGGCCCAGATTTCGTTTTCGTTGATATCCAGAAAATAAATTGTTTGATAGTCGGAAGATTGCCCAAAGACAACCGTTGGAAACAAGCAAAAAGAAAGAATCAGAAAAATCATCCGTAGTTTCATACCATCCACCCCTCGTTTTCCTTTCTTAATCCCACCAGAAATATCAAATCGTAGACTGCCAAATGGTGTCGGCTAGACTGCCTATGGTTGGGTCCTCCGGATCTTGGTCCACAATATCCAGGCAAAACCCATATTGTGCCACGGCTAAGTCCATGACTTCATTTTTTCACGCTAAGGATGCTTACCACAATCAGTAAACCACCCAACAGAAAAAACAGCACCCGGCGTCCGCCTCTGGTAAATCCATCGCCATGTGGTTTTCCTGCGGGATCACAAAGCCAGTTCCAGTTGCAGATGGCACCCATTAAAATCAGCACCCCGCAAGCCAATGTCACGAAGTACCAATGTTCCTGTAAAAACGCCAGAATTGTTTTGCCGTTCATTTTTCTGCACCACCTTTTCCCACCGGCTACGCCGTTTGTTGCTGCCTTTTTTATGAAAAAAACTAACAAAAGCGCAAGATACTTTTTTCCTAAATAAAAAAGCCCTGCACCCATACCGTCCCATGGACAGCATGCTGCAAAGCATGAAAAGGAAAGGGAGAAATCATAAGATTTTTGCATACGATTTCTTTCCCTCCCAAAATACGATGAAAAGGATTGTTTTCTTTTTGCTGAAAAGGATCATTCTGCTTCATAGGAAAAACCTCATGCAAAATAGGATAAAATCTGCTCCGATTCTTTTTATGACGTGGTATCTTCTATCAGTTTTGCACAAAGAATGGTTAAGGAAATTATAAAAGAAATAACCAAAAAAAGCAAGTGGGTCCAGTGCACTGAAAAAAGCATTGCCTTCTTCTCCACTCATCCCAACGAAAAAGACAGCGGCCTTTGTGCTGCGCACTGTCTTTTTGGAAGTTCTCTTTGATTTTGTTCTATCCTTGCCATCGTTAACCTTGAAAAGAAGAAATGCCAAGGCATTTCAAACCTTATCCCAAGAAAAATGTCTATGCTTTTTGGAAAAGAGCCTCAAGGCTTTTTTTCTTCTGGTGCAGGCCCTTTGTTTGGACAAGCATCTTTGACTTTTTGCAGCTGCTGTTCTACTTCTTTGGCTTGTCCATCTAAAGCATGTAATAACTTCCCAAACAAATCCCTAATCTGTTTGATCTGCAAATCGTATTCGTTCAGTTCTTTCTCCTTCTTTTGCATCTTCTCGTTCCAAAGTTCTCGTTTCTTTTTTTCGCTTTCCTCTGTTTCTTTTTTTAAGGACTCTGCATAACGTTTGGCCTCGATCATGGTAAAGGCAATCATATCCTGTTCCTTTTTTTGCAGCTCCATTTGCTTTTTTGTTGTTTCCAGTTCCTGTTCCAGCTGGCGAATCTTTTCTACATACTGCTCCATTTCCTGTTTCTTTTGCTCATCTTTTTTGATCAACTGGGTAGAAAATTCTGCCTCCATGGTCATGATATATTGATACACACTGGTTTTGTTATATCCACCAAATAAGTTTTTTTTCAAATGATCCAGATTCATTTTGATTCCTCCTTTTGATTGTCTGTGGTATTTTTTTGTGTGTCTTCCGCCATTTCCAGATTTAATGTGAGATTTAAGCACTGGTTTGTGCTATCCAGCTCGATTTCTGTATTCTCTTTATCTGCAACAAAATAGGTCAGGATATTCTCATAATTCCCATCTCCCTTTGTTGTAATGGGGACTTCTCTGGTGAGGAAGGCTGCTGGGGAGAGGGATATGCCGATGTGCGCGCCTTCTGTCATCGTTCCGGCCAGATCTATTTTTTGCCCTTCTGGTAAGTATAGATTATCCTCCACCACGACACCCTCTTTTCCATTGGTGTTTTCCGATACGACGGGATTTCCTTGGATGGCCAGTGTGCCGTCGGAAAAGCTTATGCCGCCGCCATTGCTATTGGTGGCATGGCATTTTTGGATCGATCCTCCGCTGATGAAACACTGGCTTTCTCCTGCAATCAACATTCCGCCTCCCCCAGAGGCCGTGCATTGCTCAATCATGCCGCCCGAGTAAAAGAACGTTCCATAGGAAAAAATACCGCCGCCAAAAGCTTCCGATTGACAGCCACTGATCCGGCCGCCTTCCATGGATACCACTGCATCTGAAGAGGTAAAGATGCCGCCACCGCCATCCCAAAGTGCCATTTGGCCTGTTTCTTCGGAAAGAACTTGATCTCCTGTTGCAGTACAGCCTTGAATGGCAGAGTCGTCTTTGATGGTAAACGATCCGCTGAGGCCATAAAGACCGCCGCCATTTGTTTTGGCTTCGCAGTCGGAAATGGTGCCACCGGACATGGTGGCCTCTACGCCGTTAAAATAGATTCCGCCTCCGTTTCGTTCTGCTGTGCAGGCTGTCACTACGCCGTTACTGATGGTCATGGTCCCGCCACTACCCAAGTAAAGACCGCCACCGCTATCGGATGCTGAAAAATTGCGGATGCTGCCGCCGGAAAAATGCAAGTTACCGCCCAAGACATAAATCCCGCCGCCAAATTGAGCGTTATAGAAGTGCTCGGAACTGTCTGTATCGCTGGAACCAATCAGTTCCCCATCTTGAAAGTCAAAAGTACCATTGGCGCCTTGTATGCATACGGCTCCGCCTCCTTCTGCTTGGCAGTCGGCAATGGTTCCGCCGGTCATGGTTACTGCTTCATTATTCAAAATATAAATCCCACCACCATGAACGGCCGCCGAACAATGTTCCACCGTTCCGCCGGAAACCACAGTGGAAATAGTTTGGTCAGAAACGTAAATCCCGCCGCCATGATAGTCCGAAGAACAACCGGACACCAAACCACCATCCATGGTAAAACGACCAGAATAGATGCCTATGCCACCGCCGCCAAAGGAGACTTCTGTGGCGGCGCTATCCCGCTTGACTGCACAATGAAGGATTGCTCCTCCGCTCATCCAAAAACTTCCGCCGCCGGAAACTTGTACGCCGCCACCATACACGTTTTGGTCCCCCGATACCACGCAATGTTCTATGTTTCCTCCGGACATCAAAAAATCGCCGCCGTCACAGATGTATACGCCGCCGCCGCTATTGGCTGTGCAGTTTTGAATGCTTCCACCCTGTAGTTGTAATGTGCCTTTCACAAGGACCCCGCCACCGGCTTGAAATTGCATGCCGTCTTGGTCCATGTCTGTTCCTGTACCGCCTGTAATGGAGCCGCCGCGAAACACAGGATAGAAGGTACTGTCTTTGAGGATGAGGGTACCGCCTTTTTCCACGGTAATCACGCTTCCCTTTCCTGTGCCTGTCAGACGGTGCCCCCGTAAATCAATGACGACTTCGGTATTGGAAGGAATATACAAATCTTGTTCTTTTAAGGATAGATTGTTTTGTAAAAGATAAGTACCAGCAGAAAGCACACCGCCGGTTTCCGGTATGGATTGGGCTGTGGTTTCATCCGTTTGTTCGAAGGTTTTGATGATGCCTTTGATTGTTGTTTCCTGCTCCTTGGTCAGTGGAATGCGCTGTTCTTCGGCCAAGGTGTAAATGGCAACAATCTGGTCATACACCGACTTGGCCGCCGTCTCATCTGTTACATCAATCTCCTCAACCGCAGGCAAACCTTCCATTATGGTATGTAGCTTCTCTTTTGCTTCGTTTGGATTGGAAAATAACGCCGTGTGTTGGTTGTCCCCCACCTGGGTCAATACAGGCAGCAAATCTTCCTGGTGTCCTACAACGGCAGCGATGGCAGCTATGACTGCAATGAGACAAAGGGATTCCAAAAGTATCCGTTTGTTTTTTTTCATCGAGATCCTCCTTCCTTTTTTGAAACCACAGGGATAACCAAGGATTTGCATCCCCATTATCGTTGTTTTTTCAAAATATAAATCAGCCCAATGCCCAATACACACCCCAAAAGATTTAAAATCATATCGGCAATGGAGCAATGCCGCCCCGTGACAAACAGTTTCCCAACTTCGCTTCCAACAGAACATACGGCACCAACGGCAAAAGAAAGGAAATAGCACCTCCTTTTCTTTTGGCCCGTCACCAGCAAGGCCCCGCAAAGCAGCATCGATAAAACTGCAAAAATCAAAACATGGGCAGCCAGTCGTACTTCGTTAAAGATAGCCATATAATATGTTTGCCCTGGAAGGTGAAAAACCCGCAAGATCACATGGGTAATGGTATCGCTTAATTGTGTGGTGCTTGTCAATTTTTGAGAGGATAGATAAAAGCATAGCAGGCCCCAGAGGATCACCATGCCCCATAACATACGGACGTTCCATCCTTTGTTTTTCATAGTTCCCAACTCCCGGCGTTTTTTGGTCCTCTGCGGACTGGAAAATCTCCTGTTTTTATAGCTTGAAAAGCCGCTTCTCCTGTGCGAACAGTCGCTCCAGACCGTTTTGTCCCAACATTTGGATAATCACGCTTTGTGCTTCTTTTAAATTAGGCCGCCTGTCTTTCCCATTGTGACAATCGGAGCCTAAGACATCAATCAAACCATTTTGTAACATCTTGCAAGCTTTTTTTCTCGTCTGGCGTTTTAGAAAAAAACTCCCGTTGGCCTGAAACAAAATATTTTGCTGTCGCATCTGCGCCAGGATCTCTGTTTTTTGAAACGAGAGATATCGTTCGATATGGGCCAATAACACAATGACCTCCTTGCGGCTATTTAAAATGAATAATTCTTCGCAAATCCGTTGCGTCCAAGGCCGGTATGGCATTTCAATCAACAAAACTTTTGTCCCCTCCAGGCGCAGCTTTAAAATTTCTTCCGAGCGGCTGATTCCGTCATAATAGGGTACTTCTGCTCCCAGTAAGATGGAAGGCCATTCTCCTTTTTGATGCAGTTTCAGTTTTTCGTAGGCCAGCTGTCTTTTTTTCAGGAATTGTTCCGGGGCCATTTGCTCTACATAAAAATGAGGTGTGGCCGCCAGGCCGTCAACCCCCTGCCGTTTGCTTTCTTCCAGCAGGGCCAAGCTCTCTTCCACACTGGCGCTTCCATCGTCTATGCCAGGAAGAATATGGGAATGAAAATCAAACAATGCCATCACCTACTTCAGGTCTCTTTTTTTGTCGCTAGAATGATATTGATATTTTTCCCCATACCGTCTACTCTTTTTCTTTTGTTTTCCTTTGCAGTTCATCACAAAGCCCAGGATTTTGACCTTCAAAAATTCCAACTGACGTATGGTTTCAGATAACGCATGCTGATCGCAATAATTAGGCCGCACCACAATCAGCATCCCGCTTAAGAGTTTTGCAAGGGCCAGGCCGTCACTGACTGCGCTGATGGGCGGTAAATCGATGATGATATAGTCGTATTCTTCTGCCAAAGAAAACAGGATTTTTTTCATTTTTGCAGAGGATAATAATTCCGATGGATTAGGCGGAATTTCTCCCGAAGGAAGAACACTGAAATGATCTAAAAACACTTGATGCTGTACGGCTTCTTCCAGTTTGTTCAATCCTGCCAGCACATTGGATAAACCAATGGGATTATCAAACTGTAATACTTTTTGTACCAAGGGCAGCCGCATATCAGCTTCAATCAAAAGTGTATTCTTTTTCGCCTCTGCCAAGGAATAGGCCAGATTGATTGCCGTTGTACTTTTTCCTTCTCCGCGCAATGCACTGGTAATCCCCACTGTCTTGCATTGATTTTCATCCGACATACTGAAGATCAAATTGGTTCTCAAAAGCTTATAAGCTTCTTGGCTTGCAAAATTCAGTTTATCTCCAATCATCTCCTGCTGATCGGCCAAGGACCGGGGCATTTCCTGCATCTTTTTTCGGCTTTTAATATATTTTTTTTCGTGTTTATGCATTATACACTCTCCTCTGCCTTGCTCACGTTTCGATTGGCCCTATGATACGTGGGCGTTTGGTTAGGCTTTGCGTGATCTGGAATAACCGCCAATATGGGATAAGGATAGGTTTCGATCAAATATGCTTCCTCATGGATCAACGTATCCATCAGAGCGAAAATCACAATGATCCCGCAGGCCAATATGGCTCCTACAAGAAAGCCCAGTGCAGTATATTTTATTACGTTGGGGGATACGGCCTCTTCTGGCAAGGCAGCATAATCCACAACACGGACAGAACTGCCATCCACCACGTTAGAAATTTTTTGTGGCAAAATTTTTGCAATGGCATTGGCAATTTGCATGGCTTCTTGCGGATCGTTACTGGTGACGCGGATACTAAATACTTCTGTGCTATTTACCGTTTCCGAAGAAACCATCTCGGATAGCTCTTCATAGGTATAATCCAGGTTTTCTTTTTCGATGACTTCATTGAGTGTGGCCCTCGTCTTTAAAATGATGATATAGGTGTCAGCCAGACTTTGTGCCGCCGTCAGTTCAGAAGAACTGATGGAAAAAGAAGTACTCCCCAGGGAAGAAGAAGTGTTGTTCACATACATCAGGGCCTCTGCCTCATATTTTGGCAACAGAACATAGCTGGAAATAGCAAACCCTGCACCGCTCAACAACAATCCTGAAAGAAGAATTGCCCAAAATCGATGCCATAGCGCGCCCAACAGACGCAAAAGATCAAGTTCATAATACTCTGATTTTTTCATTGTTTTTGCTCCATCCCCCTTTTATTTCCTTTCCTTTAAGCCTTTTTCTATTCTTTCGCCCATTTTTTCCGAATCATTTTTATGCGTATTCTGAATCCAAGGGGAAACTTTCCATAAAGATTTCTCAACTTCCAAAGCAAAGTCGAACAATATTGATTGGCCCACGTTTCATATCCCATCTCTTGGATGGTTTGATAAATGCGGTTGCGGGAATCGGGACGTTTGGCCGGCTGGTTCAAGTTTTCGTTCACCTGTTTCATCCATTCCAGTTTGCTGGGAAACAGTGCCATGTTCTGTTCTATGTTCTTCTGATATTGCAGGCTTTTTTCCGTATTCATGAAGAGTATGGAGGCCCCCATGTCAGAATCTAGTTCTGGATGAAACTTTTCTACAGACCAATAATCTGCGAAGGTGAAGTCACTGCACCGTTTTTCCTGTGCATAGGGGCATTGGTAACAACATTCTCTGTAAGTTTTGGCGTTTAAAAAAGAAAAGTAATAAGGATCAAGTACAGCAGAACCACCTACTACATCGGTGGATCGAACAAAATAGTAATAGTAGTATAGGCCAAATTGATAAGAACCTACTTTATTGCGAAACCGATAGTTCACAATTTGATTTCCATTTCTCTTTTCCAGCCATAAAATGTTTTGTATAAACAGCTGTGGACTTGGCACGCCATGACAAATAAAGTCGGCCGTAAGTAAGTGGTCATAGGGACGGCCGAGATAATTTTTTAACCCAGCAATTTGGCATGGTGTCCCGGTATAAAGAACAAGAATGCCATCATCCAGCAGTTTTTTTACCTGCGGATAGGTGTCCTTTGTATCGCTTTGCACATACTTGGACCCTCTGCATGCAGCTAAATCCTCTGAACGGGACACAATAACCTGTTTTGCATAAAAATCCTTGTCCAAAATACAGCCGACTACAACGCCGCCTTGTTCAAAAACCATCTCGGCCAAGGCCGTAAAGACACCTCCGCTGGAGCTGTCTTTTAGGATTTCTTTATCTTTATGGATGGCGGCATACGTTTTTTGTGGGGTTTTTAGCTCCACGATCTTTTCTGCTGGGCAGATGCGTTTACAGATTCCGCAGTCTATGCAGTTTGTCTCATCAATTTGCGGATACAAAAACCCTTCTGCATTTTTTGTCATGGAAATCGCTCCCCTGGTGCATGCCTTTTCACAGGCCCGGCAGCCAGTGCAGCGTATGGTATCTTCTGTGATTGTTTTCATACTTGTTCACACTCCTCCAGTGCTTTTTTCAAAAATTCCTTGGCCTGTGATCTTTCTTCCCATAAGACCTGGTCTATTTTCTCAAAGGGAATCGGTTCTTTGAAATCCTCCGGCCGCCATTCTTTTTGGATAAAACGATTTTGTATGCCCAACTGGGACATGATCGATGTAATTCGCTCCGACTGATCGGAAGAGTGGAGATAATTTCTGCGAAAAATACACATTTTTTTATGGAACAAAAGGGAAAATGCCAACGCATGGTAGGAATCGGAGCAAACCTCTGCTGCCCCATCCAGCAGCATTAAGTAATTCCAAGGGCTTCCGCCTTCAAAAATCACTTGCTTCCTTTTTTTCAAACAATCATAATTGCTGGCAAAGGCGACGATGGGAAGCCCATCTGCGATACACCGGTCCAGATAGTCCAAAACATAGGAGCTTGGTTCATTCAAAAAATAGAAAAATACATAAGGCTTGGAAAGTACTTTTGTGGTCGCTTTCTTTTGATACAGCGCCCTCCATTGCTGTGCTGTCAAAAGGAGAACGGGGTCGATGACCTGTACGGCCGTTTGGCCTGTCAATTGCTTGATGATCTGTACACCTGATTTTTCCCGTACGGACAAATGGCGATAGCTTGCAATGTCCTTTGCAAACCTGCGGCAATTATAGGAAGCCACATGGTCGATTCCAAAGCTGGGGGCCCAGGCAATCCGTTTTCCAGGCGGTGCAAATTTCAGAAAATAAGCGTCGTTGCGCAAAAACCAACTTCCATTCCATACTTGATCGCTCCCTGACAAAAATGCTGTATATTCATCGGTGTGGGATGCGCGCTTCATTTGCCGATAGGTAGCCTCTACAGAGCAAATATCTTCCTCAATAAATTTCTGAATTCCTTGAAAGTCATTTTCTTTTAGGGCAGAAAGCGCCGTTTTCCGTTTGGCTTTCATCATCCGCATAAACTCGATGGCATCTGTCGGGTGTAAGACCATTTGAACGCTGGCCGTGAGGAAATAGAACAGCTGGTATAGCTTTTTATTTTTCACCCGCTGTCGAAATAATACACAGGAATACTTCAATTCCTGCACCACTTGTTGTGTGGCAAAGCATTGTAGCGCAGAACCATAATTGTAGTTATATAATGTGATTTGACCTATTTTACGCTCCATGTTTTTTTCACCTAGCCCCTAGTTATCGAAATGATTTTCCTCTGTATGTTTGACTGTTTTCCTCTGTCGCAAAAACAGGTAGGCAAAATAGATGCGCGAAATCATCAGGATCAATTCCGTCAGGATTCGCAAGATGCAAAGAGAAACCAGTGTAAACCGATCACAGACAGCCAATATCACAAGTCCAATGATCTGAGCCCCTGCCGCAACCAAGGTCGTTAAGGATGTCTGGCTTTGCTGTCCCAAAGCGCCAAGCAGAGGGAAACCGAGCATTTGCGCCACAAACGAGAACAAAAGTACCGGAATGAGACATTGTAACACCGGCACGGCAGCCATATATTCATCCCCGGCAATGATATGGACTGCCAAACCTGCAAGCCAATATAACATCACACAGCCGATGGCCACCAGAGGCAAAAGCGCTCCTGTCACCTGCAATACAAATTTATAATTCTTTTTTTTTGCAACATGGGGATAGATGCTTGTTGTAATGGGGTCATACATAGACTGTACGGCTTGCACAACTTGAAACGCTACGCCCCAATAGGCAATTTCCACCACCGGCATTCCCACAATCCCCATCACAAAGGTGCTGGTAACAGAAAGTGCTGTGCTGGCAAAGGTGGATAGAAAATAAATGGAAGATTCTTTTAATTCGGAAACGGCCTCTTTGACGCTGGCCAAAGAAAAATGATAGCCCAACTTTTGCACCATATGAAAATTGGTGTAACAAGCGGCCATGATATTCCCGATCAAATAAGCAACGGGAACAAGGATTAACTGACGATCATCTCTGACAATGAGTAAAATGAATACTGCCGTCACAAACTTTGCCAAGATATAGCGCTTTGTAATTCCCTCCATTTTTTCTAGACCACGATAAAGAAAATCCGGAATCAAGATTTGCGCCGCCGTAGAAAAGTAATAAAGCACCGTCAATAAAATATATCCTTTTAACAGCGGAACACAAAGAATTAAAATCAGTAACAATAAAAACCCAACGGGAATCAGCAAGATCTTTGCTGTGTAGACGGCCGCAATGGTTTTTTCAATGTACTGGTGATTGGTGCGATTTTGAGAAATCTTTTTTGTGGCACAGAAATCAAAGCCAAAATCGAATAAAAGAATAAAATATCCCATCACCGGGGTCAGATAAGAAATAATGCCATAAGTATCCGGCCCCAATCTACGCGTCAACCAAGCCGTTATGATCAAAGGCAGCACGAACTTGGCCCCGGTCATGATATATAGAAAAAAAGTATTTTTTATCACAATTTTGTCGTATGACCTCATAATGAAACCCTTTCTTTTTCTTACAGATGGATGGTCCTCCATCAACAGACGATCCAGTCCAAAACAGCATCAAAAGATCAGTCCCGCCTCTAATCCAGTCAGTCTTGTTTCCTCTTTCTTCTACTCTTCCTGCTGCTCCAAGCCAAAAACAACCAATATCCCAATATAGTAAGTCATCCAAATAATGCTGGTGGAGTTTGCAATGAACATCAAGCCGCATAAGCTTGTGGCCACCAGACGTGCGATGCCCTTATAACAAATGGCTGTTTTTATCATTGCAAAATAATATAACAAAATGCCCAATAGTCCTGAACAATAGATCAGTTCCATCAAGCCCGTAAAATAAATATCCGGCAGCTTTAGATACCCTAACCCAAACAAAAGATCTTTTCCTCTCATAGGGGAAATGTAGGTATTCCAGTGAAGCGTTCTTCCCCAGATGGCGTTGTAATTGTTTTGGGAATACTGCACGGGAGAAAAGATCCGTTGTAACGCAGATCGAAAAAAAGAAAACTGATATAAAATGCCAATTGCAACAAGGATTCCCAATAAGCATCCGACCATCTTTACCATCTTTCCCGACACTTCCGACTTTCGAACCATGTTCCAGATATACAAGAACCAAATGCCGCCTGTCAGCATGATCCCCATCCCCGATGTGGTGGCCACCATGCCAAGAGAAATACAGATGGCTGGTGCATACTGTTGTTTTCCATGAAAAAGACACAAAAACAACGCAACAAAGCAATACTGCGTCAAATGGGATGGCTCCAGAAAAAAGGCCGACGGACGATAGAGCTGACTCATTTCCTGATACCCTGTTAAAATAAAACTGCGATAATATTGCAGGCTATCCAGACAAAGATTGGGTGCAATACAGGGCAAATGCACTCCCAATAAATAATGCAACAATGTTTGAAACATGGTAAGGATTGCTGCCAAAACAGCAATGAGGATAATATTTTTTTTCAGACATTGGGCATTGACTACCCCTGTGGAAAAGGCTGTGATATGTATGATAATCAGCAGCGTTTGGATCATATTGACAGTATCGCCGGCACTTTTGATGACGACGTACAACAAATAAAGCACAAAGGGAATGACAATCTTTGCAATTCGCATCTTCCAGTGGTTTTTTAATATATCCTGGAAAATCACCGCTGCCGCATAGAAAAAACTAATGATAATCATTGCGGTGGACACACCGATGCCGGCCAGGGGAACTTGATACATCATAAAGATGGGTAAAACAGAAATAAATAACGCATATCCCTTTCCTGAAGTATGCTCATTGGAAATAGGGTGTACGTTCTGTATTGCAGATCCGTGTTTCAATCCTTTTCAACCTTTCTGCCAAAGCCCGTTTTTTTGCTGGCAATCCTGCTTTTTTTCACAACTGCGGGATTACCCACAGCAATCGTATAGGGCGGTATGTTTTTTGTGACCACAGACCCAGCACCAATGATGGCCCCTTTTCCAATATGTACCCCCGGCAACAGAATGGTTTTCGTTCCAATCCACACGTCATCTTCAATAATGACAGGCTTAGGCTTTGTCAGGCCCTGTTTACGCATGGGAATGTCGGTCCGTTGAAATCCATGGTTCATCGTATAAATTCCGCAATCCGGTGCAATCATTACATGGTTACCAATATAGGTGCCGCTTTGTACAAAAGAATCTTTTCCGATGCTGAAATAATCGCCAAGTATGATGTCTAATCCATACCGGGCGCCTTGGTCAATGTTTACCTGTTTTCCACACTTTAAGATGGCCTTCTTTGTAAACCATCCTCTTAAGATGCGGGCCGCCGCACAGTATTCTGACATGGGTAACTGTTTTGGCCCAAAAGAATATAAGGTCCGAAACAAAAATCGGATTCGCTGATACGGTGATGCATGAAAAAAGTCCATCCTTTTCATGACCGTAATCTCCTTTCTAACTTTTTTGCTTCTTTTTCTATCTGAAATGGACTTGCTTGGACGACATCGTTCCATGCTTCTCGGTCTCTATGCACCGTTGCTTGTTTTAAAATCTCCTCTGCCCAATTCTCAACAGGTGCATCCAAAGAAAGAAAATACAAACTTTCTTTGGAACACTGTACCATGGAAGGAATGACATGGGCCGAAGCAAAGCAACATAACCCCGCCGCCTGGGCCTCCACCAACACAATGCCAAGCCCTTCAAACAAAGACGGCAATACAAAACAATCCATCGCCCAATAAAGCGCAGGCATATCCTCTCTTCGTCCTACTAACCGCATACAATCCCAAAAACCTTGCTTTTTTGCCCGTTCCTCCAGATAAGATCTGTATTCGCCATCTCCTGCAACCAAAAAAACAGCGTTAGGGTTTTTCTGATGGATACAAGAGAAAAGATCCATCAAAAAAACGGGATTTTTTTGTGTAGAGAGTCTTCCGGCAAATCCAACCACAAACGATCCTTCTAACTGCAGTTCTTCTCGTATGCTTTTGCGCACCTGCGGCGAAAAACGAAAGGCCTGCACATCAATGGCATTATAGATCAGTGTAATTTTCTTTTTTTGAACGGTCTTTTTTCCAAACATAAAAACGGCAGATGATTCAGAATTGGTGAGCCGGACACAGTCCATGGCGGATAAAAGCCAACGACAAAATCGGTGTAGCCCGTGATACAGCTTGCTTTTGTTTGGAATATTGTTGTTATGTGCATGCAATACAATGCGATACTTGAAAAGAACGCTCATCAGTACAGCCGTAATGTGACACATAGAAAAAAGGTTAAAATAAGCGGTATCATGGTCTTTTCTGGCCAAACTTGCCACTTTCCAGGAATCCAAAAGAAACCGAATGGGATTTTTTCGATAGGAGGTAACGGCATAAACGCGTCCACCCCGTGCGGCAATTCTCTGGCGATGGATACAATCGTCTCCTACGAAGACATAGTCAAATACACAGCTTTTGCTCATATGCTCATTCATGTTCATCAAAAAGCTTTCAATGCCGCCATAGAGTTTGCCCGAGGCCCCATACACCAGTATCCTCTTCTCTTTTTCTTCCATGTAGCAATCTCCTTACCCTCTTATACTAGGACCCGTCTTCCCTGTTCTGCAGAAAGGTAGGCAGCATATACAATCTTGACTGTGTCCCTGGCCAAGGCAAACCCAGACTTTGGCTCTCGGTCGTTGGCAATGCTTTCCATAAAGTCTTGTATTTCGTTGGTGTAACCACGAATAATCTCATCGGAGATAAACGGATGGTTCCAGCCACATTTACTGGGCAGCATCTCTGAAAAAGAAATGTCGTCCAACCCTTCTTCGTCTAACAGATAAGTACTCATTAAATTATTCAGCGTTAAGGTACAGTTGATGGCTGCGTCATTACAGTATAATTCCACATAATTCCTGCTGCCCCCAAGCAAAGTATCGCAGGCAATCACCACAGCCCGCGTGCCATCGGTAAATTCAATGATACAAGTACCCGTATCTTCCACATCCTGAGGTTTTGCCGCAATATGGCGATGTTCATAGGCAGTTAGCTTTGCCGTGACACAGGCCATATCGGCCAAAACGCTTTTGATATGGATGTCTGTTCCGGCGGCCCGGGCCTCTTGCTGTTTCAACCACAGCATTGCCGTCAGCGGATGGGTTCCTGTGCGGATAAAAGTGCCGCCGCCTGTTTTGGACCATTCTCCGGCCACGGCCGAGCTGGAGCCTTTGAGACTTTCTTCCCCTTTCATATATAAAATGCGGCTTTTTTTGGCAGCCACAATTTCTGCTGCCTTTAAAATGGCTGGTGCATATACAAAGTTTTCTGCATACATGAATTTTTTTCCCGATTTTTCGATGGCTTCTTCCACCCGTTTTAAGTCTTTCATGCAGGCGTGGTACATTTTTTCTTTTGTAATATGGCCAATAGGCAGTGGATCTTCCTGGCTTCCAAAATAACCAGTCAATGGCTTTTCACAAATGACATGCTTGCCATGTTTCAGTGCAAGAATCACTTCTTCCACATGCATGTAGGGCGGCGTGCAAAGATCTACGACATCCACTTCCGGATCTTCCAAAATATCTGCCAGTCTTGTGGTAATTCGTTCAAATCCATATCGCTTTTGTGCTGCCAAAAGCTGTTCTTCTCGTCTGGCAAAGATCCATTTATACCGGATATGGATGTCATGGACTCTATCATAGCCACCCATATGTAACTCTGCGCCGCGGCCTGCACCGATCATTCCTATGGTAATTGTTTTTGTCATAGCTTTACCTCGTCTTGCGTCTTTTCTGGATGGTATCGTCTCATTTGTTTTCGTAATGCTAAGGTCTCGTTGACGTCTATCATAAGCGCTGCAAATTGCTTTGGTGTCAGTTGTTGCTTCTCGTCACAAAGTGCATCGCAAGGCGAAGGATGTACTTCGATCATCAACCCATCACAGCCGGCCATAATGGAACTTAAAGCCATCGGCGGCACCAGCTCTGTTCTTCCGGTTGCATGAGATGGGTCGGAGACGATAGGCAAGTGGGTCAACTCCTTGATTGCTGCAATGGCACTGACATCCAATGTGTTTCTTGTATACGTCTCAATGGAACGAATGCCCCGCTCACAAAGAATCACGTTGGGATTTCCCTCTTTCATGATGTATTCTGCACTGGCCAACCATTCTTCCATGGTGGCGCAAAGGCCTCTTTTTAACATCACCGGTTTTTGGGTCCGGCCCACTTCCATCAGTAAAGAAAAGTTTTGCATATTTCTGGAACCAATCTGTAGTACATCGGCATAGGCGCTGACCAAAGCGACATCCCTTGGGTCCATGACTTCTGTGATCACCGGTAAGCCCACCCTTTGGCCTGCTTGTTTTAAGTATTGTAGTGCTTTTTCTCCCAGTCCCTGAAAGCTATAAGGCGAAGATCTGGGTTTGAAGGCGCCTCCGCGCAGCATATTGGCGCCTGCCTGTTTCACCGCAAAAGCCGCTTCCATGATTTGTGCTTCTGACTCCACGGCACAGGGGCCGGCAATCACCAAAAAATCGTCTCCGATTACCAAATCATTTACGTGTATCTTTGTCCTGGACCCCTTGGTCTCTTTTCTGCTCCTAGGTAATGGCTGCATATCCTCAACTCCTACTGTTTTCCCTCTGTCACAATCCAAACAGATATTTTCTGCCTAGAACCTGGTTTCTTTTTTTTGCTCAGTTCATCTGTATTGAAGTCGTTTCATCCTCTTTGTGCTCAAATTCGTTTTTCTCTTCTTCCACCAAAACGCGGATGTCGTCATACCGTTCAATCATGGTCTGCATCATCTCCTGGTAAGTATCAAACCGGAAAAATAAAAATCCCATTGGTTCTGAAAGATAATTGGTGATACGGTCACCAATGTTTTGCAGCATCCTTTTGGCATAAATTTGCTTTTGCATCTCTGGTGGGATATGGATTCCTTGGAACTTGCCGTTTTGTCGCGCAATCAGTGCCCGATAAGCCCAAAATCCTTTTTGCGAAACAGTGGTTGGAAAATCATCCAGATCAAATCCACATTTAGCCCGCACTTCCCAATAGTCCCAATCAAAACCTTCTCCCAGGCCTTCTGCCGGAATGCTGTAAAGATTACCAAGTACCCTACGCATGCATTCCAAAATATAGGCCTTACCGTCATGAAGGATGTATTGCAGATGAAAAATACCATCTGTTAAAGACAAAGCCTTTGCCATTCGTTCAATCTGTCGAATCAAATCCCCCTGCACCAGTTCCACCTGCTGGGCCGGGAAGGTATCTACTTCCACACGATAAGGATTGATGAAAGAATGCTCGTTATTGGAGCAAACGGCCACAACTTTTTGGTGGATGAGATAGGTACAAAAACCATGCTGAGTCCCCTCGATAAACGGCTCGATTACGATTTCTTTTATTCGGGAGCGATCAAAAGCTGTCTGAATGCACGAAACCAGCTCTTCTTTGGTATCGGCACGACGAATCCCGTTTCCTGCGCTTAAATCGACGGGCTTTACAATCAGCGGCAATGTGTATTGGCCTTGTTCGGCCCAGCAAAGTGCTTCTTCCAACTGAGAAAAGGCAGTGGCTACAGGGGTGTTGATTTCGCCCAGCTGTAGCGCAAATGCTTTGAATCTGGCTTTGTTGTGAATGGTAAGCGTTGTTTCATAATCGTCTTGTCCCCGAAAGCCCATTTTTTCCGAAATGTAAGCAGCTGTAATGACACCAAAATCATTACAGCAGGGACAAACGGCATCCACATGCTTTTCCAAAGCCAACTGGTACATGGCCTCTTGGTCTGTATAATCCCCATAGACATATTCATCGGCCAGACGATGCCCCGGTAGGTTTGGCCGGGTTCCCGTCGTAATAACATAGCAACCCATGTTTTTCAGTGCCTTTAATAATCGTTCGTCATTATGGCTGGCATTGAGAAGTAATACTCGTTTTTGTTTGTTTTTTGTATCCATTATCTAATCTCTCCAAACACATCTTGCCGAAAAGCGCCTCTGTTGGCTTCTGCACGCATTTTGCTGCCCTTGCGGTCAAACACCATCTGAATCACGCGGAAACAAAGATGGATATCCGTTTTCAAACTGCAGTTTTCCACATACCAAACATCGTTTTCAAACTGTTCTTCCCAAGACCATACATGGTCCATGGGAAAATAAGTGGGACATTCCAGCCCTGGCCGCACGGCATGGCGCATTATTTGCCGCGCATCATAACGGCATAAATACTCGGGCAACAAAGGCCTTGGCCCGATGATGCTCATATCACCTTTTAAAATCAAAAATAGTTGTGGCAGTTCATCCAAAGAAGTTTGCCGAATCCGCTTTCCAATTTTTGTCACACGGTATTCTGCCAAAAGCAGTTCTCCATTTTCGTCCCGTTCATCGGTCATGTTCTTAAATTTGATGATGGTAAACGGTTTACAGTCTTTCCCGATTCTTGTTTGTCGAAACAGGACAGGCGCTCCCACATCAAAAAACGTAATGATTGCAATGATCCCCATCATCGGCAGAGCAAAGACGAGGCCGATGGCACAAATCACAAAATCCAAAATACGCTTTCCATGGCGTGTATAGAAGGTGTCTCGTACCTTGACCCCTGCCAAATTGCCTTGCAAAGAATATGCCTTGCTTTCCTGCCTTGTTTCATGTGCTCCTGTGGCCGCAGCATTTTTCATCTCTTTTCCCATCTTTCTCATCCCCCTGTATGCTGTTCCATCGAGAATACAAAAGCCATCAAACTGTTTTTGTCTACGCGAAGTTGTGTTTGCTTTTCAAAGGATACCAGCTTCTATGCATTTACTTTTTCGATTTTCTCGTTTTCCTTTAGATAGTGCTTGGAAAGGATATTTTCTAACCAAGCTTTGTTTTTCAGATACCACCAGATGGTGCGCAAAATTCCCTCGGAAAAGTCTGTTTGCGGGTACCAGTTTAGTTCTGTCAAGATTTTCTGTGGATCAATGGCATACCGTAAGTCGTGCCCTGGCCGGTCTGTGACAAAGGAAATCAGGGACTCTGGTTTTTGTAATACGCGCAGTATGGTTTTTACCACTTCTAAATTGGTATACTCATGGTGACCGCCCACATTATAGACCTGGCCGGGACGGCCCTGCCGGAGGATTTTGTCGATGGCTGCGCAATGGTCTTCCACATAAAGCCAATCTCTGATGTTTTCTCCTTTTCCGTATACCGGTAGCTGTTCATTGGCCAAAGCTTTACAAATCATCAGTGGAATCAGTTTTTCTGGAAATTGATAAGGCCCGTAATTATTGGAGCAGCGGGAAATGGTGGCCGATAAACCATATGTCCTGCAATAAGCACCAACCAACAAATCTGCTGCAGCCTTTGAGGCTGAATAAGGACTGGAAGGTTTCAGAGGCGTTGTTTCCAAAAAGAACTGATCCTGCCGGTCCAAGGGCAAATCCCCATACACTTCATCGGTGGAGACTTGATGAAAGCGGGTAACACCATATTTGAGACAGGCATCCATTAAAACTTGTGTTCCAATCACATTGGTTTTTAAGAAGATGCCCGGGTCTTGAATCGAGCGGTCCACATGGCTTTCTGCCGCAAAATTTACGACATAATCTGGCGTTTCTTCCTCCATTATGGCCTCTACTGTTTTCCTATCTGCGATGTCTCCTTTTACAAAACGAAACTGTTCTTGTTCCATGGCTTGACGCAAGGTGGCGATGTTTCCTGCATAAGTCAAACAATCCAAACAGATCAAACGATCTTCGGGATGCTGTTTCAACTGATAATAAATAAAATTGGAACCAATGAATCCTGCTCCGCCCGTAATCAGAATTTTAGTCATAAGTATGCGCTCCTCGATAGGACAGTAAATACTGGCCGTACTCTGTCATTTTTAAAGATTCTCCTAATGTAATCATTGCTTCTTTGCTGATAAATCCTCGCCGCCATGCAATTTCTTCTAGGCATGCAATATAATACCCCGTATTGACTTGAACCGTTTCCACAAAGGTGGCCGCCTTCAATAAGGACGAAGGAGAGCCCGTGTCTAGCCAAGTGATCCCCCGGCCAAACAATTCCACGTGCAACTTTCCAAGTGCTAAGTACGCATTGTTGATGGATGTAATTTCCAATTCGCCTCTGGCTGAAGGTGTGACGCTTTTTGCAATTTCCACCACGTGGTTATCATAGAAATATAACCCCGGCACAACATAGTTGGACTTTGGATTTTGGGGCTTTTCTTCAATGGAGAGCACTGTGCCGCGCTCATCCAATTCCAGCACACCAAAGTCTTGGGGGTTTTTCACCAAGCATCCAAAAATAGTTGCGCCATCGGTTCGATGAACTGCTTTATTTAAAATCAGTGTAATATCTGTGCCGTAAAAAAAGTTATCTCCCAGCACAAGACAGACGTTCTCTTTTCCAATGAAATCTTCCCCAATCAAAAAGGCATCTGCAAGCCCCCTGGGTACATCCTGGACGGCATAGCTGATTTCCATGCCAAGCTGGGTTCCGTCTCCCAGTAACCGCTGAAAACAAGGGGTATCCTCAGCCGTTGAGATAATCAATACTTCTTTGATCCCTGCAAGCATCAGTGTCGAAAGGGGATAATAAATCAACGGTTTATCGTAAATGGTAAGCAGTTGTTTGGAGACGGCCTTTGTACTGGGGTATAGTCTCGTTCCCCTGCCCCCGGCCAGTACGATTCCTTTCATTGCCAACACCCTCTTTTCCCACAAGTTGTCACCAATTCCTGTATCAAATCACAAATAAAATCAATTTCTTCCTCCGTGATGCCATAATACATCGGTAAACACAATACATGCTCCGAAACATAGCGGGCTACAGGAACCTCTACCGCCCCAAAGGTCTCGCGATAGCAAGAGAAATCACAGCAAAGGGGATAAAAATATTTTCTAGTATGTACGCCATGTTGTGCTAAACTTCGTTGCAGATCCTCTCGTGAAAGGGGGCTTTTTTGCAACACGATGGGGTAATAGGCATAGTTTCTGGTTACCTCTTTTTGTTGGGGCAAAATTTGAATTTGTTTTAGGCCGGACAATCTTTGGTCATACTGCTCGCCGGCTTTTTTTCGCTGTTGCAAAATCTCGTCTATTTGTCTGAGGTTGCATAATCCCATGGCCGCCCGAAATTCATCCATTTTGCTGTTACAGCCAACATAATCCACCGTTTCTGTACTGGTGAGGCCAAAATCTCTGATTGCAGCCAATTTTTTATCCAAGCTTTCTTCTCGGAAGGCGACGGCTCCGCCTTCTACGGTATGATAAATCTTTGTTGCATGGAGGCTAAACATAGAGGCATCCCCAAAAGAAGCTATCCCCCGTCCCTTTACCCGTACGCCAAAGGCATGGGCTGCATCATAGATCACCTTCAAACCATGTCGGTCAGCAATTTGCTGCAAACGTTCAACATCACAGGCCATGCCGTATACATGAACAGGAAGAAGGGCTACCGTCCGTTCTGTAATCAATTCTTCCACTTTCGACACGTCCATCGTAAAATCATCTTGTCGAATATCGCAAAAAACCGGCTTTAAACCACTTCGTACAATGGCATGAATGGTAGAAGCAAAGGTAAAAGGCGTTGTAATGACCTCGCCTTTCAAATCAAAGGCCTGTAGCAAGCATTCCAGTGCCCCATGCCCGTTGGCAAATAATTGCAGATGTGCGGCATCCAGATAAGTCTTAAGTTCCCTTTCCAACTGCTGATGTTTGGGTGCCATATTGGTCAAAGACCGAGTCTCCCACAAAGAAGAGATTTCTTTGCAATAGTCCTCCTGCTTTGGCATGAAGGGCCGAATCAGCGGTATCTCCATTTTCTTCCTGTCATTTTCCATCTTGAAACCTCCTGTTGCAATGCATCAAACGCTGCAAGCTTTCTCATAGACTGTTTCTTCTATTTTTTTGCATCGTCATCGAAAGAGTTGTCGCGTTTTTTTGATCTTTCTTTATATTGGATACATAACAGTGTCATAATCACCGCCGCAGTAAAAGAAAGAACCCCCACCAAAATATATCCTCCCATGTCCTTATGCAGCAAAATGGTTCCATACATCCCCAATAACATAGGCTTTCCAAGCCCTGCAGCACGATACAATACAGAGACCAGGGAAGCAAATAGCATGATACACAAAGCCGATAAACGATAGAGGCTTTTTTTTTCGTATTGCCGCTGGATTTCTTTCATCCGGGCCTTTACCAGCCTCACCCGCATCGATGTATCATACATATAAGTTCCCCCTTCCTAAAACATGAATTTATAATCCTTTGATACCTTAGGTACAAAAAATCAAAAAAACTCTCACTAACAATGAAAAGT
This sequence comes from uncultured Clostridia bacterium, assembly GCA_944378105.1. GTDB lineage: Bacteria > Bacillota > Clostridia > Lachnospirales > Anaerotignaceae > Neoanaerotignum. Next base: position 29,476 of record CALWGC010000009.1, read on the forward strand.
TTTTAAAATTTTTTCAAAAAGAACACTCTTTTGGCATCACTTTCTAAGAAAACAAAACTAGCTGGAATCCTAATAGCACAAAGGATTCCAGCTAGTTTACTTTTTTGGAATATCGTTTTTTTCAAAAGACTGTAATCAAAGCTTCCAAAAAGAAAAAAGATTTCTTCTTGAAAGATGGTTCTTCTTTTATCCGTTTGTTTCATATACAATCAGTCGCTGGAACGTGCTCCAGCTAAGCACCATCGTAAGCATGGGCATTGCGTAGGCAATATATTGTACATACCCGCCATAAGCAATCAGCAAATTATAAATCCCATGAAAGGCAATGGCAATACACAAAAGTCCAAGGGTGCCGGCAAGTTTTAACCAATTTCTGGGCCAGACGTATATCATGCCATAACCAATGATAGCGCCATTGATGACATGCATGGCCCCTGTGCCAAATCCTCGAAAGAAAAGAAACATAAAATTATCTGCACCATTTTGAATGAGATAGCAGATGTTTTCAAAAGTGGCAAAACCTACAGATACAATCAAAATTGCCATCTTGATCTCTTTTGTGTCTGGTTCAAAAACGAATAGATAAAAAAGAAGAGGCAATAGTTTTATGGTTTCTTCTACCACCGGTGCAATTTCTACCGAGGCATAAAAAGCATTTGTATTGTAATAAATCGTAAAAAAAGTATTGATGTAAGCAGAAAGTAGACAAGCTCCCATTCCCGCCAAAGAAAATAAAAAGAAACGAAAGTATTTCTTTCCCATACAAAGAAAAGCAAGCAATAATGGGGCTGCAATACATACAAAGACATTTTCAATATAAGTCATTGATTCACCATCCTTTTAACCCAATAGAGCAGCAAAATACGCCAAAACGCCAATAAAAAATCAAACCAAAAATAAGGATTCCAGAGCGTATCGCCAATCCAAAAGCCACTTGCAATCCATAGACAATACTCGAGAATCACAAAAATCAGCATCAAAATAGAAAAAACCATGTTTTGGCCAAAATCTCTTTTTTGATATCTAAAAACCAACCCTTTGATGGCATGCCAAGAAATTATAATCATAATTCCAGTCATGAGAATGTTAAATAGCAGATCTCCAAACGAACAATAAAAAACCAAGCACGGAATGCCTATCAAAAGCGCAATCCAACAATATCTTGTACGAAACACCCGTTCCTCTGGGTCAGAAAGGGTATACTGTAATAGGTTTAATAAGATAAAACCTGAGAACCACCCAATTTCAGAAACATAAAAAATATGTGGCGTATCGAAAAACAATAAATAATAGAGCGTCCAATAAACCCCCGAAAAAGTAAAACAGCCAAAAAAGCAAGCCAGGAGGAAATAAGCCTGCTTTCTGCTTTGATGAAACAAAAAGCTGGACACAAAACAGCAAAGGAGCGTAACCAAAACCTGCACCAGGTTATCTATGAACTCAATCATTCTTTTCCTCCTGCTCCCCCTGTGCATGGTTATTCCGATCTATATAATGACGCATGCGGGAACAGAAAATAGTCACACTAATTCCCAGTACAAACGCAATCAACGCAATCAAAATATATCCGGACTCTGCACCACTACCAAAAATACTGGCTGCGGCCGTATACTTTTGCATCCCCTCCATCGGGACTTTTTTTATAATATCTGGTATGAATCCGGAAAGAACAATAATCAACGCAATGCAAGCGGCCATAGAGGACACGGTCATGAGATAGCCCAAACGCCGTTTTTTCTGATTTTCTTTTTCTGCAATCCGCGCTTTGACCGCAGCAACACGCTCTTCGTTACTCCGCATGATAGATGCCCGCCTTTTCCAATAATTCTTTCAAACTTTGTTTTCCCCGATATATCATATTTGTAATTTGTTTTTCATTTTTCCTCATGATGTCTGCCGCCTGTTGATAGCTCATCCCTTCAAAATACGTTAAATACAGCGCTTCTCGGTAATTGGGATTTAATTGTGCCATACAAAAGTGTAAAATTTGATTCCTTTCCTCTGTTTTTACCACTTCTTCAATCAGCACTTTGCTTTCCGGTTCACAAGCCAAATCGTCCAGACCAAAGGCCGGCCGTCGTTTGCTCTTATACCGCAGTGCCATATGGCGCGCCGTTTTATACAAATATGCTTTGAATCCACCTTCTCGAATGCGAGGTTTTTTGGTAAACAGATAAGAAAAGGCTTCGATCATCAAATCTTCTGCTTCATGAATATCGCTCAAATACGCATTGATATATAACGTCAAAGGGCTGCCATATTTTTTCATCAGTTCATCCAGTCCCGTTTCGTCGCCGTCAAGATATCGGCGATAATATGTCTCGTCTGTCAATTCAACCGCCCCCCTCTCTGGTTGTAACAAGGTTCTATCACCAAAAAAGTGGCTTTGCCTTTCCTCTTAGGCTTAGACATCCTTCCAAACACCATCACAAAGCGGCACATCCATGCCGCATCCCATTTCATTTTTTTTCTTTTTTTAGGCTCCCGTTTTCCATTATTTCAAGCAAAACATGGTAAGCTTTCCATGAATAGGAAAAGCAAAAATGGAACCTATCGGTCAAGGCCTATGGGCATGCCTGGCTGTTTTCTTGGCATACTCATTTGGTTTTTTTTATTATACTACAAAAAAAATACAAAAACTATCACCCATTTGGCTTATAAAAAAGGGTGATGATTTTGAGAAATCTTAAAAGGATTTTTTTCATTTTAGTTATTTTTGTTTTTGTTTCTTTTCAAATCGTGACATAAATTCTTTGATTCAGAAAAGAGGCGTTTTTTTAAAATTTCCTAAATTTTCGGGCATTCTACCCCCTTCTATCCTTGCGGTTTCTTCTACTTTTTACTTTATATCACAATTTCTGTTGTGTCTTTTCACTATACATGATGAGCCGAAAAACTATGCGACATAACGAAGAGAAGCGATGACTTTTGATCTTGTGCTGTTATTTTGTTTGATATTTTTTTTGCAGTGGAAATATATTACATTTTATCTTCAGAAAAACACAATCTTTTTTTCTCAGCAACCATTCGGCGCCTTTAGGGCAAAGGTTCCATTTTGTACCATTTTACCAGATCCTATGGTATCATGATTTTTAAAATACGAGATGGATTTTGTTCATCAGAAAGGCAGAACCATATGATATCCAACCTCCCATCGCTTTTTACAAGGCCGTTGACAAACAAAGAATTATTTCTGATCCTTCTTTCCCTTGTGTCCCTGCTTTGCTTCCTTTGTTTTTTGGAACAACAGCTTTCCAAAAGGAAAACAAGAGCATTTCCCCAAAAATATCCTGGCGCCGCCATCATCTTGCTTTTTGCTTCCGACTGTGCCATAAAAAGAGCGGAAATCAACAGCACCAAAGGGACCCGATCCAATCTCTTGGCCATAAACAAAACACCCCAAGGGGAAAAGAAAAAAGGCTATTTGTTTTATGCACAACCAGGCGATGTGTCTGTCAATGTACGAATTGTCTGTCAAGAAACAGGAAAAAGAAGCTATACCGGTCATTTTTCCTTCCGTGCAGAACAAAACGGTATATACCAAATCATGTTTGACACCAAAAGCGGAACATCGAAAATGACTCTTTTGCGTGGAGAAACCCTTTCCTTTGAAATTCCAGAAGAAAAAGAAAAAACGATTTCTTCCTGGCCAGAAACGATCTGGACAGACGAGAAAAAAACAAGCATCGCCGGCATGTTTTATCAAAAGGAAGGAAAGCGCATCTTGAAATTATGTTTGCTAATGACGGTTTGCATGTGCTATCTTGTGTTTTATGGGAATTTGTCACCCTATTTTTTCTTACTCCCTGTGCTTCTGTTTTTCCAGGCAGCATTGCTTATGCCAATCAAAGGCATCCGAAAGTTTGATGCTGTTTTTCACCGCCTATCTCCCTACGACCAAGAACAAGTGGAGGCAGAATTTCAAAGTCCACATCCGTATTGCAAACTTTATATGGGAGAGGTCCACCTGCTTTCAAACTGGCTGCTCTGCCGCCACGGGGGCCGTCTTTCCCTCATACCCATCGATCAGATTCAATATTTGAAAACGGCAAACTACAGCAAAACCTATGGCCTTGCCAAAAGTCTGATCATTGGAACCAATCAAAACGAGCGTTATCAGTTGGAGTTTTTTGCAGGCCACCAAAAAGACCTCCCCTCTGTCGTTTCCTATATTCAATCCAAAAACGAAGCCGTTTTGATCCAATCCGAATCCCGATGAAAAAAAGCGAGTGGTTTTAGGCCATCTTGTGCCTGGCGCTTGCAGGCCTTTCCGGTCTTTTTTGATGACAACCAATCCGTTGGCTTTCTGATACAAAAAGGCAGTGAGATTTTTTGATCTCACTGCCTGAAATGTTGGATGGACAAAGTAGCTCAGAAATCAGCTTTCTACGATGGCTCCATAAAAATGCATTAGCATCGTTGCAGCTTCTGCCCTTGTGGTTTTGCCCTGTGGAACCAGGGTACCGTCGCCCATGCCGCTGATGATACCAGCATTGACTGCCCAAGATACCGCAGGTTTTGCATAATCAGAAATTTGCTCATAGTCCAAAAATTCTTTTGCTGCCATGCCGCCTTGGGTGATGTCATAGCCTTTCAAGGAGGCATAACGGTAAAGGATGGCCGCAAATTGTTCTCTTGTGATGGTATCGCCTACGCCATAGGTGCCGTTGTCGTATCCGGCCACAATGCCGTTTTCCTTTGCCCAGAGAATGGCGTCTGTGTACCACATGCCGCTTTTTACATCCGTAAATCCACTTTCGCCATGGTTTTCTGGTTGGCCTTCCATGTGATAAAGTACCACGGCCAGCATTTCTCTTGTAAAAGGCAGGTTTGGATGAAATGTTCCGTCACCCATGCCGCTCATAATGCCTTTTTCAACCACATAGTTTACGCTATCAAAATACCAGTCGTTTTCTGATACATCACTAAAAGTTTCTTTTGTGGTTTCTTCCGTTTCTTCCATCTCTTCTTTTGTTTCTTCTTCCTCCACCTTTTCCCATTTTGCGTAAAGGGTCATGTTTCCGGTCAATTCCAGTTCGTCCACGGGTTCTTCCAAGTCTGCATCCCGATACCAACCTACAAAGACATAGCCCTCTTTTTCAGGGATGTATTCGTCCATGTCAATGTCGGTCTGCTCCAACTTCATCAATTTTTCCATCTCTTCGCCGCCGTTGGTGTCAAAGGTGATGTAATAATAGGAAGGGGAGCCACTGCCGCTGGAGGATTTCTTCCGTATGGTGACGGTACACTGTGCCTTTGCCCCCTGGCCGTCTGAAGCTTCTACTGTGATGATAGCCGTTCCTGGCTTTAACGCTTTTACATTGCCTTCTTGGTCCACCTCTGCCACAGTACTGTCACTGCTGCTCCAATGTAAGGCCAGGTTTGAAGCATCTGACGGCGTAACATTGGCAAGAAGTTTCACCGTTTCGCCTATATATAACGATTCGTTTTCCCTATCTAATACGATTTTTGTTACGGCAATTCCTTTCTTTGCGTAGATTGTTCTATCTTGATGGTATACTTCTGTGTGGATGTCCAGGGGCGTTGTGAAGGATGGTTCTTGAAAGAAAACATAATAGGTTCCGTCCTCTTTGCCTGGATAATCCAGCAGACTACAATCCACATTGGCATAATAGAGTTCCGTTTCTTTTACCTCGTTTGGAAATTCCGCTGTTACCTGTACCACATCATCCTGCGCATCCTCCTCGGCCATGATAGGTCTTGGCATTTTTTCACTGCCCAGCTTCTGCACCCACTGGTGCGGCTCCTGTTCATGATTCAAAAGCCATGCCACCTCGCCAGAGGAAAAGCTTTTCGCCTGCTTTGGTTCTATCCCTTGGGTTTCACTGCCGTCATTCTTCCCGATTCCATCCAGCCCATCTATTTTCATAAAATAGCAGTCCTGGATGATCCCATTTTTGTGGTTATATCCACTAACACCGCCGCAATAGCACTCACCAGTGCCTGATGCTGTGATATTCCCATTGCTGATGCAGCTTGTGATGATGGGGATGACTGTCTCATCACCCCACGGTGCGGTGTTATAGCCACAAATGCCACCGGCATAGGCTTTTTCATTGCTTTCTGCCATGATATCTCCTTGGCTACTACAATTTGTAATTTCCTTTTCTCCATAATTTTCTCCACAAACGCCGCCAGCATAGGCTTCTGTAATTCCTACTGCTTTAATGTTTCCTTGGCTGCTGCAGTTTGTGATCTTTCCTGCATTACTTCCAGATATACCGCCGACATTGGAATCTTCTTCTCCTTGTGCTGTAACATTTCCTTGGCTAGTGCAGTTTGTTACATTTCCTTCTTCATTATTATACCCACAGATACCGCCAGCAGTGATTTTCCCCTTGCCCCCTGCTCTGACATTTCCTTGGCTGCTACAGTCTGTTATATTACCTCTATTTATTCCACAGATACCACCGGCACGGGAAGCCTCATCACCTTTCACTATACAGGTAATATTTCCTTGGCTACTGCAGGTTATCACATTACCGTCGTAATTACTTCCGCATACGCCGCCAGCATAAGTCCACTCATCACCTATAGCCATGATATCCCCTTGGCTGCTGCAGTTTTCTATAAAACCTCTATTTATTCCACAGATACCACCGGCATCGGCACCTGCATTAGTGCTTTCTGCGCTGACATTCCCTCTGTTGATACAATCTCTAATCGTTCCGCCGTAACTTTCTCCACAGATACCGCCACCTTCGCTGTACCGATTGCCGTTTACTGTAACTTTTTCTTCGTTTGTACAGCCAGTTATCGTTCCGTTATTATCATTGTACCCACAGATACCGCCACCATAGATACATTCCTCTACGCTTTTCCCATTGATATCTCCTAGGTTCGTACAGTCGGTTATTGTTCCGTCACTCTTTCCGCAAATGCCACCGACATTTACTTCTCCAGTTGCTTCCGCTGTTACAGTTCCGTCATTATCACAGTTTACGATCGCACCATTACTATATCCACAGATACCACCGATATATAGGCAATCATAATACTCATTGTTTTGTACTACGACACTGATATAGGTGTCATCGATATTTACGTTCTGTATTGTGCCAGTGCTATAGCCAAATAATCCGGCGTATAGATATTTCTCTGAACTTTCAACGATATCTAGATACAGCCCGGAAATGGTGTGTCCATTGCCGTCAAATGTGCCGGTGTATGGGTCGGTTTCGTTGCCCATTGGCGTCCATGGTTCAAATGTGCCGCTGTTCAGGCTGCCGTCAGTATTCAGCACATTTTCATTGATTGTAATGTTTTTCGTCAGAACCGCACATGCGTCTGTGTCGGCTGGGATAGGATTACCATTATCATCGGTCAATGTGCCGTTTACCAGTTCCGCAAACCAGTAAAGTTCTTCCTTTGTTTTGATTTGGTAAGGGTTGTCTTTTGTACCTACGCCTTCTGGACTTGTTGGCGTAATCGCCCTTGCACCCTTGAATGTCAGCATCATTGCCGCACCCACGCAGCCATCTATCTTTCCGCTTTCGCCGCATATGGGGCAATTTTCGTTTCTTTCGTCCTCGGTGCATTTGGATTCACATACGCACTGAGGTTCTTCTGTTTTTTCTTCTCCTAAACAGGCGGAAATGGCACCGCTTTCGCCGCATACGGGGCAATTTTTGTTTACTTCTTCCTCAGTACATTTTGTTTCACATATGCACTTTTGTTCTTCTGCCTTTTCCGCTCCTATGCAGGCAGAAATATCTCCTTCTTCCCCGCATACGGGGCAATCAGCATTGTTTTTGCCCTCGGTGCATTTTGTTTGGCAGATACACTTTGGTTCTTCTGTTACTGGAGGATTACAGATTTCGCATACATAAGTGCAAGGTGTCCCCTCTGTGGTCGGAACATAACCGCAAACTTCGTCATGTTCGTGCTTGCAGTCCAGTTCCTTTCCAATACAGCCAGTTTCTTCGCTGCATTGGTGGCTGCAAACGTCAGGTTCTTCGCTGCCTTCTCGATCGCATTCTTCTGTATGCTCATGTACACAGTTTGTCACCAGTTGGTAACACTCCTCCGTGTGCACATGGTTGCATGGCACTTCTGCTGTCCCCTCGCTGTAGCCGCAAGTGTCATCGTGCTGGACGTGGTGTTCACACAGGCCGCCGACGTAACTAGTGCCGTCTGTATCGCCTGCAAATGCCATGGATGGCAGGAAAGATACCATCATGCACAAACAAAGAAATGCTGAAAATAATCGTTTTCTCATGTTTTCCCTTCTTTCTTGCTAGACCACCACTTTCTTATTGGAAACAAGAACAAGTCAAAGCCACCTGATGTACTTTACAGGCGAACTATGGTTGTTTTGATCAAGCGGTATTTCTTTTTGTGAAACAATAGGTTGTGCTGGCTTGACGTAAAAATGCTTCTTGCTGAAGCGGGATTGTGTTTTACGTTTTTTGATTTTGATGCTATCCCTATTATATAATAAAAAAACGGATCAGACTATTACTCATTTTAACCCCAAAAAAGGGTAAGGCCTGGAGCAATTGCCCCAGACCTGTTTGCTTTAGAAGCATCTTTTTCTTATTTTCCTCTGATGGATTGGGAGATGCCTCCAAATTTGCGTTTTCAAAACAAATGTAATGGCAGAAAACGAATTTTTTGTGTCATGGCCTAGAGCAAGGAAGAAAAAACTATGCGTCAAAACGAATAGTTTGGTTCCATGATTCGTGAGAAAAGAGGATACCATATCCTTTTTGAAATATTTTTTATCCCATCGAAATCTTGCAATCCATCGGATCAAAAAAGGGATTTGGTCGTCCTCTTGCCCCAAATCCCTCTTCTCTTTGATTCTAAAAAAAACCTTAACCTGAAAGGCCTCTTTCAAAAACGGATTTTAATCTTATTTTAAAACACAAAACAGGAAATCTCTTTCCTCAACGCCATAGTCTTCAAAGAAATCATACATGGTCCAATTATAGTAAAATCTTTCGGCCGGGTAAACACCATAGCCATCTTGGTTGTGGTCCGTTGTATCATAAGAATCCGCCACAATGATCACATCGTCTCCATACGTTTCTGTACCCATGGTGTCATATCCAATAATGACTTGCCAATGTCCACCCCAATCATTCCAAGCCACCATGATTGGTTGGTCATTTTTCAGATAGGTTTGAATCTGATCTAATGTCATAAACTCATAAATCTGATCCCCTGGATAGTCGTAAGTGCTTTCCGTTTCTCTGCCGGTCACCGTTTCCAAAATGGTTACCACATCTTTTAAGGTGGTGCCTTCTGCTTCCAGGCCATTGGAGCGCATTTGGGCCAGGGATTCTTCTGTCTCATCCCCCAATAGTCATAGTGCTCTAAAACCATAACCATTGCACTTAAACCACAGGACCACTCGCTTGTCTGTTGTTGGGTTTTAAAGTGTGGAATGATGGTTAGTGTATCTGTGCTTTCCATGTTATAATAGTCCAGGCTTGTAAAGTAGGGACTGTTTTGGCGATCTCCTTCCCGCTCCACATTGTCCGCGCCATCTTCTGGGTCCAGATCGTTTTGGTAGGGGATCTTCATTTCGTCTGTAAAAGTAGCGGTTGTGTCTGCCGTCACTTCCGTATCCGCAGGCTCTGTCTGCGGGGAGCAGGCCGTAAGCAGGACCAATAATAACACAAAAGATAGCACTCGTTTTTTCATTACATAATTCCTTTCATTCAAAAAAATAATAGAGCTTATTTCTATTTACATACGACAAATTTCTTTGGGGGCTGTCCCGTTTGAAACTGTCTATAAATAAATTCTGATTGTCGTGGGATTTTCAAAGGATTGAAAAGCAAATGGCGTAAAATCTTTTTTTCTCAAATCGGCTTTTCTTTTGTCAATAGGGCCACGGTTTCTACATGAAAACTCTGTCCAAACTGATCCACTGGGGTGGCCTCCGTTGCCACAAAGCCCAATTGATGGAATAATCTCAAATCCCGGGCCATGGTAGATGGTTCGCAAGAGACATAAACCACCTTTTGTGGCGCCATTTTGGCAATGGTTTCAATGACAAAAGGATCGCAGCCTTTTCTTGGCGGATCGATGACCACCACATCCGGCGCAAATCCTTCTTGCTCCAAAAGACCAATGACGTCTTCGGAGGCACCCACCCGGAAACGGGCGTTGGTGATGCCGTTTAACTGGGCGTTGCGCTTGGCATCGGCAATGGCTTCGCCAATCACTTCCACCCCCAACACTTCTTTGGCCTTTTGGGCCAAAAACAGGGAAATGGTACCAATGCCGCAATAGAGGTCCAGCACCCGCTCCTTACCGCTTAGGCCGGCCTGCTCCACCGCCAGTTCATACAACCGCTTTGTTTGCACAGGGTTCACTTGATAAAAACTCAGGGGCGAAATTTCAAACTGCACTTCACCAATTTTGTCGGTGATGGTGGTTTTACCCCAAAGGAGATGAATTTTGGGGCCCAAAATGACATTGGTGTGGGCCCTGTTTTCGTTTAAGACCACAGAAACCAGGCCAGGTACTCGCTCTTTCAACGCCTTCACCAGTACTTCCCCATGGGGCAAATGATTACCGTTTACCACCAGGCAGACCATTACTTCGCCGCTTTGGAAACCGACGCGGGTTAAAATATGGCGGACCAAGCCTTTTTTTTGCTCCTGGTCATAGATGGAAATGCCATATTGTTCCAAAAATTGGCGCACCACCTCCACCACCACATCATTGATGGAGTGCTGGATCAGACAATGGTCTGTATCTATGATTCGGTGGCTGCCTTTGGCATAAAAGCCAATTTCAATCCCATTTTTTCCCTTTCCCACAGGAAACTGGGCTTTGTTGCGGTAATGCCAGGGCGTCTCCATGCCGATGCAGTCTTTTACCTCCACATGGGTTAAGCCGCCAATACGATGGATGGCATCCTTTACCTTTTGGGTTTTAAAGCGCAGTTGGGCATCATAGGTCATGTGCTGCAAGGCGCAGCCGCCACAGCGGCGGGCCAGAGGACATTTTGGCTCCGTTCGGTCTGGGGATGTGATTTTCAGCGTTTCGATTTTTCCATAAGCAAACTGTTTTTGCACCTTCAAAATCTTTACATCGGCCACTTCCCCCGGCAGTGCATCTGGCACAAAAACGGCAAACCCATCTACCCGGCCAATGCCCTGGCCTTCGCTGCCCTGCCCGGTGATGGTCATTTCATAGACTTGGTTTTTTTCTACCGGCGCTTTTTGCTTCATGCCCTGCCTCCTTTAATAAACGGATGTACGGATATTGCGCTGCATAATCCGCTGATAGCCCACCCATTCGCCTTGGTTGGTGTTGCCGGCGATGGCCTCTTCCATGGCCTTTGTTTTGGCGTCCATGTTGTCGGCGCAATGCAAAATGAAGGCTTCAATGGTTTTGGGCAGTTCTGGCGAACCATATTCATATTCCCCGTGATGGGCCAAAATACTGTGTTTCATGAGGTTTTCCAGGGTTTTGGGGAACCCGTCGATTTTGGAAGCCGCTTCGTGAATCATTTCGGCCCCGATGACGATATGGCCCAAAAGCTGGCCCTCGTCGGTATAGTCGTTGGTGGGAAATTGGGATAATTCCCGTACTTTTGCCACGTCATGAAGCATGGCCGTGGCCACCAACAAATCCCGATTGACGTTTTTATAACGTCCGGCCATAAAATCACAAATCTGCGTCACCGATAACGTGTGCTCCACCAGGCCGCCCAAATAGCTATGGTGCATGGTGCGGGCGGCAGAATGGGTGCGGAAGCATTTTTTCACCGTTTCGTCTTTGAGGAAAATTTCCTGCAGCAGGGCCTTGATGTATTGATCCTGGATGGTGTCGATATAGCCCAGCAATTCTTTGAGCATCACATCAATATTTTTTTCCGTGCTTGGGATATAGTCCATGGGGTCATATTCCCCGTCCATGCTTTTGCGGATGCGGCGGACGTTTAACTGAGGTTCGTTATTATAAATCAGAACCGTGCCGTCGATTTTGATAAAATCGTTTTCTTCAAAGCTTTTGATTTCGTTATTGAGGTCCCAAACTTTGGCGTCGATGGTGCCGGTTTTATCCTGCAGCTTCAAAGAAAAATAGCTTTTGCCGGCTCTGGATTTCAGGGTTTGTTTCGTTTTACAAAGGTAGTGTCCAACCACACTTTCCCCTTCCCGCAGTTCATTGATATATCGCATAATTTCCCTCTTTCTATTCGCCTTGTTCTCTCAGGCGACGCAAATGTTCCCCGATGCGTTTTTCCACACCGTTTTCCGTTGGTTCATAATAGATTTTGCCCACCAATTCATCGGGCAGATATTGTTGTTTGACATAATGCCCGGGAAAATCGTGGGCGTATTTGTAGGTTAAACCGTGGCCCAATTCTTTGGCGCCGCCGTAATGGGCGTCTTTTAAATGATTGGGCACTGATTTGATTTTGATATTTCTTACATCGCTCATGGCCTTTTCCACGCCCATGTAAGCGGCGTTGCTTTTGGGGGCGCTGGCCACATAAGTCACCGCCTGGGCCAGGGGAATCCTTCCTTCCGGCATCCCCACAAACTGTACCGCCTCTGCCGCCGCCATGGCCACCTGCAGGGCATGGGGATCGGCGTTTCCCACATCTTCGCTGGCGCAGATGACTACCCGGCGGGCAATAAACTTGGGGTCCTCCCCGGCATAGATCATTTTGGCCAAGTAATACAGCGCCGCGTCCGGATCACTGCCCCGCATGCTTTTGATGAAGGCCGAAATGGTATCATAATGGTTATCCCCGTCTTTTTCATATTGTAACGCCCGTTTTTGGATACATTCTTCCGCCACGGCCAGGGGAATGGCAATGACCCCCTGCTCGTCTTCTCTGGTGGTCAGCACCGCCAGTTCCAAGGCATTTAAGGCGGCGCGGGCATCACCATTGGCCCGGTCGGCCAAGAAGAGCACGCTTTCTTCCGGCAAGTCAATTTTCAAATAACCAAAGCCTTTTTCCTCGTCCTTCACAGCCCGGCGCAGGAGGGTGGCAATATCCTCCGTTTCCAAGGGCATCAGCTGAAAAATGATACTACGGCTCACCAAAGCCTTATTCACTTCAAAATAAGGGTTTTCCGTTGTGGCCCCCACCAAGATCACCGTTCCCTCCTCCACATGGGGCAAGAGGGCGTCTTGCTGGGTTTTGTTGAAGCGATGGATTTCATCGATGAACAAAATGGTTTTTTCCCCGTTCATGCCGATGCGCATTTTGGCCCGGTCCACCACTTCTTTGATTTCTTTCATGCCGGCGGTGGTGGCGTTCAGTTGTTCAAAGGCGCTTTTGGTGGTATTAGCAATGATTTTGGCCAAGGTGGTTTTGCCGGTGCCCGGCGGGCCATAGAGAACGATGGAGCTTAAGCGGTCGGCCTCGATGGCACGGCTTAACAACTTATCTTTGCCGATGATATGGCTTTGGCCCACAAATTCTTCCAACGTGTCTGGCCGCATCCTGGCCGCCAGCGGCGCCTCTTTTTTCATCTGCTGTTGTCGGTTATATTCAAATAAGTCCAAAAAAAGACCTCCCTTTTGGCGCAGCTTCATAAGAAAACGAAACTATCTTAAATCTTGGAAATACAAAGAATTTCAGATATCCTATTTTTGGAAAGGATGTTTTCTTTTGAAGACTGCTATCGCAATTTCCAAGAAGAAAGCAAGAAAAACCCCGAATTATGTTTTCTTCTTAGGAAACTGCTTTTCAAACAGCCTTCGTTAAAATAATTTTTTTAGCATGGCCGCTACACCATTTTCGTCGTTGGTGGGGGCAATGGCATCGGCACAGGCTTTCACATCCTCCACCGCATTTCCCATGGCCACGCCAAGGCCTGCGGCCTGGAGCAAATCCAAATCGTTTTTTTCATCCCCAAAGGCCACCACTTCCTCCGGAGAAATGCCATAATGTTCCGTTAAGACCCGAATACTCCGCTCTTTTCCCATGCCGGTGCGGTTGATAAACAAAAATTCGTCCCATAAATGGTCCCGTACTTCGATATCGCCAATGCCGGCCGCCTTCACCCGGGCGCTGACGGCCTTGGCCTTTTCCTTTTCTTCCGCCAGCACCACCTGAAAGGCATTTTCTCCATAGCGCAGCAAGTCCTCCGGCCGCTTCACATACTCCACCCCGCCCAGATAGCTTTTGAATCGCCCCCAGGGCGTATGGGAATTATAAAAATCAAAGGCTTCGTGACGCTTTTCGGGCAAATATTTATAATACCGAAATCCGTCGTTGAGTTCTAAAAACGTGCCTTCCTCTTTTCCAATGGCAATCAGTTGTTCCACCTGGCTTTGTTCCAGCTTGGCACCCCAGCGGATTTGTTTTTGCTGCAAATCATAAGCCAAAATGCCATCAATGCAGAAAAACGGCACCGTCAAAGACAACGCCTTGGCGATGGGCAAGGCTTTTTTGATGTTTCGCCCGGTGGAAACGGTAAAGAGGATGCCTTTTTGTTGGATACGGCGGACGGCGGCGATGGTCTCGGGATGCAGTTTTCCCTCCTTGTCCACCAACGTGCCGTCAATGTCAGAAACCACCAGTCGATACATGCCTTCCCTCCTTATTGAATGAACATGGCGTCGCCAAAACTGAAGAACCGATATTTTTCTTCCACGGCCACTTCATAGGCATGGAGCACATGTTCCTTTCCGGCCAGGGCCGAAACCAGCATGATTAACGTGCTTTCTGGAAGATGAAAATTGGTAATCAGACAATCGATGGCCTTAAACCGATAGCCAGGGTAAATGAAAATCTTCGTATACCCGCTTTGGGCATGGACAACGCCATCTTCGTCGGTCACCGATTCCAAGGTACGGGTGGAGGTGGTGCCGACGGAAACAATCCGGCCGCCCTTTCGTCTGGCCTCGTTGATTTTTTCTGCTTCTGCTTCTTCCACCACATAATATTCGCTGTGCATTTCATGGTTTTGCACATCGTCCACTTTTACGGGGCGGAAGGTGCCAAGGCCCACATGGAGGGTGACATGGGCCAAAATGACGCCCATTTCTTCCAACTCCTGCAACAGCTGGGGCGTAAAATGCAGCCCGGCCGTGGGGGCCGCGGCAGAGCCGGTATGTTTGGCATAAACCGTTTGATACCGTTCTTTGTCCTCTAATTTATGGGTGATATAAGGCGGCAGAGGCATTTCGCCCAATTCGTCCAACACTGCTTCAAACACGCCGTCATAGGTGAATTTCACCAAGCGGTTGCCGCCTTCCACCACGTCCATGACTTCTCCCACCAGTTTCCCGTCCCCAAAGGATACCCGGTGTCCCGGACGGGCTTTTTTGCCAGGATAGGTCAGCACTTCCCAGGTATCCATGTCTTTGCGGCTCAAAAGCAAAAACTCCACTCTGGTGCCGGTGTCTTCTCTTGCGCCAATGAGGCGGGCCGGCATCACTCTGGTGTCGTTTAACACCAAGCAATCCCCGGGACGCAGATACTCTTTGATGTCCCGAAAATGGCGGTGCTCGATGGCCCCTGTTTCTTTGTCCAATATCATCAGCCGGGAGGAAGCGCGGTCGGCCAAAGGTTCTTGGGCGATCAATTCTTCCGGCAGATGATAATTAAAATCCGAAGTTTTCATGGTTTTCTCCTACTCTACGGTAATTCCTGTATAATAATGGGTTAAAATATCAATGTAGTCATACCCGGCCTTTGCCATGGCATTGGCACCATATTGGCTCATGCCTACGCCGTGGCCATTGCCTTTGCCGGTGAAGGTATAGGTTTTTTCTGCGGCCAAAAAGACATGGGATGGCGCAAGGCTGATGGAAAAGCTGTTGCTTTGGCCGTTTTGGTATACAAATGGCTCGTCCAAATTACTTTGTACCATGTTGCCGTCAGAGCCCAGGAAATAATGGTCCTTCCCCTGCAAAGCCTCTGTGCCATTGGCCGAAACGGCATAAGTACTGTTGGCAGATGGCGTTTGTTGGGTAGTTGTCTGGGTGGTCGTTTGGGTTGGTGCTTGAGTGGAAGGGGTATAAAGCGATGTTTGACCATTGATGGTATACATCCGGCTTGGGAAACTGCCTTCCGAAGAATATTGGAATAATGTTCTGGTTTCTTCCTTTTGGAAAACAGCCGTACCGCTTGTGCCAACCACCGTCAATTCCTGCACCCGTCCATAGGGGTTGGTGGCCGTAATTTGCACGTCCTGCACTTCGCCCACCGGTTTTCCGGCCGATGCACAAAAAGAGGAGATTTGAGAGGCCGTATACGTCCGGCTCCAGCTTTCCACCCCTTCGTCCACCAGTTCCGGCACGGCCTGCAAATAAGGCACTTCGTTGACCCAAACATTGACGCCAGAATCGGTGGCGCCGCCGCTGGAAGAACAGAAAACGGCATTGATGGGCGAACCGTTATAAAGGGCCACTTCCCCACTGGTTTCATCCACAGCGTTGTTGGTGGATGTTTTTTCTTGGCCATAGCCGATATAGACTTGGCAATGGGTGGAGTCGCAAAGCTGATACCCGTCGCTGGTATGGGCGGTCAAACGGGTCAGTGCATAGCTTCTGGCCGCCACGGCCTGGGCTTTCAGCGCCTCTGTTTCCCAACTGGAAGGCATTTCCGAAGGCACAACACCATATAAGTATTCGTCCAAAAGTACCGTATTGACCGGCGTTATGGTACTGCCGGAAAGAAGAAAGGAAATCGTACCCCGGAAGCTGCAGCTGCCCAAAGAGGTGGCCTTCTCTCCTGCGGCACAAAGGGACGCATTTTGGGTCAAAACGGCAATCACCTCCCGGCTATCGCTTAATAACACCGCCGAGGAGATGGTTTTATTGCTGTTCAAATCGTTCTTGGCCCGGGAGGCATTTTCTGCCGACAAATTCACGGCCGCAACGCCCCACAATTCCTGTTCCTGATACACAGGGGCAAAATCATAGCCCCATAAATCCTCTAAATCTTCGCAGGCCCGCTGCGCTTTTTTATAGCTGCCATAATATTCGTTGGCATCCACCATGGTCAGCGTTGGGACAGAGACGGTGAAGCTGCCGTTTCCCGATAGGGTGGCTTCCGACTCAAAAGAATCTTTCACCCACGTACCAACTTCGATTTCTCCTGTGCCCAAAGAAAGGCTGCTGCTGGTCTTACAAGCGGTCAACCCCACCTGCACCGTTTGGGGTGGCGTATAACCAAAAACAGCTGCACTCATCGATAGTGCCGCCGTCACAACCAAAGAAAAAAAGAAAACTTTACGAAAAACCAAATCGGTTCCTCCTTTCTGCATCTGAATTTTGACAGCATTTTATTATACCGCAAACAGGCAAAAAAAGCAATCAAACCCCCTCTTTCCCCCAAAAAACAGATTGTTTTCCTTTCTGTTTCTAAAAAAGAAACGGTTGAAACCTGGTTTTGCATACTATATAATAAGGACAGGAGGTGTTTTTCATGGAAGAAAAACCATTGCAACCAGTACCATCCACCGAAGAGGAAACTTACGAACCGGTGTGGATGTTTGAAGATTGGGACGAAAACGGCCAATTTCCGCCGGAAGCCAACGATTTATTTGGGGTGATTTGCTGATGCCAGAAAGTACCATACCTTCGTGCAACCATTTGCTTAGCCAAATGGAAGTCATCGAAATTTCCGATATTCCCTCCATCGAGCTTTATATGGACCAAGTGACCACATTGATGGAGGCAAAGCTTTCGGTCTATAAGCGCAACGAGGACGACAAAATTTTGACCAAAACCATGATCAATAACTATGCCAAAGCCAAGCTGTTTCCGCCGCCGAAGAAGAAAAAATACGGCCGCAGCCATGTGCTTTTGCTGATTTTGATTTACCATCTAAAAAGCGTCCTTTCCATCAACGATATTTATACCCTGCTTTTGCCCATCAACGAGGCATTGGAACAGGACGAGCAAGCGCCTTTGCTGTATGATGTATACAATGCTTTCTTGGACATTCAAAAAACATTGAAAACCACCACAGCCGAGAATCCTTTGGCCATTGAAACCGTTTTGCAGCAGATCCAAAAAAACCGCACCGATGAAAATGCGGCCATCCTCTCTGTCCTCTCCTGGGCCCTTTTGGCCAACAGCGCCAAACGGGTGGCAGAATTTCATTTGGACACTCGTTTTCCAAAAACAGGAAAAAAATAACTTATTTTTTGCCTGAGTGACTCTTTTTTCTTGACTGTAAAGCAGCTTACCCCTTATACTGAGGGCAAAGAAGAAGGGAGGAAGGCCAATGACAATCAAAGAAATGGAAACAAGATGCCATTTGGACCGGGCCAACATTCGGTTTTATGAAAAGGAAGGATTGCTGTGCCCGGCAAGACTTGCCAACGGCTATCGAGATTATTCCGAGGAAGACGTGGAAACTTTACTGCGGATTAAATTATTGCGGGCGCTGCAAGTGTCTTTAGAGGACATCAAGCAGTTACAGCAAAATCCCCTTTCGCTGCAAGCTTTTTTGCACCAGCACCAGCAGACCTTGGCCCGCATGGCCGAGCAGACGGCGGCGGCCCAACACGTTTCCAAACAAATGGAAGACGATGGCACCACCTATGACCAGTTGGACGCCGAAAAATATCTGCGGCTGTTTGAAACCCAGCCGGCCCTGGTGCCAGAAGGCGACCAGGTGGAACGGGTGCAGGCCCCTTGGCGCCGCTTTTTTGCCTTTGGGGTGGATTTGGGGATTTGCCAACTGATTTGGCTTGCCTTGCGCCATCTGCTTCTTCCCTCTATTCCCAGTGTGAACCAAAGCTGGGCGTGGGATGTGGTGGATACCTTTGCAAGCCTAGTGCTTTATTTCCTCCTTGGCGCCCTTTGCCTTTCCCGTTTTGCCGCAACGCCCGGTAAAGCCATTTGGGGTTTTCGGGTGGAAGGCGAAAACGGCCAGAAATTGACCTTGCAACAGGCCTTAAACCGCAGCTTTTTTAGCTTGCGCTATGGCTGTGGGTTTCAAATTCCCATCTATAGCCTCTATCGGCTCTATCGTAGTTATCAGGACTTGAAAACCGCTCCCTTGCCTTGGGAAGAAGGTTCTGTTTTAACCTTAAAGGATAAAAAGGGATACCGGATTGCGGTTTTTTTGTTGGCTTATGCGGCTTCTTTTAGCGTTATTTTGTTTTTTACGTTTTCCGAATTACAGCCGCCCAACAAAGGTCCTTTGACTGTGGCAGAGTTTTCCCAAAATTTCAATTACTATATCAAGCTTTTTCAGGGCGATCCCTATCATAAATTAAACGAAAACGGCCAATGGGAAGAAGATTTCCCCGAAAACAGGATTGTGATTTCAAACCTCACCGGCCAACAGCCTACTTTTGTCTATGATACCGATGAAAACGGCCATATTCGTTCTGTTTCTTTTTTTACGGAAAACGAAGACCCGGTCCATCTGATGAGCTCCAACCAAAGTGAAATGCTCCTTGTTTCCTATTCCTTGGTGGGCGCTAGACAGAAAAATCCCTTTGATTTTACTTGGTCCCAGGCAGTGGATAAACAAATCCAAGCCTATGCTTTTAACGATTTTTCTTTTACGGTGGATGGGGTAGAGATGCAGGCCTATGTGGTCATCGAAGATTATTTAGGCAGCGGTGCCTATCGGGTACCAAAAGAAGACGGCAATCCCTATTGCTCCATTGATTTTTCGGCAACCATTTTAGAGTAAAAAAACCAACCTTTGGCGCATTTTCCTAAGAAAACAAAAATGGCAGCAATCCTTACCTACAAAGGATTGCTGCCACTTTATTTTTGTTGCGGTTGTTTTCTTCGAAAGATTGCCATTGCCGTTTCCAAGAAGAAAGGAAAAGAGCAAAAACGATGGTTTCTTCTTGGGAATTTGCTTTATGGTTGGGTTGTTCCTATTCTCTGACGTACCACTTCATACATCAGCACTGCCGCCGCCACAGAGGCGTTGAGGCTTTCGGCCTGCCCCGGCATGGGGATTTTCACCAAGGCGTTGCAAAGGGCCGCTGTTTCTTCTTGCAAGCCATTGGCTTCGTTTCCAATGGCAAAGCAGCATCCCTTTTGTAACGGTAAGTCATAGGGAAAGCCCTCCCCTTTTAGATGGGCGGCATAGACGGCAATGCCCGCCTGTTGAAGCAAAGAAATGGTGTCCTTGGCCGACACATCCCGCACCACCGGCACATGGAAAATGGCGCCCATGGTGCTGCGCAGCACTTTGGGGTTGTATACATCCACCGTCCCTTTGGTGAGAAACACCCCCTGTACGCCGCAGGCCGCCGCCGTGCGGATGAGGGTGCCCAAATTGCCTGGGTCCTGCATGGCTTCGGCCAGCACAAAAAACCCTCGCTCTCCTGCCTTTGCAATCACTTCGTTGCAATCAAAAACCGGTTGTTTGACCACGGCCAGCACCCCCTGGGCGTGCTCCGTTTCTGTCACTGTTTCAAATAAAGCGTCTTTGGTGAGATAGACCGGCGCTTTTTTTTCATATTGCGCCACATCGGCCGTGGCGGCAAAAGATTCCGACAGCAAAAAAAACTGGCACCCTTCTGTCGCTTCCGACACAAACCGGGCCCCTTCTGCCACAAACAGTTTTTGCTTTTCCCGTTCTTTTTTCGTTTGCAGTGCTTTGACCAATTTGATGATTTTATTTTGACTGCTTTCAATAACCATAGTATCACCCAAGGCCATTATAGCAAGGAATGACAAAAAAGTAAATTTACAGCCGGAAAATTTTATGTTATGCTGAACAAAATGCTTGTACAAGAGGTGATACCATGTCTGGATCCATATTCGGAACTCGATTTCAAATTTCCACCTGGGGCGAAAGCCACGGCAAGGCCTTGGGTGTTACCATTGACGGCTGCCCGGCGGGGCTTTTTCTTTCAGAAGAAGACGTGCAAAAAGAGCTGGACCGCCGCCGCCCCGGTCAAAACCCCTTTGGCACCATGCGCCAAGAGGCCGACACCGTGACCATCCTTTCCGGCGTCTTTGAAGGCCGCACCACCGGCACGCCCATTGCCATGATTGTCTATAACAAAGACCACCATTCCACCGACTATGGCAACCTTGCCACTTGTTTTCGGCCAGGACATGCCGATTATACCTTTACAAAAAAATATGGCTTTCGAGACTATCGCGGCGGGGGCCGTTCCTCCGGCCGGGAAACCTTAAGCCGGGTGGCAGCTGGGGCCGTGGCAAAGAAATTGTTGCAGGAAATGGGCATTTCCCTTTTGGCCTATACCAGTCAAATTGGTCCCATCTGTTGTGAAACCTTTTTAGAAGAAGAAATCAAGAAAAACCCTCTTTGTATGCCCGATGCAGTGGCCTATGAAAAAGCGGCGACGTTTTTGGAACAATGCAAAAAAGACCAAAACTCCGCCGGCGGCGTGGTTTGCTGTCGTGTCGATGGTGTACCGGCAGGCCTTGGGGCCCCGGTGTTTGAAAAGTTGGATGCCCTCCTGGCCCAAGCCATGCTTTCCATTGGCGCCGTCAAGGGCTTTGAAATGGGCGATGGTTTTGCGGCTTCTTGCTCCACCGGCTTTGAAAACAACGACTTTTTCACTGCTGTAAACGGGACCATTCAAAAAGAAACCAACCACAGTGGCGGTGTATTGGGCGGTATCAGCGACGGCAGTCCGCTGTTTTTCCGCGTGGCCTTTAAACCCACCCCCTCCATCGCCAAGGCCCAGCCCACCGTGGACGAAACAGGTTCTCCCCTTTCCCTCTCCATCCATGGCCGTCACGACCCCACCGTTGTGCCCCGGGCCGTTGTGGTGGTAGAGGCTATGGCGGCGCTGGTACTTGTGGATTTATTAATGGAAAACGCCACTTCTTCCATGGACCGGCTTTTGGCCGCTTATGGAAAATAAACGGTTCTAAAATCTCCTCCTTTTCATAGGCTTGTATGAGAAAAGGAGGAGACAAGATGAAACCATATCAAAAAGAAAAACGGCTCTTTCTCTATTTTTTGGCGGCGGCCGGGCTTTGTTTTGCCATTGGCGTCTCCATTGGCGTACTGCGCCAAGGCACGCCCCAGGCGGTGCCCGAAACCCTTTCGGATTGTTTTTTCGAACGGGGCAAATGGGTCATCAGTGCCTTTTTGCTGGGGTTTTTCCCTTTTGGGCTGTTTTTTGTGCTGCCGCTTCTTGTTTGTTGCGGGTTTTTGTTTGGCGTTGTTGCGGCCAACTGTTTTGAAAACCCCACGGCCTATCTGCTTTTGTTTTTTCACTATCTTCCCTTTTTGGCCGCTTTGTTGGTCATGGGAAGTGCAGCGGCACTGCTTTCCTTTTCCCGTTACCTATACCCAGAAAACAAAAAGGCGTCCTTGCCCCGGGAAAAACAGCGAAAGTATG
The DNA here is from genome assembly GCA_944378105.1 of uncultured Clostridia bacterium. Taxonomy (GTDB): domain Bacteria; phylum Bacillota; class Clostridia; order Lachnospirales; family Anaerotignaceae; genus Neoanaerotignum. The sequence continues at coordinate 51,732 of CALWGC010000009.1, forward strand.
TGGAATATACCATTTTCTTTCTCTTTTCCCTCTGCCTTACCTTTCTTTCCACCTGTTTTTGGTATTGGCTTTCATCATAACGACCAAAAAACAACGTTTTTTTTCATACTTTTTTACAATCTCAAAACTTTTTTCTCCTTGCTATCGACATTTTTCTCTTTGTGTCCTATAATGCTTGTATCAAGAGGAAAAAGGGGTTTTTATTCTTGGATACCTATATTTCAGCGTTTTTAGATTACCTGATCCAGGTAAAAAAAGCGTCTGTCAATACCATTGCTTCTTACCGCAGAGATTTGTGCTGCTTTTCTTTGTATGCGCAAAAAATGGGGGTTGCTGCGTTGACGGATGCCACCAAAACCATTGTTATGTCCTATCTCTATAGTCTGGAAATGGCCAATCGTTCTGCTGCCACTATCTCCCGGAACACGGCTTCGCTCCGGTCTTTTTATCATTTCTTGCTTTCGGAGCATTTGGTGGAAGAAAATCCAGTCTCCGGTTATGAAGCGCCAAAGGTGGAAAAACATCCACCCCAGATTTTATCGACAGAAGAAATGGAGCGCTTGCTTGCACAACCTAAGCCAAACGACATGAAGGGAACCAGAGACAAGGCCATGCTGCAGCTGCTTTGCACCACGGGGCTGCGGGTGACAGAGCTGGTTTCCATTCGCTGTGCCGATCTTTCTTTGGCGGCCGGCTGCTTGACTTGTGGCGACGGGACCAAGGAGCGTATCATTCCGCTTTCTGGCGAAACCATTGCCGCTTTGCGGCTTTATTTGGAAACGTATCGCCCTATGCTGGATCGAAACGACGGAAACGATTTTTTGTTTTTGAATTATACAGGACAACCCATGTCGCGCCAAGGATTTTGGAAATTGTTGAAAAGCTATGCCCAAAAGGCTGGCATCCAAAAAGACATCACGCCCCAAATGTTGCGTCACTCCTTTGCTTGCCATCGTCTGGAAAATGGCTGTGACATTGAAACACTGCGGGAAATGATGGGCCACAGCGACATTTCTTCCACGTTGCTTTATGCCAAAATGAATCTACAAAAATAAAGCCTTGTATCTTTGTTTTCTTGCATTGCATTTTGCAACAAAACAAAAGAAGGACCACCGGATCAACCGGTGGCCCTTCTTTTTTATTTTAAGGAGAAAATGTGTTACGCCAAGGAATTTGGAAGAAAATCCATCAGCGTCAATAAATCAGAAAATGTTTGGAGTACAAAATGGGCCCCGGCCTTTTGGAAGGTTTCGGCCACTTTTTTGCACCGTGCCGTTCGTTCTTCTTCCCGCAGCGAAGAAAATTCCGCTTCGCTTAAGCCCAATTCGGAACTGCCTTCGATGACGCCAATGCTGATGACACCGGCACGAAGCCCTTCTTGGATATCCGAAACCGTATCCCCCACCTTCAGCACATGTTTTACGTCTGTCACTTGTAAGCGTTTCATGTTTTCAAAAATCATATAGGGATACGGCCGCCCTTTTCCTCCCACCTGTTCGGCACTGACCCAACAGTCTGGGGCATAGCCTTGCTCGGCGGCTTTGGCCGTCACCAGGTCCATCATTTGTTCTGTATAGCCGGTGGTGGAGCCGATTTTGACTCCCCGCGCTCTCAGTGCAGCCACCGTTTCCAGCACCCCTGGTTTTGGGGTAGTATATTGTTCCAAGATGGAAAACAGTTTTGTTTCAAACTGTCCATAAACGGCTTCTACATCCGCTTCTGTCCAATCTCTGCCCTGTTTTTGGCGCCATGCCTCTGCAATGCGTTCCATTTGAAACATGGTGCGGATGTGGTCTTTTTTTAACATTCCCATGGGTTTTCTCGTTTCTTCCACGGTCACTTCCACGCCAAAATGGAAAAATGAATCTATAAAGGCCTGCACCGGTGCAAAACAGCCATAGTCGATGGTGGTCCCGGCCCAGTCCAAAATTACTGCCTCAATCATGCTCTCGTCTCCTTTTGTTCTTCTAAAAATGATGCGATGATCTCCACCAACGCTTTGATATCCTCGGGATAAATTTCGCCGATATTCCCAATCCGGAAGGTGTCCAGTTCAGTCAGTTTGCCTGGATAGATGGCATAGCCTCTCTCTTTGATATAGGCATAAAATTCTGCAAAGGAGAAGGAATGATTCTTTGGATAGCAAAAGGTGGTGATGATTGGCCCTTGATGGTTGCCGTTTAAGTAGGTGGAAAAGCCCAGTTGCTGCATTTGTTCGATCAGAAGGCGATTGTTATTTTCATAGCGGGCGTGTCTAGCCGGGATGCCCCCCTCTTCCATCAACTCATCCAATGCTTTGGAAAAGGCCAACACCACATGGGTGGGTGATGTAAAACGCCATTTGCCATCCTTGTTCATACATTCCCATTGTTCGTATAAATCCAGCGACAGCGATCTGGCTTTGCCCTTACTCTCCATCAATTTGTCTATTTTACAGAGAATGAAGGAAAATCCCGGAACGCCTTGGATACATTTATTGGCGCTGGAAATCAAAAAATCAATGCCCCATTGGGCCACAGGGATTTCCACGCCGCCAAAAGAAGACATAGCGTCCACAAGAAACGTGCGTCCGGCTTCTTTTACCACCTCTCCCACGGCAGCAATATCATTTAAAATACCACTGGTTGTTTCGCTATGGACCATGGCCACATGGGTGATGGAGGGGTGTTCTTGCAACAGGTGACGGACTTTTTGTGCATCGGGGATGGTATCATAGGCCTCTTCATAATGGAGATAAGAAATTTCGCTGTGCTCGCAAATTTCCGTCATCCGTTTCCCATAGGCCCCGTTGGAACAAATCAAAACTTGTTCCTCTGGACCAATGATGCTGGTCAGCACACTTTCCACGCCAAAGGTGCCGCTGCCTTGCATCAAAACAGCCGTATACTCCTGCGGCGACACATGGGCCAGCTGTAATAGCTGGGCCCGGATTTTTTGTGTCATGGCCTTGTAATCGTCATCCCAGGTACAACGGTCCACCAACATTTCTTCTTTGACCGTATCGGTTGTGGTCAGTGGCCCTGGGGTCAATAATTTATAACTGTTTTTCATCATTATGCTCCTTTAACCTTTTGCATTTTCCGATAATTGTTGATGTGCCTGGAACAGTTCCAGGGTCAGAGGTTCTGCAAATGTTTTGGGATAAGCCGATTGGTTTTGTGGGTCGGCTTCTTCGCCTTCATAAAGAGGGTTTGGATAGCTTTCCAACAACTCTTCTCTGGCGTTTTCCACCATACATTGGGCCATTTCCATGGCCAAAGGATTGGTCTTGTCGCCCTTATCCAAAACGGCAATGGACTCGGTCAAAGAGAAGTTTCCTTCTTCTGGGTCCACAAAGTCAATGGGAAGGCCTTCGGCCTTATCGGCCACGGCCTGATGGCGCAGGCCAAAGCCAATGGCAACTTCACCCGCACGGCACAGCTTTAACGGCCCGGAACCGGAGGTTTCAATATGGGCGTCCGCATTTTGATAAATGCCGGAGAGCACTTGCCCTGCCTCCTCTTCTCCGTAGGCCTCCACCAGGGCCTGAATCAAAAGCCACGCCGTAGAAGAAGACTGGATATCCGTAACAGCAATTTGCCCTGCATATTCTTCTTTTGTCAGATCCTTTAAAGAAGTGGGAACCGTCAATCCTTCCGACGCTATCAACTCGGTATTGATCAAAATGGCCCCTTCTTGGGAAGTAATGGGCGCCGTATAGTCTGGCACTTCTTCCAATGTATTGACTTCAAACTCCAAGGGTAAAAACATCTGGTTTTGTTCCTGGGCACTTTGCAAATAAAATGTGCTCATGGTCACCAAATCGGCTTCCAAATTGGTCCCTTCTGCCATCAGCTTTCCACCCAGTTCTGAGGTGCCATAGGTTTGAATCACATACTGCCCTTCATATCCATTTGCATCCAAGGCATGTTCCAATGCGGCCACGGCTTCCTCGTCTGCATTGGAATAGATCACAACCTGTTCCCCTTTTGCATCGGAGGAGGCACAGCCTGCCAGGCCCAAAGCGGCCATGGTCCCTGCCATGCCCAATGCTACTACTTTTTTCCACATCATACAAAATCCCTTCCTTTTTCTCTTTTCTCTTTTTTATGATTCCAACGGTGTTTGGCAAGCAGGGAAAGTCCCGCTTTTACCGCTAGATTTGTGGCTAAGATCAACAGCGACAACACAAACACTTCGTGAAACCGGTTGACATATTGCAGTTGTTTCATCATCGTCGTCAAAACCATGGTTCTGGCACCGGCAATAAAAATCAATGCGCTGATGGTGACCATGGCGTTGATGAAGTAATAACTGAACACTTCCAAAAGGCTTGGCAGTGCATTGGGGGTGACGACGCGGAAAATGGTTTTGGTCCAGCTATCCCCCATCAGCATCGCCGTCGTTTCCCACCCGGCATTGAGCTTGGATAAAGCATTTTTCATCATCAAATACGGCGTGGAAAAATAATGGACGATATTACAAAGCATCATCAGCAAAAACGTGTTTTGTAAACTGGTGCCGGAAAAAGCGAACAAATAGGCAACGCCAAGGACCATCCCCGGAATGGCATTGGTCATCAATGCCAAGCTTTCCACCACTTTTTTATACCGGGCCCCCAGGGTGCTTCTGGCCGTAATGAGTGCTGCCCCATAGGAAAGCCATGTACCAAAAAACGCTGTTGCTGCGGCCAAAAGAAGAGAATGTACATAAACCTGCAGTAACTCGGAATCGCTGCCCACTTCCATGACATGTTCCAAAGAAAAGCCAGTCCGATAGGGCCACTCTTCCACAAACGGAACCACGAAAATCACCGCAAACACCGATAAAAGGAACACCGCCACCGCCAGGCCGGCCAAGCCCCATCCCAAGTCTCTTACCCTATTTTTGCTCAATTCCACTTGAGAGATCTTTTGATAACGAATATTCCATCGTTCCAAAAGCTGTAACAAAAGGATGCTGACCACTGACGGAATCAACATACAAATGGCAATGACAGCGCCCCGGTGAAAGTCCGGTATCCCGCCCAACATTTGGTTATAGAGCATCGTCGCAATCACATCATAGTTGCCGCCTACAGAAGCCGGTATCCCAAAGTCCGTAAAGCTGAGGAAAAAAGCCTGAATGAACGCCCCTGCAAAGGTGCCCAAAAGCGGCCGCACCACGGCCACCCAAAACGTGGAAATGGCTCGGTCTCCCATGGTCTTGGAGACAAGGAACGTTTTCTTATCCACAAACTTCATGGTATTATGAAGCAGCAAAAAAGCCACCGGAATGGTATAGATGACATAGCCCAAAAAAAGGCCCCAAAACCCGTACAGGTCAAAAAACTGCCTGCCCAATATCCGGGTCAATAACCCCTGCTTGCCGAAGGAATAGATGATGGCAAAGCCATAGGTGATGGTTGGCAAAAACATGGGCAATGTGGCCACAAAGCGGAGAAACCCTTTGAAACGAGAGGGCAATAACGTATAATGCACAGCATAGGCCACCAAAAACGCCAACACCGTGGCGGTGGCGGCTGCGGCCGCAGCCACTTGAAAACTATTGCATAAAGCCGTAAAAAAATCCTTCTGTTGTAGCACCGAGTGATAAAACGTGCCGGTGATGCCGTCATCCCAAAACGATTTACCAAACAGCAAACAAAACGGGATCAATAAGAAAACAAGAAAAACGGCAAATAGTATCCAAAAAATTCCCTTTAATTCTTTCTGTTGCCCTTTCATACCGTCAAGACGCCTCCTGCTTCCAGCGCAAAACGGCTTCCTTCACCAAAGAGGGCATAGATATTTTTTCTTTTGATCTCCAATTGACGAAGAATAAACTTCCGGACAAAGTCATTGTTTGGCTGGTGCACAATTTCTTCTGGTTTGGCATATTGGGAAATGGTGCCCTGGTTGATGATCAAAACGCGGTCTGACAAAGTCAATGCTTCTTCCGGGTCATGGGTAACGATAATGGTGGTAAGATGATATTCTCTGGCGATGGTTTTGATGCGGTCTTTGATGGATTCTTTGATGACGCCATCTAAAGCCGATAAGGGTTCGTCCAAAAGCAAAATCTTTGGTTTCATCACCATGGTTCTGGCCAGGGCCACCCGTTGCTTTTGCCCGCCGGAAAGTTGGTCAATCCGCTTTTTCAAATGGTCCCGTAACCCCAACAAGTCGATCAGCTCTTCCACTTCTGCTTGGGTGGAAATATGGGGCTTATTTTTCAAGCCGTAAGTAATGTTCTTATACACATTTAAATGGGGGAACAAGGCATAATCTTGAAAAACGATATTGAACCCTCTTTTTTCCATGGGCATATGGGTGATGTCTTCTCCCTGATAAGTGATGGTGCCTGCGTCTGCTTCCACCATACCTAAAATCAAATGCAGCAATGTGGTTTTCCCACAACCAGAAGGGCCTAAGATGGAAACGATTTCCCCCTCCTCTATATTCAGACAAATATTTTTTAATACCGGTACGCCATCAAACGATTTATGGATTCCTTTTAATTCTAACACGTGAAAAGACTCCTTCCTTTCTTGCGCCCCACAGACCTTGCGGAGCATTGAGTGTTTCCTTTACAGTGGTTGCAGTTTACCATAATCGTTCTTTGGGTATCTATCAAATGTGGTTTAAGTTTTCGTAAAACTGCCGTAAAATTACCGCAAAAAAAGCATATCTCTTTGTAGAAAAACTACAAAAGTAGATATGCTTCTTGTAACTACGAAGGCGTTTCTTCATACCCTCGGTCGGCGATGACAGAACCGCTCTTATCGAGGTTTTTGGAAAACTTTTCATAATCGCTTAGAATAATTCCCATATACAATAAATCCACAAGGGCAATGTCTGGCACACGGGAAAAGATGGCAGAGCCATAAATCACACTGTTTTCGCTGCCGGTGCAAAGACAAACATCGGCATATTTGGTGATGACGGCCGTTTTGGCGCTGGTGATAACGATGGTTTTGGCGCCGGCCTTTTTGGCCTGTTTGATGGCCTTGACCGTATCTTTGGAGCGGCCAGAATGGGAAATGGCAATGGCCACATCGTCTTTGGTTAAATGCGCCGCCGAAATTTGTTGCAAATAAGTATCGGTGTGCATTTTGCTATTGAGCCCCAAATAAGTCAGTTTGGTCAAAAGATCATTGGCCGGTGTAAAGGAATTTTCTACGCCATAAATATCGATGGTTTTGGCAGAGGCAATCAGCTTTACGGCCTGGCTAAGCTCCTGCACCGACAAGGATTTCAGCGCTTCTTCCAACAGTTCCCGGGCAAACGTGGTTTCTTTTAATGGCAGCTGTTCCAGCGTTTCCCATGGGTTTAAATCGAAATGGGCCATGGGGCTAAAATAGTTTTTTTCCGTCTGCTCCGTTGCGTTTTCCCGCACCAGACAATATTTGAAATTTCGATAGCCGTCAATGCCCAAGGCCTGCACAAAGCGGATGATGGTTGGTTGGCTGACGCCCACGGCCTCGGCCAAATCGGAAATGGTCATCTGTGCACAGCCTTCCCAGTGGTCCAGTATATAATGGGCCACCTTTTGCTCCGAAGGCCGTAAGGAAGAATATTTACTTTTGATGCGGTCCATCAATGGAATTGCCTGATACATAATAAATCCTTTCTCTTGTAGAAAAACTACAATTTACAGCAATGAGGCTGAAACAAACCAGTCAAAAAAGTGATTTCATTTCATCCTCTTTTCCCTTTACACGAGATAGCATACCATATTTTCTTTTAAAAAGAAAGCAAAAACGCTGCGAAAAAGCGGTTTTCAAGAAGAAGCTTTGGTTTTTCTTTTCCTTTGTTTCTTCTTAGAAACTGCTTTCAAACAGCGTTTTTTTTAAGTCGTTTTCTCGTCTTTTTCCTCCAAAATCCCCTGCAATACATATCGCGTGTCATCCGATGATGTACTACAGGTGGAAAGGGTCAAAATGCGATCGGTTGCCATTGGCTGGACGTCACAAACGAAGGTAGAACGGTCTTTGGCTTTTTTCAGCCACATCGTTTTTTCTTCCGCATTTGCAAAGGCAATCTGCCAAGGATCTTCTTCCACCTGGGCCAGATAGCCTGCAAATAAATGCACCAAAAACGTGCCCTCTGGCGTCACCAAAGTGAGATTTGGATGGGCTTCATAATAGAATTGTTCTTGGTAAGAAAGAAGAGAGGCAAACATGGAGCCGTTTTTCATATTGTGGCCATAGAGGATGGAATTCTCATCGGAAAAGTCCGGCTGGTTTCTGTAATCCAGAAAGATACAGCCGTTGGCGTTTTTGGTGCCATCAAACAAGTGGTTCAAATAATAAGCATTGTCCTCCCCTTGGGCCACAGGATATTGGAGCACCGTATCTTCGCAAAATAGCCATGCCACCACGTCCGCATTCACGGCCGAAAGGGCCTCAAAGTCCACCAAAGACGTTTGGGTTTCTTCTGCCTTTGGCAAAGCAAAACGGGTGTGGGCTTTCAAATGGGCATAGCTGGCTTCGCTTTCCTTTGTTTCGCTCCAATAGCCAAAAAAACCAAAGCCGCCATAGGCAAAGAGGATGGCCAAAAGAAGGAGCATCCCCATTCGACTGCGTTTCATTTTCTTTTCCGCCTGCCTTTTTTCGTCATTCCGTAGCAGATGCATCGCTTTCTCCTGATGCCCCTGTATCGCCATCGCCTGCGGAAGCATCCCCGCCTCCGCTGTCTTGCCCAGAGGTATCGTCGGAGGCATCACTCGATACGGTCTCTCCTTCGCCATTGCTATCCCCGGTGGACGCATCTCCTGTCTCGCTTTCGTTGCTATCCTCGGCATCTCGTTCTGTTGAAGCATCTGCTTCGGTTTCTTCCTCGTCGTCGTTTTCTGCCGGGGTGCCTTCTGTGGTCTCCTGCTGACTGTTGTCGTCGGAAACGTTTTCAGAAGATTCCCCGGTACTGTCTGTCTGGCCTTCTTCCTGTCCCTCTTCTAAATCATCCGATGGGCCTTCCAAATCCGAGCTTTCTCCATGTTCTCCTTCTGCCAAATCGCCGCCTGGTTCTGGCGCGCCACCCTCTGTGTCAGGCAAAGTATTTCCTGCATCCGTGCCGCTTTCCGCACCGCCTGCGGTCCCTGTATCTGGTGGCACAACGGGCAAGGCCGGTAACGGCGTGACCTCCGGTTCTACAGGCACACCCTCTGCAAACACTTGTAAATGGGATGGGTTTTGTTCAAACAATTCCTGTAAAATCACCAATACCCCTTGTTTCTCATCTTCCAACGCAAAATGAATCCCTTCCGGACATGCTCCGCCATTGGTGGGCATCGTATACCAAGCATCATCAATCATCACTTCCATGGTTTCTGGCAGTCGATATCCCTCATTTGCAGATATGGCCAACTGGTAGCGATAGACAGAAGAAAGGTCATAGGTGCTAAACTCCAGCCCGATGAGGTTACTGAAAAACAAATCAGATTCCGGCGGCACAAAATAAGGTTCAATTTCCAGTTGAACCTGGCCCACCGGTTCTTCCAGTAAATATTTGCTTTTTGTGGCCCCCAGAGGCAGCGTCATGAAAATGGCAAGAAGTAAAAGCACTTGTATTTTTTTCATGAAAACCACCTCCTTATGATATCTGTTCTGCCAAGACGGATATGGTTGCATTTAAAACCGCCCGCAGTTGCTGATCCTTTGCTACATCATGATCTACAAAAAACTCCAGCTGATGGGCAGTTGCGCTGCCGTTGGTTCCGGCTTCCAGCGTCCCTGCATCCAAAAACACATAGGCGCCGTTTTGGTATACCGGGTCTTTTCCATCCAGTGTCAGAGAAACGCCGTCCGGTAAGCTTCCGCCGCATTTGACCACCACATCATAGCTTAAGGCCACTTCGCTTTCGCCCAAAACAGAAAAGGAATAGGTATATGTATTGTCCTGAGCTTCGCCATAGGTAATGGTTGCACCCTCCACCGTTGTTCCATTGACCACCACGTTGCACCCGGCCACCGCCGCCCCGGCCGATGCATTGGTTCTTGCAAGAAAACTGGAAAAGGTTACGCCGGTCAAAAGCAACGTACAAACCACCAAATAACCGAGATAGACCGGAAGCGACAGCGCAGTCCTTCGTTTTTGGCTTTCTGCCTTTCGTTCCATTTCTATCCCTCCTTCTTAAGACTCCTGTTTTTTCAAAAACAATTTGGGCCATTGCAACAGCAAAAGCCCCCAAAACACCAACAAAGTCATGCCCAAAGGGGTCCTAAGCCAAGATAAGACTTTACCCACATAGGGAATCACAACAATCACTTTTCCCACAATTTGCTCCTGCGCCACCGGCGCTTGGTCCATCACTGCATTGGCATCACCTTTGGTCAAAAAGTCCTCCTGCTGGATACCGGCAATGCGATGGGTCACCAATACGCCGTCTCTTTCAAAGGTGATGATATCCCCCACAGAATACGCCTCTTTGGCCTGGATCAACACCAAATCGTCCACCGAAAGGGCCGGGTCCATGCTGCCAGAAGCCACCACAGCCAAAGAAAAGCCAAACACGGTGGCCCCTGCATTTCCTGTTATTTTTTTGGAGAGAAAAAGGGAAAGATTGCAAAAGAGCAAAACGGCCAACAAAACCGTCATTGCCATTTGCAACAAACTTAGCCCTCTCTTTTTCGCTTTTTGCACGCTCTATCCCTCCATTCTTCCACCACCAAGAACAAAAACACCACGCCGCTAAGCACCATCAAACCAAGATAAACCAATACCGGGCTATCGTCCCCCGTCTTTGGCACTTGGGGCAAGAGATAGCGCCCATCCTGTGATGGATTTTCTGTGACTTCTTCCTGTTCCGGTGTGAAAGAAGAAGCATCCGGCAAAGAAGGATGATCGATGGGTGGTTCTGGTTGTGTTGGGTCTTGCGGGATTTCCGGATTTTTCGGATTATCTGGGTTTTCCGGATTGTCCGGTTTTTCTGGATTATCTGGGTTATCTGGATGATCCGGGTCCACCGGTTTTTCTGGGTCTGGATCTCCCCCGTCCGGGTCTCTGCCATCGGGACGGTCTTCTTCCACCACAATATAAATGCCCACGGTGATGTCGTCGGGCACATCAAAGGCCGCCTTGTCGCCCAGGGCCGTGTCTTTTTGATCCTGCTCGTCGCTGACTTCATATTCCCAAAGCCAATCAATTTCAAACTCTTTTCGGCCATATCCTTCCACTTCCCCTGTCACCGCACGCATCACTTGGGAGGAGGAAACACCGTCGGGCAAAGGATACTTTGTGGTATCCAAACTGCCAGAGGCAGAAAATGTGGTTTTCACCGGCAGTTCTTCGTTTTCCTTTATCTCATACATCACCGCGACATATGTAATTTCATAATTTTCCTTATTTTGCAGCCGAATACACTGATACCCCTCTGTTCCAGGCGCAATCACCCGATCCCCATTGGAGGATTGGACATTGGTATAGGCATCGGAAAACAGGCTAAGCTCTGCAACGCCATTGGGCTTGATGTCCGTGGCACTGTCCCAGGTCAATTTCCCTGTGGTATAGGTCAAGGTATGGTCTGGCGATTGACTGCCTTGGGAATAGGTGATGCCCACGGCCAAGGGGAAGAAAATCCCCTGCAAAAGAATCAAAACCAAAACCGCAGGCAAAAGCCACGGCCGTTCTTTGCTTTTTGCCGACATGCGCACTCCCCCCACTTTCTATTCCATCCAAACGGTCTTGTTTCGAAAAACAGCCCCGATCCGCCACGGGTTCGGGGCTGTTTTTGCCGGAAACAAAACGATTTTTTTGTCTTGCTGTTTTGATTGTGATTAGTCAATCTGTGTTACTGTGGTATCCAGTTCTAAAGAAATGGTAGGTTCATTTCCATCTCCCTTAGCTGCCTTGTTCCCCAGTTCTGTATCATTGGCATCTGTCTGTTGGATCTTATAGGTATAGTCAGACAGTTGGCTATGCCCATTTTCAAAGGCCCATTCCCATTTGATTTTGCTGGTGCCATCGGCATTTTTTTGGAACAAGGTTGGAACAGCATCATGTTCTCCTGGCTTTGCCAAATCCACGCCGGCCTGGACATTGCCAGAGGCCGCACCTTCTAATTTTGTTTTCAAATCTGCTTCAAATTCTTCGGCCGAGTTGTATCCCAGCCCGCTGATTTTCACACCATTGATATTGAAAATAATAGGACAGTAGAATCTACCGTTTTCGAGTGTCCAATCGCCGGTCAAATCCACCGTCGCTTCTGTGGCGATCTTGACAGCCACTTCCGGTGTACCAGAAAGGGAAATACCCTTAAACTCTCCAGAGGTCCCAGGTGCAATCACAGGTACATTCGATTTTACCGAGACGCCGATTTTACTCTTTACCGACTCATCATCTGTTGCATATTCCTGTGCAAAGGCATCTCCGGCCCCGGTCACCACAACGCCCCATTTGGCCACGCGGGCTGTGTCGCTTGCTTCACCGGTACTTACATATTTTGCAAACGTGCTGCCCACAAAGCAAGAGGTCACCATGGTGGAAAGTAATAAAAACCCACTGACCATTGTTAAACCATTTCTTTTCATAATATGCCCCCTTTGAGATTCTTTTTTTACATCAGTTGCCTTCGGCTTCCTGCTGGATGGAACGCAGCCGTTCCAGCTCTGCTTCCAGCTCCTGTGTCTTTTCTTTTTCTTTTACCGCAAGACGTTGTCTGCGGAAAATGTCATAAATCAAAAACGCTACCAGCGGCAGCCCAATGAATAACAGCATGCCCACCGGCTTTTGCAAAAACAACGCAAAATTTCCCAGTTGGGGAATTCGCCCCACATAAGCGCCCACCAACTGGGCTTCTGTCACCGGTTCTGTATCTGGCGTGTCATTGGCATCACCTTTTGTGGTAAAAATGTGCGCACCTGTCTCATCGGTCTCGATGGATAAAATCCGGTGTGTCACCGTTGACCCACCACTCATGTATGTAATCACATCGCCTTCTTCTAATTCGTCTGGCTCCACCGTTTTTGCAAAAATCAAATCTCCCACTTCAATGTGGCCTTCTTGTGTGCCGCTCATGGAGCCGGAAAGGACAACCATTGGCGTTAGGCCAAAAACAGAGGGCGGTTTTTCTGCATGGAGCGTTCCCTTGATGATGATGGTTACATTACAAAGCAACAAAAAGCTGAGCACGACGCAGAAAAAAACCATGACAGTCTGCAAAGCCTTATGTTTTTGCAATTCCATTTTGGCTCACCTCCCAGAATCGTAAAAACAGTTTCTTTCAACCTCGTTCCCTCAAACTTCAGCTTCATGAAATGTTTTTATCTTTTGTTCCTGTTTTCGCAAAGCAACTTCTTTTTCCAAAATGGTTTCTTACTTATTTTGTATTGTATCAAAGAAAAGAAGGGCCATTGCGCTTCTTGCGAAATCGTCAGCCAAAAGGACGAAATTGTCATTTCTGTTTAAAAAAGCACAGTAAATTTCCTCTACCTTTCTTATTGCTTCCAACAAAAAACACTTTTCTGAAGCAGTTTCTAAGAAGAAAACAACTTTCGTTCCATGAAAAAAGCAGGAATCCTTTGTTTTTCAAGGATTCCTGCTTTATTGGGTGCTGCACAATGGCAATACCAATGTGCAGCATTGCCTCTAGTAACCAAATTTCACTTTTTAAAACCACTTTGCGTTTTCATCCTTAAACTGCGGTGTATTGCCATCTTTGTATGGGTCATATCGATT
>CALWGC010000010.1 GCA_944378105.1 uncultured Clostridia bacterium
TTATCTTGAAATAAAGCGGTCAAATGGAATGAGTTTTGAAATATCTTTTTAAGTCTTTCAAAAATGTTGAACTTTACTTTTCTCGATTGACTCTATTTCGTTTCTTTATTCAGTTTTCAAGGTACAGGGTGTTGCTTTGTTTTGTTCTGTATTTCTCGGTCACTGTCGACCGCTTGACTATACTACCATAGCCCCAATCAAATGTCAACACTTTTTTTTCAAATTTTTTCTAAAAAAATTTTCGGCCGAAAAATCAGCCGAAAATCTGTAATACAATGCCCAAAAGCAAGTTGTGTTCATAAAAGAAAAGAGCCACCTTGGACTGCGCCAAAGTCTCAAAAACAGGCTGCATCGATGGATTTGCATAAAAGAACACCAAAAAGACGCCCAAAATCCAAACAATCAAAACGCCTTTGATGAGCCCTGCCACAAAGCCTGCCGTATGGTTCAAAAAATGCAGCACCGGAAGCTTTGCCACCAAATCCAACGTCCGCAGCAATACCTGTAGCCCCACGGCCACAACAAGAAACACCACGGCCATACTCAGCACATTGATGCAAACCTGTGCCACATAACCTGCCACATAGTCCGAGAGCGTATCCACGCCCAAAAGCTGATACACCACCGGATTATGATTGGCCACCAGCGCGTCTTTCATAAAGTCAGGCAGATTTAAGGCAGAAAGCGTTGCCGTCTCCTGTGCACCGCTTTCCAATATACCTCCCAAATCCAGCCAACTGGCCACGCCTTCTTTGAAATGGGTATAAAGCCCCGTATCATATAACATCTTGCTGAACATGGGATAGCCAAACTTGGAGGCCAACAGCCCTCCCAACAGCGGCACAAACCCCAGGCAAGTTTTCACCAGCCCCCGGGCCCGGCCAGAAAGGGCGCAGACCAATAAAATGGCTAGCACCCCCACATCCAAATAATTCTGCATGTGCTTCACCGTCACTTCTTACTGAAATTCTTGAAACTGCGCCGTGGTACTGGTGACATAGAGCCCACGATTTTTTGACACCAAAAGAATATCCTGCACATCGCCCGAAGCGCGATATTGCCAAATTTGCTTTCCGTTACGCGGCGAAACTGCCCAAAAATCGTGGCCACAGCCAACCACCGTCCCATAGGAGCTACATTTCAAATAGGTCACTGCTTCTCCCGTTTCAAAGGCAGCCATTTGTTGCCCCGTTTGGGAATAAAACACGACCGTTCCCTCTGCCATGCCTTCGGCCTGCGGATAGGTTTCGCCCATGGCCACCGCAAAATAATCGCCATACGCATCCACTGCCGTAATTTTGTTGCCCAGTTCCATGGACCAGGCCCTGGTGCCATCGGGCGCCACGGCGACAATCCCATGGTCGCTGACAGCCAAGAAATTTCCATTATCGGTACACCAAAGCACAGGAGAAACAACGCCTTCTTCTATGACGCTAGCAAAATATTCCCCTGTCTCTGTCTCCTCGGTATCGGCACGGGTGGTATAAAACAACAGCACTTTTGTGCTCATTTCCACCGTTGTCGTATCCAAATAGCTGACCGCTAATATTTTTTCATCGGCCGATAAACTGAGCGCCAATGGATACACGCCGCTATCTTCTTCAAAGCGCTCCATCATCAGCTCTCCCGCCCGACTAAACACTTGAATTTTATAGCTATCTCCATTTTTTAACAACAGCGCCAAGGCCCCATTTTCGTTTAAACAATATTGCAAAATCTGCCCGTCGGCCTGCACGGCATATACCTGCCCACTGGTGTGATACACCATGGCATTTCTGCCCTGCAATTCGCAAACGGCCACATACTCTCCCTTTTGAGTGGTCGATGGCGTTTGTAGTGTGAAGGTTTGGTTCCAAATTTGGTTGGACATTCCTTCAAAATACTTCATCCCATCTTTGGTGCAGTAGAAAAACTTTTCGCCCCCCAGCACAAAAAATTTGCTTTTGGCCGCAGTTTCAAACTGCATATAGGTGGCATTTTCTGTGGTTTGAATGGTTTCTTCGCTACTCGGTACAGAGCCATCGGTGGAATCTTGTGTTTCTCCTTGCGCCTCTGCCTGTGTCTCTTCTTGTGTTGGTTCCTGCGTATCCGTTTTGGCCGTCAAAAATGCCAAAATAGGCGCTCGATATACATAACCCATGCCGCCAAGCATGACCAAAAGCAGCAAGATCAAAAGCCAAAGCCGCCATCTGGGGCCTCTTGGCTCTTCATCCTCTTCCTCCTCTGCAATCACCGGCGGCAGATCGTATTCCAAAAATTCGTCTTGTTCGTCTATGAGACTCACCTCCTGCAGTTATGCAGTCAGCATACGTTCATATAGCCGTAAATACGCCTTGGCCGAGTCGGTCCAGGCAAAATTACAGCCCATTGCATTTCTGACAATCTTGTTCCAGTTGTTTTTGTCGTTCCAATAATAATCCAGCGCCTGACGGATGGCCCAAAGCAAGCCGTCTCCCGTATAATGCTCAAACACAAAGCCGTTGCCACTACCCGTTTGCGGATCAAAATGGCAAACGGTATCGCTAAGCCCGCCTGTCTTTCGCACCACCGGCACATTGCCATAGCGCAGCGCAAATAGCTGGCCCAGACCGCAAGGCTCAAATAACGACGGCATCAAAAACAAATCCCCGGCGGCATAAATCCGCTGGGCCAATGTGTCATCAAAGATGATATTGGCGCTGACTTTGTTTTTGTGGTTCCATTCCAAGCCGCGGAAATAATCTTCATACCGCCGCTCCCCGGTTCCCAAAACCACCAACTGGATATCTTCGTTGACCAACCGTTCCAAAGCCCAACTGATCAGATCCAACCCCTTTTGGTCGGCCAGACGGCTGATGATGGTTAACATGGGGCAATCGCTTTGGGGAAGCCCCAACTGCTCTTGCAGCGCATGTTTGTTTTCTTTTTTTTGTTCCAACTGGTCAGCAGAATAAGGAACAAACAGCCGTTTGTCGGTGGAAGGATCATTGGCTTGATAATCGATCCCATTTAAAATACCGCAAAGGTTGTCTTTTCTTTCCCGCAGCACCCCGTCCAGTCCATAGCCATATTGGAACGTTTGCACTTCCTCGGCATAGGTGGGGCTGACCGTTGTAATCTGGTCGGCATAAACCAAGCCGGCCTTCATAAAATTGACTTGTCCATAGTATTCACATTGATAAAATTTATCAAAGGAAAGGTCGAACAGTTCCATGGTCTCTCTGGAAAAACGACCTTGATACTGCAAGTTATGGATGGTATAAATGGTTTTGATTTTCTGATAATCGATGAATTTATAAAACGTTTCTTTTAACAGCATGCAAATGGGGCCTGTCTGCCAATCGTTGCAATGCACGATATCGGGGTAGAAATCCAAAAAACGCAGCATATCCAGCACCGCTTTGCTAAAAAAAGCAAACCGTTCGTTGTCATCGTCATAACCGTAATACCCATCTCGCCAGAAATAGTAATCGTTTTCCAAAAAATAGACCGTTACATTGCCCATTTTTTTCTCCAGTACCCCGGCCTTTTGATTGCGCCAGGATAACGAAACAGGAAAATCGCCCAAATAGCGAATATCTGCAAAATGTTCTGTTTTAATTGTTTTGTACTTGGGCAACACTACTCTTACATCCACGCCCATTTCGGCCAAGGCTTTTGGCAGAGAACCAATCACGTCTCCCAGCCCGCCGCTTTTTGCAAATGGCGCCATTTCACTGGCCACCATCAACACTTTCAGCGCTTTGTCCTTTTCCATATGCGTTTCCTCCCATATTTTGGCTCCAAGTATCCTATTTTACAATCATACTATGGATTCGGCCACATTTCAAGTCAAACCATGAAGCAGGGGCCGCAAAAGTTTGTTTTTCCGTAAAATCGTGATATAATAAGAAAAAATCTCGCATTTTTCAAGATCCATCATAGATTCCATCAAAGGAGTGATTTTCATGTCTCAAACCACTTTGCGCAAAAGAGCCGACCAAAACCCCGCCGACATCTGGCGTTTGGATCATCTTTATGCCTCGGACGATGCTTGGCAGGATGCTTTTTTGGCCACCCAAGCTGCCCTTCCTTCCATTTCCCAGTGGAAAGGCACCGTCACCAAGAGCGCCAAAAACCTCTTGGCCTGTCTTTCCCAAAACGACACCATCGCCATGGAGCTGGATAAACTTTATGTCTATGCCAACATGAAAAGCCATGAAGATAGCGGCAATGCCTTCTACCAATCCATGAGTAACCAGGCCCAGCTGCTTTTGGTGCAGTTTTTAGAAGAAACGGCCTTTTTGACGCCAGAGCTTTCCACCCTGTCGCCCGAAACCATTGCCCGCTTTGAACAAGAAGAAGCAGCATTGAAAGTATATGCCCATTTTCTGGAAAATATAACAAGAAAAAAAGACCATGTGCTTTCCTTGGCCGAAGAAACCCTCTTGGCCCAGGCCGAAGACATGGCCACAGCCCCCGATGATATTTTCTCCATGATCAATAACGCCGATATCCGTTTCCCCCAGGTGAAAAACGAAGATGGGGATCTGGTGACACTGACCAAGGGCAACTATACGTCTTTGATGGAAAGCGACAACCGCCAAGTACGAAAAGACACCTTTGAAGCCCTCTATGACACCTATTTGAAACAGAAAAACACCATCGCCGCCACCTATTACGCCTCGGTGAAAAAAGATTTGTTCTTTGCCAAGGCCCGCCGGTATGATTCTGCCTTGGCCCAGGCCTTGGACGACGACAACATCCCTGTTTCGGTCTATGAAACCCTCATCGATGCCGTCCATCAGTACTTGCCTTTGATGCACCGGTATGTGGCGCTGCGGAAAAAAATGCTGGGTGTAGAAAAACTGCACATGTATGACCTCTATGCCCCCCTGGTGAAAGAAGCCGACATCGCCGTGGACTATGAAACGGCCAAAGAAACGGTGAAAAAAGCCCTCGCCCCCATGGGCAAAGACTATCAAGACGCTTTGCAAGCAGGCTTTGACGGTGGCTGGATCGATGTTTACGAAAACGAAGGCAAGCGAGGCGGCGCTTATAGCTGGGGCACTTACAGCGGCCACCCCTATGTGCTGTTAAACTATGCCGGAAACATCAACAGCATGTTCACCCTGGCCCATGAAATGGGTCACGCCCTCCACAGCTACTATACCTGGAAGAAACAGCCCTATGTCTATGGCGGGCACAAAATCTTTGTGGCCGAAGTGGCTTCCACCTGCAACGAAGCACTGTTAATGGAATATCTGCTTCAGCATACCGAGGACAAAAAGGCCAAGGCCTACCTCATCAACTATTTCCTGGAACAGTTCAAAGGCACCTTCTTCCGTCAGGCCATGTTTGCAGAATTTGAATATAATGCTCATACCATGGCTTCCCAGGGCCAGCCATTGACCTGCGAAAACTTGAGCGCCATGTATCGGGACTTAAACCATCAATATTTTGGCGACGGCGTTGTGCTGGATGACCGCATTGATTTTGAATGGGCCAGAATCCCCCATTTTTATAACGCTTATTATGTCTATCAGTATGCCACCGGCTATACGGCGGCCATTGCCCTCTCCAAAGCCATTTTGGAAGAAGGGGAGCCGGCCGTCAAACGGTATCTGGATTTCCTCTCCAAAGGCAACAGCGAATATTCCATCGACCTTTTAAAAGGCGCCGGTGTGGATATGACCAGCCGCAAACCTTTTGACGACGCCATGGCCGTATTTGAAGGATTGCTGACCAAAATGGAAGCATTGGCCGAAAGCCTTTGATTTTTCCCAAAACAAAAAGAAGTTTCCCCTTCCAAACGGAAGAAGGAAACTTCTTTTTTTACGCAAACGCCAAAAGGCGTGTCGTGCTTAGTCTAAATAAGCTTTGAATACGTCCACCATATCCAATTTTTCCCATGGCAAATCCAAATCGTTTCTGCCAAAGTGACCATAGGCTGCCGTTTGTTTGTAGATCGGGCGGCGCAGGTCAAAGCGGTTGATGATGCCCTTTGGTGTCAGGTCAAAGTTGGCCTGGATGATTTGTTCCAGTTTTTTGTCGCTGACTTTGCCGGTGCCAAAGGTATCTACATAGATGGCCACAGGCTGGGCCACACCGATGGCATAGGCCAGCTGGATTTCGCACTGATCGGCAATGCCGCTGGCCACAATGTTTTTGGCCACATGGCGGGCTGCATAGCAGGCGCTGCGGTCCACTTTCGTGGGGTCTTTGCCGGAGAAAGCGCCGCCGCCATGGCGTGCATAGCCGCCGTAGGTATCTACGATGATTTTCCGTCCCGTCAAACCGGCATCACCCTGTGGGCCGCCGATGACAAACCGGCCGGTTGGGTTGATGAAGATTTTTGTTTCCTCATCCAGCAATTCGGCAGGAATCACAGCTTTAATCACATACTGAATCAAATCTTTGCGGATGGAATCCTGATCCACATCTGGTGCATGCTGGGTGGAGATGACAATGGTGTCCACCCGTACTGGTTTGTCGTTTTCATATTCTACCGTCACTTGGCTTTTGCCGTCGGGACGCAGATAAGCCAGTGTGCCATTTTTTCTGACAGCAGAAAGTTGTCTCGTCAGTTTATGGGCCAAAGAAATGGGCATGGGCATATATTCTGGGGTTTCGTTGCAGGCAAAGCCAAACATCATACCCTGGTCGCCTGCGCCGTCGTTATCTACGCCCAGCGCAATGTCAGGGGACTGGCCATGGAGAGAGGTCAGCACCGCACAGCTGTCGGCGTCAAAGCCGTATTTTGCTCTGGTGTAACCAATTTCCCGCACCGTATCCCGCACAATGGTTTCCACATCCACATAGCAGTTGGTGGTAATTTCCCCCATCACAAAAATCATACCAGTGGTCGCCGTGGTTTCGCAGGCCACACGGGCGTTTTTGTCTTGGGATAAGATATTGTCCAAAATTGCATCAGAAATTTGGTCACAGATTTTATCGGGATGCCCCTCTGTCACCGATTCCGACGTAAAAAACCGTCTTGCCATTTGTTTTCCTCCTTTAAAGAAATCCTGGTTGCGCGTGTTTTTGCGGCAGGCAATAAAAAAAGCCCGTCAGGGCCGCAAGATTCTCTCTGCTACTTATCTTCCGCCTTTTGGAAGGCGGGGGAATTGGCACCGTTGCAAAAAAAATGCCGGTTGCCGGGTGTCATAGGGCCCTGTCCCTCTACCACTCTGGATAAGTATGTTTCGGGATATATTCTATCAGTCCGAAAAAAAATTGTCAATACGTTTTTTGAAAAGGAACCTTCCTCCTGGTTCGATGCGGCCAGCGTAGCGCCGCCGCCCGAGGAGTTTGGGGAACGAACGGTTCCCCATCTGAAATCCGTAGGCGAAATTCACTTTTGCTGAGGACCGTTTTCTAATCCGTAGCCAAAATCATCCCATTTTGGCCAAACCCCAGCGGCCAGCAAAGCGCCGCCGCCCAAGGGGTTTGGGGAACGAACGGTTCCCCAACTGGAATCCGCAGGCGGAATTCACTTCCGCCGAGGACTGTTTCAAAAGTTTCGTAGCCAAAGGCTTAGGAACTTTTGAAACCACCTTCTTCGCCCCCTGGCCAAAAATCGCCGGATTTTTGGCCAAAAAAAATGCTGACTTTCGTCAGCATTTTTTCACACTAAGCAGGTCTGTAAGCCGGGTTCTGTCTTGGACGGTCATCTATCTTGGTACGCTGTCACCAGCGTCATCATGCGACCATGCTTTGGCGGGACGAGCAGCCCCATAACGCCATTTTCGGTCTTGCTTCGGGTGGGGTTTACAGAGCCTTTGCTGTTACCAGCAAAGCGGTGAGCTCTTACCTCACCTTTCCATCCTTACCCGGACCAGGCCGGGCGGTTTATTTCTGTTGCACTTTCCTTAAAGTCGCCTTCACCAGTCGTTAGCTGGCACCCTTGCTCTGTGAAGCCCGGACTTTCCTCCCTTTCGGGCGACCGTCTGGCCTACTTAGCCTATCCAGTATAGCAGAAGCCGATCTTTTTTGTCAAGGTTTCGCCTGGTGTGCCTTCCACATCTGCACACAGTATCCCACCCAAAACACGGCACAAATGGCCAAAAGCACCGATCGGTTATCTCCTTTTTGGTAAAAATAAACGGCCCCTACCACGCAGAGCACCGTCACCAATAGCCCAAAGAAAAAAAATCCAATGGACTTTGGTTTTTGCTCTTCTTGTTCTTGTTTCTTTTCTTCCATGGTCTTCCTCTTTCTTACACTTTCAGCACGCTGCCGCCCACAAATTCTTTCAAAATCGAATTTTTCGGCACCACGTCACAGTTGACGGCCAAGAAATAGTCAAGAAATTTAATGATCCGCTTGGCCGTGGCATACTCTTCCTGGTCCGGCTGAATTTGATAAAGCAGCGGTTCGATATAGTTTTTTAATACACTCAATTCATAAATGGTCGCCGAGTTAAACATCACATCGGCATTTTCCTGGTACGGAAAAATATTCCGCTCCTCGCCCCGTTTCACACTGGGCCAGGTGGCAATGGTCTTGGCGGCGGAATTGCCGCGGAACTGATAATCCCGGACAATACGGCGGATGAGACGGCTATCGGAAGTAGAAATGCGGTTATGGTCATCCACGTTCAGCTGCGTCATGGCGCTGATGAAAATACGATACTTGTTCTCCGCCGGGATATGACTGGTCAGCCGTTCGTTTAACCCATGAATCCCTTCGATGACCAAAATATCTTCCTCTTTTAACTGTAAATAGCGGCCCTTGTATTCTCTTTGACCCAACACAAAATTATAGCTGGGCATTTCCACCCGTTTTCCGGCAATCAAATCATTCAAATCCCGGTTAAAGGTTTCCAAATCCAGCGCGTCAATGCTTTCAAAGTCCGGCTTACCTTCGCTGTCCAAAGGCGTATTGGAACGATTGACAAAATAATCGTCCAGACCGATGGTATGGGGAATCATGCCGTTGACCCGCAGTTGGATGGACAGACGCTGGGCAAAGGAAGTTTTACCGGAGGAAGAAGGACCGGCAATGAGCACCATTTTCAGCTTGCCTTGTTTGCTTTTATTGCAAATGGTATCGGCAATTTGGGCAATCTTTTTTTCATGCAGGGCTTCGTTGACCAAAACCAAATCCCCAAAGGTGCCGTTAACCACGGTGTCGTTTAAGTCTGCCACATTATCCACGCCCATCAGTCGGCTCCAGTCCAGTTGTTCCATAAACACCTGGCTGATTTTGTTGCGGTTATGGTAATCCAAAAATGCCCCCGGGTTATTTTTATCGGGGAAGATCAACAAAAAACCCCGTTCATAAAGCGCCAAATCAAAGGCTTTCAAATACCCGGTGCGCGGCAACATATAGCCATAAAAATAATCATAAAACCCTTCCAAGCAATACATATTGATGTTGGACGCTTTGCGATAGCGAAAGAGTCTGGCCTTAGTTTCCATGCCCTGGCTGCGGGCAATTTCCATGGCCCGGTCAATGTCCATGGTTTCCTTTTGAATGGGCAAATCTGCCTCCACCAATTCCTTCATCCGCTTTTTTAACGCAGATAGCATCTCTTCTGTCACCGGCAACCCGGCCTTATGCAATTCACAGTAATAGTTGCTATTGATGGAGTGTTCAATGACCACCGGCACAGAGCCCCATAAGTCTCTGGCCGCTTTTAGCATCAGCATCGAAAGGCTGCGGCTATAAACCCGGTGCCCGTCGGGGTGGGCATAGGTGAGAAAACGCACGTGGCTGCCCTCCGGCACCACAGAACCCAACTCCTGTATGTCATGACCCACAATGGCCAACATGGCCATGGCACTGTCTTCTTTTTTGCTGCGCCAAAAAAGTCCTTCGTACGTTTCCTGCTCTGGCACCACATAGGGCATATCGTCTACCCAAACTTGTTTTTCCCTCATCCGCTGACCTCCTTTGCTGTCTCTCATCCTAACACATCAAACACTTGTCCGTTGACTTGGGAAGCCACAGCAGGCACCCCGTGTTGTTCCAAATAGGCCACAATCACCGGCACAATCAAAACTTCACTGGCATAATGGGTGGCATCGATCAAGCAAATCCCTGCATCCAGTGCTTTTTGGCTTTCATGAAAGCGGATATCGCCGCTGATATACACATCGGCCCCCTTGTGTGCGGCATCCAACAGGAAATCCATGCCGCTGCCGGTGCAAAGGGCCACCCGCTGTACCTGGCGATTTCTGTCTCCCACAATGTTGATGTGGGTTAAGCCCAATGCTTTTCTTAACGCCACGGCAAAATCGCAAAAGGCCATGGGCTTTGGAAGCATCCCAATGCGGCCCAGACCGTTTTCCTTCCCGTTTTGTTCACAAGAAGGCGAAAGCACCTCCATTTGTGTTAAACCAGCCACTTGGGCCAACACGTCGTTGGTGCCGCCAAAGGCAATGTCCAAATTGGTGTGCATGGCATAATGCTGGATGCCGGCTTTGGCCATGCGCAAAATCCGCCGGCCGTTGGGAGTGCTCGTTGTGATTTGCTTCATGGCAGAAAACAGCATGGGGTGGTGGGTCACAATCCAGTTGGCGCCCAAGTTTTCCGCTTCGTCCAAAACGGCGTCCGTCACATCCAGCGCCACCAGCACCTTTTTCACCTCTGCCTCTCCATCGCCGACCAAAAGCCCTGGGTTGTCCCAGCTTTCTGCCAGCGTCACCGGCGCCCATTGTTCCAGATATTCCATCAACGTCTTACCGTTCATATAGGCCAAGCACCTCCGTCATTTCCTCTCTCTCTTTTGCCAAAGCGGCCTGCCGCTCTTTGGCCGCCTGGCTTGTCCCTTGCCGCAAGTGTTCCTCTACTAATTGGATTTGTCCCAGCCGCCAAAGCAAATATTGCCGCAACACCGGATGGCGCCTTTCCATCAAACAACGGCCATACCCATAGTCCAGCGGGCCATAGGGCACATCCTGCCCCGGTTTGGCGCTTAGGATGGTATAAAACTTTCCTTCTTCCAGCACCATTTCTTCTTTTTCAATGAAAAAGCCCAACCGATGTAAGGCCTGCCGCACAGCCGGCACATCCAGCTGGGGCTGTAGCACCAGCTGTTTGGTTTTTTCCAATACTTCCTTGGCCTCTTCCAATAGCCCAATCATCAGCATGCCGCCCATGCCAGCCATCACCACCGTCTTGGCCTCCCCCGCTTGTAACGGCGCAAAACCGCTGCCCAAACGGGTTTCAATCACAGCCGAAAGGCCTTCTTGTGCAATGTTTTCTTTCGCTTTTTGCAGTGGCCCTTTTTTCACGTCACAGGCAATGCCGTGACGAATGCGCCCTGCTTTGGCCAAATAGATGGGGACATAGCCGTGGTCTGTGCCAATGTCTGCCAAGGTATCTTCTTCCACAAAATCAGAAACGGCCGTCAGCCGCCGGGATAATTCCATAAAAAAACTCCTCTCTTGGTTCGATTGTAACACAGCCAACCCCTTCCTGGCAACCACACCTTCCAGCCAAAAAAACCCCTGTTTTTTTCTCTCAAAAACAGGGGCTTTTTTTTATTCCAGATAATCTTTCAATTTTTTGCTTCTGGATGGGTGGCGCAGTTTCCGCAGGGCCTTGGCTTCGATTTGACGAATCCGCTCTCGGGTGACGTTAAACTCTTTGCCCACTTCTTCCAATGTTCTGGCCCGGCCGTCATCCAGCCCAAAACGCAGGCGCAATACCTTTTCTTCCCGGTCTGTTAAGGTGTCCAGCACATCAATGAGCTGTTCTTTTAACAGCGTAAAGGCAGCCGCTTCCGCCGGGGCCGGAATGTCGTCATCGGGAATAAAGTCGCCCAGGTGGCTATCTTCTTCTTCGCCAATGGGTGTTTCCAAGGATACTGGTTCCTGGGCAATTTTCATGATCTCCCGCACTTTATCCACCGGCATGGCCATTTCCACTGCCAATTCTTCGGCGGTTGGTTCCCGGCCCAGTTCCTGGATCAACTGACGGGAAATGCGGATCAGTTTGTTGATGGTTTCCACCATATGCACAGGGATACGAATGGTTCTGGCCTGGTCGGCAATGGCGCGGGTGATGGCCTGACGAATCCACCAGGTGGCATAGGTGCTAAATTTATAGCCTTTGCTGTAATCAAATTTTTCCACGGCTTTGATTAACCCCAGGTTCCCTTCTTGGATCAAATCCAAAAACAGCATCCCGCGGCCCACATACCGCTTGGCAATGGAAACTACCAAACGAAGGTTGGCTTCGGCCAATTTTTTCTTGGCTTCTTCGTCGCCCTCTTCCATGCGTCTAGCCAATTCAATTTCTTCGTCGGCGCTTAACAGGGGCACTTTCCCAATTTCTTTTAAATACATCCGCACCGGGTCATCGATGTTGATGCCTTCTGGCAAGGACAAATCCAGGTCTTTTTCCACCTCTTCGTCCATTTCCATGGCACCCAGCACGTCAATCCCCTGGCTTTCAAAGTATTCATAAATTTTATCTATCTGGTCGGGATCCAACTCAATGTCGCCCAGATAGCTGATAATTTCCTTGTATTCCAGCACGCCTTTTTTCTTTTTGCCCATGGCAACCAATTCTTTTAAACGTGTAAGAAGCATGTTTTCTTCTGGGGATTTCAATTTGATCCTTCCTTTCTGTTTCTAAAAAAATTACGATAAGGTCAGCCAAAACTGCTCCAGCTGTTTCTTTTCTAAAATCAGCCGCTGCAGCTCCTCTACACTTTCTGCAGAGGAAGCCGAAACGTCCAACTTGGTTCTCTTCACCAACTGAAGCGCTTCGTTTACGGCTTTTTCCAATGCCTTGTTGTCTGGATACTCCACCGGTTTTGCAAAAACGGCCGCCGCTTTTTCCTGCATTTGGGGCGTTTCAAATAAATTCACCAGCTGTGCCGGGTAGAGTTTTTGGCCAGCATCGGCCGCTTCATAGAGGGCCTTGGCCATTTGTTGATACACTTCTTCCAAATAATCCGTTTCTGGCAGCACTTCTTGCAAGCGTTGACAAAGATGGGGGTAGTTGAGCGCCGCCGTCAACAGCACGCTTTGGGCTTCTTGCACGCCCTTTGCTTCCTTTCTTGCCTCCACTTGGGTTTTGCCTTGATAAAGTCGCAGCCGTTTTTTCTCCGCTTCTTTTTCAAAGGCCGTCTGATCCTCCCGGGCAATTTTTGCAATTTCGGCTTGGATGGCCGCCGTATCAATGCCCGTTTTTGCGGCAATGTCTTTGGTATAGCCGTCCCGCTCGATGGCGGAGGGAAGCTTGGCCAAAAGTGCTGCCGCCTCTTTGGTAAAGGCCACCTTGTGCTCCAGGTTTTCTAAGTTATATTTTTTCCGGATACAGTCAATCTCAAAAGCCAAATATCCTTTGGCATCCACCAAAAGCCGGCCAAAGGCAGCCGTGCCATGCTCCTTGATAAACTGATCCGGGTCTTTTCCCATGGGAACTTGTAATACCTTCACTTGAAAGCCGCTGCCCACCAAAATCGGGATGGCGCGCAGGGCCGCTTTTTCGCCGGCTTCGTCGCTGTCAAAAAGCAAAATCACTTCTTTTGCCACTTTTTTCAGCAAATTGGCATGGTCCTGATGAAAGGCCGTCCCCAAAGACGCCACCACAAAGGGAAACCCTGCCTGATAGATGGAAATCATATCCATATATCCTTCCACCAGCAAAATCGTGTCTTTTCTGGCTTTCTGGGCAAAATGAACGCCATAAAGGTTTTTCTTTTTTTGAAAGAGAATGGTTTCGGGGGAATTGAGATACTTGGGCTCTCCCTTGTCCAAAATCCGGCCGCCAAAGCCGATGATGCGTCCCTTGATATCAAAGATGGGAAACATCAGCCGCCCATAAAACCGGTCGTAAAGCCCATGGTCGTTTTCCATCACCAATCCGCTTTCCACCATTTCTCGTTTGGTAAAGCCTTCTTTTTTCAAATGCTGCAATAACGCCGATCTCCCTTTGGGAGAAAAGCCCAGGCCAAATTTTCTTTGGATTGGTAACGACACCCGCCGCTCCTCCAAATACTTCCTGGCGGCCAGGCCTTCTTCCGACTGCAACACGTCATAATAAAACCGCCCCGCCACTTTATGCAGCAGATATAGCCGCTCTTTGAACGACTCTGCCTCCCGCTCTTCTTTTGTCTGTTCTTGGGCCGGCAGGGTAATATTGGCCCGCTCGGCCAAAATTTGTAGCGCCTCGGCAAACTCGCAATGCTCCATCTGCATCAAAAAAGAGAAGACATTGCCGGCTGCGCCACAGCCAAAACAGTAATACAACTGTTTATCGGGACTGACAGAAAAAGAGGGCGTATGCTCGTGATGAAACGGGCAAAGGCCAAAAAAGGAACTTCCTTTTTGCTTTAAGGGAAGATAGGAGGAAATGAGTTGTACGATATCCGTTTCGTTTCGCACCTGCTCGATGATATCTGGTCGATACCGCATGAAAACTCCCTCCTTTCTAATCGCCTTTTTCTTTTTCTACAAAAAACAGAAAACTCCTTCTTTTTTTCGCAATTTCCATAAATTTTTCTTTGCAATTTAGTATATATTCCATGATGACGGAATGAACAATTTGTGGTATAAAGCCACGGCATACCGATCGGTCATACAGGCAATGAAATCGCAAACGGTTCGCTCCACCGTTTCCCCTTCTTCCATCAAACACAAAAACTCCTGCTGCATCTCCTCGGGGTGCTCCATAAAATAGGAAAATAAGTCCCGCAACAAACGATCCACCTTTCGGCCTTCCGTCACGGCCCGCTCGTCGGTATACACCTTTTGAAACATAAACTTCCGCAAATCGCCCATAGCCTGTTTCATCTCAGGGCTGTTTTGAATGCCTTTTTCGCCGCTGCTATGACTAATGGTGTCCCGAATCATAGAATTGATACGGGCAGAAGCCGTTCGGCCAATGACTTCCTGTAATTCCAGGGGAATTTCGTTTTCTTTCAGGACGCCGGCCCGGATGGCGTCGTCAATGTCGTGATTGATATAGGCAATCTTGTCCGACAACTGCACGACACATCCCTCTAACGTATGGGGATGGCCTGCGGTGCGGTGGTTTAAAATGCCGTCTTTCACTTCCCAGGTCAAATTCAATCCCCGGCCGTTTTTTTCCAATCGTTCCACCACCCGAATGCTCTGAGCGCAATGTTCAAACCCGTCTTTGCAAAGAGCATCCAGCACATTTTCCCCCGCGTGTCCAAAGGGCGTGTGGCCCAAATCGTGGCCCAGGGCGATGGCCTCGGTCAAGTCTTCGTTGAACCGCAAAGCCCGGGAAATGGTACGGGCAATTTGGCTTACTTCCAACGTATGGGTGAGCCTGGTGCGGTAATGATCGCCTTCGGGGGAAATAAAGACCTGGGTTTTGTGCTTCATCCGCCGGAACGCTTTGCAATGCAAAATCCGGTCTCGGTCCCGCTGAAACTCGGTGCGGATGTCGCAAGGCACTTCCGGACGCAGGCGGCCTTTGGTCTGGCTGCTTTTGCTGGCATGCTCATCCAGCCATTCCTCCTCCAACGCTTCTTGTCGTTTCCTTAGCTCCATACGCATCCCCCCTCTGGACAAAACAATCTTTTTTTCTTATTTTTTTACATTCTACACAGCTTTCCGAATTCCTTTTCGCCAATTCCACAAAAATTATTAAAAATAGGTAACAATTTTGCAAAACCGTGGACGAACGGCCCCTTTTTCGGTACAATAGAAAGGACAAAAGGAGGTGGGTGCTATGCCCGTAACTACAGTTGAAATGGGAAACAAATGGAAAATTGAAACGGCTGTCACCATCAAAAACATTGTGATGGATGTGGTGCGCACAGCCTTCGGCCTCAAATCCACCGACCGCAATATCAAAGTGATCCGCTATGACCAGGACCTGTTTGAATTGAAACCGCCCTATGAAATTTGCATCACCATCACCATGGTCACCGGTTACACCGCCGAATTCAAGCAAGACCTGTATACCCAGTTGGTTTCTGCCATCAACGACAAAACCCTCTTTAAAAAAGAACATATTTTGATTTTATTAAACGAACAACCGCCGCAAAACTGGGGCATCAAAGGCGGCTATATGGCCGACGAAACACTGCCTTAACCAAATCAAAACCACTAGTAAACTAGTGGTTTGAACAACCCCTAGAAGGGGTATTGCGTGCGTATTCCCTAAAAGGGAATATCGAAGATTTGGCAACGCATTACAATCACAGGCAGCCACTTAAAGTG
>CALWGC010000011.1 GCA_944378105.1 uncultured Clostridia bacterium
GGGGACGCTGGCGTTTTGCCAAGATATGCGGCAAAAGATTTTGCGTTGTTGGATGGAAGAACAAAGGAACTGTCCAGCGAAGAATACACAAAGCTTTCCAAAGAATTTGGTCAAAACAGCAATCAAATTTTGAGTGAATTGTTTGAAAATCAGGATTTCTTTTCTTTGGATGCAGAAATGCAAGCCGCAATGATTGAAGATGTATATAAATATAGCTTAGACCTTGCCAAAGATGATGTGTCTGGAAATAGCTTCTTGCAAGATGGAGACGCAACACTGGAACTTTTTGACTCTGGGTTCCCTGTTTCTACTTACTTCTTGACGAAAGCACAGCTTGATTCATTTACGGGAGAAGGTTCCACCCAGCAAAAACGAGACGCTTTATTTGCTATGGATGGCATGAGTGGAGAGGAAAAGAATGAGTTTGCAAAGCTGTATTTTGATTCGGAAAAGGAAATTGATTACAGTAATGCAGATACCTATGCTATGACACAATTAAGTGATGCCGGACAGAGTAAGTATAACCGGGTGGAAGGGCTTGGTTATGATGTACAAAAATATGCAGAACTCTATCCCATTGCAGCAGCCAGCGAAAAGAAGGCAATCGTCATTTCTAATCTGATGGCGGCAGGGCTGACCGAGGCACAGGCAATGGAATTTTACAGGAGAATCAAGAAACAAGATTGGGACGAATAACGAAAAAGGCTCACTCAAAATGGGTGGGCCTTTCGTACTGTTTTCGTACTGTTTTTGTTTGAAACCTTGTTTTTTCATAAAAATATGGCACATAAAACAAAGAAAAATCAAGGTTTTTCATAGCACAAACCTTTAAAAAGTTATTTTTCAGTTTTTGTTTGTAAAAAGGCATTTTTGGCGAGCAAAAAGAGGGAAAAAACCAGCCAGATCCAAAGGAAAACAGGAAGGGGACGTTGCAGCAAAGATTCCTTTCTTTTTCGCTTTTTTGGCGGTTTTAAGGGTGACAAAGTACACAAAAGCGTGTATACTGATATAGAATGGGATTTTTATGAAACACAGGAGGAAGGGGCTTTGGCACAATCCATCAAAGAGATTGCAATGCAGTTACGAAAGACGGCGCCGGAGGCGCTGTTAAAAGAAGCGGCCAGATGGGAAAGCGATCCCCGTCTTGGCGTACAAAAGGAAGTGGCTGCCGCAAGGAAACGATATGCCGCCTATGAGGCGGAGCTTGCGCGGTTGGAAGCCCTTTCTTTTTATGAAAGACACTGGCGCGCCCAAGGCTATGCCGTCATTGCCGGCACCGACGAAGCCGGGCGCGGGCCCTTGGCCGGGCCGGTGGTGGCGGCGGCGGTGATTTTGCCGCCGGATTGCCGCATTTTGGGGGTGAATGACTCCAAACAGTTGTCGGAAAAAAAGCGGGAGGCGCTTTTTGACGAAATCCAGGAGAAAGCCGTTTCTTTTGGCATTGGCATCGTCAGCGCCCAGGTGATTGACGAAATCAATATTTTGCAGGCCACCTATGAGGCCATGCGAAAGGCCATCGAGGCCCTTTCGGTGAAACCCGATCTGCTCTTGGCCGACGCCGTCACCATTCCTCGCCTTTCCCTGCCCCAGCAGGCCATCATCAAAGGCGACGCCAAAAGCGTTTCCATTGCAGCCGCCAGCATTTTGGCTAAAGTGACCAGGGATCGGATGATGAAAGAGTATGATTTGCTTTATCCGTCTTATGGCTTTGCCCAAAATAAAGGCTATGGCGCAGCGGCCCATGTGGAGGCGTTGAAAACGTATGGTCCTTGCCCCATCCATCGCCGCAGTTTTTTGAAAAATTTTGGAATCGAGTGAGGCGTTTTGTTGTTTCGAAACAAAAAGGAAGAAGCCTTGCCCCAAGAGGCGTCCGTAGCAAAAAAGACGCCCCAAAAGGGCAAAAAAACAGAGAAAAAAGAAAAAGGCGCCAAAGGAGAAGCCCAGGCCAAGGCTCTGCTGCAAAAAGCCGGGTGCACCATTTTGGCTGCCAATTATCGCTGCCGTCAGGCAGAAATTGATCTCATCGCCAAAGACGGCGAGGAGGTGGTGTTTGTGGAAGTGAAATACCGCAGCAGTGCTGCCTTAGGTCGCGGCGCGGAGGCGGTGGATTGGCGCAAACAGCAAAAAATTAAGCAGGGTGCCCTCTGCTTTTTACAGCAGGAGGGGCTTTTGGATGCCTTCGTCCGCTTTGATGTTATTGAGGTGTATCCAGACCGTACCGAATGGATCAAACATGCTTTTTGGGAGCAATGAGATGAAAACAGAAAAAAATGGTGTAACAATCATTCAGTTTGAAAACTTGAGCCAAAGCGGCCTGGTTTGCCATGGCTTTTCCACCCGTCTGGGCGGCGTAAGCCAAGGGGAGCGGGCCACCATGAACCTGGGCTTTACCAGAGGAGATCGCCGGGATGTGGTGGAAGAAAACTTTGCCCGCTTGGCCCAGGCCGTGGGCGTGGATGTGGAACAGATTGTGTTTGGAAAACAAGTCCATGGCACAGAGATTTTAAAAGTAGAAAAACCTTTGCCCATGGATGGTGTTCTGAAAAGCAGCATCCAAGGCTATGACGGCTTGATGACCAATGTGCCGGGCGTGGCCCTTTTAACCTACCATGCCGACTGTGTGCCGGTGTTTTTGCTGGATACCAAGCAAAAGGCCATTGCCATGGTCCACTCCGGCTGGCGGGGTACTGTGGGCGGCATCGGGCCAAAGGCGCTTTTGGCCATGCAGCAGGCCTACGGCACAAACCCTGCCGACGTGTTGGTGGGCATTGGCCCATCCATTGGCCTATGCCATTTTCAGGTGGGGGAAGAAGTGGTCAAAGCTTTTGGGGCAGCCTATCCCTTTGCACAAGACTTTTGGAGAAAAGACGACGTACCTGGAAAATATAAATTGGATTTATGGGGTATCATCCGCCGGCAGTTACAAGACGGCGGTGTGCCAGAAGCACAGATAGAAACCAGCGGCCTTTGTACCATGTGCGACACCCAGCTCTTTTACTCTCACCGAAAGATGGGAGAAGCGCGGGGGACCATGGCGGCGGTACTGGCGCTGAAAGAAGAATAACGGAGGAAAAAGACATGAGTAAACCGATTGTCGCAGTGGTGGGACGGCCCAATGTGGGCAAAAGCACCCTGTTTAATAAATTGGCGGGACAGCGTATTTCCATCGTGCAAGATACGCCGGGGGTAACCCGAGACCGGATTTATGCCGATGTGGATTGGCTTGGCCAGGCCTTTACGCTCATTGACACCGGCGGTATGGAGCCGGGGGCCGAGGACATCATTTTGCGCCAGATTTTGCAGCAGGCGGAAATTGCCATGGAAACGGCCGATGTGATTTTGTTTGTCTGCGATGTGAAGCAAGGCGTTGTGGAAGACGATATGCAGGTGGCCAATATTCTGCGAAAGACCAAAAAGCCAGTGGTGCTGGCGGTCAACAAAGTGGACGATATGCGCCAGGAAAATTTGGATGTCTATGATTTTTACAGCCTGGGCATTGGCGACCCCATCCCCATCAGCGCCGGACAGATGTTGGGCCTGGGGGATTTGCTGGATGCGGTCATCGCCCAATTTCCAGAAAACAGCGAAACAGAAGAAGAAAGCGACGCCATCTCTGTGGCCATCATCGGCAAACCCAATGCCGGCAAATCTTCTTTGATCAATAAAATCTTGGGAGAAGACCGTCTCATTGTCAGCAACATTCCTGGCACCACCCGGGATGCCATCGATTCCCCCATGGAAATTGACGGACAAAAGTATGTGTTCATTGATACAGCGGGGATTCGCCGCAAAAGCAAAATCAAAGAAGACATCGAGCGTTTTAGCATCATCCGGGCCGTGGCCGCCGTGGAACGGTGCGACGTGGCCGTACTGCTCATCGACGCCAACGAAGGTGTCACTGACCAAGATACAAAAATCATCGGCATTGCCCATGAACGAGGCAAGGCTGCCATCATTGCCGTCAATAAATGGGACTCCATTGAAAAAGACGATAAAACCATGAACCGGTTCTTAAAAGAAATTGAAACGGAATTGGCCTATATGTCCTATGCGCCAAAGGTGTTTTTGTCGGCCAAAACAGGGCAGAGGGTCAATAAATTGCTGGATATGGTGCGCACGGTCCATGAAAACCATTGCCTGCGCATCAGTACCGGTGTGCTCAATGAAGTGCTCATTGAAGCCACCGCCATGCAGCAGCCGCCCAGCGATAAGGGCCGCCAGCTGCGGATTTATTACGCCACCCAAGTCAGCGTCAAACCGCCCACCTTCGTTATTTTTGTCAACGACCGGGAGCTGATGCACTTTAGCTATCGGCGATACCTGGAAAATCAGTTCCGGGAAGCCTTCGGTTTCGTTGGCACGCCCATTCACTTTATTGTGAGAGAAAAAAGCGAAAAATAACGGGGGATAGTCATGTTTCGTTTCATTTGTCTGGCCATTGGATACTTGATTGGCTGTATCCAATCGGCCTATGTGGTGGGAAAGTTTATGCGGGTGGATATCCGCAATTATGGCAGCGGCAATCTGGGTACCACCAACGCCTTGCGGGTGCTGGGCAAGCGGGCCGGGGCCGTGACGTTTATTTGTGATGTGATGAAGTCTTTTTTGAGCTTTTTGCTCTGTGTGTGGCTGTTTGATAGCCCTCTGGCCGGGATGTATGCGTCTTTGGGCGCCGTTTTGGGTCACGATTTTCCTTTTTACCTGGGATTTAAAGGGGGAAAAGGCATTGCGGTGACCATTGGGCTGGTGCTGGGGCTTTCCATTTTTGTCAGCCCCTATTTTGCCGCCTGTGCTTATGGCCTTGGCATCATTGGGGTGTTAATCAGCAACACCATTTCCTTGGGCTCCATTTTCTTTGTCTCCATGGTGCCCATTGTGTCTCTTTGTTTGAAAGAACCAGGGGAAATGACGGTGGCGCTTTTGCTGATGACGGCGCTTGCGTTGTATCAGCATCGGGCCAATATTGACCGTTTGGCCCATGGAAAAGAAAATCCGTTTTTGGGAAAGAAAAAAAAGGCAGCGCCTTTGCCCCGCGGGGAAAAGAAACTGCAATGACCATAAAGGAGGTGCCTTTGTGATATGAAAAAGATAACTGTCATTGGCTCCGGCAGCTGGGGTACGGCGTTAGCGGTGATGCTGGACCGGTATGGACATGAAGTGACCATCTGGAGCTTTCAACAGGCGGAAGCCGACCGCATTCGTCGCGATGGCGAGCACAAAGAATTTTTGCCAGGGGTGAAAATCAACCCCTCCATTCAAATTGAAACAGACCCAAAAACAGCCGTGGAAGGCCGGGAAATTCTCATTACGGCCATCCCCAGCAAGTTTGTGCGGGTGAATATGGAAAAATTCACCCCATTTTTGAAACCGGAACAGGTGATTGTCAATGTGGCCAAGGGCCTGGAAGACCATTCTTTGCTTCGGTTATCGGAAGTGTTGGAAGAATGTGTGCCGGGGTGCCCGGTGTGTACCCTGGTTGGCCCAAGCCATGCAGAAGAAGTGGCGCGGGATATCCCAACCGCCTGCACCGTCAGCTGTAAAGACATGGCGGTGGCCGAAATGGTACAAAAAGAATTCATGAACCCCAATTTCCGCATCTATACCAACCCCGATATGGTGGGGATGGAAGTGGGGGCTGCGCTGAAAAATGTCATTGCTCTGGCCGCCGGGATGAGCGACGGGCTGGGCTTTGGCGACAATACGAAAGCGGCACTGATGACCAGAGGCATGGCCGAAATTTGCCGTCTTGGCATGGCCATGGGCGGTCAGCCCTTAACCTTCATGGGCTTAAGCGGTATTGGCGATTTGATTGTGACTTGTACCAGTATGCACTCCCGTAACCGCCGGGCCGGGATTTTGCTTGGCAAAGGCAAAAGTCTGGAAGAAACGCTCCAAGAAGTACATATGGTGGTGGAAGGGGTTAACACCGCCCAGGCGGCCCAGGCCCTTTCGGAAAAATATCAGGTGGAAATGCCCATCACAAAGGCCATCAATGAAGTGCTCTTTGCAGGCAAAGACCCACGCCAAGGCGTGATGGAACTGATGATGCGGGATAGCAAACCGGAAAGCCTTTATACCCAGCCAAACGGGCAAAGTGGCAGCAGCACAAAATAACCCATAAAGCCTACAAAAAGGCCAATGGCGCTTCCGGCCAGCACGTCCTTTGGAAAATGGACGCCGGTCAGTACGCGAGTGACGGCGATGATAGCCGAAAGAACGAAGGCCAATAGCCCCAGGGGCCGGCAGAGATAGAACAGCTCTACGGCAATGACAAAGGAACTGGAGGCGTGGCAACTGGGGAAAGAATGGCCCCCACTATGGGGCCGCAGGGGTACAAAGTCGTATACTTCAAAAGGCCGGGGTTTGGAGCTATACTTGCGCATGGTTTTGACGAGAGCGAGGGTTGCGGCCGGGAAAAAAGCCGCCGGTAGTACCCGTGGGTCGAAGGTAAGCACCAAAAAGGCCAATGAGCCATAAAATAATACCATCATCCCTTCCGGCAACAGCGCATCCAGCGCCAACAGGACGGTTTTGAGATGGGGTTTTTGTTGTAACGAAAGCAAAAGCGGCAGCAGCTGGTACGGTTGTTTTGTCATAGAATACGCTCCTTATCAGGTTCCAATTGGTTGTATCATACCATAAACCAATGGAAATTTCCAGCCGATGGGAACCAAGAAGCGATGGACCAAAACAGAACAAGGATTGGAAGCAAAAGGAGAGGAAAATCATGGTATATCACGATATTCTGGAAGCAATGGGGCATACGCCTATGGTGCAGCTCAATCGGATGCCAAAGCCTGGCAGTGCCCGGGTGTTGGTGAAGGTGGAAGGTCTGAACGTGGGTGGTTCCATCAAAACCCGCACGGCCTGGAATATGCTCAAAGAGGCAGAGGATCAAGGTCTGATCGACAAAGATTCCATCATTGTGGAACCGACCAGCGGCAATCAGGGCATTGGTCTGGCCTTGGTGGGGGCCGTCAAAGGCTATCAGGTGAAAATTGTGATGCCGGATTCGGTCAGTGTGGAACGGCGTAAACTGGTGGAACATTATGGGGCAGAAGTGATTCTCATTCATGACGACGGCAATATTGGCGAATGTATTGAACAATGCTTAAAAACGGCCATGGATTTGGCGGCCAACAATCCAAAGGTCTATGTACCCCAGCAGTTTTCCAATCCGGCCAACAACATGGCCCACAAAAAGGGCACGGCGTTGGAGATTTTGGAACAGGTGGACGGTCCCATTGATGGGTTTTGCTCCGGCTTTGGTACCGGCGGCACCATCAGCGGCATTGGCGAAGTGCTCAAAGAGAAAAATCCACAGATGGAAATTTGGGCTGTGGAGCCGGAAAATGCGGCTATTTTGGCCGGCGGCAGCATTGGCACCCATATGCAGATGGGCATTGGCGACGGGGTGATCCCCGATAATTTGAACCGGGAAATCTATGATGAGCTGTATATCGTCACCGACGAAGAAGCCATCCAAACGGCCAAAGACCTGGCTCGGTTGGAAGGGCTGATGTGCGGTATTTCTAGCGGCACCAATGTGGCCGCCGCGCTGAAGCTGGCAGAAAAGCTGGGCGAAGGCAAGACGGTGGTAACGGTGTTGCCAGATACGGCAGAACGGTATTTCAGTACGCCATTATTTGAATAAGAAAAAAGAGCGGCGCTTTGGCGCAGCTTGATAAAAAACACAGAAAGCAGGAACCTTTGAAAACAAAGGGTTCCTGCTTTCTCCATGAAAGAAAGGCCATTTTTTTTAAAAGACCGCGATTGCAGCATTCAAGAGGAAGCGTAGGAAAAGAAGATTTTTCTTAGGAATCTGTTTTTTCGGGACGTTTTTGTTTTTTATGAAAATCAGGCAGAAAGGGAAAGGTGTTTTTTTGGAGCAGCAAAAAATAGATATGAAAAAAGAACAGATAAAAGAATATGAGCAAAAAGAGGCGGCCCTTTTTTCCAGCTGGAAACAAAAGCCACCCTATGGCATGATAAACCACAGAGACCATGTATGGGTGGCCGATGGAATCCTTTGCCCGGAACAATGGTTTTCACAGCCGGTGCGGCCCTTATTTTTACTGAAAGAAGCATATGGCGGAACAGAGGATTGGGATTTACGTCAACTGCTTTTAAAAGGCGAAGATTCCTTGCCCTACTTGCCAAAGATGTGGCAACGAGTCTCTTTATGGGCCAAAGGGCTGCTGGAAACAACTGCTGGACAAATCGCTCCTTTTGCACAGGGGGACGACTGTAAATCTTTTGGTAATGATTATTTACGGCAGTGTGCAGTGATGAATCTAAAAAAAAGCAATGGAAAATCCCATTCCACACGGGAAGAATTGGAAGCGTATGTGGCCTATGACCGGCAGGAGTTGCTAGAACAGCTTTCTTTGATTCGTCCTACGATTTTGGTTTGTGGGTATACGGCATCGCTGTTATTTACATTATGGGAAAAGCAGCCACAAAAAAATGAGAACTGGTTTACTTGGGTATCCTTCCAAGGGGAGCCGTTGTTGGTGCTGGATTATTATCATCCGGCCAATGCATTTCCCGATTTGCTCAATTATTATGGTTTGATGGGGATTTATCAACAGGCATTATTGACACAGAAAGTGAAAAAGCCCGTCTGTTAAAAAGACAGATGGGCTTTTTTTGGTAGGTTTATTCTTTGGCACAGACAGGACAGGGGAAGTAGTTTCTCTTTTCTGCTTCCGAGCGGACCCATTCCAAAGGATCGGTGAGACCGGGGCAGTCCTTGTCCAGGTGATAGTAATAGATATCGTCTTTGGAAACAAAAACGACCGTCATGTCCGGCACCTCTTCGGTGGTTGCTTCCTGGCCAGAGACGGCCTCATTGGGCGATGTGGGCCACAGGAAGAAAAATAGAGCCACAATGGCAACGGTCCAAAATAATTTGGAACGATTGCGTCTGGGTGGACGGGGATAGAGAGATGGTTTGTCCTCATCCTCGTCGTCGTCCTCCTCCTCCCAATCATCATCAAAGGGTTCCTGATTGGTGGAAAATGAAGTTGCATTGGTTTGAGAAAGTAAAGCCTGGGGCCTTTCGGCATCCATGGGCTGTGGGGTAGCGTGGGCTTTCATGGGAAGATCTCCTTTCTGAAAAAGTGTTGCCGTTACAATAACATGATCATAGCACAAGGAGTGGGAAAAAGCAATTTTGTACAGCAAAATCCAGGGATTGACAACACAAAAAAGTTGTTAGCACTCGTTCTTATTGAGTGCTAATTTTTTCTTGACTTTTTCTCCTGCCGTGTTACAATAATGCTAAGGGCCATGTGGCCCAAGCAACGGAAACAAAGGAGGTTTCATGTCATGACACAAGAAAAAGGGAATTTATCCATCAATAGCGAAAATTTCTTACCGATTATTAAAAAATGGCTGTATACAGATCAAGATATTTTTATTCGAGAACTGGTATCCAATGGTTGCGATGCAGTGACCAAACTGAAAAAACTGGCTTCCTTGGGCGAGGCCCAATTGCCCGATGAGGAACCGTTTTACATCAATGTGACCGTTCACCCCAAAGAAAAGACCATCACCGTTTCCGATAACGGCATTGGTATGACGGCCGATGAAATCAAAAAATATATCAACCAGATTGCTTTTTCCGGCGCCACCGACTTTTTGGCCCAATACGAAGGCAAATCGGAAGAGGACCGGGACATCATCGGCCACTTTGGTTTGGGCTTCTATTCGGCCTTTATGGTGGCGGACAAAGTGGAAATTGACTCCCTTTCCTATCAGCCAGGCGCCGTGGCTGCCCATTGGAGCTGTGAAGGCGGCATTGATTATGAAATGACCGAGGGCAGTCGTCAAAGCCGTGGGACCGATATTATTTTGCACATCGGTGCCGACGGCGAAGCCTTTTTGGATCAAGCCACCATGTATGAAGCATTGCGGAAATATTGTGCCTTTATGCCGGTGGAAATCTATTTTGACTATGTAGAAGAAAAAGACGAACAAGAAGAGAAAGACGACGCAGAAAAAACGGAAGCGGAAGAAACCAAGGCCCAATCCGACGACACCACCGCCCAGGCCGAAGAAAAGGAAGAAGAACCCCTGCCCATCAACACCACAAATCCTCTTTGGATGCATCAGCCATCGTCGGTGACCGATGAGGAATACAAGAAATTTTACCACGAAGTGTTCCACGACGGCAGCGATCCACTGTTTTGGATTCATTTGAATATGGATTATCCCTTTAATCTGAAAGGGATTTTGTACTTCCCTCGGATTTCCAATGAAGTGGATGCGCTGGAAGGCCAGGTGAAACTGTACGCCAACCAGGTGTATATTGCCGATAACATCACAGAAGTGATCCCAGAATTTTTGCTGCTGTTAAAAGGTGTCATGGACTGCCCGGACTTGCCCTTAAACGTATCCAGAAGCGCCTTGCAAAACGATGGCTATGCGGCCAAAATGAGCGCCTACATCACCAAAAAAGTGGCAGATAAGTTAAACGATATTTTCAAAGAAGATCGTAGCCAGTACGAAGGCTTCTGGAATGACATCAGTCTGTTTGTGAAATATGGCTGCATGAAGGAAGAAAAATTTTACGACAAAGTGAAAGACATTTTGCTCTTTGGCTCCACCAACGGTGGTTTCCGGACCTTGGAAGAATATCTGGAGGCCAACAAAGAGAAAAACGAAAACAAGGTATACTATGTGTCCGACGAAAGTCAGCAGGTGCAGTATATTGACATGCTGAAGGGACAAGGCATGGAAGCGGTGATTTTGTCGGCCAAGATTGATTTGAACTTCCTTTCTTTCCTGGAATATAAGCACATGGGCAAAGTGACCTTTGTCCGGGTAGATGCCGATATTGCCCAGGGATTAAAAGAAGAAGGAGACAAGAACGAAACAGAACAAAAGGACATGGAAACCTTATTCCGTACCGTTTTGGGCAAAGATGATTTGAAGGTGGACACAGAACGGTTGAAGACCGACCAGTTGGCCAGCGTCATGCTGTTAAGTGAACATTCCAGAAGAATGCTGGATATGATGGAAAATTACAAAAACCAGCCGGAACTGTTGAAGCTCTTTGGCGATGTGAAACCGGAATATACGCTGGTGTTAAACAGGAACCATCCATTGGTGCAGAAATTGGTGGAATGGAAAAACAAGGGCGGCGATATGGAAAAGACCAACCTGGTTTGCAAACAGCTGTATGATTTGGCGCTCTTGGGACAAAAGCAACTGGATCAGCAGGAAATGAGCCAGTTCATTGCCCGCAGCAATCAGCTGATGACTTGGATCTTGGAACAATAAAAAAGCTGCGCCAAAAGCGGTTTTTTGGGAAGAAACCGGATATTTTCCCGGTTTCTTCCCGGAAACGGTACTTCTTCTCGAAAAGAGAAGCGCTTTTATAAAAAAGAGCAGGAATCCTCTGTTTTTGAGGAATCCTGCTCTTTTGTTTTTTTTATGAAGCTGCACCTAAGGGTGCGGTTTTTTATTTGTTGATTTGAATATAGTCCAGCAGAGAAATGCCGTGGTTTTTCAGTGTTTCATAAACAAGATGGATGGGCAGTCCAACAACGGTGTTGTAGTTACCGCTGATGGAGTCTACAAACAGGGAAGCGATGCCCTGGATGCCATAGCCACCGGCCTTGTCGGAATATTCGCCGGTTTTCAAGTAAGCACAAATTTCATCCATGGTCATAGGATTGAAGGTGACTTCCGTGGCATCCACGATGATGTCTTCGGTTACGGAGCCATCTTCTTCCACAATCAAAATGGTTACCCCAGTATAGACGCTGTGACGGCGGCCTTGCAGTTGACGCAGCATCCGCATGGCGCTTTCTTCGTTTTCTGGTTTTACCAGTGTGCGGCCCAAGTCAGCCACAACCGTATCCACCCCCAGGATAATGGCAGGTGCTTTCACCTTTGGCAACACGGCATAGGCTTTCCGTTTGGAAAGGGTGCTCACCCATTCGTACGGGGAGTTTTCCAGGTCCAAGTATTCGTCTGCATCGCTGACCATGATTTCAAAGGGAATCGACAGACTTTCTAAAATTTGACGTCTCCGAGGGGAGCCGGAAGCAAGAATGATTTGATACTTCATATGTTTTCTCCTTATTTCTCCTTTTCCTTCTGTGTTTTACATCCTGCGATATAAGAAAAATGCAATCACAATGCCTAAGATGCCGGCAATGGTAAAGTGTACGGTAAAGCCAATTTGCAACGACACAATCTGCAAATCCAGCGCCAAAGGCGGTGTGAGACCAAAGGTTTGGCCATAAGAAAGCCATTTAAAATAAGGCAGTTTTCCCAGCACCTCTGACAAAAATCCGCCGATGACCACACCGGCCAACATCATCAGCAGCAGTATCCAGCCATTTTTTGATCCCCGTTGCATACCATACCTCCATCCATACACTCATCTTCTTTCTATTTTAAACAAAACCGTCCAATTATGCAACTGATAAATTGGAAGAAATAGGGGCAAAACAAAAGAAAACCTTGCAAACCACAGGCATTTTGCCTCGAAATTGGAAAGAAAAAAGCAACATTTCGTCTTTCAAACCAATAAAAAGAAGCCGCTTTTTCCAGGCGGGCTGTGCCTTGGAAAAAGCGGCTGTTTGCGCGCAGCAAATTAGTTTTCTTTGGTTTCTTCTGCTTTTGGCGCTTCTGCCTTTGGTGCTTCTGCTTTTGGAGCAGTGGCAGCTTCGGCAGCTTTTTTTGCTTCCATTTCCGCAACGCGTGGGTTGTGGATCACTTTCTTTGGACACTTCATGGCGCACAGACCACAGTCTTTACATTTGCTGTAGTCGATGACAGCCACGTTGTTTTCCACATGGATAGCGTCAAATTTGCAGTTCTTTTCGCAGATCTTGCAGCCGATGCAGCCTACTTTACAGTTGGCCATTACCACTTTACCAGGATCTTTGGAGCTGCAGGCCACTTTTGTCTTTTTGGACAGTGGCATCATATCGATCAAATGTTTTGGACAAGCTTTGGCGCATTTGCCGCAGGCCACACATTTGGTATCGTCCACAACGGCTACGCCGTTTACAATGTGGATGGCATCGAAAGCGCAGGCAGCCACACAGCTACCCAGACCCAGACAGCCATAGGAGCAGCCTTTGGAGCCGCCGCCAGCCAGCTGGCTTGCCATGGCGCAATCGCTGATACCCTGATATACATATTTGTTGGTGCTGTTATCGCAAGTGCCGTTGCATTTTACGAAAGCAACCATCTGTTCTGTTTCTTCCACGGCCACACCCATCACTTCCGAGATGGCAGCTGCACTTTTTGCACCGCCAACGGGGCAGGCATTGACCGGAGCTTTCCCAGCAACAATGGCAGCCGCCAGACCGCCGCAGCCAGGATAACCACAGCCACCGCAGTTTGCGCCGGGCAGGCATTCCACAACCTGACCGATGCGAGGGTCTTCTTCTACGTGAAAAATTTTACCGGCATAGCCCAGGCCGGCACCAAATACCACGCCCAAGCCACCGATGCTCAACACCGGATATAAAATGCTTGTAATATCCATTTGTTTTATTCACCCTTTCATCAAATTTTAATCAAGCCCTGGAATCCAAGGAATGCCAAAGACATCAGTGTTGCGGTAACCAGCGCGATGGGGAACCCCTGAAATGGCTTTGGAATGCTGTTAAATTCAATTCTTTCACGGATACCGGCAAACAAAATGATGGCCAGAGCAAAGCCCACAGCACCGCCGAAACCGTTCAAAACAGAAGCGATGAAGGTGTAGTTTTTCTGCATGTTTACTACGGCCACACCCAATACGGCGCAGTTGGTGGTAATCAAAGGCAGATATACACCCAGTGCCTGATACAACGATGGAGAGCTCTTTTTGATGAACATTTCCACCAACTGTACCAAAGCGGCAATAACCAAAATGAAGGCGATGTTATAGAGATAATCAATCCCCAGTTTCACCAAAATCAGGTTATAAACAAAATACGTTACGGCCGAAGCCAAAGACATAACGAAGATTACGGCTGCACCCATACCTGCTGCTGTTTCTACTTTTTTAGAAACACCGAGGAAAGGGCAGATGCCTAAGAACTGAGACAATACATAGTTGTTTACGAAGATCGCATACAACACCAGCATGATTAAGTTTGGCTGAACTTGTGCCATGATAAATACCCCTCCCTTTTATGCAGATTTTTTGTTGGTAAAGTAGTTCAAAATTGCCATCAAAACGCCCAGAGTCAAGAAAGCACCTGGAGACATGATCATCATCAAAGTGTCTGGGAATGCTTCTGGCAATACGGCGATGCCGAACAATGTGCCGGCACCCAAGAATTCACGTACCAAACCAAGCACAGTCAAAGCAACGGTGAAGCCAAGGCCCATACCGATGCCAT
This sequence comes from uncultured Clostridia bacterium, assembly GCA_944378105.1. Lineage (GTDB taxonomy): Bacteria > Bacillota > Clostridia > Lachnospirales > Anaerotignaceae > Neoanaerotignum. The sequence goes on from CALWGC010000011.1 coordinate 14,358, forward strand.
CAAAGAAGGAGTCCACCGGGTTGTTTTTCGAAGCAAAAGCTTCCGCACGGCCCAAGATGATACAGTTTACTACGATCAGAGGAATGTACAGACCCAAAGCATCGTTCAAGAAAGGAACGTAAGCTTGCAGCAGGAACTGTACGATGGTTACAAAGCTTGCGATTACAACTACGAAAGCAGGAATACGCACTTTGTCTGGAATGATCTTACGCAGCAAGGAAATTACTACGTTGGAGCAGATCAATACGGCTGCGGTGGAAAGACCCATACCAATGCCGTTGATGGCACTACTGGTAACAGCCAGGGTAGGACACATACCGATGACCTGACGGAACGTTGGGTTTTCGTCCACAATGCCGTTTTTGATGATTTTAATTGGGTTACCCATTAGTTCGCACCTCCATTTTCTGCAAACCAAGTGGTTGCTTCATTCACACCAGTAACCACCGCACGAGAGGTGATGGTTGCGGCTGTGATGGCCTGCACCTGGCCGCCGTCTTTCGATACTGCCAATGTACCGGACATACCGGCAAACTGTGCCTGGAATTCTGGTTCTGCTGCTTTTGCGCCCAAACCAGGAGTTTCCGATGGGGTGGTTACACTGATACCGGTGATGACACCGTCCATGCCAATGCCAACGGTGGTAGGTACAGAACCGCCAAAGCCACCTGGGTTTGTTACGATGACATAACCAACCGTAGCGCCGCTTTCATCCAAACCTTCTTTGATCAAAGAAATGGTGCCGGTCAATTCTGCATCCACATCTTCAAACGTGGCGGCTGCAGGCAAAGCAGCTTGCATGGCTTCGTTTTGTGTTTTTTCATTGGCCAGGGCGATAGGCTCGGCCGTAATACTTTCTACTGCGCCCAGCAAAGCAGCGGCAACAGCAGTGATAATCAGCAGGATGACTGCTGGTCTAACGATTTCTTTCATGCCTTTTTTGCCTCCTTTGCTTTTGGCAATGCGCCAAAGATGGTAGGTTTGGTGAAACGATCAATCAGAGGAACGCAAAGATTCATAATCAAAATGGAGTAGGATACGCCTTCTGGATAACCGCCATAGACACGGATCAGCACGGTGATGATACCGCAGCCAAGGCCCATGATGATTTGGCCTTTGGGGGTGATTGGAGAAGAAGCGTAGTCGGTAGCCATGAAGAATGCACCCAACATTACGCCACCGATCATCAATTCATAAACAGCGTCATAAACAGCGTTGCTGCCTTCTCTTGGAAGCAGCAAAGACAGTACAAATACGGTTGCTAAGTATACCACTGGGATTCTCCAGCTGATGATGCCTTTGGCAATCAGATAGAGACCACCAATGATCAGTGCGATGGCGCAAGTTTCACCGATACATCCGCCGATGTTACCCATCGCAGCATCCAGTAAGCTTGGCAAAGAAGAAAGGGTTTCTGGATTGCCTTCTTTTAAAATAGCCAAAGGTGTTGCAACGGAGATGGCATCTGGGCCTGGAGCAACCCAGGCAGTCATCAAGGTTGGGTAAGAGCAAAGCAAAAATGCACGGCCAGCCAAAGCTGGGTTGATGAAGTTTTGGCCAATGCCACCAAAAAGCTGTTTTGCAAAAATGATGGCAAAAGCACTACCTACCATTGGCAACCACCAAGGCGCCGAGGAAGGAATGTTCATGGCCAATAACAGGCCGGTTACAACGGCAGAAAGATCGCTGATGGTCACTTTCTGTTTGGTAATTTTCTGGTACACAGCTTCTGCAATGACTGCAGAGGCAATGGAAATGATAATCAGCAATAATGCCTTGATGCCAAATCTGTATACACCCACGATTGTCGCTGGCATCAGCGCAATGATCACGTCGCGCATGATGGACTGGGTAGAGTCTTTCGAGCGCACGTGAGGGGTAGCAGAAATTGTAATATTTGGATAGTCCATTTTTCGTTAATCCCCCTTCTTATTTTGCAGCGGCTTTTGCAGCAGCAGCGGCTGCGGCACGTCTTGCGCCTTCTATCTTCTTCTGTGCACGAATGGACTGAGCCAGCTGACGTTTGGCTGGGCAGATATAAGAGCAGCTGCCGCATTCGATGCAGTCCATACCATGTTCTTTTACAAAACCGTCGTCATTTTTCTGCAAAATCAGGCGATTGAGCATAAATGGCATCAAGCCCATTGGACAGTGTTCTACACATTTTCCGCAACGGATACAGTTGCTTTCTTCCGGAATGAAGGCTTCTTCTGCGGTAAAGCAGATCAAAGCGGAAGAGGTTTTGACGGTGGCCGCATCCAAAGTATACATGGTTGGTCCCATCATAGGGCCGCCGGCAATGAGTTTTGCAGGGTCGGCTTTGAACCCGCCAATTTGATCCATCAAGTCTTTGATGGTCATACCGATGCGGATTTCATAGTTGCCAGGATTTGCAGCAGCGCCGCCGGTTACGGTGAAGATTCTTCTTACCAAAGGCATGCCTTCTGCAATGGCATTATAAATGGAAATGATGGTATCGACGTTATCCACAATACATCCAACTGCCGCAGGCAAAGCACCAGAAGGTACTTCCCGGCCGGTAACGGCTTTGATCAGATGTTTTTCAGAACCTTGTGGGAATTTGGCTTTCAAAGCAGCCACTTCCATGTTTGGTACATCTTTGCAAAGTTCGCTCAGATGGGCAATGGCATCTGGCTTGTTGTCTTCAATACCGATGACAGCTTTGGCATCGGGGAAGAGTTTTTGCACAATCTGCAAGCCCTTCACCAGTTTTTCGCCTTGTTCCAGCATCAACCGGTAGTCACAGGTCAAGTAAGGTTCACATTCGGCAGCGTTTACCAAAATGTGGTCAATTTTTGTGCCCGGAGGTGGGGCCAGTTTTACTTGGGTTGGGAAGCCAGCGCCGCCCAGACCAACAATACCGCCTTCTTTGATGGCAGCAATGATTTCTTCGTTGGTCATTTTGGTGTAGTCCTTGGGAGCCAGCCCTTCATATTTTTCCATTTTGCCGTCGTTTTTGATGACGATGGATGGGCTCATGGCACCGCCGGGTGTGAGCATAGGACGGATGTCCGTAACGGTACCGGAGATGGAGGAGAAAATAGGAGAAGATACAAAGCCTTTGGCTTCTGCAATTTTCTGGCCTACTTTCACATAGTCACCAACGGCAACGATGGGCTCACAAGGAGCGCCTATGTGCTGAGACATAGGGAAGAACAGTTCTGAATCTTCTTTTGGAAGTATCACCTTGATGGGTGCGTCCTTGGTCAAGGCTTTGCCATCGGGTGGGTGCACTCCGCGTTTGAACGTCAAAGTTTGCATAATATCCCCCTCTGTTCGTGACGGACAAAAAGAACAAAACCGTTCTTTTTTCCGTCCATATTTGGATTATAATAGTGCTACAACAAACTGGCCTTTTGGCACGCTCAACCATATGATGGCCAGTCTACATTAACAGTACTTATTCTAATACAAATTGAAAAAGTTCTCAACACTATTTCACAATTTTTTTAAGAATTTTTTAAAAATTGGGAAAGTTGTCTTTTCTTCCTGCAATGGCCGTAAAAAAGCCTACTTTCTGGTCTGACCACAAGCTTATTTTATCTTTTTTGAAAGAAAAAAGCAATGGGAAACGATGTTTTGTTTAGTAAAAAAGCACAAGAGTGGTTGGTTTTGGCAAGGTTTTTGCTAGAAAACAGTTGGATTTTTGGCGCAAAAGGTGTATACTTGAGGCAAAGAGGAAAAAAAGCCGGAAAAACCGGCAGAAAGGAGCCGCACCGATGGATTTATTATTGCATACCAGTCAAAAAGTGATGTTGTCGCAAAAAATGCTGCAATCGACGGAAATTTTACAAATGAGTGCGGCAGACCTGCTGGAATATGTGAAAGAATTGTCAGTGGAAAACCCAGTGGTGGATGCCGGTATGCCGGAAGAGACGGTGACAGAGGACCGGTTTGACCAACTGAAACGAAAACTGGATTTTCTGGATGCCTCCGATGAACAAAACCGCACTTATTATGCCGACGACCGGGAGGACGAAGGAGAAAATGACGGTTGGAAGTTTAAAGACGACGCCCCCACGTTGGAAGCCTATTTGATGGAACAGGTGGCGGCGGTGAAAGAAAACAAAGCCGTGTTATCGATGATGAAATATATTGTGGAGAGCATGGACGCCAATGGCTATTTGCAGGAGACGGCAGAGGAGATGGCCAAGGGGTTGGCGCTGCCGGTGAGCATGGTGCGCCATGCCTTAAAATTGGTGCAAGGGTTGGAGCCGGCCGGCGTGGGCGCCAGCTCCTTACAAGAATGTTTGCTGTTACAGTTGTTGCGTAAAGAAGGCGATACTGCCTTGGCCCAAGAAATGGTGGCCCATCATTTGGAGCTTTTGGCCAAAAATCAGCTGCATACCATTGCCAAAAAAACGAAAAAATCCCTGGAACAAGTGCGCCAAGCGGCCGAACAGATCCGAAGCCTAAACCCCAAGCCCGGCAATAGCTTCTCTTCCGGCGGCAACTGCTCCTATATTGTGCCCGATGCCATTGTGGTGCGGGGGGCAGAGGGGTTTGAAATTGTGCTAAACGACCGGTATTTTCCGGAAATTACCATCAGCCCCTATTATCGACAGATGATGCAAAACGGCGAAGACGCCAAAACAAAAACCTATATTTTAAATAAAATCAAACAGGCCCAGTGGGTCATGGACTGTATTCAAAAGCGAAATCAAACACTGCAGCGCACGCTGGAAACCATCGTGGAAATCCAGCAAGAATTTTTCCTCCATGGCAAAGGCCATGTGCGGCCCATGTGCTTAAACGATGTGGCAAGCCGCATGGAAATGCACGAAAGCACCGTCAGCCGGGCCGTAAAACAAAAATATATCCAGTGCCAATTTGGCGTCTTTCCCTTGAGCTATTTTTTCCAAAGCCAGGTTTCTTCGGCCACCGATACGGCTTGGACCCAGGAAAAAGTAACGCTTTTGATTCGTGCCATTTTGGAAAAAGAGGATAAAAAATCACCCTATAGCGACCGCCAGATCACAGAAGTGTTGCAGCAGCAAGGCGTGGAAATTTCCCGCCGGACGGTGGCAAAGTATCGAGAGGCCGCCGGCATTTTGGGCATGAGTGGACGAAAAGATTAAAGAATGCACTGTTTTTGGTCACCAATTGATTGGTGGCCTTCTTTTTTTGCCTTTTTTTTCATATAGATAACGGATAAAGGAGGTGTGGGTGTGGACAGACAAATTGGGCGCGTCGTGGCAAAGGGGCTTTCTCTGCCCGAAGAAGCGGTGTTAAAGCTGCCGGTTTTGACACTGTATGGGCAGGAGGAGGTGGTGATGGAAAATGCAAAGGTGCTGCTCACTTACACCGGTGAGTTATTGCGGGTGCGCACAAGCGATGGGATTTTGCTGGTGGAAGGAGAGGGGCTAACCATAGAACATTGGAAAGAGCATACCATGGTGGTGAAAGGAAAGTTGCAAAAACTATGCTGGGAGGAGGAAACAAGGTGAGGCGGTTTTGGTTTCCGTTCTGGTATTTGCGGCGGGGATATGTTATGATAAGGATAAACGGTTGCTCGGCAGAACGACTGCTCAGCCGCAGCGCAGCAGAAGGTATTTTGCTGCGCGAAATTCGCCCTCTCCCAGACGGTGTCACCCTTTGGGTGCCGGTGGGGCAGGTGCGGCCCTTTGGGCAATTATGCCGGCGGTATGGCTGTCGCTTTCGGCTGCTCAAAAAAGAAGGATTTCCGTTTTTGTGTTGGAGAGCAGCCAGGCACAAGGTGATGCTGATGGGGATGGTGCTGTTTTTGTTGGCGGTGCCCATCAGTGGCCTGTTTGTGTGGCAGGTGGAAGTGGTGGGGCTGGAAGGCCCGCTGCAGGCACAGGTGGAGGAGTTTTGCAGCCAAGAAGGGCTGTATGTAGGGGCGTTTCGTCCTGGATGCGACACCGGCGCTTTGGCAGAAAAACTGTTGACCACCTTTCCTTTTTTGCGCTTTGCCTCGGTGCATGTGCAGGGAACGAGATATACGGTGGAAGTGGAAGAAAAACTGCCGGAGCCTGTGGTGGTGCAAGAAAGCGAACCGGCGCAGGTGGTGGCCAAGGTGGATGCGGTGGTGACGGAAGTGGCCGTCTCGGCGGGAACGGCCGCCGTGAAAGCGGGCGATGTGGTACAAAGGGGCGATATGCTCATCGATGGGCGCCTGACGCTTCGCGATGGCGAAGTGCCGGTGGGGGAAACGTTGACCCACGCCGCAGGGCGCGTCATGGGCCGGTTTGAAATTCAATGGGAAAAAAGCCTGCCTTTTGCGGTGGAACAATGGGTTTCGGAGGGGAAAAAAGCCTATCAAATTTTGCTGGAGACGGCAAAAGGGTCTGTTTCTTTCCCCGCCCCAAAAACAGAGCAGATCCGCATTTTGGATGAAAAACAGCTTTCCCTTCCGTTTTTGACCGGAACGCTGATGACTTATGAGCCGCTGCAACAGCAGACGGTGGTGCAAACGGAGCAACAACTGGAAGGTGCCCTTTGGGCCTTGGCCCAAAAACAGGAAGAAACCATCCGCCAGACCACCGGAAATATTGTCAATCGAACCATCCATTTTTCGCCCACGCTTGATGGTCTTTTGTTAGAAGTGACCTGGACGGTGGAGGGGGACATTGGATGGACAGAAAAAATAGATGGAATAGATGGAGGAGAAGAAACGAAAGATGAGTGAAACGGAACGTGTCATTGCCATTGAAAATGAAAATATCTCGGCTGTCTTTGGACAGTACGATGCCAATATCAAAAAAATTGAACAAGAGCTGGGGGTGCAAGTGGTTAACCGCGGCGACGTGGTGAAAATCAAAGGGCCCAATAAGCGCACCGTGGAAGCGGGACAAAAGGTGGTTTATGAACTGTTGATGGCCGCTCGCAAAAAAGAAGAAATCACCGAACAGGTGGTGCAATATTTATTGGACGGGGTGGAAAGCGTGCTGCCGGAAGAGGTGGAAAAGATGTATGACGATGTCATTTGTCTGACCATCAATGGCCGCCCCATCAAACCCAAAACCTTGGGCCAGAAAAAATATGTGGACTTGATCCGCAACAATACCATCGTCTTTGGTATTGGCCCCGCCGGTACTGGCAAAACCTACTTAGCCATGGCCATGGCCATCACGGCCTTTAAAAACAACGAAGTCAACCGCATCATTTTAACCCGCCCTGCCATCGAAGCGGGGGAAAAGTTGGGCTTTTTGCCCGGCGATTTGCAGCAGAAGGTGGACCCCTATTTGCGGCCTTTGTATGATGCCCTCTATGAAATTATGGGGGCAGAAAAATTTGCGGCCAACATGGAAAAGGGCCTCATCGAAGTGGCGCCGTTGGCCTATATGAGAGGGCGGACCTTAGATAACGCCTTTATTGTCCTGGACGAAGCCCAAAACACAACGCCAGAACAGATGAAGATGTTTTTGACCCGTTTGGGCTATGGTTCCAAAGCCGTCATCACCGGGGACTTGACCCAAATAGACTTGGCCGAGGGCAAAAAAAGCGGCCTCACCCAGGCTTCTCGTATTTTAAAAGGCATTGCCGATATTGGCATGATTACCTTAACCAATCAAGACGTGGTGCGCCATCCTTTGGTGCAAAAAATTATTGCAGCTTATGAAAAGTCGGAAACGATGGCAAGAGAAAAAAGCCGTCCCTCTCGGACGTTATTGAGAAAACGGAAGTGATCTTATGAAACAAAAAGTGCAAAAAGAAAAAGGGTTTCGTTTGTTTCTTTGTTTGGCTGCTTTTTTGGTGACGGCGGCTGCCATTTTCACCGGCGGCTATGTCAATGATAATGAGATGGTGGAAGTGGGCGGCGTGGCCGGTAAACGGTATGTGGCGCCACGTACCATTGAAAACCGCGTGGCGACGGAGCGGGTACAGCAAGAGGCGCTGGAAGAAATTGGCCTGCTTTACAAAATGGACCCGGAGGTCAAAGAACAGACCGAAGCGCTGGTGGAAGGGTTTTTTGACGACATGAACGCGGCTGTGGCAAAGCTGGAGGCAGCGGAAGAAGCAGGGGAAGCGCTGAATTTTGAGCCGGACTTTGTGCTGCAAATTCCCATGGCCGTAACGGCCGAGGAGATGCAGGCCTATTACGAACTGACTGAAAGCGGGCGCGCGCAGTTTGAAAAAGAATTGCTGGGCATTTTGGACCGGGCCTATGAGGAACGAATTACGGCAGAAAACCTGGAAAAAATGCGGGAAACCGTGGAGATGGAAGTGGAAGATACGCTGTGGCAAAACGCCCTTTCCAGGATGGGCAAAGACGTGCTGGTGGCGGTATTGACGCCAAACCTGGTGGTGGATGAAGAAGCCATGGCGGCGGCCCAGGAGCAAAAACTGGCAGAAGTGGAGCCGGTGATGGTGCTCAAAGGCCAAAAGATTGTGGACGAAGGCGAAATTGTCACAGAGGAAATTTATACGCTGTTGGACGATTTGGGGCTGGTCAATATCAGCTATGCGGCAAGCCTGGTGCCTTTGGTGGGTGGCTGCGGCGTGGTGTTTTTGATTTTTGTGGCCATGTATTTGTTTATGACCACCCAGCAACAGCGACTGTTACAGGAAAAAAATAAAGTGGTGCTGATTTTTTGTGCCTATTTGTTGTCTCTGCTGTTTTTCAGCATCACCAGTAGCTTGACGACGTACTATTTGGTGCCGGTGGCCTTGTTTGCCATGCTGACGGCCATATTGGTACGGGTGAAGTTGGCCATCATTTTAAACTTGTTTGTGGCGGTGGCGTCGTTATTTATTTTTAACGGCAGCGGGGATTATTTGGTGTATGCCCTGCTGACGGGCAGTTTTTCGGCGTTATTGATTCAATATACCACCAAGCGCAGCCGGGTGTTTATGGCGGCGGTGTTGACCGGGTTTGTTCACTTTTTGTCCTACGTGATGGTGCAGCTGTTTTTCCAAAAAGCTATGACGGTGGAAATCATGAAAGAAGGCGCCTTGGCCGGCGGCGTAGGCTTTTTGCTTTTGCTTTTGGTGGTGGGCAGTTTGCCTTTGTGGGAAGCCATTTTTGGCATCAACAGCCAGTATCGCTTGATGGAGCTGGCCAACCCGGCCAATGAACTGATGCGGCGGCTGATGATTGAAACGCCGGGGACGTACCACCATAGTTTGATTGTGGCCAATTTGGCCGAAACGGCGGCTTACGACATTTTCTGTAACGGCACATTGGCCCGGGTGGGCGCTTATTATCATGACATTGGAAAGCTGTATAAACCCCAATATTTCAGCGAAAACCAATTTGGGGAAAACGCCCATGACCAGCTGGACCCTTATATCAGTGCCAAAATGATCATTGACCATGTGGAGCAGGGGGTGGAATTGGCCAAAGAACATGGGATTCCACCGGTCATCATCGATATCATCCGCCAGCACCATGGCACCACATTGGTGAAATATTTCTATGTGAAAAGCACCAAAGAAAAGCCGGAAGGGGAGACAAAGGAAGAAGATTTTCGCTATAAAGGCCCCATCCCCCAGTTTAAAGAATCGGCCATTGTGATGTTGGCCGACACGGTGGAGGCGGCGGTGCGCAGCAGTTTCAACCAAGGAAAATCGGCATCGGATGTGGAAGCGCTCATCGATGTGTTAATCAAAGATAAATTAAACGACGGCCAATTAAACGACTGCCGGTTGGATTTAAAGGAACTGGAAAGTATCAAACAGTCGTTTTTGAAAGTCTTTAACGGTATGAACCATAACCGGGTGGCCTATCCCAAAGAAGAAGAAGTCAAACGCGCCTTGGCCAAGGAAGAGGCGCGGAAGGAGGAAGAAAAATGACGCTGTGGATGGATAATCGCTGTGGCGAGGATGTGACAGAAGAAACAGAAGCCTTGTTTCGCCAAGTGGCGGAGGCCGTGCTGCGGGAGGAAGGATTCCCGCTGGAGACGGAGGTGAGTTTGTCGCTGGTGACGCCGGAAGAAATTCGCCAGATCAACCGCCAATTTCGCCGCATCGACCGGGAAACGGACGTGCTCAGCTTTCCGCAACTGACCTTTGCCGAAGGGGAAGAGATGGAAAAAAACGAAAACGGAGAAATCCTATTGGGAGACATCATCCTTTCTGTGGCGCGGGCCAAGGAACAGGCCGAAAGCTATGGCCATAGTCTGAAACGAGAACTGGCCTTTTTGACGGCCCACAGCATGTTACACCTATTGGGTTATGACCATATGACGCCGGAAGAAGAGACGGTGATGTTCCAAAAACAACGGGAAATTTTAGACGGTCTTGGCATCACCCGGTAAAGAAGGGAGACAGCGGATGAAATACCCCAAGAAATTGGCCCTGCTTTTGTGCGGTGTTTTGCTTTTGTGCGGCTGCCAATCCCCGGCGGCAAAAACAGAACCGACACAGGAGATAGAAGAAAACGTAGAAGAAGCGCAAGGAGAAGAGAACGCAGAAACGGTTGAAACCCATATCGGAGAGGCCATCAGTCCTTTGACCGGCCTTTGGGTGGATCAGGAGACGGTGCAAAAGCGCCCCTTTGCCGTTGTCATCAATAACCTTCATAAAGCCTTGCCCCAAAGCGGCATCGGACAAGCCGATGTGATGTATGAAGTGCTGGCCGAGGGGGAAATTACCCGCCTGGTGGCCATTTTTCAAGACCCCGATGCCGAAAAAATTGGTCCGGTGCGCAGTGCCAGAGATTATTTCACCTATTTTGCCTTGGACCATGACGCCATTTTTGTACACCATGGCGGTAGCGAAGGCGCCTATGCCGCCATTCCCCGCCGCGGTGTGGAAGCCTTGGACGGCATGACCGATCGCGCCTTTTGGCGGGATGAAGCGCGGGCCAGTGAGCCTGGCATGTACGAGCATAGCTCTTATACTGATGCCGAAGGTTTGGTGGCTTCGGCCCAAAGGCGAGGGTATGATCTGGAAATGACAAAGGCGCCCATGTTTTCTTTTTGGATGGAAAACGAAAAGGAAGCGGGTGTATGGCTTTCGGCCAAAGCCCAAGAGGCCACCTATGTGGAGCTACCCTATTCCTATGATCAAATCAGCCAATTTACCTATGACGAACAAACGGGGCTCTATTTCCGCGCCCAAAGCGACGAACCCCAGGTGGACGATCAGACGGGAGAGCAGCTTTCCTTCACCAATGTCCTGATCCAACAGGTGGAAACCTGGAACACCGGCGACGCCTTGGGGCACCGGGACATGAACTTGGTGGGAAGTGGCAGCGGGATTTATATCACCCAAGGAAAGGCCGTTTCCATCCGCTGGGAAAAGACGGCCTATGATGCGCCCACCCAATGGATGGAAGAAGACGGAACGAAGTTATTGCTGCAACCGGGAAAAACCTTCCTTTGCGTCTATCCCGCCGGGCAGGACTTTTTTGTGGGGACGAGAGAGGAGGCCAATGGAAATGTATGAATCGTTGGTGGAAGAAGCCAAAAAAGCGCGGAATATGGCCTATTGCCCCTATTCCCATTTTGCGGTGGGGGCGGCGCTCTTGGCCAAAGACGGCCGTATCTTTACGGGATGTAATATAGAAAATGCCTCCTATGGGGCTACCATCTGCGCCGAGCGAGTGGCACTGGGCAAAGCCATATCGGAAGGGGCCAGGGCGTTTGTGGCCATTGCCATTGTTTCCAGCGCCGAAGAGAATACGCCGCCTTGCGGTATCTGCCGACAGGTGTTGGTGGAATGGATGCCAGAAGGCGATGTGGTGCTTTGGAGTAAAAAAGCGGGCATCCAGGTGGAGCCGATGGCAGCGCTTTTGCCGGGGGCTTTTTTACGGGCCTCCATGAAAGAGCAAACGAAGGAGGGGTGACCATGGGAGAAACGGATTTTTATGTTTCCATGTCCATTTCAGAAGTGGTGGCAAAAATCAAAGGGCAGTTGGAAGAAAGTCTGACCATGGAACTGATCAGTGAATATCAAAGAACCACACCCCAGGGCAATACCCTTTGTGTTTTGGTGTTAGAAAAACACTATTTTCGGGTGGGAAATCGCCTGACGTTGACGGTGGTGATGGATGATTGGGAAAAAAGAACCCATATCCATGCCGTTTCCGGCGGCGGCTCCGAAAGTTTCTTTACGCGAAATGACTGGGGTGCTGGAGAAGACTTTTTAAAGCAGATAGAAAAAATGATTGCAAAAGAGGAATAGAAAAAGGCAGGGAAAGGCAATGGAAAAATCATGGGAGCAGCTGGAAGAAGCTTGCAAGGGATGTAGGCGCTGTCCCCTTTGGCAGGGACGGCACCATGTGGTCATTGACCGAGGCAGCCGCACCTCCAAGATCATGCTGGTGGGCGAGGGCCCAGGCGAGCAGGAAGATTTGCAGGGAAAGGCCTTCGTGGGCCCGGCAGGGCAGCTGTTGGACAAAATGCTTCAAGCAGCCGGCTTTTCCCTGGAGGAAGTGTATATTGCAAACATCGTCAAATGCCGCCCGCCCTATAACCGGGACCCCCAGGAGGAAGAGCGGCAGGCGTGTTTAAATTATTTGCGCTACCAGTTTGCGCTGGTGCGGCCAAAGATTGTGGTTTGTTTGGGGCGGATTGCGGCGCTGACGCTGATGGACCCCAATTTTCGCATTACCCGCCAACATGGGCAATGGATGGAGAAAAAAGGCGTGCTTTTTGTGGCTACTTACCATCCGTCGGCCTTGCTGCGGGATGAGAGCAAAAAGAAAGAGGCCTGGGAGGACTGGAAAGGAATCCGGGACCGGTATCGGGCCATGGAACAAGAAGGGAAGGAGTAACCGTTTTGGCACAAAAGAAATTTCAATCGGGCTTTGTGGCGCTGGTGGGGCGGCCCAATGTGGGCAAATCCACGCTGATGAATCAGTTGATTGGGGAAAAAATCGCCATCATGTCCCCAAAGCCGCAGACGACGAGAAATAAAATTCAATCCATCTTGACCAAAGAGGACTTTCAGGTGGTGTTTATCGATACACCGGGGATTCATAAACCGAAACATAAATTGGGTAGCTATATGGTGAAGGCGGCAGAGACGGCTTTAAACGAAGTGGACGCGGTGCTGATGTTGGTGGAGCCGGGCGAACGGGGGGCGGAAGCCGACCGGTTTGTGTTGGAGCGGCTAGCCGGAGTGAAAACGCCGGTGATTTTGGTGTTAAACAAAATTGATACCGTGGAAAAAAGCCATATCCTCACCATGACCGATGAATACCGTTCGTTATATCCTTTCCGGGAAATTGTACCGGTAAGCGCAAAGGACGGGGAAAACTGTGATACCCTTCTTTCGGTCATCCAAAGCTATTTGCCAGAAGGCCCCCAATATTTCCCGGCAGACATGATTACCGACCAGCCGGAACGGCAGATTGCGTCGGAAATCATCCGGGAAAAGGCGTTGCAGTTATTGGAAGACGAAATCCCCCATGGCATCGCCGTGGAAATTACGTCCATGAAAAAACGGGAAGGCAAAGATTTGGTGGACGTGGAAGCCACCATCTTTTGCGAACGAGAGTCCCACAAGGGCATCATCATCGGCAAAGGCGGCAATATGCTCAAACAAATTGGCACCCGGGCCAGGATGGATATTGCGGCGCTTTTGGGCTCCCCCATTCATTTGCAGCTTTGGGTGAAGGTGAAAAAGGACTGGCGCGACAGTGACTTTTTGCTGAAAAACTTTGGCTATGACGCCAAACGGATTTGACCATGGCGCAGGATGTGACGGGGCTGGTGCTCAAAGAATACCCCACCGGCGAAAGCGGCAAGCAAATTGTGGTCTTAAGCCAAGAAGGCGGCAAAGTGCGCCTATCGGTGCGGGGGGCCAAAAACGGCAAAAGCAAGCTTTTGGCTGCCACACAGCCTTTTTGCTATAGCCGGTTTTTCCTCTATGAAGGCCGGGGGTTTGCGTCGGTCAATCGGGCGGAACTTTTGGAAAACTTTTATCATCTGCGGGAAGATGTCAAGCGGCTTTCCTATGGCGGTTTTTTGCTGGATTTGGTGGAAAAGACGGTGTTGGAGGGCATGGAAGAAGAGGAAGTGTTGCCGCTTTTATTACGGACGCTGGCGGTGATGGAAAAGGGCAGTTTTCCGGCGGATTTGGCAACGGATATTTTCCTCATCAAATATTTGCAGTTAAACGGTCTTTTGGGCGGAAATGGCGCTTGCAGCAGCTGTGGGGCAGAGGAAGTGACGGCGTTTTCCTTTTTGGCCGGCGGGCTGGTGTGTGCCTCTTGCGCCAAGGATTTGCCGGATGCTCAGCCCATTTTGCCGGCGACGGCCAAGGCCTTTTCCTTTGTGCAAGAGAGGCAAAAGGGACGGATTTTTGGCTTTACGTTATCCAAAGAAGCCCAGGCGGAAGTCCATGGGCTATTAAAAAGGATGGTCTGGCGGGAGTTTGGGCCGTTTCGGACGCTGGAATTTGCAGAAAGAATGGAATAAAAAAACCAGACCAAAAGCGGTTTCCAAGAAGAAAACATTGTTTTTGTTTTTCTTCTTTTCTTCTTGGAAATTACGATAGCAGTCTTCAAAAGAAAACAACCTCAGCAAAAATAAGATGGCTGCAATCCTTTTTGTTTAAGGATTGCAGCCATTTTTGTTTTCTTTGGAAGCTGCGCCCAATAGTCTGGTTTTTTTATTTTATAGTGCTTGTTTCAATTTTTCTTGCATCGTTGCAATTTGTTCGTCGGTCAAATCCAGCTGTTTCCATGCGACTGTGACGCTGTCGCCTTCGTGGCGAGGAATCAGGTGCAGGTGGAAATGGTTCACCGTTTGGCCGGCAATGGGGCCGTTGTTTTGCACTAAGTTTAAGTCGGTCAGGCCCAGGGCTTCTTTTTGCGCTTTGCCCACCTTGACTGCCAAGCGGAATAACCCGGCTGCCGTTTCTTCGTCCAGTTCAAACAAGTTGGCCACATGTTTTTTTGGCATAATCAGCGCATGGCCTTCGTTGCCTGGAAACCGGTCTAAAATCACTTTGTAGGTATCGTCTTCATACAGTGTGGCAGAAGGGATTTCCCCTTGGATAATCTTACAAAAAATACAGTCGCTCATCTTGGACAGACCTCCTTTGTATTTGTCAATCATTGGTTTTTTTCAGTATAGCACGTTCAGCCGGGAAAAGAAAGACTGAAAAGATATTGGTTTAAGATGGCGGCATTTTGGGCGCCTTCCAATAACTGGGTCAGTTGGGGTGTACCGGAATAGTCGGGAAAAAGCGGCAAGATACTGGCGTAAAAACGGGCGCTTTCCACTTCGTGCCAGATGTTTTCTTGGAGATATTGTTTCAAATTTTCCAAGGTATACGTTTCTTCTTTTTCAAACAAAGGCGTTGGGCTTGTATAAGAAGAAGCATTGGGGATTTCTTTTTGCAGCAGGTCCACCATGCGGCGGTTATTTTGGACTTTGTCCAAATAAATGGTATAAAGGACGTCTTTGGTTTCGCCTTCTGGCACCAAGTCGGAGAGGGCCTGATAGCGGGAGGCCCAGTTGGCTTCTTCCTGCGCGGCAATTTCCAACAGTTCTGTTAAGTTGGCATTCAAGTCTTCGTTCATGGCATTCGCTCCTTTTTTTCGATGGTCTTTGGTCTCTTCTTTCCATATCTATGCGAAAGAAAACGAAAACAGTCTGCATTTTTTTGTGGCATATCGGTGTGCTTTCTGGTAAGATGAGGACAGTATGGAAAAAAGAGATAGGGAAGTGTCGAAGATGAATGCAAAAAAAATTGTATTAACGGGCGGCGGGACGGCCGGCCATGTCACCCCCAACTTGGCCCTGGTGCCACGGTTACAAGAAGCGGGGTTTCAAGTGTTTTATGTGGGCAGTAAAGGCGGCATGGAAGAACAGTTGGTCAAACAAGCCGGCCTGCCTTATGAAGGGATTTCCAGCGGGAAATTGCGCCGGTATCTATCCAAGGACAATGTCACAGACGTGTTTCGTGTGATGAAAGGCATTGTGGAGGCGGACCAGGTGCTGAAAAAAATTAAGCCGGATCTTGTGTTTTCTAAAGGCGGCTTTGTGGCGGTGCCGGTGGTTTTGGCGGCCAAAAAGCGGGGCATCCCCGTGGTGGCCCATGAATCGGACTTGACGCCGGGGCTGGCCAACAAAATCGCCATGCCCTTTGCCAAAGCCGTCTGCACCACGTTTCCGGAAACGGTGGCCCATATCAAAGGTGGAAAAGGCATTTGTACTGGTACGCCCATCCGGCAGGAATTGTTTGCCGGAAGCCGCAGCGAAGGGTTGCGCTTTTTGGGCTTTACCGAAGAAAAACCGGTGCTTTTGGTGATGGGGGGCAGCATGGGATCGGTGAAAATCAATAACTGCCTGCGCAGCGTCTTGCCCCATTTGCTTGCCCATTATCAAATTGCCCACTTGTGTGGCAAGGGAAATTTGGATGACCGGTTTGCGTCGTTGGTGGGGTACCGGCAGATGGAATATCTTTCGGACAAGCTACCCCATGTGTTTGCCGCTTGTGACGGCGTCATTGCCCGGGCCGGCAGCAACTCCATTTCGGAGTTTTTGGCGTTACAAATTCCGTCGCTTTTGATTCCCCTTTCGGCCAAAGCCAGCCGGGGCGATCAAATTTTAAATGCCAAAAGCTTTGAAGCCCAAGGCTTTTCTTTGGTGTTGGAGGAAGAAAAGATGGACGGGCAGTCGTTGCAGGCCATGACGGCACAGCTGTTTTTACAGGCGCCCACGCTGAAACAGGCCATGGCCAACAGCCCTCAAAAAGACGGCGTTTCGGCGGTGATGGCCGTGCTGGAAGAAACCTTAAGGAAAATGTAAGGCCATTTTATTTGACAAGCAGTGTTTTTTTTCGTTACAATAGAACAATCAAATTGGAAAAAAGTATCAAAGGAAACCAAACAAGAAAGGATTTTGCACAATGAAAAAATGGATTTGTCTGGCCATGACGGCCATGCTGCTGTTTTCGGGTTGTTCTGCGGGGGCTTCTTCTGCAACGGCTGTGGAAGAAGAAGAAAGCCAACAGGCAGAAGAAACCCAAAACTCCGTAGACGAAGAAACGGCAAAATATACCGCAAGCCTGTTACAAACCACCGAGAATATGCCGCAGTTGGAACCGATCCAAAGCGGAGACCAAGTGGCCACCATCACCACCAGCGAAGGAGAAATTGTCATCAAACTTTGCCCAGAACAGGCACCAAAGGCAGTGGAAAACTTTGTGACATTGGCTGAAGAAGGCTATTATGACGGCTTGATTTTCCACCGGGTCATCAATGACTTTATGATCCAAGGCGGGGACCCCAATGGCGATGGCACAGGCGGCGAAAGCTGCTGGGGCGGCACATTTGAAGACGAGTTTAACGCCGAAATGTACCATTTCCGTGGCGCGCTGGCCATGGCCAACCGTGGTGCAGACACCAATGGCAGCCAGTTTTATATTGTCCAAAGACCAACATTACAGGAAGGTTATTTTGAACAGTCCGATAAAGTTGCCGCAGAATATGGTGCTGCAAACTTGCTCTATTCCTCTCAAACAGGTAAAATTTACCGCACCAATTATTCCGAGGCTGTGAGAGCCAAGTATGAAGAACTGGGCGGTGTGCCGGAACTGGACTATGGGTACACGGTCTTTGGCCAAGTGATGGAAGGCATGGACGTGGTAGACGCCATTGCACAGGTAGAAACCAATGAAGATGATAAGCCGTTAAATGATGTAGTGATCGAATCCATCACCATTTCCATTGCCCCCTAACATGCAACGCAAAAGCGCTTTTTCCCTTCTGCCCAAAGGAAGGGAAAAGGCGGTTTTTTGTTGTGTGGAAAATCACGAAAGACCATCCAGCCGTTGGGACTGGTTTTGGTGAAAGTCGGTGTTGTGGCTTGGCGAAAAATGTGGTATGATAAACAGAGCATGACCATTTTAAGAGAAAGTGGTCTATTTTGTGTTGTGCAGCAACAGACGGTTTGCATGAGGAATTACGGGAGGATACAAACTATGCATACAAAGTACGTTTTTGTTACAGGCGGCGTGGTTTCCGGTTTGGGCAAAGGGATTACGGCAGCTTCTTTGGGGCGTTTGCTCAAGGCCAGAGGCTACCGGGTGACTATCCAAAAATTTGATCCTTATATCAACTTGGACCCTGGCACCATGAGCCCTTATCAGCACGGGGAAGTGTTCGTTACCGAAGACGGCGCAGAAACGGACCTGGATTTGGGCCATTATGAACGGTTTATCGACGAAAATCTGAACATCAATTCCAACACCACCACCGGCAAAGTGTATTGGTCGGTGCTCAACAAAGAAAGAAAAGGCGAATATCTGGGCGCAACGGTTCAGGTCATCCCTCATATTACAAACGAAATCAAAGAACGCATTTACCGGGCCAGCAAGATCGACGGCTCTGATATTGTGATTACAGAAATTGGTGGTACCGTTGGCGACATCGAAAGCCATCCATTTTTGGAAGCCATTCGCCAAGTTTCCAGAGAAATTGGGCGGGAAAACTGCATGTATATCCATGTTACCCTGATCCCTTACCTGCGCAAAGGCGGCGAAATGAAAACGAAGCCAACCCAGCATTCCGTCAAAGAACTGCTTTCCATCGGGATTCAGCCAGACATGCTGGTACTGCGCACCGAACAGGAATTGAGCCAAGATATGAAGGGGAAACTTTCCTTGTTCTGCAATGTAGAAGAAGAATGCATCATCCAAAACTTGGATGCCGAAAGTTTGTATGAAATCCCCATTATGCTGGAAGAAGAAGGTTTGGCCAAGGCGGTTTGCAAAAAGCTGGGTCTGGTGGACAAGGAACCAGATTTGGCCGACTGGATGATTATGCTGGAAAAAGAACGCAATATGACAGAAAAAGTCAACATTGCTTTGGTTGGGAAATATGTGGAACTGCATGACGCCTATCTTTCCATTGTGGAAAGCTTGCACCATGCCGGCATCCACAACAGTGCCGATGTCAACATCATGTGGATCAATTCGGAAAATGTGACCGAAGAAAACGTGGCAGAGGTATTGAAAGAAGCCCACGGCATTTTGGTGCCCGGCGGCTTTGGCGACCGTGGCGTAGAAGGCAAAATCACCGCCATCCGCTATGCCAGAGAGCATAAAGTGCCTTTCTTTGGCATCTGCCTTGGCATGCAGTGCGCTGTCATTGAATTTGCTCGCAACGTGCTGGGCTATACCGATGCCTTTACGGCAGAAATCAAGCCAGATACCACTCATCCGGTCATCGACTTGATGCCAGAACAAAGAGACATCGAAGACATGGGCGGCACCATGCGTTTGGGGGCTTACCCTTGTAAATTGGCGGCCGATTCCTTTGCCCATGCGGCCTATGGCCAGGATTTGGTGTACGAACGTCATCGCCACAGATATGAATTTAACAATGTGTACCGCAAAGAAATGGTGGAACACGGGTTGCAGATTGTGGGTATTTCCCCCAATGAAAAACTGGTGGAAATCGTGGAACTGCATGACCACCCATGGTTTGTTGGGGTACAATTCCATCCGGAATTCAAATCCCGCCCCAACCGTCCACATCCACTGTTCCGTGACTTTGTGGCTGCCGCTTTGAAACAAAAACAACAGTAACAAATAGCGTTTACAAAAAGTTTACAATCTTTTTACGCCCTGTCCATGCCTTGTTTTGCAGTTTTTTGTAGGATAACAGTGAGAGAATGTGTTCCAAGTAGAGGTGGAAGGGAGGCTGTCTGAATTTGATTCGAGAAATCAATGGGGATGAAAAGAAAAACGTAGAACGGGTTGCTGTTTGTATTACGGCCCAGGGAAATTCCCGCCGCCTGATTGCCAAAGGTGCCGCTTTGGCCGACGAAGTGGATGGAGAATTGCACATTTTGCATGTGCAGCAAGGAAATAATATTTTCCACAACGCCGATACGCCAAAGCTTTTGGAAGAACTGTTTAATTATGGTTCTCAATTGGGGGGCATGATTCATTTCCACTGCGAAGACGATGTGGCACAGTTTTTGGGCCGCTTTGCCAAAGAGCAGCAAATTACGCAGATGGTGCTGGGGCAGCCGCCGATGACCGAGGCCAACGACGCTGACCAGCTGTTACATAAATTAAAAGAAATTGTGCGCTTTATCCCGCCCCAGGTGGATCTGGTGGTTGTGCCCAGGAATGATGCGCTGCCCAATGTGATTTTACGCCGGAAAAACGGTGAAAAATAAGAACTTGTCAATAAAGGAGAGAATAAAAACCCATGAGTATTTATGAGGATTGGATGAGAAAAGCATTCACCCAGGAAGGACGTAGCGTGGATGCCATTTGGAATGAGTATATGCCAAAAGAACAAACCATTTACGAATATCTGCTGGGGAACAAAGTAAACGAACTCCACGGCACCGTAACGGAATTGGCAAAACGCTTTGATATGTCGGAAGAATATATCGTGGCCTTTGTGGATGGTTTAAATGATGTATTGGATACCCCTTATGACATGAAGACCATCACAGAAGAAACCCAGATTGACATTGTGCTGGATTTTGCAAAGCTGTATAAAAAAATGGTGGAATACCATGCAGAACATCTTTACTCTCTGCCTCAGTGGAACGGCATTTTCACCGAAGAAGAAAGAAAAGCCATGTTCTGGGAACAGAGAAAATCCAGAACAGTAGTCAAAGGCGCAAAGATCGGCCGTAACGATCCTTGCCCTTGCGGAAGCGGCAAAAAATATAAAAAGTGCTGCGGCGCAAATCTATGAAAACAATCGTATATGAAGTCAATCCACAGCAGGTGGATTTGGCTGTAATGGAAAAAGCCGCCGATGTCCTCCGCCAGGGGGGCTTGGTGGCTTTTCCTACAGAAACGGTTTATGGACTGGGGGCCAATGGATTGGATGCTGCCGCTTGCAAAAAAATCTATGAAGCAAAGGGCCGCCCTTCCGATAACCCGTTGATACTGCATATTGCCTCCCTCTCTCAGCTGGACCAGATTGTCACAGAGGTGCCGGAGATGTCAAAAAAATTGATGGATGCCTTTTGGCCGGGACCGATGACGCTGATTTTACCAAAAAAAGACTGTGTGCCTTTGTCGGTGACGGGAGGGTTAGACACGGTTGGGGTGCGGTTTCCTTCCCATCCGGTGGCCCAGGCCCTCATTGCAGCGGCTGCTTTACCCATTGCGGCCCCAAGCGCCAACGTCTCCGGCAAGCCAAGCCCCACCAAGGCCAGCCATGTGCTTTTTGACATGGACGGAAAGATTGATGTGATTGTGGATGGCGGAGCGGCAGACTTTGGGCTTGAGAGCACCATCATTGATGTGACAGGCCCAGAGGCCGTAATCTTGCGTCCTGGCGCCATTACGTTGGAGATGGTAGAGACTTTATTGGGCAAGGCTTCTGTGGACCCGGCGGTATTGGGAAAAGGCGACGAGAAGGCCGTGCCCAAAGCGCCGGGCATGAAATATACCCATTATTCCCCCAAGGCGCCGGTGACACTGGTGCGGGGTGGACAAGAACAGGTGGTCGAGGCCATCAATGCCCTGGCCAAAGAGGCAAAGGCGCAGGGCAAAAAGGTTGGCGTATTGGCCACGGAGGAGACGAAGGATGGCTATGAGGCCGACTTTGTCCTTTCGGCCGGGGCCAGAGAGGATCAAAAAACCATCGGCGCAAGGCTGTTTGCCATTTTGCGAAAACTGGACTATTTGGGCGCCGATTTGATTTATTCGGAAGTATTTGAAGAAAGTGGCGAAGGACTTGCCATTATGAACCGGCTGAAAAAAGCGGCAGGGTATGAGGTAATCGAGGTGAAGTAACATGCATATTTTATTCGTTTGCACGGGAAACACGTGCCGCTCGCCCATGGCAGAGGTGGTGGCAAAGGCAGTGTTTCCAAAAGAAGGCTATACCTTCTCTTCGGCGGGGCTTGGCGTGATGGAGCCTTCCGGCGCCAGCGAAAACGCCTGCTTGGCGGTGGAAGAGGTGGGCTTGGATTTGCGTAACCACCAAAGCCATCAAATCACGCTGGAAGATGTACAAGGGGCCGATTTGATTTTGACCATGACAAACGGCCACAAGCAAGCCCTTTCTGCCGTTTGCCAGCAGTGTCAAACGCCTCTGTTTACCCTGAGCGAATTTGCGGGAAAACCGGAAGAAGAAGTGACGGACCCCTATGGCTGTTCATTGGAAGGATACCGCCGCTGTCTGGAACAAATCACCTCTTTGGTGCGCGCCTGTGCCCAGGTGATTACAAAATAGTTTGCGTCCGGGCGCAAAAGAGGGTATAATAGCTGCAAACAAAGGAAACGAAGGATCTGGGAATCAAAATAAAGGAATGTTTGGAAAGGAAGATGAATTGTGATTGCATTGGGTTGTGACCATGGCGGTTTTCCGCTGATGCAGGAAGTCATTGCGTATTTGGACAAGCAGGGATTGGAATATGAAAACTTTGGAACTTATTCCACCGAAAGCTGCGATTACCCCATTTTTGCCAAAAAAGTGGCCCAGGCCGTACAGGAAGGCAAATGCGACAAGGGCATTTTGATTTGCGGCACCGGCATTGGCATTTCCATTACCGCCAATAAGTTGAAAGGCATTCGCGCCGCTCTTTGCCATGACTGTTTTTCGGCAAAGGCCACCAGAGAACATAACGACGCCAACATTTTGGCCATGGGTGCCCGGGTGGTGGGCCCTGGCCTTGCCATTGACATTGTGGAAAACTTTTTGAATACACCGTTTTCCGGTGACGAAAGACATGTACGCCGTATCCAGATGATTGAGGACTAAAAGGAGGAGCTCCATGGGCAAACTGTTTATTTCGGAACACCCACTCATTCAAAACAAAATGACGTTACTGCGCTGCAAGGATACCCGCACGAAAGAATTCAAAGAACTGGTGGGGGAAGTGGCTCTGCTTTTGACTTATGAAGCCACCAGGGATTTGCCTTTGGTGGATTGCGAGGTGGAAACGCCTTTGGCCGTGGCCCACTGCAAAGTGGTGAAAAAACCCATTGCCATTGTGCCGATTTTGCGGGCAGGCATTGGCATGAGCGACGGCATGCAGCAGTTGTTACCGGCGGCAAAGATTGGACACATTGGTCTTTACCGGGACCCAGAGACACTGCGCCCGGTGGAATATTACTGCAAACTGCCAAAGGATATTGCAGAAAGCAAAGTGCTTTTGGTGGACCCCATGCTGGCCACCGGCGGTACGGCAGAGGCAGCCATTTCTTTCTTGAAAGAACGGGGCGCAAAAGAGATTTCTCTGCTTTGCATTTTGGCAGCACCCGATGGTGTGAAGTTGGTGCAAGAACAGCACCCGGATGTGGATATTTATACGGCGGCTTATGATGAAATGCTCAACGACCATGGCTATATTGTGCCAGGGTTGGGCGATGCCGGCGATCGTATCTTTGGTACGAAATAAAGTAGGGAGAGGTTGTTGTTTTGGAACACGATTGGGTCTTATACATTGCGGCATTTTCTACGGCTTTTGCCATTTCCAACGTCATGACGCCCGTTGCAAAAACCATTTCCCTGAAAGTTGGCGCCATTGATTATCCCAAGGCGCGGGGCATGCACCAAAAACCCATGCCGCGGATGGGCGGAATTGCCATTGTGGCCGGGTTTATGCTGACGTTACTATTGCTGTACCGGTTTATGGAGCACAATAATCCGATCCAGCTCATCGGGTTTATTCTGGGGGCAGCCATTATTGTGATTTTGGGCATGATTGACGACTGTTTTAACCTGCGGGCCAGGGTGAAGTTTCTCATCCAAATGGTGGCGGCGGCGGTGGTCATTGCCACAGGCACCCGGATCAATGTGGTGCTTTGGCCGTTTACGGCAGTATTAAAGACGTTTAGCATCCCCATCACACTGCTTTGGATTGTGGGGGTGACCAATGCGGTTAACCTCATCGACGGGCTGGACGGCTTGGCGGCCGGGGTAAGCTCCATTGCGGCGTTAAGCATTATGGTGCTTTGCGTACTGACCGGGGACGAGCTGTCGGTGGTGCTGACGGCGACGTTGGCTGGCAGTTGCCTTGGGTTTTTGCCAAGAAACTTCAATCCGGCGCAGATTTTTATGGGCGATACCGGTTCCACCTTCTTGGGCTTTACCTTGGCGGTGACCAGTATCATGGGGGTATTCAAAGGCTATGCTTTTTTGGCCTTGGCCGTTTCCATGCTTTGCGTGGGGCTGCCGATTTTTGATACCACCTTTGCCATGATTCGCCGGGCGGCCACGGGAAAACCCATTATGTCGCCGGACAGGGGCCATTTGCATCATCGGCTCATCGACCGGGGCTTAAGCCAAAAACAGGCGGTAATGGTGCTCTATGGCATCAGTTTGCTGTGCGGGCTGTTGGCCATTTTCATTGCCTGCAAGGATGAAAAAATATTGGTGATTGCGCTATTGATGGTCTTTGTACTGAGCTTTGTCATCTATTTTTTCAATCATTTCAAACGAAACAAAGAATAAAACCAAAGGGGTTGACGGCACAAGCAGGCAACCCCTTTTTTCTTTCCTTGTTTTATGGTACACTTTTGGTAGCAATGCGAAGGAGAGAACAAAGATGGGAAAACAACATTGGAGCAGCGTTTCTTTAAGCGGCTCTTTTTTAGAACGATACTTGGCAAAAACGCCGCCGGGCTATTTGGCGGTTTATCTATTGGTCAAGTCCGTATCCCCCCGCAAGAAATTGCCGGTGGCAGAAGCGGCGCAGGCCTTGGGGCAAGGAGCTGCAGAGGTTTTGGAAGCGGCCCTTTTTTGGCAAAAAGAAGGGGTGTTACAGGTGGAAGACGGGGAAATTTACCTGCCTTTGGTGGAGACACTGCCGCCGCGCCTGGCCAGCCGTCCCCAGTATGACCCCCAGGAACTATCCATGTATGCAGCCAAAAACGAAGAAATCCGCCGGTTGTTTGCCATGGCCCAAAGCTATTTGGGGCGATATTTGACCCACAACGACTTATCGGTGATTTTTTCGCTGCGCCATTGGCTGGAACTGCCGGTGGATGTCATTGAGGTGTTGTTGCGCCATTGTACGGAGCAAAACCACCGCAGTTGCCGCTATATTGAGGCGGTGGCCATTGATTGGGCCGAAAGCGGGATTTTTACGGTGGAAGCGGCCGGAGAGCGGCTTCGTCTGACGGGGGTGGATTTCAAAAAGATTATGGCGGCCTTTGGCCAAAGCGGCCGTCAGCCAGTGGCCAATGAAGAAAAGTATATGAAAAAATGGCTACAGGAGATGGAAATGCCGCTGCCTTTGGTGCTTTTAGCTTGTGAAAAAACAGTAGAAGCCACAGGCAAGGCGGCCTTTGCCTATGCCGATAAAATTTTGCAAAACTGGAAAAAAGCGGGCTTGCAAACACCAGAAGACGTCAAACGGGAGCAGATGGCCTTTGCCCAGCGGAAAAAAGAGCAGAAAAAACCGGCCGAAAAGAAGCCGGCCACCAACGCCTTTGGCACCTATGCCCAGCGCAGTTATGACTATGCGGCCTTTGAACAACAGCAACAGGCCCGCTTGAAAGGGGAGGAGTAATCCATGGCAGATCGTTCGGAAGTCTATCGCCGGATCTTGCGTCATTATGATTTTTTGCGCACCCAAGTGCAAAGGGAGGCAGAAGAAAGGCGGCAAGCCCTGTATCAGCGAATCCCGCGGTTGGAAGAAATTGACCAGGAGCTTCGGCTTTTAGGGGTGGAAACGGCCAAGCAGGCCCTGCGGGCTCCAAAAGAGGCGGAACAAACGCTGCAAACGCTGCGTCAAAACCAACAGAGGCTCAAAGCAGAAAAGGAAGCGCTGTACCGGCAGCATCAAATCCCCCTAGATTATTGCGCCCCCCGGTATCATTGTCTTAAGTGCCAAGATACGGGGTTTGTGGACGGCGTGGCCTGTAGCTGTTTTTCGCGCGCCTTGGTGGAAGAAGCTTATGCTTCGTCCAATTTAAGCCAGGTGTTGGGAGAAGAAAATTTTGACCATTTTTCTTTGGACTATTATTCTCCCGACCCTTACCCCGGCGAGGCTTGTTCTCCTCGGGAAAACATCAACCGGATTTTGGCCGTTTGCTTACGGTTTACCAAAAATTTCGGCAAGGAAACCAACCATTTGTTGTTGTACGGCAGTCCCGGACTGGGCAAGACCTTCCTTTGCAGTGCCATGGCCAAGGAATTGCTGGACCGGGGGATTCCCGTGTTTTATGCCACGGCGCCGGCGTTGTTTTTACAGTTGGAAAAAGAACAGTTCCGGGAAGAGGCAGAGACGGAACCAGAAGGCTTTTTTGCCCAGTTGTTGGCGGTGGAGCTTTTGATTATTGACGATTTGGGGACGGAGTTTTTCACATCCTTTACGGCCAGCCGTCTCTTTGCGCTACTCAATACCCGGCTTTTGTGGGGCAAAAGCACCATCATTTCCACCAATTTGTCCCTGGCCGACTTGGCCGAGCGCTATACCGACCGGGTGGCCAGCCGCTTGATGGGCAACTTTACGGCGCTGAAATTTTATGGCGACGACATTCGGCTGTTGAAAAAGTTTGCAAGGTCCTAACGTTTTATGATAAAATAATTAGAAAAAAGAGCAGACAAAGCCATCTCTTTTTCGTTAGTTGTAATGTCATTGTAAGGAAAATTTCATTGAATTTTACCCTGATAGGCATTACAATGAAAACGGCGAGGAAAAGAGGAGATGTTTTTTCTTGTTCCAATGAAGTTTTGACCATTTTTCAAAAGGAGGCGTAATACAATGAAAAATATGAAACAGGCAGCATTCGGGTTTATTGCAGGGGCAATGTGCATGGTTTCGGTGACCGCCTTTGGCGCCTATGAACAAATTACGGCCACACTGTTTCAAGATGTAATCATCAAAGTGGATGGCGAAGCCATGGCCACTCCATCGGATCAGCCTATTTTAAACTATCAGGGGTATACGTATGTACCGCTGCGTTTTGTCAGCGAAGCGCTGCGGGCAGATGTCAATTGGGATATTGCTTCCCGTGTGGTGGATATCACCAGCGACAAAAAGACTTATGTCAAAGAAGTACCGGTAGAAAAGATTGTATATGTGGAAAAAGGCGAGTTGGATGACGACGATGTGGTATACGAAAAATTGCCTGTCAGCGACCGTCAAAACGACCATAAGGTGCAGGTAACCTCCATTTCCCGCAACGAAAGCCCAGGTTATACCAAAGTATTTTTGAATATCGAAAACCTTTCTCAAAATGACCAGGTGCAGTTGGTTACCAACTCCGCCAAACTGACGGTGGACGGGGAAGAAATCGACGCTTATCCATCGTATCGTTATTGGGATCAGTCTTGGGAAACCAGCTATATCGAATATGATGATGAACGGGAAGGCTATTTGATTTTCAATGCCATTCCTTCGGATTACGAAAAAGTAGATCTGTCCTTTACGCTGCGGACCAATGACGGGGAAACCGAAGACTATACGTTCCACTTTATCAATCGTGCCAAAGAATAAGGAAGGAGCAACGAGATGAAGCATTGGAAAAATACGGTGGCAGTGGCTTTGGTCAGCGCCATGACATTGGCAAGCCCGGCCCTTGCTGCAACACCGGCGGCGCAAACGGAAGAACGCACCGTTTACACCTTTGAACAAGTGTTGGAAAAAGCAACCAAAAACAACTCTGACTTATCTTTGTTGGAACAAAACTTAGATTTGATGAGCCGGCAAAGCGATAACCTCAATCAAACGTTGGGCGGGGAAATCTATCCCTCCGATCCCGGCTATGATGTGACGCCACAGTATGAAACGCTGCGCCAGCTGAACAATTTGATGGTACAGCGTCAAACCAGCCGCTACAAAAAAGAAGCGCTGCAAAAACAGTTGGAATACTCGGTGATGAAGGCCATGACCACCATCATCACCAACGAAGCCAACTTGGCCATGGCCGACAGCCAGCTGAAGCTGTATGAAGACCAGGCCCGTTTGATTAACACCAAAAAGACTTTGGGCATGGCAACAGAACTGGAAGTCAACCAGGCCGAAGCCCAAATCCAGCAATACAAAACCGACATGGCAAAGGCTCAAAGCGACGTGGACCAGGCCTATGCCGATTTGGCGCGGTTGATGGGCATTTCTGATACCAACTTTTCTGTTGTGTATGAACCAGAATATGAACCATTTGTGTTAAATACGGACTTGAACACCTATTTGGCCGCCAAAAACCAAACCAACCCAACGCTGGAAGGGGCCAGACTGGGCGCCGAGACGTTGGAACGGAACAAAAGCTTTGACCTGGCCAACAGCACTGCCCTTTACACTTGGGACCAGTTGGAATATAACATCAGCGAAGCCAATGCCAATGTGAAAAATGCAGAAGACAGCTATACCAAAATGGGAGAAGCCAACTATGCCACCGTGCAACAGTTGGAAGGCACCATTGCCATGTTGGAAACCAACTTGGACTTGGCCGAATCCAATTTGAAAGTGGCCCAGTTGAATCTGCAAAACGGCAGCGGTACCCAGCTGGATGTGGACCAGGCACAAAACAAGGTGGACACCACCAAAAATGCATTGCAAGAAGCAAAACTGAACCATGCCAATGCCGTTTATCTTTTGGAAAATCCCTGCGCAGCAGGCAGTGGCCAATGACCGGCGTTGAACAATCAACACCTCGCCTTCGGGCGAGGTTTTTTTTCGTTTGAAGGGAAACAAATTGAAAAATATGTCAATGGATTAGCCTTCCATAATTGCACTAAAATTTAAAATATTTTCCATAAAATCTGCCTAAAATGCGGATTTTATGTATTTTTCTGACAATATTCTTACGGAAACATTAAGGTTCTTTCGGACATATTGACTCCTTTTGGTAGATAATGCTAAAATTAAAGCGCAATCGGGAAGGTTTGTGGTTTTCCCAATTGATGCAACACGGAGAAGGTTGGTATTTACACCAAAGGAGGAACAAAACATGAAGAAAAAACTTGCTTTATTGTTGTCTGCCGTGATGGTAGTGGGTATGGTTCCCGCTACGGCTTTCGCGGTTACAACAAACACCGTAAGCCGAATTGCAAGCGGCACGACAGACACAACATTGACAAAAACCAACGCCCCCGTATTCACCATTGAAGAAAAGAATCTGGAAGATGTTTCTGGTGAAATCGCCTTTAAAGTGACGCTGAAAAATGCGGAATGGAACGTTTCGGGTGCGAAAGTAGGCACGGCTGTGGAAATGCCTGGGGCCTCGGTCAATGGCGATGCCAACGACGAATCTGGCGACATTGACGATGACGAACTGTCCTTCCAGATGCTCAGCAGCACGCAGGCCATTTTGTCGGTGAAAAACTTTACCGGCAAAGCAGGAAGTAAAATTTCTTTCCCCATCCTGTCTGACCTGACCGATGAAGGGGAAGCCACCCTTTCCATCGATCCTATGGACTCTGTGGTATCGGCTGGTACTTATAAGTTTGCAAACGTGGTAAAAGGCGGTGCAACAGTATCTTTGAGCGACACAGTAGCCATCAAAGAAGGCACCACAGAAATCAAAACCATCACCTTGGAAGAAGCTACTGCAGGCAGCATGAAAGAAGGCGAACTGAAATTCAAACTCAGCAGCGACTTTGAATGGGAAAAAGCACCAAAATTGGTGATTTATCCAGAAAACAGTGGCTTGACCATTGAAAAAGGAGAAATCAAAGACGAAACTTTGACCTACCAGGTAAAAGGCGCCAGCACCAAGGCCGTAACGGCCACCTTCACCGGCGGTAAAATCCGGGCCGATTTTGATGATGTGAAAGTGGGCGAACGCTGTGACCTGACCGTTTCTGGCGCAGGGATCACCAAAACCACTTTGGAACTGGGTACGGCAACCGACTATAGCGTAAGCTTGTCTGTGGAAAACAAAACCGTCCCAACCTTCTATTCCGGCCGCAGAAGCGATGACGTTGACTCTCTGAAAGTGACCTTGAAAGAAAACATCGCAAACAGCTGGATCGCTGGCAGAAAAACCACTTTGACCTTCCCAGAAGGCGTGAAGATTATGGATGTGGATGTGAAAAAGAACGAAAACGTAACCTTCCACTATACGGCAGATGAAAACGAACTGAAATTTACCGATGTGGAAGTTAGCAAAGACAAAAAAGCGAAAATCGAAATGGTATTCCGTTTCTCCATCGCTCCAGACTTCACCGGCGACATCGAAGCAACCCTCAGCGGCGCAGGCATCGGCAAAGACCAGAAAGTGGTTGTAGGTACCGTAGAAAAACCAATTACCATCAAAGCAGAAACCAATAAAGTAGCCATCGACTACCGCAATGTGTCCGTTGGTGATATCCTGATCACCGAAACCTTTGCAGGCGCATTGCAAAAAGGCAAAACCCTTTCTTTGGAACTGGATACCATCAAGTTTGACGGCGATCCAAAGGTAGAAGTGGTAAAAGGCGACATCAAGATTGACAAAGTGGAAACCAATAACGGCAAAATCAATATCACCATCGATAAAGAATCCGCAAAAACCCCTGCTACCTTGAAAATCACCAATATCCAGCTCTTCTTGGATCGTTCCTTGCCAGCCGGCACCTATGCCCTGAAACTGGTGGCCTTCGATCCATATCAGTCCAGCGAATTTACCAACAGCTTGGGCAAGGGCGACGATAAGATCAATGGCGATGTTTCTTCTTCGGCAGAAAAAGAAAGCAAAGAAGCTTACTTCCAGACTTCTGCAGAAAAAGGCGCCTCCGTTGGCGATAGTACCCTGTTTGACAACAGAAGCATCACGGTTTTGAAAGACTATGTGGAAGTCGTGACCGCAGGCCGTGACCAGGATGACTCCACCTTCACCACCAAGGTGAAAGTAACCGTTGGCGCAAATGTGATGTATGCCGGCGATAAAGAAATCGCTTTGGATGTACCTGCTTACATCTCCAATGGCTACACCATGATGCCAGTGCGTGCCGTAACCGAAGCCCTGTCCGGTTCCGCCATCGTTCGTTGGGACGACGTAACCAAGACCGTGACCATCACCTTCGGTTCCAGAGTCATCAGCATGAGCGTAGGTTCCAACACCATGCTCATCAACGGTGTCCCTGTTCAGATGCAGGCCGCTGTGGAAATCACCGGCGAAAGAGCCTTCATTCCTTTGAGAGACCTGGGCTATGCACTGGGCCTTAACGACAGCAAAATTGCCTGGGACGATGCAACCAAAACCGCAAGTCTCAACTAAGCGCAATAGGATTGAGCAAACAATAGAACCTAACATAGAAAAAACCACAAACCTTGGCGAGGACGTAATGTCCTCGCCCTTTCCTTTTTGATGCAGCTTCATGCAAACATCAACGGGCAGAAATCCGCAAAAACGGGTGCTGTCCGTTTTTTTTGTAATGGCTCCCAAGCGGTAGGGGGAAACAAAAGCCAAGTTTTTGGGTTTGCTTGTTGCAAAATGCAACAAGCTTGCCGCCCATTGCAAAACGCAACAAAAGTTATTTTTATTGCAAAACACAACAAACATTTTCATCCCGTTGCGAAACGCAACAAGACATGTCATTGCGAAACGCAACAAGAAAATTGTTAAATCCTCCCACAAATGTGACGAAAAGAACAAATCCCCTTGAAAAAGCCAGTTTTTTCGTGTATAATTGCCTCTGCAATGCTCTGCGAAGCCGCCGGAGGGGGAAGGCGGTGGCTGGAAAACGACAACGGGAGCACAAATGTCCCTGTCGCACGGATGTTTGTTACAAACCCGTTGCGTTTGTTACAGTCACGTTACACTTTTGCCAAACGCCTTGACGATTTCGTTGGGCAAATGCTATAATCCAAACTGTAATTGAAAGGTTTGTGGTTTCCTTTCAACAAAGGTTTGAGATGAAAATCGAACGAAAAATCAAAGGAGGAAGAAAACAATGAAGAAGAAACTTGCTTTATTGTTGTCTGCATTGATGGTTGTA
>CALWGC010000012.1 GCA_944378105.1 uncultured Clostridia bacterium
TTTCGTTGCTGAACCACGCTTTGAATTCCGTGATGTCTTTCATAAGTACCAACTCCTTTGCAAAATAGAAGAAACCCGCCATTTCTGGCGGGTTTCTGTATATAGGCAAATTCGGCTATCCATCAAAGATGCCAGCTTTGCATTAAATAAATTCAAGTGGAACAATGGAATCACCTCTTTTCTTTCCTTTATGCAAGTTAATGTAATGTTAGCACTTTCTTAAACGCAAGTCAATACATTTTCGCAATATTTCTCTCGTTTTTTATATTTTTATTGCATAAACGCAATATCGATGTTACAATACAGTTAAACGAGGTGATGTGTTTGGAAAACTATCTAGCTAAAAGACGTAAAGAATTAGGGCTTACTATGAAACAGGTTGCTGAATATGTTGGCGTTTCCGAAGGTACGGTAAGCCGTTGGGAAAGTGGCGCCATCGCCAATATGCGAAGAGATAGAATTAAAGATCTTGCTACCATATTGCAGACCAGCCCTAATTTTATTATGACCGGTGAGAAAGATGTTCCAATGGAAAGAGGAGATCCACCAGCAACTAATATCTTTCCACTTCCTAAAACAAAAAAAGTGCCCCTTCTGGGCACGATTGCTTGTGGAACTCCAATTTTAGCAGTGGAAAACGTAAATGAATATGTTGACATGGATTCTAGCCTACACGCTGATTTTGCCTTGCGTTGTAAAGGGGATAGCATGATCAATGCCCGTGTATTTGATGGGGATATTGTTTATATACGTCAGCAGCCTACGGTAGAAAATGGGGAAATTGCTGCTGTAATGATTGGTCGCACAGAAACTGAAGCTACCCTGAAACGTGTATTCTTGGATAGTGAAAAAATTAGACTCTGTGCAGAAAATCCACGATATAAGGACTTGGTATTTTTTGAAGAACAAATGAATGAAATTCGTATTCTTGGTAAGGCCGTGGCCTTCCTAAGCAATATTAGTTAAACATATATATTTGGGGGTGTTTCTTCATGGAATTTAATGAACAACTGAAAGCTTTTTCTTCGCGTGTCAAACAGTTACAACCTAATATCCAAACAGAAGAAGCTACAAAAATGTCTTTAATCGTTCCTTTTTTTCAATTACTTGGATATGATGTTTTTAATCCATCAGAGTTTTGTCCAGAATATACGGCTGATGTTGGCATCAAAAAAGGAGAAAAGGTAGACTATGCTATTTTGGATAGTAATTCTCCTATTATTTTAATAGAATGTAAATGGTGTGGTGAATCTCTTGATAAACACGGCTCTCAGCTATTTCGCTATTTTGGCACTACTACTGCAAAATTTGCAATTCTGACTAATGGTGTTATATATAAATTTTATACTGATTTAGAGGAAACAAATAAAATGGATCTTGCACCATTTATGGAGATTGATATATCAGATTTAAAAGATTATCAGTTTTCAGAATTGAAAAAGTTTTGTAAAACAAACTTTGATAGCGAAAAAATTTTCAGTACAGCCTCTGAATTAAAATATACTACACTAATGAAACAAATACTTGGAAATGAATTAGATAACCCCTCGGATGAGTTTATTCGTTTCCTTCTCTCTAATACTTATGAATCTTTAAAAACACAAAAAGTAATTGAAAAATTTCGTCCTATTGTAAAAAAAGCGTTTTCCGGGTTTGTCAATGATTTAGTCAATCAAAAAATTTCTTCTGCTCTAAATGATACAAGTGTTGAAGAAGAAAAAGAAGAAGACACTATTTCTGAGCCTGTAAGCAAAATTATTA
This sequence comes from uncultured Clostridia bacterium, assembly GCA_944378105.1. GTDB lineage: Bacteria > Bacillota > Clostridia > Lachnospirales > Anaerotignaceae > Neoanaerotignum. Next base: position 1,762 of record CALWGC010000012.1, read on the forward strand.
CAACAGAAGATGAGGTTTCCTCTTTTTACATTGTTCGTGGCATCTTAGCTGGCACTGTAAATGTATCTGATATTTCTTATAGAGATACAGAAAGTTATTTTGGTATTCTTTATCAGGATAATAACAGAAAACCTATTTGCCGTATTCAATTTGGTGCAAAAAAATCACAAATTCAAATTCCAGACGAAAACAAAGTTTTTTCAAAATATCCGATTGAGTGCCTTGATGATATATATAACTATAAGGATTTATTGATTTCCGTGGCAAAACGATATTTAGATTAACAGAAAGAAAAGCCCCTCCCTGCGCCAACAGGAAAAGGCTTTTACATATGGCGGTTCTGTTGATACAAAACCCTCCCAAACAAGGATATTGTATCATAAAACCGCCTTTTTTACTATACCCAAAACAAAGAAAGGTGGTTTTTTTATGGCAAAAGCAAAGAAAATGCCCTCTGGCCAATGGCGTACCCTGGTCTATAGCCACACGGATCTGGTGGATGGCCGCAAAGTGCGCCGCTATGAAAGTTTTACTGCACCTACGAAAAAAGAAAGTGAATTTCTGGCAGCACAATTCCTTTTAAAAAAATCTTCTACTTACGATCCACGCATTTCATTTGGCGCAGCATTGGAAAAATACATTAAAAGCAAAGAACATATTCTTTCCCCTTCTACGATTGTAGAATATAGAAACATAGAGAAAAATTATTTTGATATGCTGAAACCAATACAAATTTCAAAAATCACCATGCCTATGATACAAACTGCAATCAATGAAATTTCTTTCGGCCATGCAGCAAAAACAGTAAAAAACGCTTATGGTCTTTTAACTGCTACATTTTCTATGTTTCGTCCTGATTTCTCCATTCGTGTGACATTGCCTAAAATACACCCTCAATCCCTGCCGGTCCCTGATGATGAAGATTTTCTCCGGCTTCTTTCTTTAGCAAAAGACACACAACTTTATATCCCCATCCTACTGGCAGCCGTGCTATCGTTGCGCCGGTCCGAAATATGCGGCTTACAATGGCAGGATATTGACCAGAGCCGGTCTACACTTACTGTACGCCGGTCTATCGTTCGTTGTCCGTCTGCCACAACGTCCTGGACCGTCAGCACGCCAAAAACCATTCGAAGCGGTCGTAGCGTGTTACTGCCTCCTTTTCTTCTTTCTTTGTTATTAGATATGCGTCCAAAGAAATTCAACCCAACAGATTTTATTTTTGATTTTACACCAGATAAGATCACAAACGGCTTTCGACGTATGCTGAAGAAAAACCAACTACCAAACTTCCGTTTCCATTCCCTGCGTCATTACAGTGCTTCTGTCATGCTTGCACTCAATGTGCCAGACAAATACGCAATGGAGCGTGGCGGGTGGTCTGATTTTTCTATCATGAAAAACCGATACCAACACACCTTCACAAAACAGCGTTACACATCTGATGTGATGATAAACGAATACTTTAGCAATCTCTTTTTTCATGAAGAAAATGCAACACGAAATGCAACACGATAACAAAAAAACCCCCGATTTTCGGGGGTTTTTGACTGCGGATAACAGGACTTGAACCTGCACGTCAAAGACACCGGAACCTAAATCCGGCGCGTCTGCCAATTCCGCCATATCCGCATAGCATCAGCGTAACCCTAATGATAGTATATTTTTCATTTTTTGTCAACTCTCCTTCTCTCTCTCCTTCCCCTCTTTTTTGCTGCCAAAGACAGAAATTCCCATGGCCTTTGGCCGGCCAAATCTTGTGAAAAATGAGCATCCAAAAGAAAAAAATTCTCTTTTTAAACTAAATTTCCCGTTTCCATTTCTCCAAATTCTATTCAAAACTTATTAAAATTCACTTTTTTGCATAAAAATCCCAAAAAGAACTTGTATTTTTTTTGTTTCTTGCTATAATATATCTTGTTTATTTTTAGTAATACAAAAGTTTTGTATTACTAAACTTTTCTCAACATTCTACTTGCTTGCGTAGAATAGGATTCATGATGAAGGAGGCAAAGAAAGGAATTGAAAAAACTAGTTTGTACCGCTTTGTGTGGGGTTTTGGTTCTGTCCTGTTCCATGGGGGCATTGGCACAGACCGACTATGTGGTGAAAAAAGGGGATACCCTTTGGCAGATTGCCAAAACCTATGGCACCACGTATCAGGAATTGGCAAAGGTAAATGAAATCGCCAATCCCGATTTGATCTATCCAGGCCAAGTGGTTTCCATTCCAGAGAAAGTGGAAGAAAAAGCAGAAACGGCAACATCGGTAACCACGCCACAAGAAACGGCACCGGCCACGACACCAGAAGAAGCCAAACCAGAAGAAACGACACCGGCCACAGAAGAAGTCACCTCGTTTACTTCCGCCATTGACCTTTCTTTTTCGGAATCGGTCATCGATACCATCTCTGCTTTGGGCGATAACCCCGATGTGGGTAACCGCAGCGCCGGCAGCGCAGCCGAAAAAGAAGCGGCAAACTATTTATATGAAACCATGCAGTCCATCGGTCTTTCCAATGTGACCATGGATACCTTTACTTGTGATAATTGGAGCTTTGAAAAAGCCAGAGTATACCTTTCCGACGACGAGTACCTCTCTTTGGGCGGCTACGCCACCCAGTTGGTATGCGATATGGAACCACTTTCCATCGTCTATGGCGGCCAGGGCACCGCAGCGGACTTGGAAAACTTGGACGTAGAAGGCAAACTGGTGCTCATCGAAATTGACCAACACAATAACTGGTGGATCAACCACCCTGCTTACCAGGCCCATTTGAAAGGCGCCAAAGCCGTCATCGCCTACAACAACAGCGGCTATGCCCAGTATGACGAAAACACCATCGGTGTGCAGGATATTTGCGGCCCAGCCGACGCGCCAGCCTTGGGCATTGACAAAACCGGTTTTGACCGCTTGAAATCTCTCATCGACGAAAACGGCGGCGAAGCCACTGTGACGTTGGATGCCAAAAGTGTGGTCACCGAAGATGGCACCTCCCAAAACGTATGGGGTGAAATTCCCGGCAAAACCGACGATGTGATTTATCTCATTGCCCACTATGACGGCTATTTCCATTCTGCCTTTGACGATGCTTCTGGTGTGGCCACTTGCTTGGGCTTGGCCAAAGCCATAGTAGATAGCGGCTATCAGCCAGAAAAAACCATCCGTATCGTGCTCCATGGCGCCGAAGAATGGGGCGTGAGCAATGTGGAATATGACTGGGCCAAAGGTGCCTTTGAACAGATCAACACCATCCACCCAGAATGGGCCCAAAATGCCTATGCCTTGTTGAACATCGACGGTATGTATGCCATCGAAGGGCAAAAAGACTTTGCTCTGGCTACCGTTTATGAGCTGCGCGACTTTACCGAAGCAGCCATTGCCCCTGTGGTAGCACAGTATCCACAATATACCGTCACCGTGCAGGCCCCAACCAGCACCGGCACCGAAGATTTCTCTTACTCTCAAGCCGGCGTACCTGCCATTGTGGCTGCCGATGTGGATTTTGAACACAGCACTTACGACCAAAACGTATACCATTCTTCCAAAGACAGCAAAGAAGTAGGCTTTAACCGGGAAGTTTTCCAGATGGTGCATGAAATCTTTGCCCAACTGGTACTTTCTTTGGATGAAACCGCCGTGCGCCCCATGAATTTCAGCGCAGAATTTGCCGCCTTGGAAGAAAGCTTGAACCAAGACTTGATTGCATCTGACCATGAAATTTATGCCGCTTTGGCCTCTGCCAAAGAAGCGGCCGCCGCACTGGATGCAAAAATTGCGGCACAAGACGAAACGGACAGCGATGCTTTGAACGACGCCCTTTTTGACCTGTTCAAAGACATCCGTCAAAACCTGGTATCCTTCACCTGGGAAACGGAAATCGTGTTCCCAACGGAACAGTGCCAGACCAATATCGAAGCACTGACCGGTGCTTTAGAAGCATTGAAAAACGGAGACGGCGACCTGGCCTATGATGAATACCTCTATGCCGTAGACTATAACTGGTACGCCTATGACTTTGACGAAGAAGCCTATACCTTCCAGCTTTCTCGGATGCAAGACAATGCCGTTGGCACCTGGGGCGAAGGGATGTTGAAAACGCCTGGCGAAAACTTGTATGATGTCGTTGCGTTCTTAGGCGACCACTATGGCGAAGAAAACGTGGATTATTCCAGCGTCATTACCACATTGGAAGAAGCGCTGGCCCGTCAGCAAGCTTATCTGGACAATTTGACCAACGAAGAAACCCAAACGTTGCTTCGGCTGACAGAAAAAATGAATCAAGCCCTGTAAGCACTATTTGCGCCCGGCCCCATTTGGCGCAGCTTCAGAAGAAAACAAATAAAAAAGCAAAGATGGCTGCAATCCTTACACAAACGGGATTGCGGCCATTTTATTTTTTTGAAGCTACTTTTTTCTGTAGACCGCCATCGCAATTTTCAAGAAGCAAGGGGAAAAAACAATGGTTTCTTCTTGGAACACCACTTGGGCCAGGCGCTTTTTTCTTTCCTGAAACATCCTGATTGATAAAGAAAGAACGTCATAAAGAAAGCCACCGAAATTGTCGGTGGCTTTCTTCTTTATTATTGTTCTTTCTTTCGATACTTTTCTTTCGTTGCCATACCGCCGCGGATGTGCCGTTCGGCTTTGTTCACTTCCAACACCTGGCGCACTTGTGCTGCCAAAGTGGGATTCAGCTTCCCAAGCCGTTCCGTCACATCTTTATGTACGGTGCTTTTGCTAATTCCAAACTTCTTGGCGGTCTGCCGCACTGTTGCATTGTGGTTGAGCAGATAATTGGCCACCTCCACGGCCCGTTCTTCAATATATCCTTTCAATCCAAGCACTTCCATGAAATAGACTTGATTATCTATATGCACCACCCCGATGGGATATGAAGTGGAAAACAAGAAACCCGTTGCCGCTTGTACCAAACAAATCCTTTCTTTGACCGAAACCTCCCTGCACCAACTGGGTGCAAAAAGCGTCCGCCTGGATGCATTCATCCAAAACCACGGCGCCGTTGCCCTCTATCAAAAACACGGCTACCAAATCGTCGGCCTGGCCCATTGGGAAAAAGGGGATGCCTATTGAATGGAAAAAAATTTATAATTTTTTGAAAAAAAAGCTTGCATTTTTTTGCCGCTTGTGCTATTATATCATTCGTAGCTTGTTCCAGATGATTTCTGGATTTGCTTTTGTGCGCGTAGCTCAGCTGGATAGAGCGTCTGACTACGGATCAGAAGGTCGCGTGTTCGAATCATGTCGCGCACACTCTTTGCTCCCGTAAGCGCTTGCGCTTATGGGAGTTTGCTTGTTTTGTTGTCTTTTGGATAATTTTTTTGAAAAAGCATTGACAAATTCACCCAAAGACAGTATAATATTTGTTGTTGATTGCGGGTGTAGTTCAATGGTAGAACGTCAGCCTTCCAAGCTGAACACGTGAGTTCGATTCTCATCACCCGCTTTGCTATGGATCAGTAGCTCAGTTGGATAGAGCAACGGCCTTCTAAGCCGTGGGTCGGGGGTTCGAATCCCTCCTGGTTCATCCAAAAAACCGTAAACCTTTGGTTTACGGTTTTTTCTATTCTCATACACTTGCATCACAAAAAATGGGTTCTCACCTTTCTATCTTGGCTGCTTGATGCCAAGCAGGCTTTTTTCGTCCCTCACGGCCTCTCTTTGCCCGCTTGGAAACTGACTTGTTTTTCCTTGCCTTCCTTTTTTTCACCCCAAACAAGGGCTTCTGGCGCCTTATTTCTCTTCTGCTTTTCTTGCTCAAAATCCAAAATGCCTTAACACAGGTGCATCTGGGGTTCCATCAATAACCATGCCGTTTTTCCAATGCGTCTATCTCTTCTTCCGAAGCAGTGCGAATTTCCTCTTCTTCCAATAGCATTTCCGGCATTCCTGCCACGGCCCCGGCATAAATGTCTGTCAAAAGCCGTTTCTTGCGCTCTTCCAACGCTCTTTTGTTCTCTTCCATCCTCCATGCTCCTTTCTGCTTTTTTTCATTATAACATATTTCTTTTCCAAAGACAGCAAAAATAGGCTCCTTTCAAGAATACCCCCTATCTTTTACACCATTTTCCTTTTTTCTTTTCGTCTTGCAAAAAACGATTGACAAGAACAAAAAATGTGCTATACTGGTTTCGTAAAAAGAAACTAGGGGAGCTCATAGATTGGGCTGAGAGGAAGGAACCACCTTCGACCCTGATACCTGATTTGGATAATGCCAACGTAGGAACCGGTCATAACGATGTATGGGAGACGCTTTGGCATCTCCCATTTTTTTGCGTCTCGTACAACCAAACACGGGCTTTTTACAACCAACAAATGCATACGTTACAGTTGAGAGTGAATGAGAGTTCATGAAGGGGTGCACCACCACGGGTGTATTTCTTTGTGAGCTCTTTTTTCTTCTCCAAAAGAAAGGAGGTCTGTCAATGGTTACCATCAACGGCACATCCGTCTCTCTTTCTGCCCTCACCACCATCGGGGCCTATCTGGACGACAACCATTACAAACGTCAACGCATTGCGGTGGAAAAAAACGGCGCCATCGTCCCAAAATCCGCCTATGACACCACAACCTTTGCCGACGGAGACAAAGTGGAAATCGTTTGTTTTGTAGGGGGAGGTTAATCCATGACGCACATTACAAAAGAAGAAATCGAACAATCCCTCTCTCTGCGCCACGGTGCAGCCATCCAGCAAGCCCTCTCCTTGGGCCGCGTGGCCATTGCGGGGCTTGGGGGCCTGGGGTCCAATGTGGCCTTCGCCCTGGCCCGCCTTGGGGTGGGCCATTTACATCTCATTGATTTTGACCGGGTGGATTTGACCAACCTAAACCGGCAGCAATATCTGCTTTGCCATGTGGGGCAATGGAAAACCGATGCCCTAAAGGCCCAGCTTTTGCAAATCAATCCCTATTTGGATCTTGTCACCAGCTGTACCCGCGTGACAGAAGACAACATCCAAACCCTGTTTGCCGACGAATCCATCATCTGCGAAGCCTTTGATGACCCGGAAGCCAAGGCCCTGCTGGTCAATGGCATCTTGGAACAGTTTCCAGAAAAAAAACTGGTCTGTGCCTCCGGCATGGCCGGCTTTGGCAGCAGCAATGCCATCCATACCCGGCGTATCGGCCAAAACTTTTATCTCTGTGGCGATGAAACCACCGACTTGGGCGAAGGCGTCTGCCTCATGGCCCCGCGGGCGGCTCTTTGCGCCGCCCATCAATCCAATCTCATCACCCGGCTTTTGCTGGGCGAAGAAACCGTATAACCATCAAAAAAAAGAAAGAAGGAATTTCCCATGCAACAACAAGACAAATTGGTATTGGGCGGAAAAGAATTTTCTTCCCGTTTTATTTTAGGTTCCGGCAAGTTTTCCTTGGATTTGGTAAAGGCTTGTGTGGAAGAAGCCAAAGCTGAAATCATCACCCTGGCCGTGCGCCGCGCCAACGAAGGGGGCCTGGCCAACATTTTGGACTATATTCCAGAACATGTCACCTTGTTACCGAATACCTCCGGCGCCAGAAATGCCGACGAAGCCGTGCGCATCGCCCGCCTTTCTCGAGAACTGGGCTGTGGGGACTTTGTCAAAGTGGAAATCATGCGGGACACCAAATACCTCCTGCCCGATAACCAAGAAACCATCAAAGCCACCGAACAGCTGGCCAAAGAAGGGTTCATCGTCATGCCTTATATGTATCCCGACTTGAACGTGGCCCGGGATCTGGTCAATGCCGGGGCCGCCTGCATCATGCCCCTGGGCGCACCCATTGGCTCCAACAAGGGTCTTTGCACCAAAGAATTCATCCAAATCCTCATCGATGAAATCGACCTGCCCATCATCGTCGATGCCGGCATCGGCAGACCTTCCCAGGCTTGTGAAGCCATGGAAATGGGCGCAGCCGCCATCATGGCCAACACCGGCATTGCCACCGCAGGCGATGTCAAACGGATGGCCCGCGCATTCCGGGATGCCGTTACGGCCGGACGGGACGCCTACTTGGCTGGCCTTGGCCGCACATTGGAAAAAGGCGCTTCTCCTTCTTCTCCATTGACGGGATTTTTGCAGGATTGAGAGGTGAAATGCAATGAATCAGGACCATTTGAACGAAAGCATTTTAAGTGAAGAAATTTTGGAAGACCAAAAGAAAAACCGCATCGACCACATGACCTATCTGCCGGATATGGAAGTGTTGGAATCGGACGTGATGGACCGGGTGATTGCGGCCATGGAGGCCTATGACTACAACCGTTACACCGAAGCAGATGTCCGGCGGGCCATCGCCAAAGACAACCGCTCTGTGGAAGACTTTGCGGCCCTCCTTTCCCCTGCGGCCCTGCCTTTACTGGAAGAGATTGCCCAGGCCGCCCAAAAAGAAACGAGAAAGCATTTTGGCAATAGCGTTTATATGTTTACCCCCATCTATATTGCCAACTATTGCGAAAACTACTGCATCTACTGCGGTTTCAACTGCCACAATAAAATCAACCGCGCCCAACTCAATGCCGAAGAAATTGAACAAGAAATGCAGGCCATTGCCAAAACCGGCCTGCAAGAAGTGTTGATTTTAACCGGCGAAAGCCGCACCAAATCAACGGTGGAATATATTGGCGAAGCCTGCAAAATTGCCAGAAAATATTTCAAAGTCATTGGCCTTGAAATTTACCCCGTCAATTCCGACGAATATGCCTATTTGCATCAGTGCGGCGCCGACTATGTCACCGTCTTCCAAGAAACATACCATTCCGATAAATATGAAACCCTGCACCTGGCCGGACATAAACGGATTTTCCCCTACCGCCTCAATGCCCAAGAACGGGCCCTCAAAGGCGGCATGCGCGGTGTTGGGTTTGCGGCCCTGCTGGGCTTAGACGACTTCCGCAAAGACGCCTTTGCCACCGGATACCATGCGTATTTGCTGCAAAGAAAGTATCCCCATGCCGAAATCGCCTTCTCCTGCCCCAGACTGCGCCCCATCATCAATAACGACCGGATTAACCCCATGGACGTACACGAACCACAGCTGTTACAAGTGGTTTGTGCCTATCGTCTGTTTATGCCCTTTGCCAGCATCACCGTCTCCACACGGGAATGCGACCGCGTGCGGGACAATCTGGTTGGCATTGCGGCCACCAAAATTTCCGCCGGTGTCAGCACAGGCATTGGGGAGCATGTGGAAAATTCTGAAAAGAAAGGCGACGACCAGTTTGAAATCTCCGACGGCAGAACGGTGGAAGAAGTCTATGACGCTCTGCTGCAAAACGGATTGCAACCGGTCATGAACGACTATATTTATGTTTAATCCTTCGTTGTTTTCCCACTACATCGTTGTTTCCAACCGGCACTTATGCCGCCGGCCATTTTTGGACCAGGTGGCCTTCCTTTGCCGCCAAAAACCAAAGGCCTTCCTGCTGCGAGAAAAGGATTTATCAGAAGAAGCGTATCGCTCTTTGGCCAAAGAAGTACTCTCCCTTTGCCAGGCCCATCAGGTGGACTGTATCCTTCACACCCATTGGTTTGTGGCAAAGGAATTGGGCTTGCGCTCCATCCATATGCCCCTGCCTTTGTTGCGGAAAAACCAAACCAGTCTCTCCTTTTTTTCCCAGGTGGGCTGCTCGGTCCATTCGGTGGAAGAGGCCCAGGAGGCCCAGCGCCTGGGAGCCACCTATTTGACAGCCGGGCATATTTTTGCCACCGACTGTAAAAAGGATTTGCCCCCCAGGGGCCTAGGGTTTTTGGAACAAGTTTGCCAAAGCGTCTCGCTTCCCGTTTATGCCATTGGCGGGCTCCACTTGGAGGATGCCCAGTTAACAGAAGTGATGCGCCATGGCGCCAAAGGCGGCTGCATCATGTCAGAAGCCATGCAGCTGTAACGGAGAAAAGCATAAAAAAACAGCCAAAACCCTTTGGCGCAGCTTCCGAAAAAAGAAAGATGGCTGAAATCCTGACACACAAAGGATTTCAGCCATCTTATTTTTGTTGAAGTTATTTTCTTGCTCAAACTGCCATCGCCATTTCCAATCAGAAAGGAAGAAGCATAAAAGCTCATCCCCGATCAAAAATATTTCTTTTTATACCAATTCAAAGCGGATCTTCTTTTTCGCCGCATACCGATGGGCAATGGAGCCTTTCTTCACCTGAAGAATCAACTTATACTCGAACACTCCAAACAGTTCCTGTGCCTTTGGATACTGGGCAAAGATACCGTTTCCGCCATCGTCAATTTGGGTAACCGAGCCAGGAATGGAAAGCTTTCTCTTGCTGTAGCCCCACTCCCCTTCTAATTCTGGTCCATAGTTAAAGCCGCAGGCGTAGAAACATTCCTTGCCAAGATAGGTAAGACCTTCTGGAAGCGTAATGTCACTTAAGCTTTCACAATAATAGAGCGCCTGATCCTCTATTTTTACCACGCCATCGGGAATCTCCAAGTTTTCCAGAGAAATACAGTTTTTCAATACCTTTCTTGCCAAAACAGGAATGCCTTTTGGCAAATTTGCTTTTTTTAGGGCTTTGCAGTCCTCAAAAACAGAAGCACCTATCGCTGTGCAGCTTTCCGGCAGCACCACCTCTTCCAAAGAAATACAGCCATAAAAAGCATTCTTTTGGATCGATGTGACACCCTCCGGCACCATCACTTTTTCCACAAACTCATTGCCTTCAAAAGCACCGACACCAATGGATGTGATTGGTTTTCCGTCTATTTCCTTTGGAATCTCGATGACGCTTTCCTCGCCTTGGTAGGACTTGATTTCGGCACTGCCATCTTCCAAAGCGTTGATTTCAAAGGTGCCTTTTTCCACTTTTCTTTCAGGCGCAGTGCTTAAGAGATATTCCAGTATTTTTTCTCTTTTGCCACGCTTTGCAGCAGCAATGAATTTTCTTCGATATTTTTCCAGATTGGGATATGTCTTTAAGCAGGCCAGAAGATAACACTCCGCTGGTCTTGCAAAGGATTCTCCTGCAATTCTTTGTTCCATTTCTGAAGTCATATCCGTATAGCCATATTGAATTTTCGTTTCGCCCAAAAAAGAAAATTCCTCTAAGTTTGGACAATCACAAAAAACATTATCTTCCAATTCCGGAAAGTTTTTGGGAATCGTCACTTTTTTCAGTTCACTATGCTGGAACCCATAATTTCCGATTTCCTTTAAAGACTCTGGCAATATGACTTCGTCTAAGTGTGAATATGCAAAAGCAGATAATTCGATCTCCTCCACGCCCTCCGGCACAACATAAGTTCCCGTCATTTGGCAAGGCGCTTTCATCAGATTTTTGCCGTCTTTGGTGTAAAGCACGCCGTCAACGTCCTTTAAATACTGGTTTTGGGGGTCAACGGTGATTTTCTTTAAGCTTTTTGCACCGTAAAGCGTTCCAAGCCATACGTCCGGTATATTTTGGGGAATAAAAATGCTTTCTATTTCATTGCTGTTTTCCGCTGAAATCGCAGCCGTAAATTTCCCTTCTGCCTTCGCAAACAGCTCCTCCGGTATCACCATATCTTTGTCCTGACCCTTATATCTCAATTCCCATCTTTCACGATTCCAGCCGGATTGGGAAATTTCAAAATCGT
>CALWGC010000013.1 GCA_944378105.1 uncultured Clostridia bacterium
TGATTTATTTTCGCACCATTTTGACGTTACCGGTGGGCGACCAAATTGTAGAACAGTATTCTTTTTGTGCTGCCTTTGATCGGCAAAGCGGCGAAAAGCAAGATGTCTGGTCTCTTTTTACGGTACCAAAAGAAGAAGTTTTGGACCTCTTTTTTACGAAAAACGGCATCACAGGGGAAGAACGGCAGGAGATGGAAGAAGCATTGCGGGAGGAATGGATTTCTTTTACAACAGATTCCATGGACCTGAATTTTCCCAAAGGATCGCTAAGCGGCGAGGATCGGTCGTTAAGCCTCTTTTTACAGTATGACGAAGGTCTTTCGACGCTATTTCGGCCGGATGCCTTGCCGATGGAAAAAGCGGAGGAATAATGATGCTTTTTTGAAAGAACATAGGAGATAGAAGCAAATCAAAAAAACGCCAAGACCGGTGAAAACCAACGGTCATGGCGTTTTTTCGTCGTCAGATTCTGTTTTTGGTTTGCCGTCTTCCAAATGGTTTCGGCGCCAAAAGTTGGTGCGCAGCAGCATACAAAATCCGCTGATGATAAAGGCGATGCCAATAATGGGCACCAAAGGCGCTTGCAACAAGTGGACGCCGGAAAGAATACAAAGCAGTACGCCAAGCAAAAGATAAATCACGGCAAGGCGGCGTTCTCTTTTTCGCATCCAATCCCCTCCTTTTCTCCTTATGGATCAGCATACGGAAAAAATCCGGGTTAGTCAAGCAAAAATCCACAAAAAAAGTTGTCGCAGTACACCCATGGTAAACGAAGCAACGGTGCCAAACACCAACACCGGCCCGGCCACCGTAAACATTTTGGCCGCCGTACCAAAAATCAACCCTTCAGTTCGATACTCAATGGCAGGAGAAACGACGGCGTTGGCAAAGCCGGTGATGGGGATAAAGGTGCCGGCGCCACAAAATTTTCCCAATTTCGAAAAGAGCCCAAAGCCGGTTAAGATGGTTGTGGTGCCGATGAGTACAAAATTCACCAAAAGCGCCGCTTCTGTTTCGGAAAACGAAAGGGCTGTAAAGCCTTCAAAAAACACTTGGGCAATGGCGCAGATGGCACCGCCAGAGCAAAAGGCCCGCAGGCAGTTGCGGACCCACCGACTGGGTGGGACGGCTTGTTCGGATAAGGTTTGATATTCTTGTTTGGTCATGATCTTTCCTCCTTAGGCAAAATAGGAAACGAGAAACGACAACAAGGCCCCGGCCAATTTTCCCAGGGCAACAGCCAGCAAAAAGACCGGGATGCCCATATTTAAACGGGCGCGGCGCAAAAAGACGGGCACCACATTGAGCACCTCTGCCAACGATACCGCCAGGGTACCAATAAAAATGCCCACACAAAACCCCACCGGGACAAACAGCACTTGTGGGATGGGCAACACAAAATCAAACACCAGAGGCAGGCACCCAAAGATGCCGCCGGCCGTAATACAGCTTTCATAAAATCGACAGGCTGATTCGGTTTTTGTTTTTTGCGCCAAACGAGGCACCACGCCAATGACGGCGATGAAGGCAAAAATACCGGCGGCCACCATGGCGCCGGAAGAAAACCCCAGGAGAATGAGCCAAAAGGAGCGAAACAGGGTCATGAAGCATCCTCCTTCTTCTTTTGGGCAGCGGCAATTTTATGGTTGTTGACTTCCGTTTCGTAAGTGGTGATTTGCACTTCGATGGGGGTGGGGTCTTGTTTGCTGGCTTTGGAAGAAAAGTGGTTAAAAAAGAGCAGGATTCCGGCGGAAAGGCCGATGGTATAGGGAATTTCCAACAGATAGGGCCGTTCGTTTTCTTCGCCGGTAAAGAGACGGTAATAATCCTGCATGACTTTGGGAATTTCCCCATCGTGGTGAAAGCTTAAAATGGCGGTGGATGCGCCAAAAAACAGCACCAAAGAGATGGCGGCCACTTTGAGATACTGCACCGGTTTTTTTTGCGGCTTTTGCAAGGTGCATTCCAACAACACCACATCTTGGCCTAAATTTTGGACAGTGGCCGTGGGGTAACTGCGGCAAATGAGACGCACCACATCCACCGCCGATAACGCCACCACGGCCTCGCCGTTTGGCTGGACTGTGTGGACCACCAAGTCTTCCAGGCCGGAAATGGGGACAGAAGGGCTCCAAATTTCCGCAATGTCTTTTAAAAATACCAGTCGCCGTCCGGTAAACTGCCAACTGGGGCGCAATGCAATATAAATATCCATGGTTCTCACCTCATGGCTAGGTTTGCCAAAAAACCGTCTTTTATACAAACAAAACCCCGTTTTCAAAAAGCGGAGAAAACGGGGTTTGTTGATTCTATGTTTGGTTATAAACGAAGGCCTTTGACGTCTTTGAGCCGGGATAAGATGACGTTTTGTTCCAATTTTCGGATGCCAGGCAACGTGCCCAGGACAGAACAAAGGAGATGTTCCAATTCTGCCTGGCTTGCGGCTACGGCGTGGACATGGAGCCGGCAGGAACCGGAGATTTGGTAGAGTTGGGTGACCATGGGCTCTGTGCAAAGCCGTTCAGAAACGGTGGCAAAGGTGGATGGTTCCGTTTCGATATCAAAATAACAGGAAATGGCGCCGCTGATTTTTTGTGGATTTAAAATGGTGGTATATCCTTCGATGATGCCCCTTTCTTCCAAGGCCTGCACCCGGGCCCGCACGGCCACGCGGGAGAGGGAAACGGCCTCGCCCAAATCGGAATAGCTCATCCGTCCGTTTTCTATGAGTAAAGAAAGGATCTTTCGATCCATTTCATCCAAACCGTCTAAAAACATGGTGATTCCTCCTTTTTCTTTAGTATAGCGAAAAGAAATGGGTTTGACAAGTAGAAAGAAATAAGTTGAAAAAAGAAAATAAATTTGTTATAATTCTTTCGAAAAGAAGGTTTGTTTTAACGAAAGGAAGGTTTGCGATGGAGCGAGATTTGACAACGGGCAGTATCACAAAAACCATGGTGCTCTTTGCCATACCGATGATTTTGGGTAATTTATTGCAGCAGTTTTATAATGTGGCAGATACCTGGGTGGTGGGACGATTTTTGGGGCCCAATGCACTGGCGGCCGTGGGTAGCTCCTATTCGCTTATGACGTTTTTGACATCGGTGGTGCTGGGGCTTTGTATGGGCAGCGGAACAGTGTTTTCCATTTTTTATGGGGCAGAAAACAGGGACAAAATGAAAAACAGTATGTTTGTATCGTTTGTACTGATTTTTTTGGTGGCACTTTCGATGAATGTGGCGGTGATTTTGCTTCGAGATCAGATTCTGGTTTGGATGGGGGTACCGGAAGACGTTTCGGGTTTGATGGGAGAATACTTACAGGTGATTTTCCTGGGAATTTTATTTACGTTCTTATATAATTACTTTGCGTTTTTGTTGCGCAGCATTGGCAATTCTGTGGTGCCGCTGGTGTTTTTGGCGGTGGCGGCGGTGCTCAATGTGGGGCTGGATTTTCTGTTTGTGATGGGCTTGAAACGTGGTGTGGCGGGGGCCGCCGAGGCGACGGTACTGGCCCAAGGCTTTAGTGGTCTGGGGCTTGCCCTCTATACCTTGGTGAAAGAAAAACAGCTGCGGCTTCAAAAGCAGCATCTCTTTTTTTCGGTGGCCATGATCAAGGAAATTGCCCAAGCGTCGGTATTAACCTGTTTGCAGCAGTCGGTGATGAATTTTGGCATTTTATTGGTGCAGGGCATCATCAATGGCTTTGGCATGGTGGTGATGGCGGCCCATGCGGCGGCGGTGAAGATTGATTCTTTTGCTTATATGCCGGTGCAGGATTTTGGCAACGCCTTTTCTCTGTTTGTGGCGCAAAATTATGGCGCCAAAAAGAAAGACCGGATTCGAAAAGCCATGGTGGAGGCGGCAAAGATTGCAACACTTTTTTGTGTCATCATTTCTGTTGGTGTTTGCGTCCTGGCCCGGCCGCTGATGCACTTTTTCATTGCGCCGGAGGAAACGGAGATTGTGGCAGTGGGGGTGCAATATCTGCGGATTGAAGGCAGTTTTTATTTGGGGATTGGCTGTTTATTTTTGCTCTATGGATTCTATCGCGCCATCAAACGGCCGGGGATGAGCTTGGTGTTGACCATGGTTTCTTTGGGCACCCGGGTGGTGTTGGCCTATGTGCTTTCGCCCATCGAATCCATTGGTACCGTGGGCATTTGGGCCGCCATTCCCATTGGATGGTTTTTGGCCGATGCGGTGGGGATTGGGTATTATCTCTATTGCAAGAAACGAAAAGATTTATTGGATTTGGCATAAAAAAGCCGGTTGGAGCTTACTCCAACCGGTCTTTTGTTGTTTCAAAAAGTGGTTCGCCGTTGATGAGGGCCGTTTCTTCTTCTTCCAAGGGGATGAGTAAGTATTTTTTCCCGTCCAGCAAAGTGGTTTTCACCTGGGCTGCCTTTTGGGTGGGCAGGCGCAGGGATAAGGTAGGGGCAGAGGGGGCGGGGTGATCTTCCTCGGGCGCATTTTGAGAGAAAGACTGGTCCTCTTTTGGTGCGTCTTGGGCCGAGGGGGTGCCTTCCAATTCTTCCAGGCGGCGGGTCAGAAGGGAAACTTGCTGCATCAGGCGCTTTTCCTTGCGCAGCTGCTGGCCTGCTTGTAAAGCTTTATCATCCAGCAAATGGTCGCCCTGGGGCAGGGCGTCGCCAAAGGTTTCACTGTAAGAAGCTTGTACTTTTTCGGCCGTTGCTTGCTCCAGGCCGCTATCGGTTAAAATCTCCTGCACTTCTTGGGGGGAAAGGGTCAAAGGTGCATCGTCATGGATGGCATGGTGTTCTTCCAACACGGCAGAAAGGGTTTGTTGGACATCGGCAAAAACGGCTTCGGCGTTTTCTTCCGATTCTTCCAAGGCTTCGGTCACCAGGGTGTGGAAGAGCTCCTTTTGCTCTGTGGCCGTCTGTTTTGGTACACAGCCCAATAAAGAGGCCATCCAGTCGGTTTGTGGCGATTTGGTGTTTTTGGTATACAAAAGAAGGCTGTGGATGTCTGTGCTGCGGTCGTGAAAAGCCGGGTAGAGGAAACCGGTTTCCGGCGCCCCCACTACCCAATCGCGGATACGGGAGCCAAAACGATGCTCCTCCTCCCGATAGCCCAAGGCCGCTTTGGAAAGCGTGACAGGACAGATGGCACAAAGGATGTATTCGTATACTTCCTCCGATTCGTCCAAAGATTCGGCATCGGTGGTCTTTTTGATGATGTCATAGGCATCGTGAAAGAGTAAAATTAAGTAATTTCCTTCCAGCTGACAGGCATCGATGACCTGTTCATAAAACCGTTCCAGCAAATCGTCGTTTTTCAGTTTGCTCTCCCGCAGGCCAAGCAAAAAGTTTTGCCGGTCGCGGCCTGCTTCCTCCGGCAAAAAGTCCAGTGTCAGCAGTTGGTTTTGCGGTGTGCCGGACAAGGTTTTTTTGGCAATGTCCAAATATTTATAAAATTCTTCGTCATCCAAAGTCAAAAACGTTTCGCCCAGGCGCAGCAGTACGTTTTTTTCGGCGTCCACATAACAACCGCAAAGACGGGTGAAGGTACAGCCGTTTTTGGTCCAACGTTTTTTTAGTTCCAGTATCTCTTTTTTGTTCATGGTAGAACCTCCTTTTTCCATGGTTTATTATAAACGGCAAAGGTGGATGGCTGCAAGCAAAAAAACAAGAAAAACGCCGCGCCAAAAGGAGCGTGCTTGGAGGGAAGCGGTCATTGACAAACCAGAACGATTATGATACCGTAAACAGGAAAACAGAGCAATTCGGCAAAACAGTGTCCAAGCAATTGGGTGAAAAGGGAATCGGAAGCCACAAGGCCAAACCGAACAAGCGCCGTTGCTGTAGTCATCCAAGACATCTTCGTCGGCCAAAGGGGCCGGTCACTGGAGCGTTGTTTTTCTGGGAAGGCAGAGGGTGTGGAAATAGGGATGGAGTCAGAATACCTGCTGTTTTGAGGCAATGCTTGCTACGTGTGTGCAAATGAAAATTTGTAAGGCAGGCTTGTCGGAATGGTGCATGCGAGAATACGGCCGCAGCGAGAAACCATAGGGACTATGGTTTTTTTGCTGCGCCTTTTTTTGCATCCCTTCCCGTTGGACCGAACAAAGGGGACAAAAGAAAGGAAGGACGACATGAAAAGACACAGTTGGAAAAAGGCGATGGCAGGCGCGCTGGTGGCGGTGCAGATGCTTTCGGCCTTTTCACTGACGGCGGTAGCCAATCCCGTGGATTTACCGTCTGTGGCAGAAAGCACAACAAGCGAAACAGAAGGGCCAGCGACGGAAACGGCCCCTGGGCCAGAAACCGGGGACTTGCCCCAGTCTGTGCCCCAAGAGGGAGACACAGCCCAAACGGAAACGGGGATAGGCGAGGGGGAAGGAGAAGCCCCAGCGTCTACCCCTGAAACCGGCGAAGCAAACGGACCAAACGAGGGCGAAAGCCAGCAGCAAGAACCGGGGGAGGCAGAAGAAACAGAAAAAGAGACAGAAAAAGAACCAGAAAAAGAACCAGAAACCCCCAATCCACCACTGACTGGCGCCGGGGAAGAAACGGTACCGGCCAAAGAAGAACAGCCTGCCCAAGAAGCAGGAACGCTTCCGGCCCCAGAGGTGACAGCCCCGGCCCTTTCTGTGGAGCCGCCGCTGCTGTTTGCGCCTTTGGTGATGGATACAAAAGCAAGTGATGTTACTGCATTTCGGGCGGCACTGGAAGCGGGAGAAGATGTGACACTGACAGAAAATGTGACGCTTCCGTCGGATTGGGAGCCGGTGGACTATGCCGGTGCGTTTGACGGCAATGGGTTTACCATCACCGTCAACGGTACGCCCCTTTTTGCCACATTTTCCGGCCAGGCAAAAAACCTGATTCTGGATGGCAATGTGGAAGCCAGTGAAACCATGGGCGCCTTTGCAAAGAAAATGACCGGGGGGCAACTGGAAAACAGTTTGTCTGCCGCCTTTGTGACGGCAACAGGCTCGGTCAGCAATGCTTGTGGATTTGTGGGTGATTTTTCTGGCGGCATCATCCGCGGATGCGTTTCCACCGGCGTTTTGACACCGGGACGATGGGGAGATCACTATGGCATAGCCGACGGGGGCAGTGGCCTGGAGGCATCTTTTTGTTATTGGAAAGAGACAGGAGCCAAAAAGGCCATGCAATATGGCACCGTGACAGACAGCATGGTTTTGACAGAAGAAAACCAGGCGGAAATTCTTTCGCTTTTAAACCAGTTGGCCGGTAGGACAGAGGGATTCCGGTTTTGGGAAGAAAGCGGCAGTTGGATTGCCCCCAGCGGCGCAGTTTCCGACGGAACGGCAGAGGTGACCCTCCAGTGGAGTGCATGGGAAGAAGCCGTGGAAAAAGCAGAGGGGTTACAGCAAGAAACGTACACCGCCTTTAGTTGGCAGCCTTTTTCCAATGCCTTACAAGAGGCAAAGGCCTTGCCGGACATGGAATTTCTCACCCAAAGCCAGCTGGATACGGCCGTAAAACAACTGGAAGAAGCCCAAAGCCATTTGATTACCCAGGCTGCCTTTACGGCGTTAAAAGAAGTGGAAGAGGAAGCGTCTGCCCTTTCTCAGGAAGAGTATACACAAGAATTTTGGGCCTCTTTTGCCCAAACCTATCGAGAAATTACCAACTGGATTTGGCGTCTGGAAGAAAACGGTGGTTCGGCCACGGAAGCAGAGGTGCTGGAAAAAACCGAAATGCTTCAAGCAGCCATGGACCGTTTGGTGCCGGTGAGCTGGATGGAAATTGCAACGGCAGAAGAATTGGAAGCGGTGGATGGCAGCGGGTATTATCGCTTGGTGGCAGACCTCACCGATTATCACGGCAACGCCAGCACATTGCAGGGGATTTTGGATGGCAATGGTCATCAAATTACCTTTGGAGCAGGGGCAGCGCCTTTGTTTGATACCATTAACGGCAAGGTGAAAAACCTGGGCCTCAGTGGCACGGTTCAAGGGAGTGGTGCCTTTGCCACGATGCTTAATGGCACCATTTCCAACTGCTATAGCTGGGCCGACGTGGAAGGCGGAGCAGAAATCGCCGGCGGCCTTGCCGGGCAAGCAGCGCTCTTATCTGCGGCAACCATTGAAAATACTTATGTCCTGGGCAATGTGACAGGAAGCGACGTGGGCGGTTTTGCCGGACAATGGATGGGCGAAGCGTTGATTGTGGACCACAGTTTTTGGGTTTGCGGGGATGCCGCTGTGGCAGGAGAAGCCGGCGAAGAGGAATCCTTTGGCGGGGCCCAAAAGACAAAGGAAGAGCTTTCCACCGAAGCGTTTCGCCAGGCCTTAAACGAAAAGAGAGGGACCGGTTCTTTTTGGACCAAAAGTGAAGCAGGTTATCCTTATTTTGGAACAGACTTTTCGGCCGTCGGCACCTTTTATCCTGTCCAGATGAAAGATTTGGTGACAGAAGAGGCGCAAGTTTTGGAAACTTCCGGCACATTGACCACAGACCTCTTTGGTTTACCTGATGGGGATGTGGCCGTTCTTTCCTTGGAAGGGTATGAAGGCGATGTGCAGTGGAGCAGCAGGTCCACAGAACAAAATGCGCCGGTGATTGTAAGCCGTACTGGTTCTGTCTTTGTGCGTGGGGCAGGCACGGTGCTGGTAGAAGCAGTGGATGCCCAAAGTGGTGAAACCATTGAGCAGTTTTCCTTACAGGTGGAAGTGCCAAAAAATTATACGCTGTATCTCTACGCCGATGGCACAGACTACACGGGCGGCACCTATCTTTTTTCCGGCGGCGCACAAATTTCGCCTTATGTCTCTGTGGACGGCGGCGTACCTTTTGAAGTCTACTGCGGACTTTTTACTTGGAGCAGCAGCGACGATGATATCGTCTTTGTGGACTCCTTGGGCTGGGTAAGCGTCAATGAGCCGGGGGCTGCCATCATTACGGCCTCTTTGGGCAAAACGAAGCAACAGATGACCGTCTCTTCCCAATATATCCCTGTGGAGACCATCACTCCGGCCTTTTCTGGCACCTTTTCCATCCATCGGCGAAACCCCAATTCCATCGGCCAAAACGATACGCCGGGAGTGGCCAGCTTCAATCCCTTGTATTTGCTGGACGAGATGGGGGAACCCATTGTCAGCTCCGCACAGAAAATTGCCGTTGTGACATCGGAGGATGCCACCTATGCCCGTTCTTATGGCGTAGAAACCAGCGACCATAGCGTATTGCAATATTATGCGTCGCTGCAAAATAATTTGGTGCCCAAAAAGCCGGGCACGGTGACTTTGACCGTCACCAGTAACGACCCCAAATTGGCGCAGCCTGTCACCGGGCAAAGCCAGGTGACCATCCAATATGTAAACCCCTTGACCAGTTTGACGGCAAAAGAAACGACCCTTACCGTAAAAACAGGGGAAGAGATTGACGCCGGATTGGTGATGACGGGGCCAAACTCTGCCCCTTCGGCGAAATACCCCGACGGGCTTCATGTGTCGGAAAGCAACATGACCTGGGAACAGGAAGGGGAAGGCGAAATTTCCGTCTACCGCAGCTATCCGGTGATTATGATTGGGGACGAAGCCGCCTATGAAAACGAAGGCACCGTATCCAATGACCAATGGCTCATCCGGGGGGTCAAGCCGGGAAAAGTGACCTTGATTGGCACGCCGGTGGATGAAACGTATACCGGAGACCCTATTACTTTGACGGTGGTTGTGGAAGAAGGAGAAACAAAGCCTGTGCTGCCTGCCGAAGAGCAGGTGGCAGAAGCGCTGCAAAAAACAAGTGCTTACCAACTTTCTGCCATTTCCAACCCCACCTTTGGCCATGAATGGACCATGATGGCCTTGGCCCGGGCGGGATACGATTTACCGGAAAACTATGTGGCACAGTATGAAGCCCATGTGTTGGAAAAAATAAAAGAAGAAGTGGCCAAAGAAAGTAACCGCTTTGAAGATAAAGTGACCGAAACCCAACGTCTGGCCCTGGCCTTGACGGCCCTGGGGGTCCATCCCCAAAAGGTGGGCGGCGTAGATTTGTTGGATTATAGTTGGAACAAGGAAGAAAACTTCCCAGGCATCAAGCCCGATGGCACATTGGGCAGCCGCCAAGGCTCCAATGAGCTGATTTTTGCCCTTTTGGCCACAGAAGCTCATGACGATTTTGTGCCTCCATCCGATGCCACCATCACCCAGGAAGAAATGGTGCGTCGTTTGTTGGGTGAATTCCAGTTGGCCGATGGCGGGTTTGGGCTTTATGATAAGAAAACCCTCAGTGTGGATATGACGGCCATGGCCGTGCAGGCCTTGGCCAAACATTTGGACGAGACAGACGCCCAAGCGGCCGTAGAGGCGGCCGTGGCCCGTCTTTCTTTGCTGCAAGACACAGACGGCAGCTTTGGCAATGCAGTATCCACCGCCCAAGTGATTGTGGCCCTGGCGGAATTGGACATCGACCCGGCCACCGATCGCCGTTTTGTGAAAAATGGCTTTACCCTCTTGGATGGTCTGATGAACTTTGCATTGGAAAACGGGGCCTTTGCCCATACGGTGGAAGGGGAAGCCAATGCCATGGCCACAGAGCAGGCCTTTTATGCCTTGGTGGCTTTGTCCCGGCTTTATGCAGGGGAAAGCAGCCTCTATCGCATGAACGATGTATCATGGAAGGAAGAAGGTATCTCTGTCACAGGCCTTGTGGTAACGCCACAGGAAGCAACCCTTTCTCTGGGCAAAACGTTGACCTTACAGGCAACGGTTTTGCCGGCTACGGCCACCAATCAAAAAGTGCTTTGGAGTAGCGATACGCCAGAGGTGGCCGATGTGGACGAAACCGGTTTGGTGCAGGCCAAAGCCGAAGGAAAGGCCATCATCACAGCCCAAACGGAAGAAGGCGGCTTTACCGTCACCATCCCCATTACCGTGACAAAGAAAAGCGGCGGCGGTTCTGGCCCATCGGAAGGGGAAACGAAAACCGTTACCCTTTCCATCGACAAAGAACCCATTGGCAAAGGGTATGTCCTTGCGCCGACGGAAGTGACCATGACGCCGGGGGAAACGGTGTGGGATGTGTTGCAGCGGGAGTTGGAAAGCCGTGGTATCTCTTACCGATATAGCGAAAACAGCCAGTATGGCAGTGTGTATGTGGAAATGATTGACGGCGATGGCGAATTTGACCATGGCCCGGGCAGTGGCTGGCAATATAGTGTCAATGGCACCTATCCCGACTATGGGTGCAGTTTGTATGTGCTGCAAGGCGGCGAGACCATTTGTTGGCGCTATACCACCAATTTGGGCGCAGGTCTGGGCGGCGGCGCCCAAGGAAGTGGTACCGCCGGCAGTGAAACGGTGACGCTGCAAAAAGAAATCAAGCCCAATTTGTCAGGGGAAGTGGAAGTGACACTGACAGAAGAAGAAGTGGCCCAGGCATTACAACAAAGTAGCCAAAGCGCCATGCTGTATCTGCCGTTATTGGGCGAAGAAACGTATCAGAAAGTCATTTTGACCATGGAAAGCGAGGCCGTATTGCGGCTTTACCGACAGGACAAAGGGCTGATGGTGGAAACGCCATTTTTGACCATCGGTTGGGAAGCGGAAGAAATGGCTCCATGGATGGAGACCAAAGAAACGGTACAGTTGACTTTGTCCAAAGATGCAGAAACATGGACGGTAGAGGTGCTGGTGGACGGGGCAGAAAGTACGCCGTCTATGGCACAAATCTTTGTGCCAGGAAAGTTTACCAGCGGCCAAGTGTTCTGTTTGGCGCAAGGGGAAGAAACGCAAGTGGTGCGCCAAAGCGTGAAAACCAAAACCGGGCTTTGGGCCAATTTTTTGGTGCCGTCTGTGGTGACGGTGGAAGAAAGAGGAAAGGACTTTTTGGATATCGAGGAAACGTACTGGGCTTCGGATGCCATTGCTTTTGTGAGTAGTAGAGGATTGTTCTATGGGACAGAAGAAGAGATTTTCTCTCCCGGTGTCTATATGACGCGGGGGATGTTGGCTGCGGTGTTGTATCGATTGGCCGGAGAGCCGGATGTGGCAGAAGGGGCCGCTTTTACGGATGTGGAAACAGGGGCCTGGTATGAAAAAGCCGTATCCTGGGCCAAAGAAAATGGCGTTTTGGCAGGAGAAGGCGACTTGTTTGCGCCAGAGAGGCCCATCAGTCGGGAAGAATTGGCCATGGCCATGGTGCAGATGGAAGCGGTGCTTCCTGTTTCGTTCCCTAAGGAAGGAACCTTGGAAGCTTATGAAGATCGGGCAGAAGTGTCCGACTGGGCTTTGGAAGCCATGACGGTGGCCGTTAGTGCCGGCATTGTTTCTGGAAAAGACGAAACCCACCTGGCGCCCACAAACCCAGCCACCCGGGCCGAAGTGGCGGCCATGGTGGCGCGGATGTTTGATTGGATGAAACAAGGGAGTGAATGAGGTTGAAGACGATGAGAAGGATTGGACGGCTGTTGTTTGTGGCAGTGCTTTCGCTGGCACTGTCCCTGCCGGCCTTTAGCGCACAGACGCCTTTGGAAACACAGATGGCCAAAACGGCCACTTATTTACAGCAGACAGTACCAAAGCCAAGCCTGGGGACGGTGGGCGGCGAATGGACCATTTTGGCCCTATCCCGCAGCCAAGCCCAGGTGCCAGAAAGCTATTGGGAAACCTATTATAACGACCTGGAAGAACAGGTGAAAGCAAAAAATGGCGTGCTCCATGAAAAAAAATATACGGAGTATTCCCGCGTGGTGCTGGCCTTAACGGCCATTGGCAAAGACCCCACCAACGTGGCCGGTTTTAACCTCTTAAAGCCCTTGGGCGATTATGAAAAAACCATTTGGCAGGGGATGAACGGGCCTATTTGGGCGCTTTTGGCCCTGGATTGCGGCCAATATCCTGTGCCAGAAAACGAACAGGCCCAAACCCAAGCTACCAGACAACGGTATATCGAGCGGATTCTTTCTTGCCAGTTGGAAGATGGCGGATGGAGTTTATTTGGCGGCACAGAAGCTCAAACGGAGGCTGACCGTGTTTCGGATGCGGATATGACGGGGATGGCCTTGCAGGCCCTATCTCCCTATCGGAAGGACCCTGCCGTAGCAGAGGCCATCGAAAAAGCCTTATTGGCATTAAGCCAGATGCAAGAAGCAGACGGTTCTTTTTCCACCGGCGGCATTGCCACCGTGGAAAGCACGGTGCAGGTGTTGGTGGCCCTTACTACGTTGGGGATTTCTGTGGAAGATAGCCGGTTTGTCAAAGACGGGCAGACGGTGTTGGATGGGCTGTTCTCCTTTGCAAAGGAAGACGGCAGTTTTGCCCACAGCAAAACCCAGGAAGGGTCTAATTTGATGGCGACGGAGCAGGCTTTATACGGCATGGCCGCTTTGTGGCGGGCCCAGCAACAGTTACCGTCTTTGTATGACATGAGCGACGTGGCCTTGGCCAATGGAGGCACAGAAAAGACGGAAGAAGAAAAGGGATTCCGGTTGCCAGAGGCCAACAAGGAAGTCGCTTTTGCCGATGTGACAGGAGAGGAGGCCGAAGCCGTGACGGCCTTGGCCAGCCGGGGCATTTTGAGCGGCATGGATGACGGGCTTTTCCATCCGAAAGGCACTTTAAGTCGGGCCCAAATGGCCACCATTTTGACCAACACCTTTCAATGGCAGGCCAAAAACCCGGTGCCTTTTGCCGACTGCAAAACCCACTGGGCCAAAGACGCCATTGCGGCAGCCTTTGAAGCAGGGGTGTTGGCAGGAAAAACGGACACGTCCTTTGACCCGGAAGGCTTGATTACGAGACAAGAAGCGGCCGTGATGTTAAGCCGGGCGGCAGAACGAATGGGCCAAGACACCAGCCGAACCGAAAGCCAAGCCCGCAACAGCTTGAGCTTGTTTGAAGATTATATGCAGGCAGATCCTTGGGCTTGGGCTGCCTTAAGCTATTGTTTGGATACAGGAATTTTGGAAGAAAGCGCCATGCGCCTGGAACCAAAGGCCGCCGTCAGCCGGGGAGAAACGGCACAGATGGTGTATCAGTTGGTCCAGGTGTTGGGCTAAGAGGTGGAACGGATGAAGGGATGGAAAAAAGGACTGGCTGCTTTGGCGGTGGTGTGTTTGTTGGCGGCGGCCTTTTTCATGGGCGGTCCTGCACCCAATCGCCAAGGCGTTTCGGTGCAAGAGACCAAACAAGAAGCCGTGCAAGCGGAAGAAGAGACCAGCCAAGAGACAAAAGAAGCGGCCAAGGAAGCAGAAAGTCTGGCCCAAGCAGCGAAAGAAGAAACAACCCCCGATCCCGTCACACCAGAGAACACGTCGAACTTAGGGGAAGAAACGGCCCCGGCAGAACAGGAACCAGCAAAGCCACAGACAGCATCGGCCCCAGAACCGGGGCCAACCGCCGAGGAATCATCAGAGACAGAAGAAAAACCCCTTCCTGTCAATGCAGGAGAAGTGACCGTGACCGACGAAGCCCACACCTGCACCCTCTCGGTGCGCTGTGACAGCATTTTGGACCATTGGGATTGGCTGGATGCCCAAAAAACAGACTTGGTGCCGGAAGACGGGGTACTGTTTGCGGCCACAGAAGTGACCTTTTACGAAGGGGAAACGGTGTTTCATGTGTTGCAGCGGGAGATGAAACGGGCCGGCATCCACATGGAATATGAGGATACGCCGCTGTATCAATCGGCCTATATTGAAGGCGTTGGCAATTTATACGAGTTTGACTGCGGTGAGCTTTCCGGCTGGATGTACCGGGTCAACGGCTGGTATCCCAACTATGGTTGCAGCCGGTATTTGCTGCAAGAAGGCGATGTGGTAGAATGGATTTACACCTGTGAATTGGGCGAAGATATTGGCGGAAGTAACCGCTTGGAAGAATAGGAGAAAGGAGGCAAAGGATGCAAGAAAACGGCTTTGGCGGGTACCATCCGGCGGTGGTGGCCGTGTATTTTCTGTTGGTTTTTTTGGGCACCATGGTTTTGACCCATCCCGTCTGCCAGCTGCTTTCCTTGGTGGCCGGGGTGTGGCTTTTGGCCCTTTTGGAAGGCAAACAGGGCTTGGGCGCGTTTTTGCGCCTGGCTTCTGGGCTGTTTTTTTTGACGGCCCTCATCAACCCGGCCTTTTCCCATGAAGGGGTCACCATCCTTTGCTATTTGCCAAGCCAAAACCCCTTGACGCTGGAATCCATGGTCTATGGCCTTGGGGCCGGGGTGCTGTTTGTCAGCATCCTTGGCTGGTTTTCCTCTTTTCGGCGGCTGATGACGGCAGAAAAGTGGATGTATCTTTTGGGGCGGCCCCTTCCGGTGCTCAGTTTGGTGTTGGCCATGGCCATGCGGTTTGTGCCGCTGTTTCAAAAAGAAGCCAAAGAAATTGCCCGGGCCCAAAGGGGGATTGGCCGGGATGCCTCCCAGGGAAGTTTGTTCCACCGGGCCAAATGCGCCGTGCGGATGACCTCCATATTACTGACATGGGCGTTAGAGAAGGCAGTGGATACGGCTGACAGCATGAAAGGCAGGGGCTATGGCCTGCCAAACCGGACGGCTTTTTCCCTTTATCGCTGGCAAAGGAGAGATGGGGTGGCGGCATGGTATTTGGGGCTTTTGACTGGTCTTTTGGCCGTTTGTGCCAAGGCCGGCGCCTTTTCCTTTCGGTATTATCCATCCATCCAGGGCGTGGGCGTTTCCCTTTGGTCGGTGACAGGATGGGTTTGTTATGGGGCGTTGTTATTGCTTCCCCATATGATTTGGTATCAAGAACAATGGGCTTGGAAGAAGAGAAAGGCGGCATACCATGAAACAAACAGAATCTAATTTGACTTGTAAAGAGCTGTCCTTCACCTATCCAGGCCAGAAGAAGCCGGTGCTGCAAGACCTTTCCTTTTCGGTGGACATGGGCCAGTTTGTGGTCCTCTGTGGCACCTCCGGCAGCGGGAAAACCACTCTGTTACGCCAGTTGAAACCGGCACTGACTCCGGCAGGGAAAAAAAGCGGCACCATCACCTTGGGCGGTTTATCCTTGGAAGAACTTTCCCCAAAGGAGCAGGCCCAGCGCATTGGCTTTGTGCTGCAGGCGCCGGAGCAGCAGGTGGTGACAGACCGGGTTTGGCACGAGCTGGCCTTTGGGTTAGAAAGCTTGGGGCTTCCAAGAGAGCAAATCCGGCTGCGGGTGGCAGAGATGGTCAGCTTTTTTGGCATGGAAGACTGGTTTTATGAGGAAGTGTCCCATCTTTCCGGCGGGCAAAAACAGCTCCTCAATGTGGCTTCGGTGTTGGTGATGCAGCCGGATGTGCTGGTGCTGGATGAGCCCACCAGCCAGTTGGACCCAGTGGCAGCGGCCAATTTTTTTGATTTGTTGGTACGCATCAACCGCCAGCTGGGGATTACCATTTTGCTGACGGAGCACCGGCTGGAAGAGGTGCTGCCCCTTTGCGACCGGGTGCTGGTGTTAGAAGAAGGCAGGCTTTTGGCCGACGGCACGGCGTCGGAGGTGGGGCAGGCCTTAAAGGCCATGCACCATCCCCTCTTTTCGGCCATGCCGGCGGCCATGCGGCTGTATGATGCGGTACCAAACACGTTGCCTTGTCCCGTTTCGGTGCGGGAGGGGAGAAATTGGCTTTCGGCCTTTGCCAAGACCCATCCCTTGACCGAATCCCTGCGCCAGGAGGAGGCGCCAAAGGGGGATGTGGTGTTAAAAATGGACCGCGTGTTTTTTCGGTATGAAAAAGAGGGAAAGGACATCGTCAAGGACTTGTCCTTTGAAGTCCGTCGAGGCAGTTTATTTGCCCTTTTGGGCGGAAACGGGGCCGGAAAGACCACCATCCTTTCCCTGTTATCGGGCCTGGAAGAGCCCCAGCGGGGAACGGTGTATCTGGAAGGAAAGCCTCTTTCGCCCTCGGCCTTGGGCGATGTCATCGGTCTTTTGCCCCAACAGCCCCAAAGTCTTTTTGTCAAACAGACGGTGGAGCAGGATTTGTTGGAAGTGTTGGAAGAAAAGGGACTGGAGAAAGAGGAAAAGCAAAGACAGGTGGCAGAAGTGGCATCCTTATGCCAGGTGGGCCATTTGATGGCGGCCCACCCCTATGACCTATCGGGCGGTGAAGCCCAACGGGTGGCCTTTGCCAAGGTGCTGCTTTTGCGGCCGTCGATTTTGCTTTTGGATGAGCCCACAAAGGGATTGGATGCGCCGCTCAAAGAAACGTTCGGCACCATACTAAAACAGCTGACCTTGGGCGGCACCACCGTTTTTATGGTGAGCCATGATGTGGAGTTTTGCGCCAGCTTTGCCGACTGGTGTGCCCTGTTGTTTGATGGCTCTGTGGCCAGTGCGGCTACCCCGGCCGCTTTTTTTTCCGGCAACCGGTTTTATACCACATCGGCCAACCGGATTGCCCGGGATTGGCTGCCTAAGGCCATCACTGTGGAAGAAGTGGCCGCAAGCTGTGGCGCAAAACAAACGGAAAAGATCGTAAAGGCGGTGGAGTGGAAGAAAGCAGAACAGCCTTTGCCAAAGCCAAAGACGCCGCTTTGGAGAAAAGGACTGGCGGGTCTTTGTTTTTTGCTTTCCCTTTGGATGGGCGGCGCCATTCTTTCGGGAACGATTCCCCTTTGGCTGCAAAGGGGAGAAGGGCTTTGGGGGCAGTATGGCCCGGGGGTTTTGTTTTTGCTTTTTTCGATGGTGGCCGCTCTTTTGGTCTTGGGCGAGGAACAGGCAAAAGGGCCAGTGCAGGTACCAAAAAACAAACGGAAACTGCCGAAGCGAACGGTGGCAACCGTTTGGGTTTTGCTGCTTTTGATTCCGGCAACCCTCTTTTTTGGCAGCGCCTATTTGGGAAACCGGAAATACTATTTCATCTCTCTTTTGGTGCTTTTGGAAACCATGGCGCCCTTTTTCCTGGTTTATGAAGGGCGAAAGCCAACGCCCAGGGAAGTGGTGCTTTTGGCGGTGCTTTGTGCCATGGCGGTGGCCGGGCGGCTTTTGTTTTTCTTTTTGCCCCAGTTTAAACCGGCGGCGGCCTTGGCCATCCTTTCCGGCGTGGCCTTTGGCGGCGAAATGGGATTTTTGGTGGGCAGCGTTTCTATGCTGCTTTCCAATTTTTATTTTGGCCAAAGCCCCATGACGCCGTTTCAGATGGTGGGGATGGGGATGGTTGGCTTTTTTGCCGGGCTGTTGTTTCAAAAAGGATGGCTGCGGCGTAACCGGGCAGCCCTTTGTGTCTATGGTTTTTTGGCCGTGTTGGTGTTTTATGGTGGCCTGCTGAACCCGGCGGTGCTGTTTGTGACAGGACAGCCTGTCACAAAAGGAAGCCTTGCCATGGTCTATTTGACCGGTCTTCCCATGGATTTGGTCCATGGGGCCTCGACGGTGTTCTTTTTGGCCGTGGGGGCAAAACCGATGCTAGAAAAATTGGACCGGATCAAAGAAAAATATGGATTTTTCGAAAAAAAAGAGAAATAAATGAATCAAATAACGCTCCTTTTCGTTTCTAGGAATAGGGAATGTTTCCGCAATTTGTGTCGATTGTCCTTGCGGCAGAGGGAAACAATAGAG
Organism: uncultured Clostridia bacterium; assembly: GCA_944378105.1. Lineage (GTDB taxonomy): Bacteria > Bacillota > Clostridia > Lachnospirales > Anaerotignaceae > Neoanaerotignum. The sequence goes on from CALWGC010000013.1 coordinate 18,489, forward strand.
AAAAAGCAGAGAAACGGAAAGGAGTTTTTATGTTGTTAGACACTTTGGCTTATGGCCTGATTCCTTTGGTGACGGTTTGGTTTTCCCGTGGGTATGGATGGTTTTCCACCAATTTTTCGGTCATTGCCAATGAATTTGAAAAACAGAGGGGATTTTTCCTTTGGGGGCTTTTGGTGGGAATTTATTTTTTGTTGGTGGTGCGGAAAATGGCGGTGACGCTCCAGGCCCCAGGCGGGCTGTTCTTTTGGCTTGGAGTGGATTTGGCGCTGTTGTTTTTATCCATCCAAACGCCTTATCAGCCGGAGGCTTTTCCCCAAAAGGCAGAGCTTCATATTTGGTTTTCGTTTTTGGCCGCGGTGCTGTTGGGGGTTTTGGTGCTTTGGATCACGGGTAGCATGTACCGCAGGGAACCGTTGGTCTATCGCGGCCAGTGGCGCTGTCTGTGGGTGATTTTTGGCCTTTGCGGGCTGCTGCTTTTGGGGGTTGGCATGGTTTCCAGCGCCCTGGAGCTCTTTTTTACCCTTAGCATGGTCTTTTTTTGCCAGCATATGCAAAAGAAGTTAGAGGAGACAAAGAAAAATGGTTTACATCCGTCCCAAAAAGAGATAGAATGAGTAGAAAAAGGAGGGGTAGACCATGGATTATCAACAAAAAGCCATTGAAAACCACAAAGAGTGGCAGGGGAAAATGGAAGTGATTTCCCGGGTGGAAATCAAGGACAAAGAGGATTTATCTGTGGCGTACACGCCGGGCGTTGCCGCGCCTTGTTTGGAAATTCAAAAAGATGTGCGCCAGTCCTATACGTATACCAGAAGGGGGAACCTTTGCCTGGTGGCCACCGACGGATCGGCGGTGCTGGGGCTGGGGAACATTGGCCCCGAGGCCGGGATGCCGGTGATGGAGGGCAAATGTGTGCTCTTTAAAACTTTTGCCGATGTGGATGCATTTCCGTTATGCATCAAAAGCAATGACGTGGACACGATTGTAGATACCATTGCGCTCATCAGTGGCAGTTTTGGCGGGGTAAACTTGGAAGATATTTCTGCACCACGGTGCTTTGAAATTGAGCGGAAATTGAAAGAACGCTGTGACATCCCCATCTTTCATGACGACCAACACGGGACGGCCATCATTTCTCTGGCCGGGCTTCGCAGTGCGCTGAAGGTGGTTGGGAAGAAAAAAGAAGAGGTGCGGATGGTCATTAACGGCGTGGGCGCTGCCGGCGTTTCCATTGCCAAGTTGTTATTAAAAGACGGGTTTCGCCATATTATCATGTGCGACACCAAAGGCGCCATTTATGCCGGGCGAGAGGGCTTAAACCCGGTGAAAGAAGAACTGGCCAAAATCACAAATTTGGAACAAAAGAAAGGTTCCTTGGCCGAAGTATTGGTGGGAGCCGATATTTTCCTTGGGGTAAGCGCCCCTGGGGTTTTGACAAAAGAAATGGTGGCCTCCATGGCGAAAGACGCCATTGTCTTTGCCTGTGCCAACCCGACGCCGGAAATTTTCCCCGACGAAGCCAAAGCAGCCGGGGCCAAGGTGGTGGCGACGGGACGCAGCGACTATCCAAACCAGATCAATAATGTGCTGGCGTTCCCTGGCATTTTCCGCGGCGCCTTAGACGTATTGGCGACAGACATCAACGACGAGATGAAGCTGGCGGCGGCCAGTGCCTTGGAAGGATTGGTATCGGAAGAAGAACTTTCGGCAGATTATTTGATTCCCCAGGCTTTTGACCCACGGGTTGGGGCGGCCGTGGCTGCGGCGGTGGCCGAAGCGGCAGTAAAAACAGGCGTGGCCCGCAAACCTATTTCCTATGCAGAGGAATTGGAACAAGTGACCAAACGACTGAACAATCAAAAATAAAAGAAAAGAAAAACCCCTCCCTTTTCAAAAGGGAGGGGTTTCTTGTCCAACGAAACCGTCTGTATGGAATGGAAATAGATTATTCCATGGTGATGCTGGCAAGAACGTCGTCTAAAGCAGCATCATATTCCATCACCAAATCATAGTTTTCGGTGTCTGGTTCAAACACAGAATCTTGCATGCCGCTATAGGTCAGTACGACGCCGGCATCTTCATCCCGCAAGATTTCATCGCCCACAGGCAGACCTTCTTCTTTCAGTTCTTCATAGTCGGTGATGGTGGAAAGGCCCAATGTGCCGATATTGGCAACGTCTTCCCCGTTTGTAAAACGAACCAAAAGGGTGGAGGAGTCCTCCTCGCTGATGGGTTCTAAGCTTAAATAATCTTCCAAAGAGGCAGGAATGTTCATGGTGATGGCTTTTTCCACATCGCCTTGTTTCATGGCGCCGGTCAAAACGGCAGTATCGGCGGTTGCTTCGGCGCCGGCCTGGCCTGTTTCGGCGGCCTCTTCTTCGGTTTCCGTTGTTTCTGTTTGAGTGGATTCTGTTTGGTTGGAAGCAGCGTCGGTGGTATTGCTTTGACTGCTGCAACCACTAAAGGCAAGCAGAGCAGCCATAGCCGTGGCTGCAAGATAAGTTTTTTTCATGGTATCACTCCTTTTCTTTTTCTCCTCTCCCTATGTGATACGGAAAAGGAATCAAAAAGTTTCACGAAAAAGAAATTTTTTTTACTGCGAATTGACAAATAAGGCCAGAACCGATATACTGAAAAAACGTATGGTCTGTTTCGACAAAGTCGATGCTTCGGTAAAAAAGCCAAGGTAGGTGCAAACAAAGAGAGGAAGAAGAACATGGAACAAAAGGAACTGAAAAAAACGCTGGGACGGGCTGCAGCCATGGCCACAGTGGTGGGCTGTGTCATTGGTTCGGGCGTCTTTTTTAAGCCCCAGGCCATTTATACGGCCACAGGCGGTGCGCCGGGGCTTGGGATACTGGCTTGGCTCATTACGGGGTTGATGTGCATTGCGGCGGCTATGACTTTTGCAGAAGTGGCCATTTTGGTGCCAAAAACGGGCGGGATGGTTGCTTATTTGGAAGAGGCCTTTGGAAAGAAGGTGGGGTTTTTGGCCGGGTGGATGCAGACGGTGTTATTTTATCCGGCTATGATTGCGGCTTTGGCGGTGGCCTTTGGGCAGCAGGCGGCGGTCTTTTTTGGCGACAGTATGGTGGTGCCGGTGGCCATGGTGGTACTTTTGGTTGTGATTATCATTAACAACTTAGGCTCCGATGTGGGCGGCAAGGCCCAGGTGATTTTTACCCTTTGTAAGCTGATTCCGTTGGGGCTTTTGATGGTGTTTGGGTTTGTCCGCGGCGGCGGAGAAAACGCCATTTTGACGCCGATGGTGGGCGAAGGCCTTTCGGTGGTCAGCGTATTGGGGCAGTTGATGATTTCGGTGTTATTCGCCTTTGACGGCTGGACCAACGTAGGGGCTGTGGCCGGGGAGATGAAAAACCCAGGCCGGGATTTACCCATCGCCATTGTGGGCGGCGTGTCGGTGATTATGGCCGTGTATCTTGTCATCAACATTGCTTATTTATGGGTATTACCGGCGGATGTATTGATGAACGAAGCGGCGCCGGCTTCGGCGGTGGCCACGGTGATTTTTGGCGAAGTGGGGGCAAAGCTGATTTCCGTTGGGATTATGATTTCGGTGCTTGGCACCTGCAACGGATTTTTGCTTTCTGGAAGCCGCGTTTGCTATTCTTTGGCGGTACGGGGAGATTTGCCTTTTAGTAAGCCTTTGGCCAAACTCAATGGGGCGGCGGTGCCTTCTGGGTCGTTGCTTTTGGTTGGGGTGCTCAGCTGTATCTATGCCATCAGCGGCCAGTTTAACCGGCTGAGCGATTTGGCGGTGTTTGCCTGCTGGATTTTTTATACGCTTACCTTTGTGGCCGTATTTACGTTTCGAAAGACCAGACCAGATGCGCCGCGCAGCTATCGCGTGCCGGGGTATCCGGTGATTCCGGCCTTGGCCATCATCAGTGGTTGTTATGTGGTGTTAAACCAATTATTTTTGGCCGGCAGCACCACCCGGATTTTGGCCATCGGCAGCATTGTTTTGACGCTGTTGGGGCTTCCGGTCTATGGTGCTTTGCATAAGAGAAAATAATGGACAGGGGTTTTGTTGAAACAGACAAAATCCCTGTTTCTTTTTTGTGAAAATTACTTCTAAACCCGAACTTTTTTCAGTGTTATACTAAAAAAAAGAAAAGGAGGAATGTAATATGAATCGAATTGTTCAGGCCCTGCAGGAAGTGGGCGTTTTTTATTTGGCAACGGTGGAAAATGGAGAACCAAAGGTGCGACCGTTGGGTGCCGTGATGGAATGGGAAGGCAAAGCCTATCTTTGCACCGGAAACAAAAAAGCCATGTACCGGCAGATGGTAGCGCATCCCCAGGTACAGCTGTGCGGCGCAAAGCCAGACGGCACTTGGGTGAGAGTGGATGCCAAGGTGGTGGAAGACGACCGGAAAGAAGCAAGAGAAGCCATGCTGGAGGCTGTGCCAATCTTAAAAGGAATGTACCGGGCCGATGATGGCGTCTTTACGGTGTTCTATTTGGAAGACGCCAAAGCCTATGCCTGCACTATGACGGGAGAAGCTACGCCGCTGTAACGAGAACTTTCGTTTTTCCTTGACAAGGAAGAGGAAAAAGGGTATGATAAAAACATCTTACAGATGTAAGAGTCTGTAAGATGTTTTTTTGTTCTAAATTATTACAATTGTAAGAAAAAAGAGGTGGATCATGAAAACGATATCGATGGTACGAAAAAAAAGCAAAAACCGCTTTTTGCGCAGCTTTCGAAAAAAACAAAACCAGATGTTTTTTTCGAAAGGCTACTATCGCAGTTTCCAAGAAGAAGGGAATCAAAAACATGGTTTCTTCTTGGAAAACCGCTTTTTATTACCCTTTTGTTTTTTATGTTTGGCAGGGATTGCGGTGTTTTGTCTTTGGTGGGCCAAGGTGATGGCAACGCCGCCAGAAGAGAGGCTTTTGGCCTATGTGGAGGCCTTAGAAGCGGGGGAATATGAAACCATGTATGGCCTGCTTTCTGCATCCAGTCAAGAACAGATTTCTTTGGAGGAGTTTCAAACCAGAAATCAAAATATCTATGAAGGCATTGGGTTATCGGATTGTACTTTAACGGTGACCAATGTGCAAAAGATGGATTTGACGGAGGCCATGGTTTCCTATGCCATGGTGTATGAAACGGAGGCCGGGCCCATTTCCTTTTCCAATGAGGCTTATTTGAAACGCCAGTGGGGCAAGGGATATAGCTTGGTTTGGCAGGATAGTTTGATTTTTCCTTCGTTGACGGCGACGGATAAGGTGCAGGTGTTGACCCAAAAGGCCAACCGTGGCCGCATTTTGGACCGCAACGGCGTGGTGCTGGCCGGGCAGGGAGAGGCCACCAGCGTAGGGTTGGTGCCAGGAAAAATGGCCGAAGAAAAGGACAAAGACATGGAAAAACTGGCCCAGTTGTTACAGATTTCGGTGGAAGAAATCGAAACAAAGCTTTCTGCCTCCTGGGTCAAAGAAGATAGTTTTGTACCCATCAAAACCATTGAAAAAGTGGACGAAAAGGCGCTGCTTGGGTTTTTGCCAGACGAAAAGGCATTGGAAAACCAACAACTGCAAGAGGCCCTGCTATCGGTGGAGGGAGTGAAGTTAACGGATGTGACGGTGCGGGAATATCCGTTGCGAGAAAAGGCGTCCCATTTGACTGGCTATGTGCAGACGGTGACGGCGGAGGACTTGGCAGAACACGAAGGGGAAGGCTATACGGCAGACAGCGTCATTGGCCGCAGCGGCGTGGAGGTACTATATGAATCGGAATTAAAAGGGGAGGATGGGCTAATCATCCAAGTAGTGACAGAGGATGGGGCCAAAAAAGAAGTGCTGGCAGAAAAGCCAAAGGTGGATGGCAAAGACATCCGTTTGACGGTGGATGCCGCGCTACAGGCGTCTTTATACGAACTGTTTTCCGAAAGCGAAAGTGCTTCGGTGGCCTTAAACCCCGAAACGGGAGAGGTGCTGGCCTTGGTCAGCACACCGGCCTATAACAGCAACGACTTTGTGTTGGGATATTCCCAAAGCCGGTGGGAAGAGGTGAGCGAGGATGAGAGAAAGCCGCTGTTTCATCGGTTTCGCCAAACCTTTTGCCCCGGCTCCACCATCAAGCCTTTGGTGGCGACGGTGGGGTTGATGGCAGATAGCTTTGATCCGGAGGAAGATTTTGGCAATGTGGGCCGGTATTGGACGAAGGATGAAAGCTGGGGTAATTATTTTATCACCACCACCAAGGCCTATGACAACGTTAATTTGAATAATGCCATGAAGTATTCCGACAATATTTATTTTGCCAAAATTGCCCTGGGGATGGGAGAAGAAACCTTTTGCGAAGGGCTGAAGGGGCTGGGGTTTGGAGAAACGCTGCCCTTTCCCATTGTCATGACGGCGTCTCAAATCAGTAACAGCGGCACCATCGAAGGCGAAATCCAACTGGCCGATAGCGGTTATGGCCAGGGACAGTTACTGGTCAATCCTTTGCATATGGCTTTGATGTATTCGGCTTTTTATTCCGGCGGCGATATGGTGAAGCCAAAGCTATTATATGAAGGAACGCCGGTACGGGAGGTTTGGAAAGAAGATGTTTTTACCCAAGACGTTGCAAACCGGGTGTTGGAAGCGATGAAAGGTGTCATTGCAGACCCCACGGCCACCGGGGCCAAGGGGTATATCGAAGGCATCCCTCTGGCTGGGAAAACAGGTACGGCAGAAAAGAAGGCGGCCAAGGACGATACCTCCGGCACAGAAACCGGGTGGTTTGCCGTGATGACCACCGAGGCAGAAGATCCGCTTTTGATTGTGACCATGGTGGAAGATGTGAAACCCTTTGGCGGGTGCAGCTATGTGGTGGAAGGGGTACGGCAGGCCATCTGGAACTACGATGCATGGAAAGAATAAAAAACGGCTCTTTGGAAAGCAGAAAAACAGGTATCCTTTCTTTTGTCAGGATGCCTGTTTTTTATATGCTTATGTAGTTGCGACAAATAGGAATGCCTTATGGTGTCAGCAGGCCTTCTTCTTGCAGCAGTTGTATGGTCAAAGAAACGGCTGTGGAGCCTGCGGCATTTGTGCCTTCGATATGGGTGGCAAAGGAATAGACACCGGAAGGCGTGGTCAAAAAGCCCACAAACAAGCCTTCTTCCAGGGCGCCATTGGTTGTGCCGGTTTTGCCGTAAAGGCGGGTGGTGCCATCGTCAGAAAGCAGCAGGGCATGTTTGACTGCTTCTTGGGATTGGGAACTGCAAGGCAGGCTTTGGGTGGCCAGTTTTCCCATCAACTGGGCCTGTTGCAGCGGCGAAATCAATAATGAGCCATCAAGCCAGTAGGTGGAAAGATCGCTGCCCAATGTGGCATTGCCATAGCCGATGGAGCGAAACCATTGGGAAAGGGTTTGGCGGCCAACTTGGGCATCCAGGGCTTGGAAATACCAGTTAACCGATTGTTGCAGGGCGCTTTCCATGGTTTGGTCCTGCTCCCAGGAGGCAAAGGGATAATCGGTACCATCCCAAAGGAGGGTGGACGCTTCTGGTGTAATGATGCCTTCTTCCAGGGCACAAAGGGCGCTGAAGGGTTTATAGGTGGAAGCGGGCAAAAGGGGTGTGGTGGCGTCGGCGTTATCATAAATGGCATATTGGTCCCGGGTGACATCATAAAGCACAAAGCTGCCGGTAAAAGAGCCAAAGGAAGCACTTTTGTCCAAAACTTGATGGGACGGGGCGCTGGATTTATGCTTAGGCAAAAGAGGGTAGGCCGCAGCCGTCCAGGTGGCCCCGGCCGTAAAGGAGAGCAAAACAAAGGCAAAGCAGGCAAAAAACAGGGCTTTTTTGGTCTGCTTTTTGGGACCGGCGGCGATGGCAACAATGCGCTTGGCAAGTGGTTTCTTTTGGCTGCCCCAACTGCAAACCAAGGGATTGGCCCAGGGGGCAGAGGCACAGCGCAGCAACGTATACCCATAGGAAAGCTGTCTTTGGCGAGGCAAAAGCAGCAAAACCCCTTCGTCACAGGCCAATTCCCGATGCAGCCGGAAGGAACGGCCATAGAAATACAGGCAGGGGTGAAACCAAAAACAAAGCCGCACCAGGCAAAACAGCAAATTCCACCAGGAATCCCGTTGCTTTTGGTGTTGCAGTTCGTGTAAAAACACGGCCGAAAGAGCCTCCTCCTCCCAATCGGCATAGGACGCAGGTAGAAGCACCACTGAAGTCAACAGGCCGAAGGAAAGGGGCGTGTGGATTTGAGACGAAACCAGCAGGCGTCCTCTTGTTTGGCCCAGCTTTGTTTTACATTGGTCAAAAAGCATCTGCTTGGCCCCATCGGCCAAAGGAACGGATCTGCCCTTGATTTTTTGCAGCATCCATGCACCATACAAAAGGTAGAGTCCAAAGAGCACCGCGCCAACACCCCAAAGCATTTGCAGGGAAGGCACAGAAAGGGCCGGCGAAGCAGGGGAGAGGGACAAGGCATAGTCTCTCATGGGCACAGAAAGGGCAGGCGTCTGGGAAGAAACAAAAAGGGCTTCTTTTGCCTGGGGTGCGGAAGACAGGCTGGGCCAGGGAAGAAACGGCAGGGCAAAGAGAAACAAAAAGCACCGGTCCAGGAAATAACAAGTTCTGGAAGAGAGCTGTTTTTCCCAAGCATGAGACAAGGCCCAATATCCAAAGGGCAGCAGAAGAAAACAAAGTAATTTTGTCATGGCTCCTCCTTTTTGGCCGCTTGGTCCAAAATGGCCTTCAGTGCTTCGGCTTCTTTGGCAGAAAGTTGATCGCCTTCGGCAAAGGCGCTGACCAGCTGGCTGAGACTTCCGTCAAAGAATCGGTCCAAAAAAGCGTTGCTTTCTTGTTTGAGGTAATCTTTCCGGTCAATGAGGGGGCGATAGACAAAGGTACGGCCTTCTTTTTCATGGATCACCGCTTTTTTGTTGGTGAGGCGAATGAGGAGGGTATGGACGGTTTTTGGGCTCCAATTTGTTTTTTTCGCTAACAGTAGCGCAATGTCGCCGGTGCAAATGGGCGCATGCTGCCAGATGACGTTCATCACCTCCAGCTCTGCGTCGGTGATTTGCGGCAATTTTTCCATGGGGATTCCTCCAATCTTACATATGTAATAATAAAAGCATAACAAAGGTTTTTCTTCCTGTCAAGATGTCCTTTTCAGGGGCGAAGTTTTCGGATATAATGGAGGGGAAAGGAAGGGATTTTTCATGAAAAAAGCCATACTGTTTGATATGGACGGGGTGCTCATCGATAGCCAGCCGGTTCATTTTCAGGCGGATTTAGATACACTGGCCCATTTTGGGGCCAAGGTGACATTGGAAGATATTGTGCCCTTTGCCGGCACCACAAACCCGTTACGCTTTCCCCGTTATCGGGAGCAGTTTGGCATCACGGCCAGCGCCGAGGAGATGATGGAGGAGCGGGCCAAGCGGGTGCGGGCACTGTTTGAAGAAAGCGGCCTGGGTGCCACCAAGGGCGTCAAAGAATTGTTGGAAGAAGCCAAGAAAAGAAAGATTGGCCTGGCGGTGGCTTCTTCTACGGAGCGGCCGCTGATTTTGTGGATTTTGGAGCATATCGGGCTTTCTTCTTTTTTTGATGCCATTGTCAGCGGCGAAGAGGTGGCCCATAGCAAACCGGCGCCGGATGTATTTTTGGAAGCGGCCAGAGTGCTTGGCGTTTTGCCAAAGGATTGTTTGGTGGTGGAAGATTCCAAAAACGGCGTAACGGCGGCCAAGGCGGCAGGCATGGTCGTGTTGGGGTACCAAAACCCCACCAGCGGTCAACAGGATTTGTCCCAGGCAGAGGTAACGGTGACGGCGTTTAAGGCAGCAAAGCGACTACTTTTTGAGGAGGATTGGTTTTGATGGAAGGAAAAAAACTGGCACTGGTTGGCGTAGGGGCCGTGGGCGGTTCGCTTCTTGGCAGAAAAGAAGGCAATGACCAAATCGTAAGCGTCATTGCCCAAGGGGATCGGGCCAAGAGACTAGAAAAAGAAGGCATTTTGGTCAATAAAAAACCTTGCCAAGTGCATCTGGCGACGGCAGGAGATGCCATTGATTTGCTGTTTGTGGCGGTGAAAAACACACAGCTGGACGAAGTGAAAAAAGAAATTGCGCCTTTTGTGGGGAAAGAAACGGTATTGCTGCCTTTGATGAATGGTATCACGGCGGCCAGAACATTGAAAGAAGCATTTCCGCAAAACGAAGTGGTGACGGCGTTGGTGTATGTGGATGCGGTGAAGGAAGGAAAAGACGTGTTCTGCGGCGAGGAATATCTGGTGCAGCTGGGATCCCAGGGGGACGACTGTAGAGCCGAGACGGTGGAGATGGCCGCAGAGTGCTTGGAAAAACTGGGGATCGAAAGCAAGATTGCGGAGGACATCCAACGGACGCTTTGGCTCAAATGGATGGTCAATATGGGGATGAATCAAGTTTCGGCGCTGATGGAAGTGCCCTTTGCACCGTTCCAGAAGATTCCGGCGTTGCTGGAAGCGGCCAAAATGGCCATGGAAGAAGTGGTGGCCGTGGCAAAGGAAGCCGGAGTGGATTTGACCATGGATGATGTTTGGGCGATGGATGAGAAAATCCATGGTTTTGAACCGGAAGCCACTTCCTCCATGTTGCAGGACGTGGCGGCAAAACGGAAGACGGAAGTGGAATTTTTTGCCGGAGAGCTGATGCGCCTTGGCAAACAATATGGCGTTGCAACGCCTTATAATGCGCTGCTGTATCAGTTGCTGCGGGCAAAAGAAGGATTGTACGGCGTAGAATAAGAAAAAATACCGTTTGATGTCGGTTGATGGGAAAACAAGAAAGCAGGAATCCTTGGAAAACAAAGGGTTCCTGCTTTCTCCATAAAACGAAAGAACGAGGAGAGGTTGGAGCAAACAACAAGCTTGGGAAATAGACGCAGGGCAAAAAATTTGGTTGGAAGAGAAAGCCTAGGAGATGGGCCGGATAAAAATACCGTTTGAAAAACATGGTACTTCTTTTTGATTTGTGTTATACTGAACAACAGAATGGATTTGTTGTAATGATGGAAAGGCAACGACGGCTACCGGTGGGGACGGCGGTGGTTATGAGGCAGAAGGAGGGAAAAACAATGCCAATTTTGATTGGTCTTGGTGTTTTGATTGTGCTGGTGGTGGGATATATTGCATTGTATAACCAACTGCGTCGGCTGGAAGTGAAGGTGGAAGAAGGCAGTTCCGGCATTGATGTGGCCTTAGAAAAGCGGTATGATATGCTTTCGGAACAGATGGAAGCGGTGAAAAAGTTTTTAAATCATGAAAAAGAAGTCTACTTATCGGTGACAGCCGTTCGCAGCGGCACAGACTTGGAAAAGACTATGCTGGAAGAAAAAACAGCCCTTTCCAAAGAAGCCATCCAAACCATTGACGAAACCATCCAGGCCCAGCAGGAGCAGATGGAACGGCTGAAAAAACAGTTGCAAAAACAACATCCTTCCAAAAAACAAAAACAAAAACGGGAAGGACAAGCCGAAGCGTACGAAATGGCCCAGGCCGAGCAGAAAATGAACGTAAACCAAAAAATCAACCTCTTGGCTTCTGTCCAACAGGGTTTAAGCGGTGTGGGATCGGCCATCGATGCGTTGTCGGAACAGTATCCGGTTTTATATTCCTATGTTTCTATGGACCAGTTCCAAAAGGCGATTTTCGATGTGGAAGAACATTTGCAGGCGGCCAGAAGGCTTTATAATTCCAATGTGTCGCTGTATAATCAAAAAATTGTGATGTTTCCCTATAGCATCTTGGCAGGGATTCATGGCATGAAAAAAGCCGATTTTTATGAAGCGGAAGAAAAGAAGAAAACGTATCAAGTAAACTTCTAAGGAAGCAATGCGCGGATTGGGCCATGCTGCTGCAAAGCACCCATAGGCGCAAAGAATACATCAGGAAGGTACCAATTGGATTAGATAGAAAGAGAAGGAGCTTGTTTTTTACAAGCTCCTTTTTTAAAAAGAAAAAGAATAGAAAGGATCAAACGGGTATCAGAGTCTGATGCCGCCTCCTTTGCATAAGATAAGAACAAAAATGGAATAGGACTTTAGAAAGACACAGGCAAAACCAAACTGGTTTTGACGCGACTTCTTAAGAAAAGAAAGATAGCTGAAATCCGTGGGATACAAAGGATTTCAGCTATCTTATTGGGTGCTTTAGCTTAACAAAACCCCTAGTTTTACTAGGGGTAAATAAAATACTTTAGTATACAAAACCTCCTAATTATAATTTTAGAATGAAGGTTTGGCGACCGCATTACTAAAATAAAT
>CALWGC010000014.1 GCA_944378105.1 uncultured Clostridia bacterium
ATTTTGTGGATACAGTTGGGAGAAATGAAAAGGCAATAAAAGAATATATAAAGAATCAATTAGAAGAAGATTACATGACAGATCAAATATCATTGAAAGAATATATTGACCCGTTTACGGGTAGCAAGGAAGAATAAGGCAAAAAACAGACAGCCACTTTAAGTGGCTGCCGGGGATTGGAATGCGTTGCCAAATCTTCGATATTCCCTGGTAGGGAATACGCACGCAATACCCCTTCTAGGGGTTGTTCAAACCACTAGTTTACTAGTGGTTTTGATTTGTTTTTCAAGCGGCCTTAAACGCTCTCTACTTTTTTCTTTTGGGATGGAGAGGGGCTTTGGCTTGCCTGTTTGGGTGGGAAATGGTATGATAGGGAAGTAAGGTAACGATAACAGCAAGCAAAAGGAGGCAACGGAGTATGTATGGCTGTGTAAAGCTGCACGAAAAAGACACGGTGGCAACGGCAATTTTGCCGATTACATCTGGCGAAGAAGTGCATTATCGTTTTGGTGGTCAGGAGCTGACGGTCAAGGCCTGTACGGATGTACCGGTCTATCACAAACTGGCGCTCGTTGATTTGAAAAAAGGAGATGTGGTGACCAAATACGGGCAAAAAATTGGTTATGCACTGCAAGACATCCCCAAGGGAGCCCATGTGCACACCCATAATCTCTATAGTACCATGCCCAAGGAAGCATCCACACAGGAGGAATGATCATGAAATTAAAAGGATATCGCCGCCCCGATGGCCGAATCGGGATTCGCAATCATGTGCTGGTTTTACCCTGTTCTCTTTGCGCCAGTGAAACGGCACGGTTTACGGCAAGTTTGGTAGATGGCGCTGTATACATTCCAAACCAGGGCGGATGCGCCATGGTGAAAAAAGATTTGGAGATTACGTTAGAAGTGCTTTCCGGTTTGGCCGCCAACCCCAATGTGTATGGGACGGTGATCATTGGCAATAACTGCGAAGGCGTGCAGGCCAGCCTTTTGGCAGAAAAAATCAGAGAAAAGACCAACAAACCTTTGGAGACGGTGGTCATCCGGGAGGCCGGCGGCACCATCAAAGCCGTGGAACTGGCCAGCCGTTATGCAGCCCAGATGAGCCGGGAGGCAGGCATGTTGGAAAAAGAAGCCTTTGATATTTCGGAATTGATTTTGGGCACCGAATGCGGCGGCAGCGACCCAACCAGTGGCTTGGCCGCCAATCCCGTCTTGGGAAAAGTCAGCGACAAGCTGGTGGAACTGGGGGCGACGGTGATTTTAAGCGAAACGTCGGAATTGGTGGGAACGGAAGAAGTGCTGGCTCCTCGCTGTAAAGATGAAGCGACGAAAGAAAAATTGCTGCGCATCATCCGGGAAAACGAAGCCCACTTTGAACGGGCCGGCGAAAGCCTTCGCTTTGGGAACCCTTCTCCTGGCAACAAAGAAGGGGGCCTGACGACATTGGAAGAAAAATCTTTGGGCTGTATCCATAAAGCCGGCGAAAGCACCATCATGGACGTCTATGGCTATGGAGAGATGATTCATTCCAAAGGTCTTGTGGTGATGGATACGCCGGGACAGGACATTGCCTCCATTGCGGCCATGGTGGCCGGTGGCGCACAACTGGTGATTTTTACCACCGGACGGGGCACGCCAACGGGTAACGGCATTGTGCCTGTCATCAAAATCACCGGCAATGCCGAAACGGCCCAGCTGATGGCAGACAACATTGACTTTGACGCCAGCAGCGCCATCACCGAAGGACGGGATATGGAGGAATTGGCCGAAGGATTGTTTGAACTGGCCGTGCAGACGGTCAATGGCCAAAAGACCAAGGCAGAAAGCTTGGGCTTTAACGATATGTCCTTGGCCAGAGAATGTAACTTCTGCTGATTTTGTTTGGCAGAACATCGAAAAAAAGCACGTTCTAAACCCCTGTCGGATTTTGACGGGGGTTTTGTTTCGTGAAAAACGTACACAAAGGCGTTATTTTTTTAAAATATTCAGCAGAAAATACCACCTTTTATCATTATTATGCAAAATACCTTGAAAGCCTCTTTTGAATTTGATATAATAGAGCCAATTTGTAAAAGCAAGAAGCGTTGTTTTTACAAGGACCGAACAAATTCAAACAAAGGAGAAGGACAAAAATGGGAAGCAGTGAAATCATTAAGTTGGTGATTCTGATTGCCTATTTGCTGGCGATGTTGGCAGTTGGCGTCATCACTTACAAGAAAAACGAAGGCTTTCAGGATTATGTGCTGGGGGGAAGAAAGCTGGGGAAATGGAGCACGGCGCTTTCGGCCCAGGCCTCGGACATGAGTGGATGGCTTTTGGTTGGTTTGCCAGGGGCTGCGTATCTGGCTGGTGTGGAAGCAGGTTGGGTGGCCATCGGGCTTGGCATTGGGACCTATGCCAACTGGAAAATCTTGGCCAAACGTTTGCGTATTTATACGGAAAAAGCCAACAATGCTTTGACGTTGCCAGATTATTTTGAAAAACGCTTTGAGGACAACAGCGGCATTTTGCGTCTGATTCCGGCCGTGGTTATCATCATTTTCTTTACGGTTTATACGGCAGCACAGTTTTCCACAGGTGCAAAACTGTTTGAAATGCTGTTAAAAATCCCTTATCAGTATGCGCTGATTTTGGGCGGTATTGTCATTATTGGTTATACCTTTTTGGGCGGCTTTTTGGCCGTATCCTGGACGGACGTGATTCAGGGGACGCTGATGTTTTTTGCTTTGGTGGTGGTGCCGGTGTATGCCGTGATGGAACTGGGCGGTGTGGACCACATCATTGGAGAACTGAACGCCATTGACCCCCACTTTTTAAGCTTGACCAAAGCAACCGGCAGCGCCGGGGCCGTTTCTGGCATTGCCATTGCCGGGAACTTGGCTTGGGGCTTGGGTTATTTTGGCCAGCCACATATCTTGGTTCGTTTTATGGCCATTCAAGACCCAGAAGAATTGAAATATTCCCGCCGCATTGCCATCATCTGGGTTGCCATTACGTTGGTGGCTTCGGTGATTTGTGGCGTATTGGGCCGGCTGTACTTTATGGATGCACCACTGGGAGACAGCGAGCAAGTGTTTATGCTGATGGTAAACCAGATGTTCCCTGCTGTGTTGGCTGGGATTTTCTTGGCCGCCATTTTGGCTGCCAGCATGTCTACGGCAGATAGTCAGCTGTTGGTAACGGCTGCTTCTGTCAGCGAAGATATTTATAACCAGTACATCAACAAAAAAGCAACAGACGAACAAAAACTGCGCACGGGACGTATTTCCGTTGTGCTGGTGTCGGTTGTGGCCGTAGCCATTGCCTTTGACCCTAACAGCTCTGTGTTTGGGTTGGTGGCCAATGCTTGGGCCGGTCTTGGGGCTTCCTTTGGGCCTGTGATTTTGATTTCTGTTTTCTGGCGGAGAATGAACCGGTATGGCGCCATGGCCGGCATGGTGGGCGGTGCTTTGACCGTTCTTGTTTGGAACTTCTTGGAAAGAACTTTCCCGGATGTGGTGATTTTCCAGATGTACGAACTGCTGCCAGCCTTCCTGATTGCTTCGGCTTTGATTTATGTGATTTCTATGACCACACAGCCGCCGAAAAAATCGGTATTGCAGACCTTTGACGAAGTGAAAGCACTGGCAAAACAATAAAATTTGAGAAGAGAAAAACGGTATCGATCTTTTTGGATGGGTACCGTTTTTTTGTATGTTTTTTTCCTTTTTTGCCATACTAACGACAAAAAAGAGGTGTACAGGATGAAACGAATGATGGGTTTTCTCTTGGTCTGTCTTTTGATGGTTCCGGCGGCAAGGGAGGCCATGGCTGCGCCGGTTTCGGTGGCCGCCAAGGGCGCTGTATTGGCTGACGGAAACACGGGGTGGATTCTTTGGGAGAAAAACAGTTCAGAACCATTGCCCATTGCCAGCACCACCAAAATTTTGACAGCCCTTTTGGTGTTGGAAGAAGGAAACTTGGAAGAAGAGGTGACCGTAAGTGCGCGAGCCCAGGCGGCGCCCAAGGTCCATTTGGGACTACAGGAAGGCGAAACCTACCGTGTGGGTGATTTACTATACCCGCTGATGCTAGAAAGCAGTAATGACGCGGCCATTGTGTTGGCAGAGGCCGTGGGCGGCAGTGTGGAAGGCTTTGCCGAGCAGATGAACGAAAGGGCAGCCCAACTGGGGGCCAAAGACAGTTTCTTTACCACGCCCAACGGTTTGGACAAGGGCGGAAACCACAGCACGGCGGCGGATTTGGCATTGATTACCGCTGCGGCATTACAAAACCCCGATTTTTGCGCCATCATCCAAACGCCTTCCTATACTTTTTCCAGCTGTGATGGCAGCAGAACCTTCACTGTTTCCAACAAAAACCGACTGTTGCAAGAATATGACGGGGCCATTGGCGTCAAAACCGGATTTACCAATCTGGCTGGTCAATGTTTTGTGGGGGCGGCAGAGCGTGATGGTGTGAAGCTGATTGCAGTGGTGCTGCAATCTGGCTGGGGCACCACAGGGCAGGCACAAAAATGGAAAGACGCCAAGGCGTTATTGGATTATGGCTTTTCCAATTATCACTATGTGGATGCCATATCGTCGGAGGTGTGCCTTTCTCCGGTGGCTGTGGAGCGGGGAGAAGAAGACCAGGTGGATGTCACCCACGATCAGGGGCAGGTATTGGCTCGAACGGGCGAAACCTTTTCCACCCAGGTGGTTTGCAGCCAACAGGTGACGGCCCCGGTGGCAGAAGGGGAGGTGCTGGGCCATGTTTCGGTGTTTGATGAAAGAGGAAAGATGGTCTTTTTTACGGAAATAAAGGCGAAATCAGAGGTAAAGAAACGAAATCTAAAAAGTTATTTAAAAAAATTAGAAAATGACTGGCTTTTTATCCCCTTTACCAGTATACTATAGTTGGAATGCAAAAAATTGGTAAGTACCGTTGGAGAAACGGAACAATGGGGGGAAAAGCATGGAAGTAAGATTACAAAAATTTTTGGCCGATGCGGGTGTGGCCTCCAGAAGAAAAGCAGAAGAATTGATTTTGGCCGGAAAGGTGTCGGTC
The DNA here is from genome assembly GCA_944378105.1 of uncultured Clostridia bacterium. Lineage (GTDB taxonomy): Bacteria > Bacillota > Clostridia > Lachnospirales > Anaerotignaceae > Neoanaerotignum. The sequence continues at coordinate 5,053 of CALWGC010000014.1, forward strand.
AACGGCACGGTTGTGACAACCCTGGGCACAAAAGTGGACGATAAAACAGATGAAGTTTCTTATAACGGGAAGAAAGTGGTGCCCAATACCCACTTTGTTTATGTGATGCTTCATAAGCCGGAAGGATATGTGACAACGGTCAAGGACCAGTTTGACCGGCCGACGGTGATGGATTTGGTGAAAAAAATCCCAGAGCGGATTGTGCCGGTGGGACGGCTGGACTATGACACGTCGGGGTTATTGCTTTTGACCAACGACGGGGATTTGACCTATCATTTGACCCATCCCAAACACAAGATTGAAAAAGTATATCTGGCCAAGGTTTTTGGGCGCCCAGATGAGAACGCCGTGAACCAATTCAAATGGGGCGTAATGATTGATGGGCGGCGGACGGAACCGGCCAAGTTGGAAATTTTAGAGGATTTGGGCAAGTATACCATGTGCCGCATCACCATCACCGAAGGGCGTAACCGCCAGGTGAGAAAGATGTGTGAGGCGGTGAAGCACCCTGTGGCGACGTTAAAGCGTGTGGCTACCGGCGATGTGGCCTTGGGAGATTTGGCCAAAGGAAAGTATCGCTTTTTGACAGAAGAAGAAGTACGCAGTTTAAAAAATTCGTAAAAAAAGACCTCTCCGTTTCGCCAAGGAAACAGGAGAGGTTTTTTGATGATGGTAGGGTAAGATTAAGGCGCAGCAGTGGTAGCGGCCACTTCTGGCGCTTCTTGGGCCACCCAAGCCAAGAGATTTGTTTGAAATGCATCGCCATCGGAGGGAGTAAAATCGGTCAAGCGGCTATCCTGCTTCCCAAAGGCCATGTCCTTGCCATAGAGAAGGATGGTATAAGTATTGTCTGACTGCTCCAGATAGAGGATACCATAGGGATCGATGGAGGGGGTATAGCCGCTGCGGTTACCGCCGCCCATCATATTGGAAACTTGTTTGCGATACTGGGTGGAAGAAAGGGTTTGGATCAATGTTTCATAAAGCGGCGAGGAAGGATCGATTTCATAGCGATGGAGCACAGGGTCCTTTCCCGCCTCTTCTTGTTTATAATATTCCACCACGCAAGCGGTCACGGCCTGGGGGTCTAAGCCGCGGGCGGCAGAAGAAAAGTCCTTTGGCAGCAAAAATTGCCAGATGAATAAAAGCACAAGCAAAATCAAACAGACGGTATTGGCACGAATTTTTTTCATGGGGACACTCCTTTCATTTCAGCCTAGCATAGCATAAAGAAGTGGCCTTTGCAAGGGGGTAATCTCGTTGCGGAAACGAAGATTTTATGGTATACTCAAAGGAATGTATCTGAGAAGAAGGGGACGACAGAAATGAACAGGTTATACTTAATTCGCCACGGAGAGACGGAATGGAACAAAGAAAAACGGTTTCAGGGTTGGACCGACATTCCGCTTTCGCCGGAAGGAGAGGCACAGGCAAAAAAGCTGGGCAAACGCTTTGAACAAATTTCGGTGGACGAGATATATGTTTCGCCGCTGCGGCGGGCAGTGCAAACGGCCCAATGCGTGGCCGACGCCACGGGGCTTTCGTTACAGTACAACGAAAATTTCAAAGAAATCAATTTTGGTGCCTGGGAAGGGATGACGGCCAAGGAGATTGCGGCCTCTTATGGTCCGGCCTTTACGGAATTTATTGCTCATCCAGAAGAGGGCACGTTTCCGGGCGAAATTTCCTTTGACCATGTGACCGAACGGATTCAAAGAGGGCTTGCGGAAGTTTTGGAGGGGAAGGATGGCAAAAACATTGTCATTGTTTCCCATGGCGGCATTGTGCGGCTGATGATTCGGTATTTGATGGGCTTTACGGGGGAATGGTATAACAAGACCTGGATTGACAATACGTCCATTTCTTTGGTGGAAGTACGGCCAGATCGAGGCAATTTGCTGCGGGTGTTAAACGATTTTTCCCATTTGAACGACGGGGTGCTTTAAAGGAGAAGGAGTATGGCAAAGATTGCAGTCATTGGTGCAGGGCCGGCCGGCTTGATGGCGGCGGGACAAGCGGCTAACCTTGGGCATCAAGTGGACTTATACGAAAAAAATACGCTGGTGGGAAAGAAAATTTATATCACAGGCAAGGGCCGCTGCAATCTCACCAACGATAGCGACGTGGAGACCCATTTGGAAAACATTCCCGGAAACCCCTATTTTCTTTACAGCGCCCTGTATGGGTTTGACAGCCAAAGCACCATTGCTTTTTTTGAAGCCTTGGGCGTGGAAACAAAAGTGGAGCGGGGAAACCGTGTTTTTCCCGTTAGCGACAAAGCCGGCGATGTGGCGGCGGCGCTGGAGCGGTTTATCCGCAAAGCCGGCGTGCGGCTTCATTTACAAAAAGAAGTGGCCAAGGTTTTGGCGGAAGAAGGAAAGGTGACGGGGATTCAACTGAAAAACGGGGAGACGAAAGAAGCCGATGCCGTCATTGTGGCCACAGGCGGCTTATCTTACCCCGGTACCGGTTCCACGGGAGACGGCTATCGCTTTGCCAAAGCATGCGGCCACACGGTGACTGCGCTGGCCCCGTCGCTTGTTCCTTTGCGCTGCCAGGAAAGCTGGTGCGCCCAGCTGATGGGTCTGACACTAAAGAATGTGAAAATCGTCATGGAAAACAAACAGGGCAAAAAGCTGTATGACGATTTTGGAGAACTGCTTTTTACCCATTTTGGCGTCAGTGGGCCGGTGATTTTAAGTGCCAGCCGTCATTTGATTGGGCATTTTGAAGAAAAGATTACCCTAAAGATTGATTTAAAACCGGCTTTGAGCGAAAAAGAGCTGGATTTGCGTTTGTTGCGGGATTTTGAGAAGATCCCAAACAAACAGTTTTCCCATGCCTTGGATGCACTGTTGCCGAAAAAACTGATTCCGGTGATGATTGGATTAAGCGGTATTGCGCCGGAAAAAAAGGTGAACAGCATCACTAAAGAGGAGCGAAAACAGTTGCTTAGGCTTTTGAAAGCCTTGCCGTTAACGGTGACCAGTGCCCATGGCTTTGGACAGGCCGTGGTGACCAAAGGCGGCGTGGAGGTGGACGAAGTGAACCCGTCCACGATGGAGAGCAAATTGGTGCGCGGACTTTATTTTGCCGGAGAAGTGCTGGATTTGGACGGCTATACCGGCGGGTTTAATTTACAGATTGCCTTTGCCACAGGCTATGCAGCCGGCCGGCATGCAGGCGGAGAGGATGAATGATATGATTTGTATTCGTGGCGCTATACAGGCGGAAAATACGAAGGAATCCATTTGGAAGGAAACGGAGCAGTTGGTGCGGCAGATGTTGGAAGAAAACCAGTTGGCGTTACAGGAAGTGGTGGCGCTGCAATTTACGGTGACTAAAGATTTGGACCAGGCCTATCCGGCGGTGGCGGCCAGAAAAGTGGGTCTGACGGAAGCGGCGCTGAGCTGTGTGCAGGAGATGTATGTGGAAGGTTCCCTGCCCCGGTGCATCCGCGCCAATTTGTGGGTAGAAAACGGAAAAAAACAAAGCCAGGCCCGCCATGTCTATCTGGGCGGGGCCAAGGTGCTGCGGCCGGACTTGGCGGCAAAACAATCCAAAAACGCCTTTGCCATTGCCATTGACGGGCCGGCGGGAAGCGGAAAAAGCACAGTGGCCAAGGAAGTGGCCAAGGAGTTGGATTTTGTATATATCGATACTGGCGCTATGTACCGGGCCGTCTCCCTTTATTGTATCCGAAAAGGCATTTCTCCCAGAGATGGCGCGGCGGTGGAAGCGGCGTTGGATGGTTTTTCCATGGAGCTGAAGCGGGAAGCAGGCCAGATGAAAGTATTTTTGGACGGAGAAGACGTGACCACCACCATCCGTACCCAGGAAGTGGGCCAGGGGGCCTCTGACGTGGCGCTGCTGCTTCCGGTTCGGGAAAAATTGGTGGAATTGCAGCGGCAGATGGCCGAAGGGCAAAACGTGATTATGGACGGCCGGGATATTGGCACCAATGTGTTGCCAAAGGCGCAGGTGAAGGTTTATTTGGTGGCCACGGCCGAGGAACGGGCCAAACGGAGAGTAGGCGAACTGGAGCAAAACGGCCAAAAGGCAGTGTTTGCTACGGTGCTGCAACAAATTGAAGAAAGAGACCATAACGATACCACCCGCGAGCATAACCCGCTGCGCAAAGCCGCCGATGCGGTGGAAATTGACAGCACCCATATGACCATTGCTCAAGTGAAAGAAGCCATTATTGACTTGGTCAAAGAAAAGAGGGAGGCATAAGAAATGGAAATCCTATTGGCAAAATCGGCCGGTTTTTGTTTTGGCGTCAACCGGGCCATGGAGGCCGTGATGGGCGCCATTGGAACGGGCAAAATTTATACCTATGGACCAATCATTCACAATAAAACGGTCACAAAGGACTTGGAAGAAAAAGGCGTGTTTGTGGTGAAAGATGTGGCCGAGGCCGAGGAGGGCAGCACCATTGTCATTCGCTCCCACGGGGTGGGAAAGGCCGTTTATGACGCCATCTCTGATCGGGGGTTAAAGCTCATTGACGGGACCTGTCCTTTTGTGAAAAAAATCCATCATATTGTGCAAGAAAGGGAACAAGCAGGCGATGCCATCCTCATTGTGGGAAATCCGGTGCACCCGGAAATCCAAGGGATTCGCGGTTGGTGCAGGGATGCTGTGATTGTGGAAAATGTAGCACAGGTGGAAGAAATTTCTTTCGATTTGGAAAAAACTTACAGCGTTGTGGTGCAGACGACGTTTCGAAAAAGTCTCTTTGAGGAGGTGCTAGAGGCCCTTCGGGCCAAGGGTCTATCCCTCAATGTGCACAATACCATTTGTTCGGCAACGGAAACGAGACAAAAAGAAGCTGTTCAATTATCCCAAAAAGTGGATAAAATGATTGTCATAGGTGACAAACACAGCTCCAATACGCAAAAACTATACGAAATTTGTAGGAAAAATTGTAGAAATACTTATAATATTGAAACTTTTGCAGATTTAGTGTTGAATAATTTTGACAGAAATGATAAAATTGGAATAACTGCTGGTGCGTCTACACCATCGGCGATAATAAAGGAGGCTATTTGTGTTATGAGTGAAAATTTAAACGGAGCAGTACAGAACAACGGTGGAGAGGAAGAAATGAGCTTTCAGCAAATGCTGGATGAATCTTTCGTAACATTACATACGGGCGATATTGTAAAAGGTACCGTGATCAGCATCTCCAACGAAGAAGTTTCTGTTAACCTGGGTTACAAATCGGACGGTATTATTGCCAGAGATGAATACAGCAGTGACCGTAGCGTTCTGCCTAGCAAAGAATTGCAGCCAGGCGATGAAATCGAAGTGTTTGTTGTTCGCGTAAACGATGGCGACGGCAACGTACAGCTTTCCAGAAAGAGATTGGAAAGCATGAAAGGTTGGGAAGACCTGCAAAAAGCATTTGAAGAAGGTACTCCTGTGGAAGGGAAAGTATCTGACGCTGTCAAAGGCGGTATCATCGCCATGGTTAACGGCGTAAAAGTGTTCATTCCTTCTTCTCAGGTTTCCAATCGCTTTGTAGAAGATTTGAGCGTATATAAAGGCCAGACTTTGACCTTTAACATCATTGAAATGGACAGAAGCAAACACCGCATCATCGGTGGCCGCAGAGCGTTGATCGAAAAAGAAAACGCTGCTAAGAGAGAAGCTTTGTTTGCTACTTTGGAAGCAGGTAAGAAGATCACAGGTACTGTAAGCAGATTGACCGACTTTGGTGCATTTGTAAACTTGGGCGGCATCGACGGCTTGATCCACATCTCTGAAATGAGCTGGGGCCGTATCTCTAACCCAAGAGAAGTGCTCAAAGAAGGCGATACCGTAGAAGTGGTTGTGCTGGATGCAGACAAAGAAAAAGGCAAAATCTCTCTGTCTTTGAAAGACGTAACCGAAAATCCATGGAACAAAGCAGCTGAAAAATATCCAGTTGGTTCCATTGTAGAAGGTAAAGTGGTTCGCATGGTACCATTTGGTGCTTTTGTGGAACTGGAAGTTGGCGTAGACGGTCTGGTACACATTTCTCAGATTGCCAACAAACACGTGGTAAAACCAGAAGATGAATTGACCATCGGCGAAACCATCCGTGTGAAAGTACTGGAAGTAAACCCAGAAGCAAAGAAAATCAGCTTGAGCAAGAGAGAAGCAGATGCTCCTGTAGAAGGCCCAACGGAAGTTTCTTCCGAAGAAGCTGCAACAGAAGAATAAGATGCGTTCTAAAAATTCTCGTTGATAAAAAAAAGCCCATTTCCGTTATGGAATGGGCTTTTTTGGGTTGTATGGATAGGGAGAGGGAAAAGCGAGAAACTGTACTTACAGTCCATAGAAGAAGACAACATTGCGAAAAAAGAAAAGCAGGAATCCTTTGTGCCACAAGGATTCCTGCTATTTTTGTTTTCTGGTATAGATGTATGAAAAAAGCCTTCGGTTTTGCGACCGAAGGCTTTTTAATATGGGTTTTACGTTTATTCCAAAGTTTCCAACTGAGCAAGCCACAACGTGCTTTCGGCGTCACTTGGCATGCGCCAATCTCCGCGGGGAGAAAGGCTGATGGTGCCAACCTTTGGTCCATCGGGCAGGCAAGAGCGCTTGAACTGTTGCTGGAAGAAACGGCGGTAGAAGTTTTTGAGCCATTTCAATAAGGTTTGGCGGTCATACTGCCCGGCAAAGGCCAGTTGCGCCAAATACAATATTTTGGCAGGAGAAAAACCGAAACGCACCACATAGTATAAAAAGAAGTCGTGGAGTTCGTAAGGGCCTACGATGTCTTCTGTTTTTTGCTGGATGTTCCCGTCGGTGTCAGGAGGCAGCAGTTCTGGGCTGACTGGTGTATCCAATACATCCTCCAACACACGGGCGGCCTCGGCGCTTAAGGTGCCCGACTGTGCCACATGGCGCACCAGCACCCGCACCAATGTTTTTGGTACGCCGGCATTGACGCCATACATGGACATGTGGTCGCCGTTATAGGTGGCCCAGCCCAAAGCCAATTCCGACAGGTCGCCGGTGCCGATGACAAAGCCACCGTTACAATTGGCCAAATCCATCAAAATCTGGGTCCGCTCCCGAGCCTGGGTGTTTTCATAGGTGACATCATGAATATCAGGGTCATGACCAATGTCTTTAAAATGCTGCAAAGCGGCATCGGCAATGGAAATCTCCCGTTTTGTGACGCCCAACGCATCCATCAAAGCCAAGGCGTTTTGATAGGTGCGGTCGGTGGTGCCAAAGCCTGGCATGGTGACGCCTAAAATGACAGAGCGGTCCACACCAATAAAATCGCAGGCTTTTGCTGCAACCAATAATGCCAGTGTGGAATCCAAGCCGCCGGAGATGCCAAGGACCATGGTTTTGGCCCGTGTATGCAAAAACCGTTTGGCCAGGCCCGCCACTTGGATGCGGAAAATGTCTTCGCAACGGGATTGCAGGTTCTGATCCTCTTTGGGAATAAAGGGATGGGGAGAAACGGTACGCAGGCAAACGTCAGGTGTCGTTTCGGCCTGAGAGAAGGAAATATACCGTGCCGGTGGCAAGGTCTGTTCTGGCTGGGAAAAAGAGGTGTTTTTCCGGCGGTCGCTTGCCAATAATTCCAAATCTACATCGGCCAAGAGCAGCTGGTTTTCTTGTTGGAACCGTTGGCTTTCGGCCAAAAGGGTACCATTTTCGGCAATGAGGCAGTGGCCGCTAAAGACAGTGTCTTGGGTGGATTCTCCCAGGGCCGCCGAGGCGTAAACATAGGCGGAAACGGTGCTGGCCGACTGGTGGGTGACCAATTGGCGGCGATAACCTGGTTTAGTAGCCAGTTCGTTGCTGGCAGAAAGATTGACCAAAACCGTTGCACCCTGCAAGGCTTGATAGCTGCTGGGTGGAATGGGGGCCCACAAGTCTTCGCAAATTTCTGCGCCGATGGTCAGTTCTGGATGGGCAGCGTCCGTAAACAACAAATCGGTGCCAAAGGGAACCGTCTGGCCACAGAGGAGAACAGAGGTTTCTTGGCATTGGGTGCCGGAAGCAAACCAGCGTTTTTCGTAAAATTCTTGATAGTTTGGAATGTGGGTTTTGGGAACCACACCCAAAAGAATCCCGTCTTGTAAGAAAACAGCACAGTTATACAGGGCGTTTTTTACCGCCAAAGGCATGCCGACGACGGTGATCATGTCGCTGCCTTTGGAATGTTCCAACAGCTGGGCCAGGGCCGTTTGACATTGGGATAGAAGCGGCGTTTGAAAAAACAAATCGCCACAAGTATAAGAGCTGAGGGATAGTTCTGGGAACACCAAAAGCGAAGCCAGATTTTTTCTGGCTTCGTCCATCAGCTGTATCATTTGTTCTTGCAGAAAAGCCACATCGGCCACTTTCACCTTGGGCGCTGCTGCGGCAACACGAAACAATGAGAACATGGGTTTTCCTCCTTAAAATTTGCGGAACAGGCCAATGACCTTTCCCAAAATTTTGCAGTCGCGAATGAAAATGGGGGACATAGCCGCATTTTCCGGCTGCAAGCGTACATGGCCATTTTCCCGATAGAAGGTTTTTACGGTGGCATAGTCTTCGATGAGGGCAACGACAATATCCCCGTTATTGGCCACGTTTTGCTGGTTGACTAAAATCAAGTCCTTATCAAAGATACCTGCTTCGATCATACTTTCGCCTTTGACGCGCAGCATAAAGACATTGTTGTTACGCACATACTGCACTGGTAATGGAAAGGTATCGACGATATTTTCTTCGGCCAAGATAGGTGTGCCGGCCGTTACTGTGCCGACGATGGGAACTTGGACCAATTCTTGGGCCGCAGAGGGTAATGGCGTGGTATCCAAAATTTCGATGGCGCGGGGTTTGGTTGGGTCGCGGCGGATATATCCTTTTTTCTCCAACCGAGCCAGGTGGCCATGGACGGTGGAGGTGGATTTGAGGCCGGTGGCTTCACAAATTTCCCGTACCGAAGGGGGATAGCCCCGTTCTTTGACTTCTTGTTTTAAATATTCTAAAATTTGTTTTTGTTTATCCGATAAATCCTGCACAAGATCACCTCAATAAAAAGTTGGATTTGCTTTTGAAAAAGCGAGAACCAGTGAAACTATTTTTGTTTCCGATCCAATCTAATTTTCAATATTATACCATAAGATAGAATAAAAATCAAACCTGTGTTCTAAGAAAATGAAAATCCCACTTGACAAAGAATATTTGTTCGTGTATATTGGAGTTAGTAATCGAACAGTTGTTTATATTGGGGGTGCAAAATGAGAAAATTTGTTTTTATTGTTCTAACATTTGTTTGCGTGCTGTTGGCTGGCAAGTTTTCTTTTGCAGATGCGCAGCCAGAATCAAAAGAAGTGTATTACGAAACGATTGTCATTTGTCCAGGGGATACTCTTTGGGAGATTGCTGCAGAGCATAAATCGGAAGAGGAGACGACGGCAGATTATGTAGAAACCATTATGGAGTTTAATCGGATGCAAAGCGATCGTATCTGCAGTGGACAAAAATTGATTTTGCCTTTGGAAAAAACTGTGGACAAAAACGCAGTATAAAAACTATGGCTTTTTCTCATACTACCTTTGCAAACAAAAAGTTTGCAGCGAGGTTTTGAACGAAACGGGAGGAACGAGCCATGGATAAAAAAACAGAACAAACACGTAATTGCAACAACACCACCACCGATTGCGGCAAAAGCAGAACAGAGTTTGCCAGCGAATACCAGATGGGCGTAGAGAAGAAAGAAAAGCAGATGAGAGCAAAACAGAAGAAACAGAAATAAGAAAGAATAACGTTACGCTCTATTCTAAAGTAGAAACAGACGCGAAGTGCTTGAAAATCAAGCAGACTTCGTGTCTGTTTCTGTTTTGTAAAAAAATGAAAAAAGTGTTGACTTCTGTCGAAAACCGTGTATAATAATATCTTGTCGTCAGGAAACAACGACGACAACGGAACGAAAAAAGCAGAACAAATTTGAAAAATTTGAAAAACTGCTTGACAAATTCCG
>CALWGC010000015.1 GCA_944378105.1 uncultured Clostridia bacterium
CCTAATTTATTTTAGTAATGCGGTCGCCAAACCTTTATTCTAAAATTATAATTAGGAGGTTTTGTATACTAAAGTATTTTATTTACCCCTAGTAAAACTAGGGGTTTTGTTAAGCTAAAGCACCCAAGAAAAATGGCTGGAACCCTTGCCCTACAAAGATTCCAGCCATCTTTTCCATCGTTTTATGCCTGTAATACGGCTTCTTTCATTTCTTTGACATATCTTCCCACAGAGGCCACACTGTCTTTTCCTTCGGCCCCAATGATTTTCACAATGGCGCTGCCCACAATGGCCCCATCAGAAAGGCCGGCCATGGCCTTGGCCTGCTTGGGTGTATTGATGCCAAATCCCACGGCTGTCGGCACGTCGGTTACGGCCCGGATGGCTTCCACCATAGCCCCCACGTCGGTGGTAATTTCGCTTCTGACCCCGGTGACACCCATGGAGCTAACCACATAAAGGAACCCTTCTGCTTCCTTTGCAATCATCTGAATCCGGTCGTCGGACGTTGGCGCAATCATGGAAATGATAGAAACATCATATTTTTTCGACTCTTCCATCAATTCTCCCTTTTCCTCAAACGGCAAATCCGGCACAATCAGCCCATCGACGCCAAGCGCTTGACACCGGGCAAAAAAAGCGTCTTTTCCATAGCTTAACACCGGGTTTAAATAGGTCAAAAATACCATGGGTACCTGACTTTCCTTCCGGATCTTTTCCACAATGCCAAACACTTTTTCCAGGCTGATGCCGCCTTTGAGCGCCCGGATATTGGCCTCCTGGATCACAACCCCTTCGGCCGTTGGGTCCGAAAAAGGAATCCCCAATTCAATCAGGTCTGCCCCGTTTTTGGCCATTTCCACCACCAGTCGCACCGTCGTTTCCTCGTCGGGATCTCCCGCCGCAATAAAAGGAATAAATGCTTTGCCCTTTGCAAAGGCTTCTTTGATTTTATTCATAAAGCTGAACCCCCCTATATCTGGCAATGGCTGCCACGTCTTTGTCGCCCCGGCCGGAAATACAAACAATAATTGATTGGTCTTTGGAGAAAGAACCGGCCATTTTTCTCACCTGCGCCACCGCATGGGCGCTTTCAATGGCACAGATAATGCCTTCTGTCCGTGCCAAATATTCAAAGGCATCCACCGCTTCATCGTCGGTGATGGGCACATATTCTGCCCGGCCTGTGCTGTGCAAATAGGCATGCTCTGGCCCAATGCCTGGATAATCCAACCCGGCGGAAATGGAATACACCGGCGCAATCTGCCCTTCTTCGTTTTGACAGAAAATAGATTTCATGCCGTGGAAAACGCCCACCGTACCTTTGGTTAGTGTGGCTGCGTGTAAATCGGTGTCCACGCCTTTGCCGCCGGCTTCACAACCGATCAGACGTACCCCTTCGTCTGGGATAAAGTGATAGAACATCCCCATGGCGTTGCTGCCGCCGCCTACACAGGCAAAAACCGCCGCCGGAAGCTTTCCTTCTGCTTCCAAAATTTGCGCCCGCGCTTCCCGGCTGATGATGCTTTGGAAATCCCGCACCATGGTTGGAAATGGATGCGGCCCCATGACGGTGCCCAACACATAATGGGTGTCGTCCACCCGTCTGGACCATTCCCGGAAGGTTTCGTTTACGGCATCTTTCAATGTCTGTGTGCCGCTTTCTACGGCGTGTACCTTCGCCCCCAACAGCTCCATCCGGTATACGTTTAAGGCCTGGCGCTCTGTGTCCTCTTTGCCCATGAAAATTTCGCATTCCATGCCAAACAGCGCCGCCGCCGTGGCCGTGGCCACACCGTGTTGGCCTGCGCCCGTTTCGGCAATCAAACGGGTTTTGCCCATCTTTTTCGCCAAAAGGGCCTGCCCCAATACGTTATTGATTTTGTGGGATCCGGTGTGGTTCAAATCTTCCCGTTTCAAATAAATTTTGGCCCCGCCCAGATCCTTGGTCATTTTTTCTGCATAATAAAGCAGAGAAGGCCGCCCGGTGTAGTTTTTGTTCAGCTCCGCCAGTTCTGCCTGAAACTGGGGATCGTTTTTGTAAAAATCATATGCTTTGTTCAGCCGGTGAATTTCGTTCATCAATGTTTCTGGAATATACTGGCCGCCAAATATGCCAAATCTTCCTTCTGCCATGGTTCCTTCCTCCTTTTATATCTCTCTTCCTTCTAAAACAGCCCGCCTGCGCAGGTCTGTCATCAGACCATCAAATTGTTCCAAATCCAAGCTCTGGGCCCCATCGCAAAGGGCCAGTTTCGGATTGTTGTGGGTTTCCACCATCAGCCCGTCAGCGCCCACCGCCAGTATCGCCCGGCTTAAGGGGGCCACCAGAGAGCGGATGCCGGTGCCGTGGCTTGGGTCCACAATGACCGGTAAATGGGTCTTTTCCTTTAAAATAGGTACCGCCGATAAATCCAACGTGTTTCTTGTCATAGTTTCGAAGGTACGAATCCCTCTCTCACATAATATCACATCTTTGCACCCGGCGCACATCAAATATTCGGCACTCAGTAAAAACTCTTCCAATGTGCTGGCCAAACCTCTTTTCAACAGCACCGGTTTTCCCATGGCCCCGGCGGCTTTGAGCAAATCAAAGTTTTGCATATTCCTGGCCCCAATTTGCACGATATCCACCTCTTCAAACAGTGGCACCTGGGTTTGGTTCATCATTTCCGACACAATGGGAAGCCCTGTTTTTTCTCTGGCAATTTTCAAAAGCTCCAGCCCGTCGGCCTGCATGCCCTGAAAGGCATAGGGCGAACTGCGGGGCTTAAAAGCGCCCCCACGCAATAGTTTGGCCCCGCTTTTTTTCACCGCTTCGGCCACCGTCAGCACCTGCTCCTCGCTTTCCACCGAGCAGGGCCCGGCAATCACCGGAAAGTGATGGCAGTCAAATATGGCATCTTTCACCTTCACCACCGTGTCGTCCGGGTGGACGCTGCGGCTAACGGCTCGGTATTGCTCCGTCACCCGTTTGGCATAGTCCACAATGTCGCTGGTGTGGACGGCGTGGTCCATATCGATGGAGGCGGTGTTTCCAATGAGGCAAACGGCCGTGTGCTCCGTGCCGACGCTAACAATGGTGGAATAGCCCTTTTGCTCCCATTGCTTTGCAAAATCGTCCACTCTCTGTTTGTCTACGCCTGGTTTCATCACAAAAATCATTGCTCCCGCCTCCTTACTGTTTCCATCAATTGCTTGATTTTTTCTTCGTCCTTGTACCCGTCCGTTTCTACGCCGCTGCTGACGTCAATGGCAAAGGGATGCAGTTGTAACGCTTCTTCCAAATTTTCCTGCCGGATGCCTCCGGCCAAAAAGAAGGGCCGTTTCATTTCTCCCAAATGGGCCCAGTCAAAGCTCTGCCCGGTGCCGCCGCTACCAGAATCAAAGAGCAGATAGTCGGCTTTGGACAAAAGAGCTTTTTCCACATCCTCTTTTCCCCGTACCGATACCGCCTGGATGATAGGGGCGCTGCACCTTGCCTGAATTTCTTCCACCACCTGGGGCCCTTCCCCGCCGTGCAGTTGAATCACATCAATGATGCCGGCTTCATAAAGGGAAACCATTTCCGTAACCGGCGCATCCACAAATACCCCCACGGCCAAAATCTTAGGCGAAAGCAGTTGTTTCAGTTCTGCTGCTTCCTCTTTGCTCACTTGCCGCTTGCTTTTGGCAAAGACAAAACCGATCCAGTCCGGCCTGTATCGATTGGCCGCCAAAATGTCCTCTTTTCGTCTCAGCCCGCAAAGCTTCACCTTGGTCATAGGCATTCCCCCCGCAATTGAGAAAGGGCCTTTGCCTTATCCTCGCTTCGCATCAACGTCTCTCCAATCAAGACGGCATTGACGCCGGCCTCTTTCAGTCTAGCCACGTCCTCCGCCGTTCGAATGCCGCTTTCTGATACAAAGGTCACATCCTCCGGCACCAGTTTCCGTAGCCGCAAGCTGTTTTCCATATCCACCGTAAAGGTACGCAAATCCCGGTTGTTCACCCCAATCAGCCTTGCTCCAACCGCAAGGGCCTTTGCCACTTCCGCCTCGTCGTGGGCTTCCACCAAGGCCGAAAGCCCCAAATGGTGCGCCAAGTCCAAATATCGTTTCAGCCGCTCTTCTTCCAATAGTGCACAAATCAGCAACACGCCGCTGGCCCCCAGCACCTTTGCCTCATAAATCATGTATTCGTCCACCACAAAATCCTTGCGCAAAGTGGGGATGGAAACGGCGGCGCTGATTTCCTTTAAATAGTCCTTGCTGCCCAAAAAAAATTCCGGCTCCGTCAAAACAGAAATGGCCGCTGCCCCTGCCGCTTCATATTCCTTGGCGATGGCAAGATAATCAAAGTTTTCTGCAATCAAACCCTTGGAAGGCGACGCTTTTTTCACTTCGCATAAAAAAGCAATGTCCCCTTGCCGCAAGGCTTGTTCCAAGGGAAAGCCGGTGTTTTTCTCCATTCCCTCGGCCGCTTGTTTCATCTGCTCCAAAGAAACCTCTTTTTTTTGCTCCTCCACTCGTTTTTGGGTGGCCGCTGCAATTTTCTCTAAAATCATGGTCTCTCCTCCTCGTTGGAACAACGGATAAAGGCTTCCAGTTTTTCCATGGCCTTACCGCTATCAATCAATTGGGCTGCCAAACGGACGCCTTCTTCCAAATTGGCTGCCTTCTGGCCCACCGAAAGGGCCGCCCCTGCGTTTAAGAGCACGGCATTTCGCTTTGGCCCCGGCGCCCCGGACAAAATTTCTCTGGTGATGGCCGCATTTTCTTTTGGTGTGCCGCCCACCAAATCTGCTTTTTGGCACCGGGTAAAACCGAAGGTCTCCGGCGCAATTTCATAATGGGAAAAGGTCCCGTTTTTCACTTCGCAAATGGTCGTTGGAGCGCTCATAGAAATTTCGTCCAGTCCGTCTTGCCCATAGACCACCATGGCGTTTTTGACGCCCAAATTGCAAAGCACCTTGGCCAACGGCTCCACCAGCGCTTCATCATAAACGCCCATCACTTCCATCTTGGCCCCGGCCGGGTTGGCCAACGGTCCCAACACATTAAAAATGGTACGAATGCCCAGCTCTCGCCGCACCGGCGCCACATATTTCATGGCAATGTGATAGTTTTGGGCAAACAAAAAACAAATCCCAATGTCTTTCAATAACTGTGCACTTTTTTGAGGCGAAACTTGAATGTTGACTCCCAACGCCTCCAACACATCGGCGGCACCGCATTTGCTGGAAGCGGCCCGATTTCCGTGTTTTGCCACCGGTACCCCGCCGGCTGCGGCCACCAAGGCCGACGTGGTGGAAATGTTAAAAGAATTGGATCCGTCGCCGCCGGTCCCTACAATTTCCAACGCCTCCACCTCATGCAGCAACTTAATACAGTGATTACGCATCCCCACCGCCGACGCCGTGATTTCCTCAATGGTTTCTCCCTTTAAACTCATGGCCGTCAGATAGGCGCTCATCTGGATTTCCGACGCCTGGCCGCTCATGATCTCGTTCATGACGCCTTCGGCCATCTCATAAGAAAGATTTTCCTTCTTTGCTAACTTTAAAATTGCTTCTTTAATCATCCAACATGCCGCCTTTCCGTAAAAAATTTCTGACGATGGCCCCTCCTTGGGGGGTCAAAATAGATTCCGGGTGAAACTGTACCCCAAAAACGGGATACTCCTTGTGTTCCACTGCCATCACTTCCCCGTCGGCCGTCTTAGCCACCACCTTTAACTCTTCCGGCACTTCCACCGCCGCCAAAGAATGGTATCTGGCCACCAAAATTTCCTTTTCCAAGCCCTCAAACAAGGGGCTTTTCTGGTCAATCTCCACCCGGCTTTGCTTTCCATGCATGACTTTTTTTGCATACCCAATCTTGCCACCGTAACACTCACAAATGGCTTGGTGCCCCAAACAAACGCCCAAAATGGGAATGGTTTTGCCAAAGGTCTTGACCACTTCTTCGCAAATGCCAGCCTCCGCAGGCTTTCCCGGTCCCGGCGAAAGAACAATGGCCTTCGGCGCCATTTTCTTGATGTCTTCCATCGTGCATCCATCATTTCGCACCACTTCAATCTCTGGCGTAAAGCTGCCCAAAAGCTGTACCAAGTTATACGTAAAACTATCATAATTATCAATCAGTACTATCATAAAATCCCTTCTTCCGCCTGCTCTACCGCTTCCACCACAGCCTTTGCCTTGTTGATACATTCTTCAAATTCCTTTTCTGGCACACTGTCGTAGACAATGCCGGCCCCGGAACGGATATGCAGCTTTCCGTCCTTCGCATACGCCAGCCGAATGGCAATACAGGTATCCAAATTGCCGTTGAAATCCAAATATCCAATGGCCCCACCATAGACCCCTCTGTTTTCTCCTTCCAGTTCCTGAATGATCTGGCAGGCCCGGATTTTTGGCGCCCCGGAGAGGGTTCCTGCCGGTAGGATGGCATGGATGGCATCCATGGCGTCACAATCTTCCCGTAATTGGCCAGAGACGGTGGAACCGATATGCATGATGTGGGAATACTTTTCCACGGTGCGGTATTGCTCCACTTGTACCGTGCCAAACCGGCTGATTTTTCCCATGTCGTTTCTGCCTAAATCCACCAACATATTGTGCTCGGCGTTTTCCTTCTCGTCGGCCAATAATTCTTGTTCCAAAGCCTTGTCTTCCTCTTCCGTCTTTCCCCTCGGCCGGCTTCCGGCCAAAGGATAGGTATAGGCCTTGCCGTTTATCACCTTCACCAGCGTTTCCGGCGAGGCCCCGGCCAATTCCAGCTGGTCGCTGACAAAATAGAACATATAGGGCGAAGGGTTTGTGGTACGCAGCACCCGATAAACGTCAAACAAACTGCCGCAAAATCCTGCCGTCAATCGATTGGATAACACCACCTGGAAAATATCCCCTTCTTTGATATACTCCTTGGCCCGTTCTACCATCTGGCAAAATTCTTCTTTGGAAAAAAGGGGCTGAAATGGCGTTAAGCGCTTGGGCGGCAAAAACTGTTTCTTGGCCCCCCGCTGCACCAAATAAGCCAACTCTTTTAACTGCTCTTCTGCCTTTGGATATGCTTCTTCCACCCGGTCAGAGGGAATATGGCAAATCAAAAACAGTTGTTGTTTTTCATGGTCAAACACGGCCACCTGGTCAAAGAGCATCAAATCCAGCTCTTTCCAGCAATCGTCCTTCGGCTCCGTCTGTTGCAGCACCAGCTCCACATAGCGGATGTAATCATAAGCGAAACTGCCAACCAATCCCCCCGTAAAAGGCGGCATTCCCGGCACCGGACAGCTTTTATGCTCTTTCAGTACCTCCCGCACCACCTCTGCCGGAGCGTCGGTGCGGATGGTTTCGTTTCGGTATCCTTTTAACGTCACCACACAATCATGGCAAGTCAATTCCAACTTGGGCGAAAACCCCAAAAGAGAATACCGGCTCCATCGGCGGCCACCTTCCACGCTCTCCAGCAAAAAGCAATGGCTGCTTTTGGCTTTCAAAATCTGTAACAACCCCACCGGTGTCACACAATCAGAAAATAACGTCAGCGCCACAGGAATCAGTCGGCCCTCTGCGCTCTTTGCCAATTCTTTTGCTTCTGTCAAAGATGGAATCATCTGTTTCATATTTTTTCGCCGCCTTTCTATCAAAAATAGGATAAAAAAAAGTCCTCAACAAAAAAGAATCTCTTTTTTGTCAAGGACGGGTGTTTGTCACTCGTGGTACCACCTTGCTTCGCGCCTTTGGCGCGCACTCAAACAGGATACAATCATATCCCTGGCCAGTCTGACGGGGGCCATCCGTCGCAAAATACTAAGCCTTTCGGCCGTTCCTCGCGCCCTCCGCGGTCCATTTAACAACATGCCTTCTGCCCGGCTCTCAGCTACCCAGACTCTCTGTAAGCGCACCCTTTGTTTTTATCTCCGCTTCATCGGTTTTTCCTATGAACTTATGGCTACTATATCACTGGCGCTTTCCTTTGTCAATAAAAATACGCAAATTTTTGCCCGTTTTTTTCACTTTTTTCAAAAGACTGCTTTCTTCATAGACCGCCTGCGCCTTTTCTTTGAGGGACGAAACAAAGGTTTTTTTCTGTTGCTCCACCAAAGAGGCCACCACCTTGGCCACCACTTCTTTCGTCTTTTCGTCGCACTGACGGTAGGCCTGCACACCGTCCAAAAGATGGGAAAGGGGATGGTCTGCCACCTCCACCAAATTGGTACTTCCCTTTGTCTCTAAGAGTGAAAAGAGCACCTCCACAAACTGTCTCTTTTCTTCCGCCGTCAAAGCATCCAGCCAGGCCGTCAGCACTTCTTCCATCCGTTGGCTATTTTGGGACACTTCCGGCACCTTCACAATCTCCGTCTGCTCCACTTCCCAGCAAAACACATTGTGCTGTAATGGCCCGGCCGCCTCGCTTTTGGCCACTTGGTATGGCGTGCCGCGATAGAATAATAGCCCCACCAAAGATTCCTCCGGTAACACCGTCCAAATCTTGGGCGCAATCTTCCGATACCCTTCTTGGGTAAAAAAAGCCGGCGCAAATCCCGGCCCATCGTGGTTATAAATAGCCAAAATCCGCTCCTTCACCTCATCCCTACACAAAGCAGCAGCATACACCGCCAAATTTCCCCCTTTGGAATGACCGCCCACCCAAAGGGGCTGGCTGCATCGGCTGGCCATCTCCTCTAAATAGGCCACCGCCTGCTCCTGCGCCGGGATTTGATCCAAAAAAGCCATGTTGAAATCTTCTTTCCACCCCACCAAGGAATCATCTGTGCCGCGGAAAGATACAAAGGTCTTTCCCTCTTCCAAAGAAAAACAAACGGCCGAAAACTGCGTCTCCTGCTCCCTGCTGCTATAGACCCGGTATCCCCAAATCTTCACCTCGGCAAAACGTCTGCTGTGGGCCGCAAGCCAAAACAGTGCCGGGATTTGGCTTGCCACCAGCGCCACCCGCCTGCGCCGTTTTTCGATGGATGCAAAATAGATTTCTGCCGCCGCCTCCAAGGTACGTCCCTGTTGGGGTAGGCCATCTGGGATGATGCCGCCAAAATCCAGATAGGAAAATTGGTTGAAAATCAAGCTATCTATTTCATTGAAAGGGGATTGAGCAAAACGCAAATCCCCTCGCCACCGCACATAATCCACAATGGAACCCATACGCGCCTCCTATGCTTCCTCCTCACCAAGGATGGCCTCTGCCTGCGCCGTCTCCAATTTTTCCACCGCCGCAAGCTTCCGCTGGATCTGTCTGGTCCGCACCCCAATCAGTGCATCCAGCTCGCCGTTGGCCTGATCCAACCGCTTTTTCGTGTTTTCCAATACCTTGGCAAAGGTGTCAAACTCCGTTTTGACTGCTCCCAATACCTGCCAAACCTCGCTGCTACGCTTTTGGATGGCAAAGGCCCGAAAGCCCATTTGCAGACTATTCAAAAGCGCCGCCATGGTGCTTGGCCCGGCCAAATTGACATGGTATTCCTTTTGTAATTCCTCCACCAAACCGCGGTTGACGGCCTCGGCATAAAGCCCTTCAAAGGGCAAAAACAAAATGGCAAATTCTGTCGTGTTGGGCGGGTCGATATACTTATCCCGGATGTCCTTGGCCTCGGCCTTGATGGTGGCTTTCAGTTGTTTTGCCGCCTGGGCCACCTGGGCGCTATCCCCTGTGTCATAGGCTGCCAATAAGGCCTGATACGTGTCGCCGGGAAATTTGGAATCGATGGGCAAAAAGATGCTTTCCCCCTGCTGGGTAGGAATTTTTACGGCAAACTCCACCACCTGGCGGCTGCCTTTTTTGGTCACCACATTTTGCTCGTATTGCTCCGGCGCCAAAATCTCTGCCAAAATGGCCCCCAGCTGGATTTCACCCAAAATCCCGCGGGTTTTCACATTGGAAAGCACTTTTTTCAAATCGCCCACACCGTTTGCCAGTGTCTGCATTTCTCCCAAGCCTTTATACACCTGCTCCAGCCGCTCGCTCACCAACCGAAACGACTGGTTCATCCGCTCTTCCAGCGTCTTTTGCAGTTTTTCGTCCACCGTCTGCCGCATTTCTTCCAGCTTTTTATCGTTGGCCCCCTGCAATTGTTTTAACTGTGCTTCCACCGTCCCCCGGATGGATTCCAAGGATTTTCTGTTTTCCTCCGAAAAGGTAGAAAGCTGCTGGCTTTGGGAACGGAACTGGTCGCCAAAGGTCTGCTGCAATGCCTCCTGGGCCCGATGGTTAGCCAATTGGTTTTCTTCCAGCTTTTCTTTCATGGTCTGGCGAATCTGCTCCAATTTTTCCTGCTGTACCTGCTGGGCCTGCTGCTGGTTTTCTTGTAACAACGTACCCAAAGCGCCCAAGGAAGCATGGACGCTTTGCTGTATGGTTTTCTCCATCGCCCCGTCTTCCAAGGCCGTATGCTTTTTCCCACTTTTGATGAGCACCACCAGCAACAGCAGGAGGTTGATCACCAAAAGCCCTATGATGATTCTATCCATATTCTTTTCTCCTTATCCGCCACAGCGGCTGCATGCCCGGTATCCGGCATCCTGCGCCTCTTGGGCCGAATCAAAATACACTCTGTTTTCCTCTTTCGGTAAAGAAGAACAAGTGTCGTTATGATAAATCTTGGAATTTTTGTTGCCCACGATGGTGCCCTCTGTTTCTGCTGTCCCCTGTGTGGCCGTCTCTGGGGCTGTGGTGGAAGGCTTGGTGGATTCTTCTGTTACCGGTGCTTTTTTTGCCATTTCTTCCGTCGGCAAAGCTTCTTTTGTATCTCCTTCCCCCGTATCTCCTTCCCCTGTCAAAAGTCCGTCTTCCAACGCAATGGTCGTTCCGTCGCTTTTGACCACAATGGTCCCCTCTTCATCGGTGCGCAACACCTGGGCCCCCACGGCCGAAAGCCGCTCCAAGGCCCCGTCGTTTGGCAAACCATAGTCGTTGTCTGCCCCCACGCTGACAATGGCCACCTGGGGAGAAACGGCCCACAAAAAGCTTTCTGTGTTGGAAGTATCCGACCCATGATGGGGTACTTTCAGTACATCGGCCTTCAGCGGAAAACCGCTTTCCACCAAATCCTCCTCCACTTCCTTTTCGATGTCGCCAGTAAAAAGGAACACCGTATCGCCATAAGAAAGCCGTAACACCAAAGAAGTATTATTTAAATCGTCATAGGTGTCCAAAGGCGTCAAAAACTGGGCCGATATGCCGCCCAAAGAAATTTCTTCCGGGCTTTCCACCCGCACTTCCTCTGCCCCCGTTTCTTCTATGGCATACAGTAAATTGGTATACACATTGGTGTCGGCATCTACTGCCGGCAAAAATACCACATCCGTCTCCACTTCCCGCAAAATATCGGCCATGGCCCCGATATGGTCTTCGTGGGGATGGGTGGCCACCACGGCGTCCAAGTGGTCCACGCCGGCTTCTTCTAAATAGTCTAAAATAAAATCGGCATCAGCCCGGTTTCCTGCGTCAATCAACACGTCTTCCCCGGCCGGAAACTGTAACAAAGCGCAGTCTGCCTGCCCCACATCGAGAAAATGAACTTCCAAAAACCCACTGGCTTCGTTTCCCGTCTGGGGTAAGGACGAGGTACACCCCGTCCAAAAAATCACCAGGGCCAAAAGCCCAAAGAATATGCTTCGCGTCCTTTTTCTCATGCTTTTCCCTCCAATGGCCCAGCCACAATGGCTTGCACCGTCTGATGGAGACTACCCAATTCTTCTTTTGGTACAGCCGTCACATCCACCGCCGGGTGAAACACCAATTTCACTGGCTTTTTGGCAATGCGATACCCATTGTTTTCCAGCACATCGGCCGTGCCCATGATGGTAAAAGGTACAATGGGTACCTTCGACTTGGTGGCCAGTTTAAAGGTACCGGCCTTAAATTCCAGCATTTTTCCCGTTTTGCTTCTGGTGCCTTCCGGAAAAACAATCATGCTATATCCTTCTTTCAGTTGTTTGATGCCCTGCAAAATAATCTGCATCTGCTGCTTCATATCACTGCGGTCCATAAACAGACAATGAATATAGTCCATCCAAGTGGCTACCAGCGGAATTTTCTTTAACTCCACTTTGGCAATGAACCCCACCGGTACTGGAATGGCATCCAAAAGCACCAAAAAGTCAAAATTGCTTAAATGGTTTCCCACAAAAAGCACATTTCGGTCTTTGGGGATATGTTCCAATCCCTCGATTTCCACCTTCACGCCGCTGGCCACCATGGCCTCCCGGCTCCATTTTTTCACCACATGAAAACTCATGTCGTCGGCCGCCGCCTGTCCTTTTTCTTCTGCCACGCGGGGCACTTTTTTCATTTTTGGAATCAAACCAAGCAAGCTAAAAACCAGCTGGCTATAAAAACGAATACTGCGTAACATACGAAACCTCCTTTTCCTAGAAAACATACGTTTGTTTTCTTCTTATGTAACAGTATACGAAAGAAGAAGCCCTTTGTCAAAAGAAAGTACCCGCTTCCTTCCAAACAAAAGCCCCCTGGCCTAGGCCAAGGGGCTTTGTCTTTTCCGATTTATTTGCTTTGTTCAAACAGCCATGCTCTCATATCTTCGGTTGCATATGCGGCCGTCCAAGAGAAGTGGGCCGAAGGTGCAAATACGGCACCTGCTTCATAAATGGTCTTTTTGTAATTTGCGCCAGCTTCATCCAAAGCTTTCAGCGTTGGATACAAGAATTCATCCACATTCACCTGTGGGTCGTCTGCTGCGTGGAAAATCCACATTGGAATATCTTTCAAAGCCGAAACTTTTTCTGTGTCAGCCCCGCCGCAAACAGGTACCAACGCTGCAAAGGTTTCCGGATGGGCAATGGCAATGGCGTACGTTGCAAAGCCGCCGGCCGAAAGACCAGTCATATACACTCTGTCTTTGTCCACCGAATATTCTTTCATCACATCTTGCAGCAAGTTATAAGCTGCTACGCTGTATTTGCTCATTTCAAAGGCATCTTCTGCTGTTCCCTTACGGTATTCCATCAAAGAGGTCCAGTTTTCGCTGTCGTCCTGGGTTGCACACTGTGGTGCCAGAACGATGCATTCCCGCAGGCCAGCTTCGGAATCCTTGGCCCAAACGGTGGCCATTTCATAGCGTTTGATGACCATATCTACGCTCTGGGTTCTCTGTCCGGAGCCATGGAGTGCAAATACGATGGGGTATTCCTTGGAGGCATCGTAATTGCTTGGTACATACAATTCATAAGGCATGGTTACGCCGGTTTCTTTGTCCACATATTCTTTTGCTTCAAATAAAGCATAGACATCGGCGGCATTGACTCTCTTCACCGTTACCGTATAGGTGGTACTCTGGTCGCCTTTTGTGGCCACAATCACAATATCCTGGCTATAATCAACGCCATAATGTTCATAATCATCTGGCAGTTTTACCACCGTCGATGCGCCGTTTTCCACTGCCGTGCCATCCACCGTGATGGATACGCCTTGTTCGGCTGCTGCCGTTACTTTCACACTGTAAATATCGCTTTGTACTTCCATGGTGTACTTGGTTACTGCTGGATCAAAGGCCGGGGCAATGCCGTTTCCTTTTAACGTAATGTCATCCACCTGTAACTGCGTCAAAGCCACTTTTTCTTCTGCCGGTACTTCCACCGGTTTTTGTGCTTCTGGCTTTTGTTCTACCGGTTTTTGTTCCACTGGTTTTTGCTCTGCCGGTTTTTGTTCTGTCACCTGCTCTGTCGTTTCCACATCCGGCACCCAAAGCACCTGGTTTGGATAGATCAAGTTCGGATTTTTCAGATTGTTCTTTTCTGCCAATACCCGCCAGGTGGTGTTATATTTGGGGGCAATTTTACTCAAATAATCGCCTTTTTGCACCACATACTGCCCGGCCAAAGCAGAGCTTGCCGTTCCCAGCACCAAGAGGGATGCCAGTGCCAACGCCGTCCATTGTTTCCCGCATCTTTTCATACTACCTCTCCTTTTTCTGTCTTTTTTACAAACCACTGTCCAACTGCTTTTCTTCCAGCAGCTACCTGCATCGTAACAAAAAGAAGAAGTCTTGTCAAACTATTTGTTCGTATATAGAAACTAAATTTTTGTTCATCCCCTTGTCAAGCTTCTTTTTTCAAAATAACTACTAGAGTTTTACAGTCAAAAACATTTGTTTCTTAGTGGAAATCACCTCTTGACAAACCATGTTTTATTCATACTACCAAAACAATATAGCAACCATAGACTTTTCTCTCTTTCAAAACAGATAAATTCTTTTTTTCCAAGAGAAAGTTTCTTCTTTCCGTTATAAAGTTGGCCTATCCCCTTGTGTAAAATGGAAAAATAAGATAAAATAATGCCTAATGGCAGAGATTTGCCGAAGGAAAAACGAAAGGAGCAACCATCATTATGGCAAACGACAAAAAACTCGTAGCGGAAATTACCGATATGGAAAAGGACTTTCCTCAGTGGTATACCGACGTCGTAAAAAAAGCGGAACTGGCCGACTATTCCAGTTTAAAAGGATGTATGATCATCAAACCTTATGGCTATGCCATCTGGGAATTATTGCAGCGACAGCTGGATGACCGGTTCAAAGAAACGGGACATGAAAATGTATATATGCCCATGTTTATCCCCGAAAGCTTGCTGCAAAAAGAAAAAGATCACGTAGAAGGCTTTGCGCCAGAGGTGGCCTGGGTGACCCAAGGCGGCGAAAATGAACTGCCAGAACGCATTTGCGTACGCCCTACATCCGAAACCCTCTTTTGTGACCACTATTCCCATGTGATCCAGTCCTACCGCGACTTGCCAAAGCTCTATAATCAATGGTGCTCTGTGGTACGTTGGGAAAAAACCACACGGCCATTTTTGCGCACCACCGAATTTTTGTGGCAGGAAGGCCATACGGCCCATGCCACAGCCGAAGAAAGTCAAACCGAAACCATCAAAATGTTAAACGTTTATTCTGACTTCTGTAAAGATGTATTGGCCATTCCCGTTATCAAAGGCGAAAAAACAGAAAAAGAACGGTTTGCCGGCGCCAAAAATACCTATACCATCGAAAGCTTGATGCACGACGGCAAAGCATTGCAATCTGGCACCAGCCATAACTTTGGCGATGGATTTGCCCGTGCCTTCGGAATCCAGTACACCGATAAAAACAACGAATTGCAATATGTGCATCAAACTTCCTGGGGTGTGTCCACCCGTCTGATGGGCGCCATCATCATGGTTCATGGCGATAACAGCGGTCTGAAACTGCCTCCTGCCATTGCGCCAATCCAAGTGGTCATTGTCCCCATCGCCATGCATAAAGAAGGCGTCATCGAAAAAGCAGAAGAATTGACCGCCCGCCTGAAATCCGTTGCCCGGGTCAAAGCCGATTTGACCGACAAAACCCCTGGCTGGAAATTCAGCGAATATGAAATGAAAGGCGTGCCCATCCGTTTGGAAGTAGGTCCAAAGGATATCGAACAAAACCAAGTGGTTTTGGTTCGCCGCGATACCGGCGAAAAACAAGTGGTTTCCATGGACGGTTTGGAAGAAACCATTCCGGCTCTTCTGCAAGAAATCCAGACCAATCTCTATGAAAAAGCACTCAAAAATTTGCAGGAAAACACCTATCCTGCCACCAACATGGAAGAATTTGAAGACATCCTGGATAATACCCCAGGCTTTGTCAAAGCCATGTGGTGTGGCAACCGTGCCTGCGAAGATGAAATCAAAGAATTGACCGGCGCCACCAGCCGTTGCATTCCTTTCGAACAAGAAGAAATCAGCGACACCTGTGTTTGCTGTGGCGAAAAAGCCAAATATATGCTCTATTGGGGCCGGGCTTATTAAGCCTATTTCAACCAAACAAAAAACGCACAAAATCTTTGGATTTTGTGCGTTTTTTTCTCATTCTCCTTCATATACCGTCAACGTCAACCCCACCTGGGTGCTTTCCCCTTCAATGGGGCTTAATACAAATTCTGTCACACCCTTTGGTAGCGTCACCGCATGATGATATTTCCCTCTCCATTCATGGGTTTGGCCCTGGTCATCTTTGGCCGAAGATTGCAATAATGGTAACACCGTGCCGTCGGCCATCCGGGCCTCCAGCCAAACCTCCGTCACCTCTGATACATCTCCCGTCTGGTTGGCATATAATTCTGCCTCCAACACCACCGGCGTCTCCTCTTCTAACTCCAACGATAACACCGTCTGCTCCGATCCCGTTTGCGTCCGCAGCTCTTGAACCTCTGCCAGCACCTTGCCATCTTCCATCTGGGGCAAAGGCCCCAGTTCTGCTTGTTGCTCCGTCTGCTGGGGTGCAGCTACCAAGGCTGCTTCCTGCTTTGTTTTTTCCTGCTCCTCTTTTGGCGTAAAAGGAAGGGTTCCCTTTGTTTCGTGTAACGCCGGTAACTTTCCGCCGATATAGGCCATGCTGTCTGTCGAAAAACCAGTCAGCGTCAAATCAAAATCAAAAATGCCGTTTTCCCCCAAAAACCGGACGCTGCCAATGCCTGTCACAGCAGAAAAATCCACAATCACGCTCTCATCGCTTCCATTTCTGCTGTCATGTAACACCGTCTCCGAACCATCCGGCGCCACATACACCAGCTGTAAATTGCCCTGCTGCTGTGTCATGGTCCCTTCCAAATGCAGCCTTTGGTCTAAAAGCAGTTGGATATAAAATAACACCCCATCCTCTTCGGCCGACTGATAAATCGTCCCTGCCACTTGATATTCATCACTTTCTTCTGTGGCGTTGTATTGGCTAAAATGGGTTTCTGCCACCTTCTCTGCCTCACTGCTGCACCCGGCACAGCCAAGGAGCAGTAACCCCACTACCCCCCACAAAAGTCCCATCGTTTTTTTTCTTCTCCTCATTGAAAAAACCCCTTCTTTTTACAAATGGATATACAAAGCAACACCATCGCCACACTCACCAAACAAACAGCAGGATATCCATACTTCCAATGGAGCTCTGGCATATTAGAAAAGTTCATGCCATACCATCCCACAATCAACGTCAGTGGCATAAAAATGGTGGCCACCACCGTCAAAAGCCGCATAATGGCGTTTTGCCTCTGGTCCATTTGGGATTGCTCAATCTCACGCACTTGCCCGGCATACTCCCGTAAAAACACTGTCTCCTGCTGTAACCGGCCCACCCGCTCTTGCAAGCGCTGGGTTTCCTTCTTCTCGTTGGCCGTCAAAACGCCTTCTTCCAATAACTGGTCGCAAAAATCGTCAATTTGAAAATAACACTTGGAAAGCCGCCGCAGTTCCTTTCGCATCCGGCTCATTTTGTGGTTGAATTTTTCCCATTTGCCCTCCAAAGCCTCATCTTCCAGGCGGGAAATTTGCTGCTCCAACCCCGAAAGCATTTGCCCATCCTCTTTCAATAACTGATGAATCAAATAAGGCAGGCGCATTCCTTCTGTTCCTTCTAACCCGTGACTCTTTTCCCAAACCCGGGCCAATTCCTGATATCCACCTTCCCCCTCGGTGGCCAACAACAGCCGGCCTTCTTTGAGCCAAAAGAAAAAATAGAATCCTCCTTGTTTTCCCCTGGGCGGCAGCCAAACACTGCCATAGGGCTGGCCTTGGTACCACTCAATTCTGGTTTCGGCGCGGGCAGAAGAAAACCATTCTTCCATCGGCTGCGCCCCCACCTCTTTGGCCATCTGCACGATCTCTTCTTTGGATAAACACCAAAAGGATCGTTCCTTTCTTTTTTCCGTTTTCCCCGTTTCTTGTTTCATGGACCCACCCCTTACTTGGTATCCCGCTGAAAATTCATCACTTCCAAAGCGCCGCTTCGGTCTGCTTTTAATAACACCGTACCCACACCCGTTTCCCCCGTCTGAGGTAACGTCAGGGGCACGCCGTCCACCCGTCCGTCTTTCAGAAGTTTTTTGGCCATGGCCCGGTCAATTTCTTTCCCGTTGGGGCTTAACGCGTCTTTCCAGATGGAAAACTTGCATCCTCGCCTCCATCCGCCACAGAAAAACGCTTTACTGTTTTCAAACACGCCATTTTCTTTGCATAATGGACAAGTGCCAAGGCTTCCCTTCTGCTTTTTGCCCCGCTCAGCCTCAAACACCACCGTCTGGTCGGCCCCTTTGGCCTGCTCCACCAAAAAATAGACAAACCGGCCAATGCTGGCCATAAATTTTTCCCGCTCCAGCTTGCCTTTGGCAATGGAAGATAACCCCTTTTCCCATCGCCCCGTCGTCTGTGGACTTTTCAATTCCTCCGGTACCACTTGAATCAGCTGCATTCCCTTTTGGGTGGGAATCAGTGCCTTTCCCTTTCGCACCACATACCCCACCTTCAAAAGCCGCTCGATGATGGCCGCTCGGGTGGCCGGGGTACCAAGGCCGCTGTCTTTCAGTTGTTCTTTCAAATCCTCTTCTTCCACAAATCGCCCGGCGTTTTCCATGGCCGATAACAGCGCCGCTTCCGTATAAGGTTTGGGCGGCGTCGTTTTCTTTTTTTCCACCTTCGCCCCAGAAACCACATACCGCTCTCCCTCGGCCAAAGGCGGCAATTTTTCTTCCTCTTTTTTCTTCTTTTTCTTTGTTTCCTCCATGCCATAATAGAGGATGTTCCACCCCAAATGGCGCACCACCATCCCCCGGGAATAAAAGGTCTCCCCGTCCACTTCTGTGGTCACTTTGGTTACGTCATATTCATAGGGCGGCAAAAACACCGCCAAAAACCGTAATGCAATCAAATGAAACACCTTCTGCTCCTCCGGCGGCAATTTCTCCACCGAAAGTCTACCGTCGGTGGGAATGATGGCGTGGTGATCGGTCACTTTGCCATTATCGATGATACGCTTGGAAAAAGGAATGGCCGGCAAATCGCAAATGTATTTCCCCCATTTTTCGTAAGCCGGGATGGCCGAAAGCTTCTGTAAAGTCTTTTGTACCTTTCCTTTCATATCCTCGCTCAAATACCGGCTGTCCGTACGGGGATAGGTAATCATCTTCCATTTTTCATATAAGTTTTGGGCTAGCGTCAGCGTTTTCTGGGCCGAAAAACCATATCGCGTGTTACAGTCCCTTTGTAACTCCGTCAAGTCATATAATAAAGGTGGCGCTTTTTTCATCTCTTCCACTTCCACCTTCGTAATGACGCCTTCTTGCCCCTTCACCTTGGCCGCAATCTCTGCCGCCTTTTCCTGCTCAAAAATCTTGGTTTCGCTCACATCGCCCAAAAACCAGGTGCCCCGATAGGCGCCAAAATCGGCCACCACTTCCCAATAGTCTCGGCTGTCAAAGGCGTCAATCTCCTTTTGCCTTGCCACAATCATGGCCAGCGTTGGCGTTTGCACCCTCCCGATGGATAAAAGGGCATTGTATTGCAAACTATAGGCCCGGGAAGCATTCATCCCCACCAGCCAGTCTGCCTCCGCCCGGCATTGGGCCGAAAAATAAAGGTTATCATATTCTTTGCTGTCTTTGAGCCTTGCAAACCCTTCCCCAATGGCCTGGTCTGTCATGCTGCTAATCCAAAGCCGCTGCACCGGTTTTTTGCATCCCAAAATTTGATAGATATATCGAAAAATCAGCTCGCCTTCCCGGCCGCTATCAGTAGCACAAATGAGGGAAGTCACTTCCTTTTCGGCCATCAGTTCCTTTAATACCTTCAGCTGGTCTTTCGTCTTGGAAATGGCTTTCAATTTCAGCTCCTTTGGCATCATGGGCAGCACATCCATCCGCCATTTTTTCCATTGGGGTGTATAATCTTCTGGGTCGCACAAGGTCACCAAATGACCTACAGCCCAACTGACGATATAGTGTTCTCCCTCCAGGGCGCCCTGCCGCTTTCCTCGACATCCCAGCACTCGGGCAATGTCCCTTCCCACCGAAGGTTTTTCTGCAATCACCAAAATTTTTCCCATGGCCCTATCCTTTCTTTTTCTTCTAATGGTTGATTATACCATAACCAGGGGAAAAAGCAAAGCAGCGCTAAAATTTCCATCTTTTTCCTTTCCCCTCCAAAAAGAGAACATACATTCTTATTTTTCTCTTGACAAATCTGTCCATTTTACGGTAATGTAATAGAGATACGAAAGGAAACGGCGGTTTTGACCGCCAAATGAGATAAAGTAGGTGCAAACCATGTCACAAAAAAAGACGTATAACAACGAAAGCATCACCGCCCTGAAGGGCGCCGACCGAGTGCGTCTGCGCCCCGGGGTTATTTTTGGCTCCGACGGATTGGACGGTTGTGCCCATTCGTTTTTCGAAATTTTATCCAACTCCATCGACGAGGCCCGGGAAGGCTTTGGCACCCAAATCGAAGTGATTCGCCACAGCGACCACTCCATCACCGTCAAAGACCACGGCCGTGGTATCCCCGTCGATTTCAACCAAAAAGAAAATTGCTATAACTGGGAATTGGTCTTTTGCGAACTGTACGCCGGCGGGAAATATCAAAATAATACCGCCGATACCTATTCCTTTTCTTTGGGCCTAAACGGCCTTGGCACCTGTGCCACCCAGTATGCCTCCCGCTATATGGATGCCGATATTTACCGGGACAACACCCACTATCACCTCCATTTTGAACGGGGCGAAAACGTGGGCGGCCTCACCAAAGAGCCCTATAGCGGCAAAGAAACCGGCACCACCATCACTTGGCAGCCGGACCGGGATGTGTTCACCGATATCAATATCCCCCTGGACTATTTCCAGACCACCATCAAAAAACAGGCCATCGTAAACCCCGGCATCACCTTCCTTCTCACCGATGAAGCAAGCGGCGAAACGTATCCCTATCTTTACGCCCAAGGCATTCGAGATTATCTGGAAGAACTTTGCCAAGGCACCACACCGCTGACCCCCATCTGTTTTTGGGAACAGGAAACAAAAGGCCGGGACCGGGCCGACAAAGAAGAATATCAACTGAAATTTCAAGTGGCCTTTGCCTTCCATAATGAAGTCAATGTCATTGAATATTTCCATAACTCCAGTTTCTTGGAGCATGGCGGCGCCCCCGATAAGGCCGTCCGCAGCGCCTTTGTCTATGCCATCGACCAATACGCAAAGCAAAACAACCTTTATAAAAAGGACGAAAAGAAAATCACTTTCTCCGACGTGGAAGACAGTCTCCTTCTGGTCATCAGTTCCTTTTCCACCATGACCAGCTATGAAAACCAGACAAAAAAATCCATCACCAATAAATTCATCCAGGAGGCCATGACCGACTACCTGAAAGCCCAGTTGGAAGTTTATTTCATCGAAAATAAACTGGACGCCGACAAAATTGCGTCCCAAGTCTTGGCCAATAAGCGTAGCCGGGAAACGGCGGAAAAAACCAGAACGGCCATCCGCAAAAAATTGACCGGCAACCTGGATATGAGTAACCGTGTGGAAAAATTTGTCAACTGCCGTACCAAAGATGTCACCCGCCGGGAAATTTATATCGTGGAAGGCGACTCTGCCCTGGGCGCCTGCAAGCAGGGCCGGGACGCAGAATTTCAGGCCATCATCCCCGTCCGGGGCAAAATCTTAAACTGCCTGAAAGCCGATTACGACAAAATCTTTAAAAACGACATTATCACCGACTTATTGCGGGTACTAGGCTGTGGCGTTGAGATGAAAACCAAGCATAGCGACTTTAACGCCTTTGATTTAAGCCAACTGAAATGGAGTAAAATCATCATCTGCACCGATGCCGATGTGGACGGTTACCAAATCCGTACTTTGATTTTAACCATGCTCTATCGCCTGGTGCCAACGCTGATTAAAGAAAAGAAAGTCTTCATCGCCGAATCTCCGCTTTATGAAATCACCTCCGGCAAAGATACCTTCTTTGCCTATACCGAAACGGAAAAAGCGGAAATCTTGTCGAAAATCAAAGGAAAATATGCCATCCAACGCTCCAAAGGTCTGGGCGAAAACCAGCCGGAAATGATGTGGGAAACCACCATGAACCCGGCCACCCGCCGTCTCATTCAAGTGCTGCCGGAAGATGCCCGCTTTACCCAGGAAAAATTTGACCTGCTTTTGGGCGATAACTTAAAAGGCCGCAAAGAATATATCGAGCAAAACGGCCATCGGTATATCGACTTTTCGGAACTTAGTTAAGGAGAAAAAACCATGCCAAAAAAGAAACCAACTGCCCCCGCCCCTGTGGTGGAGCAGATTACCCCACAACCCATCACCGATACCCTGGAACTGAACTATATGCCCTATGCCATGAGCGTTATCGTCTCCCGGGCCATCCCGGAAATTGATGGCCTCAAACCGGCCCATCGTAAACTCCTTTACACCATGTATCAAATGGGCCTCATGAGCGGCCCCCGGGCCAAAAGTTCTAAAGTGGTGGGCCAAACCATGCAGTTAAACCCCCATGGCGATGCTGCCATCTATGAAACACTGGTGCGTTTGACCGAAGGAAACGGCGCCCTGCTGCACCCCTTTGTGGATAGCAAAGGAAACTTTGGCAAGCAATATTCCCGGGATATGGCCTATGCCGCCCCCCGGTATACAGAAGTGAAGCTTGCCCCCATCTGCGCCGAACTTTTTGCCGATATTGATAAAAACACAGTGCCCTTCGTCGATAACTTCGACGCCACCATGAAAGAGCCCCTGCTCTTACCCACCACATTCCCCAATATTTTGGTCAACCCCAACCAGGGCATTGCCGTCGGCATGGCCAGCGCCTTTTGCTCCTTCCATTTGCAGGAAGTCTGCGCCGCCACCATCGCCTACATCAAAAATCAAAACTGCACCCTCTCCAACTATCTCCAAGGCCCCGATTTTTCCACCGGCGGTGAACTGCTTTATGACGAAGCAGAAATGAACCGGATTTATGAAACGGGCCGGGGCAGTTTTAAACTGCGTTGTACCTATACCTATGACGAAAAAAATAACTGTATCGAAGTCACCGAAATCCCCTATACCACCACCGTTGAAGTGATTATTGATAAAATCATTGCCTTGGTGAAAGCGGGAAAAATCAAAGAAATCACCGACGTCCGGGACGAAAGCGACCGTAACGGCCTGAAACTGGCCATCGACGTGCGGAAAAATACAAAGGTAGATGTGCTGATGCATAAACTCTACCAGCAAACGCCCCTTCTCGATAGTTTCAGCTGTAACTTCAACCTCCTCATCGATGGCACCCCAAAAACCTTGGGCATCAAAGGCATTTTGGAAGCCTGGCTCCAATTTCGCATCACATCCCTGCGGGGACAGCTGGCCTTTGACATCGAAAAGAAAGGCAAAAAGCTGCATCTGTTAGAAGGCTTGGAACAAATCCTCTTGGACATCGACAAAGTCATCCGTATCATTCGCGAAACAGAAAAGGAAAGTCAGGTCATCCCCAACTTGATGGCCGCCTTCTCCTTGGACCAGGCCCAGGCCGAATATATTGCCGAAATCAAACTGCGTAACATCAACCGGGAATATATCTTAAACCGGACCAAAGAAAAAGGCGATTTGGAAACAGAATTGCAGCGCTTGAAAGAAACCCTGGAAAGCGAGCAAAAAATCCGCGCTCTCATCTGCCAACAGTTAAAACAGGTGGCCAAAAAATATGGCAAACCGCGCCAAACCCGCATCGTCCCTGTAGACGAAGTGGAAACACCACCGCAAGAAGACTTTGTGGAAGACTATGGCATCAAACTGTTTTTAACAGAAGAAAACTATTTCAAAAAAATCACCCTCGTTTCCATGCGAGCCGCCGGGGAACAAAAACTGAAAGAAGAGGATAAAATCCTCCTCACCTGCGACACCACCAATGCCGCCGATATTTTGTTCTTCTCTGACCAGCAAAACGTCTATAAAATGAAGGCCAATGATCTGGCCGAATGTAAAGCCAGCAGCATGGGCGACTACCTGCCCAACCTCTTAAACCTGGCCTATGGCGAAAAAATTCGTTTTCTGGTGCCCACCACCGATTACAGCGGCCAGTTGATTTTCTTCTTTGAAAACGGCAAAGCCGCCAAAGTGCCCTTAAGCGCTTACCAAACCAAGACCAACCGGAAAAAACTGATGAACGCCTACTCTGCCAAAAGCCCCTTGTTGGCCATGTTCTATGCGCCGGAAGAAATGGATCTGATTTTGCTGCGAGACCACGATAAAGCCTGTCTCTTTTCCACGGCACTTTTGCCCCTTTCTTCCACCAAAAGCGCCGGCGGGGTACAGGTCTATACCTTAAAGAAAAATAGCCGCATTACGGCCATTGCCGATGCCGCTTCCCTGCCCCAGGAATGGAAACAATATTTTGCCACAACAAAAATTCCTTCCACCGGCCATTTTCTAAACGAGGAGCAAAAAGAAGCCCTTCTGGCCTTCTTCGCTCTGCCACAAACAGAAAAGGAATGAGTTTTCCTTTTGTCCAAAAAAACAGCAGGAATCCTTTTTACGGATTCCTGCTGTTTTTTATTGCTCCTCGTTTTTTTTGCCTTGGTCCACTTTTCTCACTGTGGCCACCACAATGCGCCGGTCTTTGATTTTTTCCACATGGATGAACAGCCCATAGGCTTCCACATCAAAAACGGTGCCGTCTTTGGGGATAGTCCGCAACTGACTAAAGACCAGACCGCCCAATGTATCAAAAGGCAAATCATCCGGTAACGTCATCCCCAGTGCTTCGGCCACTTCCTCGATTTCTGCGCTGCCGCCTACGCGCCAAAGCCCTTCTTCCAGCTGCTCAATCTCTTCCGGCTCTTCCAAGTCAAACTCGTCATAAATATTGCCCACAATTTCTTCCAATAAATCTTCCATGGTCACAAGCCCCGCCGTATTGCCATATTCGTCCACCACAATGGCAATAGGGGTTTTCTGTTTTTGTAAGTCCTGCATCAAAATAGAAGCTTTCAGCGTATCTGGCACAAAATAGGCCGGACGCATCCATGTTCTGATGTCCTGGGCCTTTTCGCCGCGGCCCAACAAAAAGTCTCTGGCATTTAAAATCCCTACAATATGATGCAAATCTTTTTCATACACCGGATAGCGGGAAAGCCCGGTGCGGCGAATGGTTTCTTCCACTTCCTCCTCGCTGGTCTCTGTGGAAAAAGCCACCACATCCGACCCATGTACCATCACATCCCCCACCACCGTGTCGCCAAAGTCAAACACGTTTTCAATCCATTCTCGCTCTTCCCGCTCAATGGCACCCTTGGCCTCGCCCAAGTCCACCATCATCCGAATCTCTTCCTCCGTCACCGTTTCCTCTTGTGCCTCTGTGTTCAAATGCAGCACTTTTAACACCGCATTGGTGGAAAAGGACAAAAACAAAATGGCAGGGCGCATCACCTTCGCTAAAATGCTTACCACCCCGCAAGAAAACTTCGCCACCTCCATGGGCTTTTGCATGGCAATCCGCTTTGGCGTCAGTTCCCCCAGCACCAATGTAAAATACGATAAAATCACCGTAATCAAAATCACCGATATGGTGTCCAGCACCGAAACGGAAACACTTGTCAGCCCAAGATCCTGAACCAAAAACCCAACCAAATATTGGGAAAAACTATCGGCTGCAAAGGCACTGGCCAAAAACCCCGCCAGGGTAATCCCAATTTGTATGGTGGATAAAAACCCCGACGGTTCCTCCACCAGCGCCAATAATTTTTTTGCTTTTCGATCTCCGCCTTCTGCCATTTTCTTTAACTTATTGGGGCTTAAAGAAATGACGGCAATTTCTGTCATGGCAAAAAAGGCGTTTAGCCCAATCAAAACCACCTGTAACAATAATTGTTGGATCAGTTGTTGCATGTTTCTTTTCTCTCCTTTTTTCTTTCTCCGATTCCAGAATACCACTTATCCGCTCACTCTCGTTTCCAGAAAAAAGGCCGCAAAAAAGCATCTCCTGCCCTCGCTTGCTTTGGCAGACCATGCCCCATCCGCTTTGTTTTTTGCATTTTCGGTTTTGGGTTGTCGCTCTCTTCAGCGGCTTCCTGTTCCATGAAATAAGTTGCTCCTTTCCTTGTTTTTCATTGGCCCTCATCATAACAAAGCTTTGCCCAGATTGTCAAATTTCATTCTTGTTTCTAAGAAAAACCAACGGGCTGCAAAACAAAAAATGCCATGGCAAATAGGCTGTTTTTTCCCTTTCTTTGCCATGGCAATCTCTTTTTTAGCCCGAAATCGACTTTTGTATTTTTACGCCATTTGTTTCATCAAATTGGCCATTTCAATGGCGCTGACGGCTGCATCAAAGCCTTTGTTGCCGGCCTTGGTCCCGGCCCGTTCGATGGCCTGTTCAATGTTATCGGTGGTCAATACGCCAAACAGTACTGGAATTTCGCTCTTTAACCCCACCTGGGCCACGCCTTTGGACACTTCGGCACACACATAGTCATAGTGGCTGGTCGACCCACGAATGACGGCCCCCAGACAAATCACCGCGTCATACTTTCCGCTTTCGGCCATTTTCTGTGCCGCCAACGGAATTTCAAAGGCCCCCGGCACCCAGGCCAGCGTCATGTCCTCTTCCTTTACCCCGTGGCGCAAACAAGCGTCTTCTGCCCCACCAATCAAACGAGAAACGATAAATTCATTAAACCGGGAAGCTACGATGCCAATCCGTAACCCTTGTCCCAACAAATTGCCTTCCAATGTTTTCATATCCCTTCTCCTCCTTAATAGTTGGTCATGTGCTCCATTTTTTCCTGTTTTGTCTTCAAATAAAAAGCGTCCACTTCTTGCGGTTCCATAATAATGGGCACCCGTTCCACAATCTCAATGCCATAGCCCCGTAATCCCGCAATCTTTTTGGGGTTGTTGGTCAAAAGCCGCAGCTTCTTTGCCCCAAGGCTTGCCAAAATCTGGGCTCCGATACCATAATCCCGCAAATCCGGCGCAAAGCCCAACATCACATTGGCTTCCACCGTGTCATACCCCTGGTCTTGCAGCTGATAGGCCTTTAATTTATTGATCAGCCCAATGCCTCGCCCTTCTTGGCGCATATAAAGCATGATCCCCCGGCCTTCTTTGGCGATGGCTTTCATGGCGGCGGCATATTGTTCCCCGCAGTCACACCGCAAAGAGCCCAAGGCATCCCCTGTCAAGCATTCCGAATGGACCCGGCAAAGCACCGGCGCCCCGTCGGAGAGATCCCCCATGACCATGGCCACATGGTGCTCGCCGTTTAATTTGTTCTGAAAACCGTGAATCCGAAAATGGCCGTATTTTGTGGGAAAATCTGCTTCTGCTTCCAGGCTCACCAACGACTCCCGCTCCAACCGATAGGCCACCAAGTCGGCAATGGTGATGACTTTCAACCCATGTTCCTTGGCAAATTCCAACAGCTGGGTGGTGCGCATCATATCCCCGTCTTCTTTCATAATTTCACAGCAAAGCCCGCATTCTTCCAGTCCCGCCAAGCGCATCAAGTCCACCGTGGCCTCCGTGTGCCCAGTCCGCACCAACACCCCGCCTTCTCTGGCTTCCAAGGGGAACATATGCCCGGGACGGCGAAAATCTTCCGGTTTGGCGTCCGGCTCCACCGTTTTTCTGGCCGTCAAGGA
The DNA here is from genome assembly GCA_944378105.1 of uncultured Clostridia bacterium. GTDB lineage: Bacteria > Bacillota > Clostridia > Lachnospirales > Anaerotignaceae > Neoanaerotignum. The sequence goes on from CALWGC010000015.1 coordinate 27,421, forward strand.
CCGTTCCACGGCAGAAATCCCCGTCGTCGTTTCCACATGATCGATGGATACCGTAAAGGCCGTGGCATGGTTATCGGTATTGACGTTCACCATTTGAGAAAGTCCCAACTTTTTGGTATATTCCTTGCTCATGGGCATACAAATGAGCCCCTTTGCATAGCAGGCCATGAAGTTGACGTTTTCCGTGGTGGCAAACTGGGCGGCACAAATGCAGTCGCCTTCGTTTTCCCGGTCTGGATCGTCAATCACCAGCACAATATGCCCAGATCGCAGTTCTTCCAATGCTTCTTCAATAGTATTTGTTTTTGCCATATCCTTTCACTCCTTTAAAAAAATCCGTTTTCCGCTAAAAATGCTTTGGTCAGCCGGCTTTGCGACGCCGCTTCTTCTTTGGAAAACAGCAGTTTTTCCACATACTTTCCAATGATGTCACATTCCAAATTCACTTTGTCTCCCACTTTTTTTCCCCCAAGCGCCGTCACTGCCCTGGTATGAGGAATGGTGGAGACAGAAAAATCCGTCTCTGTCACAGCGGCCACCGTCAAGCTGATGCCATCCATGGTCACCGAACCCTTTTCCACCACATACCGCAAAAGCGCCTTTGGCGGTGTCACCGTATACCAAATGGCGTTGTCGTCCTGGCGGATGGAGGAAATTTGACCCACGCCATCAATATGCCCGCTGACCAAATGGCCGCCAAAGCGCCCGTCGGCCGCCATGGCCCGCTCCAAATTCACCTGCGCCCCCACGCCCAGGGTGCCTAACGTGCTGCGGTTTCTCGTTTCATGCATCACATCGGCCACAAACCCCTTGGGATGAAAGGCCGTCACCGTTAAACAAACCCCATTGACGGCAATGCTGTCTCCAATCTTCGTTCCTTCCAATACTTTTTTGGCCTCGATGACCACCGACGCCGATTGGGCCCCCGGCCGTATGGCGCCGATGCGGCCCACTTCTTCCACAATTCCCGTAAACATCTATTTCACGCTCCCCGTGATCAAAAAGTCTTCTCCCAAAGGTGTCACCGACACCTGTTGCAAACAGAGTGCCTCCGCCATACGGCCGATGCCCGCTCCGCCCACCGGAGAAGGCGCCTTTTCTCCGCCCAATAGCTTTGGCGCAACATAGGCATACACCTTCTGCACCAGTCCTTCCGAAAGAAAACTGCCGTGAATCTGGCTGCCGCCTTCCACCAACAAACTGTCGATGTTCCGCTTGCCCAGTTCCATCACCACTTCTCCCATGGTCACCTTCGGTAAAACCAATACCTCTGCCCCGGCTTTTTCCAGCGCCGCTTTCTTTTCGCCCCCTGTTTCTGTCACCACCAATAACGGCACCTCCTTGGCCGTCTGCACCAATTTGCTTTCCAAAGGAATCCGAAGGTTCCGATCGCAAAGGACCCGCAGAGGATTGCAAGAAGGCGCAATGCGGCAGGTCAATAAGGGATCATCGGCCAAGGCCGTGCCAATGCCAACCAGTATGGCGCTGTATCGCTTGCGCAATAACTGCACATGATTTCTCGCTTCCTCCCCCGTCACCCATTGGCTCTCCCCTGTGGCCGTGGCAATTTTTCCGTCCAACGTCATGGCATATTTCATAGCCACAAAAGGCGTTTTCTTTTGGATGAAGTGGAAAAAAATCTCATTGAGCGCATCACAGGCTGCCTGCTCCACGCCCGTCACCACTTCCACGCCGGCCTCCCGCAGCCGGGCCATGCCGCCTCCGGCCACCTTGGGGTTCGGGTCAAAACTCCCCACATACACCTTGGCAATGCCCGCGCTTAAAATGGCCTCCGTACACGGCGGCGTTTTCCCATAATGGCAACAAGGCTCCAGCGTCACATACATCTCGGCCCCCTTTGGGTCTTCCACACAATGGGCCAAAGCGTTTCGCTCTGCATGAAGCTTGCCATAGGCTTCATGCCATCCTTCCCCAATGATGCGCCCGTCTTTGACAATGACGCACCCCACCAACGGATTGGGAGATACCATTCCTTCCCCCTTTTTTGCCAGCCATATGGCCCGCTGCATCCATGCTTCTTTCATGCTTTTGCCTTCTTTCTCTACAAAAAAACGCCCGAAAGAATGAAATTCTTCCGAGCGTATCCAAAAAACAGACTCACCAAATACCCCTTGGCCTTTGCCAGGGATAAAAAAAGAACATGCAAAAAAGCCATGTTCCCTAAGGTTTTTCTTCTCTCATCCAGACTATGACTGTCGGCCCTGGAATTTCACCAGATCAGTGCGCAATACGCAGTCGCGGGCTATACCGCCGGTAAGGACTTTCACCTTGCCCCGAAGAAACACAATATTTTTTTCTCTGTTAGGAACCATACACCTTTTTTTGCCGTTTGTAAAGAGTTTTTTTCATTTTTTCAAAAAAAAGCCGCGGTCTTGTTATATCCCGCGGCAAAAAAATTTCACAATTCATTATGTTTTACCAAGTAGAAAGCGATAACCAAATTTCATCCACATAAATGCTTTGAAATACTTCTTCTTCCAATAAAGCCGTCAAGGCCGGCGCCCTTCCCGTCACCAAACACCCAATGACTTGGATGCCTGTTTCCTCTGCCTCTGCCTTTCTTCTTCCAAAGGTTTGGGCCGATAATCCATTGACGTCTGCAAACACATCCAAAAACTCTTCCTGTTGGGAGAGATATGTCATCAAATCCAGGTAATGGGCCTCCCATTGCTGCGCTTGGGTCAAGCCGCTGTCCTCCAGCCAAACCATCTCCAACGCCGGATACTGCTCTTTCAAGTATTCATTTTCCAAAATCATACCGCTGGTATCGGTCTGAAACCCCACCACTTGATGGTCGTCATTTTCCACCGCCGCGTATAACAGATCCACATCGGGATACTGTTGTTCAAACGCCGCCAGTTCCTCCAAAGAAATGGCTTCTGGAAAGGTGACAAACAGTTTGGCCCTGGTGGAATCCGGCAGTTGGCTTAGACCTTTTTGATAATACTGTCGTTCGCTTTCGTCTTGTTCATAGCTTTCTGTGCCGTCTGCCTCCATGGTCACAAACTGATGGTAATAATACCCAAAGGCATTGCCCATGGGAAATTTCCACATGTTTTGCAAAGCCCAAAGATCCACGTTTCCCCGCACCAGCGATATTTGCTGTCGTTCCGATTCCCCTTTGCATAAATCCGAAAAGGCCACCGTCATTTGATACCGGCCCAGGCCTTCTTTGTCGGCCGTGGCCATGGAGATGGTATAGCCTGGCATGGTGGCCTCCACCAAAGCCATCATATCGGTATAAAGCTGGCCATCTCCGCCATACGTTTCCGCCACCGGTCCTTCATTGGGGTCATAAAACACCACCCGGTCCAACAAAATCGATGTGCCCGCCAAAACCACCAGTACACAAACCACCACGCAGAAAGACAACTGGATTTGCCGCCAGTTGATTTTTCGCCGTACCCGTTGCATGGCTTTTTCGTCTACGAAATCTGGCATTTCTTCTGTCAAATCCGGCTGAAATTCTTCTTCCAAATACTCTGATATGGCTGAAAACTTATCCAGTTCTTCTTCCACCATCTTTTTCTTTTCTTCACATATCGTGTTGTTTTTGTATTGTTCCAGCAATGTGCGAAAGTTCATTCTTTTCCCTCCTCCATCTTCTTTTTTAAGGCCACCCTGGCCCGGCTGAGGGCCGTTTTCACTGCCCCCGGTGTTTCCTTTCTCAGCGTCGCAATGTCCATCACACTGTATTCGGCAAAATAAAACAAATATAATAACTCCTGATACCGGGGCGGAAGGGACAAAATCCCTTGGTAAAGCCGCCTGTTTTCCTCTTTTTGTAACACCATCGATAGCGCCTCTTCCGGCACGGCCACCTGCGGAAAAGGCGCGTCGCTTTGCCGTTTTTGTTTGCGCAGCCAGTCATACCAACAGTTTTTGCATACCCGCAACAGCCAATATTTCATGTGCTCCTTCGTTTCCCCCACCGAAAGCAAGGCGCGGTAGAACGTGTCGCTGGTCAGTTCCTCCGCCTGTGTGCCGTTGCGGCAAAGGGAAAGGGCGTATAAATACACCTGTCGGTAGTACGTTTCATAAAGCCATTCCAATGCGTCCCGTTCCATCCTGGCACCTCCTTTCACCTAAGAAACGTTTTTCCCTTCCAAAGGTTACAGTAAAAAAACAGACGGCCGCCCGTGCCCAAAGATAGGCCCTTTTGTTGCCGTCTGTTTTCGTTTTTTCTTTTGCGTTTTATGCTTCCGATTCCGCCTGGGCCTCTTCCCACGCTTCCATCAGCTGTTCCAGCTTTTCTTCCAGCGCCGTTTTTTCTTCATATAATTGCTGGGCCCGGTTAAAATCGGCGGCCGCCGCGGCCATCTCTTCGTCCAAAGCCGCTATGGTTGTTTCCGTTTCTTCAATTTCCTGTTCCATTTTGGCAATCTTGTTGCGGATCTTTCGCTCCTTGGCCTGCTGCTCTTTTTGGCTTTGCCAGTCCAATTTGGTGGCGGAAGCAGTTTCTTTTGGTTTTTCTGCCGTCTTTTCTCCAAAAAGGGCTTCTTCCCGTTCCTTGGTCTGTTTCTTTTCTAAATAATAGTCATAGTTACCAAGATATGTGGTCACGCCCGCGGGGCTTAATTCCAACACTTTTTGGGCCGTCCGGTTGATGAAGTAGCGGTCATGGGAAATATAAACCACCGTGCCTTCATAACGATTGATGGCGTCCTCCAAAATTTCTTTGCTGGCCATGTCCAAATGGTTGGTCGGTTCGTCCAGCATCAGCAAATTGGCCTTGCCCAACATGATTTTTGCCAGCATCACCCGTCCCTTTTCCCCGCCGCTTAACGCAGAAATGGGTTTAAACACATCGTCCCCAAAGAACACAAAAGCCGCCAATACATTGCGGATCTCCCCGTTGGTCAACGTCGGATAAGTATCAGAAATTTCCTGGAAAATGGTTTTGTTTTCCGAAAACTTTTGTTGCTCCTGGTCATAATACCCCACAAACACATTGGTGCCAAAACGAATCTGGCCGCTATCGCTTTTCACTTCTCCCAATAACATCCGAAACAGCGTACTTTTGCCCACGCCGTTTGGCCCAATGATGGCCACTTTTTCTCCCCGCTTGATATCCAGCGATACATGGGAAAAGAGCGTCTTATCCGGAAAGGCCTTGCTCAACTCCTCTGCCATCAGCACATCATTGCCGCTTTGAATCCGAGGCGTCAAACGAAAATGCATCTGCTCTGGCAAAGATTGGGGTTTTTCCAATCGTTCCATTTTTTCCAATGCTTTTTCCCGGCTTTCGGCCCGTTTGATGCTTTTTTCCCGGTTAAACGACCGCAGGGTTTGGATGATCTCCTCCTGCCGTTTGATCTCCCGTTGTTGGGAGGCATATTGTTTTTCCTGTACTTCCCGGTCGATGGCCTTTTGTCTGGCATAGAAGGAATAATTCCCTTCATAAACCGTGGACTTCTTGTTTTCAATTTCCACTACCTTTGTTACAATTTTATCCAAGAAATACCGGTCGTGGGAAATCAAAATCAAGGCCCCCGGATATCCCTTCAAATAATCTTCCAACCAGGAAATGGAAGCAATGTCCAAATGGTTGGTCGGCTCGTCCAAAAGCAGTAACGACGGCCTCTGTAACAACAGTTTGGCCAACTGCACCCGTGTTTTTTCGCCGCCGCTTAATAGATGCACCGGTTTCTCCCACTCGGCCTCCGAAAATCCAAGGCCTTTCAGCACACCCCGCAGCCGACTTTGATAACCATATCCGTCCATTTCTTCAAAGGCATGCTGCTTTGCGGCATAGTCTTCCATAAAACGGGCCAATGCTTCCCCTTTGTACGAAGCCATCTCCTGTTCCATCTGCCGTAACTGCTTTTCCGCATCCATCACCGGCCGAAATACCTCCAAGACCGCTTCATAAATGGTTTCTTCTCCTTCCAAAAAGGCATGCTGTTTTAAATACCCCAGCTCTATTTCCTTTTTTTTGTAAAGCTCCCCGCCATCATAACTGATTTCTCCGGCCAAAATTTGAAACAAAGTGGTTTTCCCGGCGCCATTTACGCCCACCACCGCTATTTTTTCCTTTTCTTCCAATAGAAAAGAGACTTTTTCTAAAATCACATCCACGCCATAAGCCTTGTGAATTTCCTTACAAGCTAAAATCATACCAAAAACTCCTTTCAAACAACGCCATTATATCAGAAATCGGCCAGAAAAGGAACCCAAAACATTGACAATAAATTGCTTTCAGTGTTATACTGATAAAGATTAAGGAGTGGTTAGGATGTATACAGGCAGAAAAATTTCCAGTGCCGTTATCAAGCGTCTGCCCCGTTACTACCGCTATTTGGGGGACTTGCTCGATAACGATATCACCAGAATTTCTTCTAAGGAGTTAAGCGAGAAAATGAACATCACAGCCTCGCAAATTCGTCAAGATCTAAACAATTTCGGTGGTTTTGGGCAACAAGGGTATGGCTATAACGTAGAATACCTTTATAACGAAATTAAAAAGATTCTTTCCTTGGACAGAACCTATCATTTGATTGTTGTTGGGGGCGGCAACATCGGCCAAGCGCTGGTCAATTATACCAATTTTGAAAAACGCGGTTTTGTCATCACCGCTATCTTTGATGTAAACCCCCGTTTGATTGGCATGACCATTCGTGGCGTCGAAGTCTATGACGTTGACCGGATGGAAGAATTTGTCAAACACAACAAAGTCGATGTGGCAATTTTGACCCTGCCCCGCTCGCAGGCCAGCGAAGTGGCAGAGAAGTTGGCTTCTTGGGGTGTTCCTGGTCTTTGGAACTTTTCCCATGTGGATTTACATTTGCCACCAACCACCAAAGTGGAAAATGTCCATCTTACAGACAGCTTGATGACGCTGCTTTATAAAATCAACGAAGATGCAGCACCATCTTCTCATGAAGAATAAACGCTTTCCACAATCTTTTTTGCCGCTTGATCTTATGATCCAAGCGGTTTTTTATTTTGTAGCGTTTTTCTTTTTTACTTTTACAAAATGCATACTTACTATGTCTTTTAAACATTGGACACCTACCATCTTTTTGTGTTACCCTTAACTCATCCTATCGAAGCCGTATGAAAAAGCAGCCTATCTCTTTAAAAAACAATAGATTGGAGGGTATCTCAATGGAAGACTATCAATATTTGACAAAACAAATGGCTCCTGCAGAAATGCTACGGGCCATCAAAGCTTTAAACGGAAAATGGCAGATGTTAACACTCCTTGGCTGGAGCGTAGATGACATTGCCGAGAAACCTGTCATTGCCATTGCAAACACCTGCAGTGAGATTTGCCCAGGACACGTCAATCTCCGCCAAGTGGCAGATGCCGTCAAACACGGTATCACCCAAGCCGGCGGTATCCCCGTGGAATTTGGCACCATCGGCGTTTGCGATGTATCGCAAAATGGCTATGTCCTCCCTACCAGAGATGTCATTTGCGACAGCATCGAGCTGATGGTAGGTGCCCACGAATTTGACGGACTGGTGCTTTTGGGCTCCTGCGATAAGATTGTGCCCGGTATGTTGATGGCCGCCGCCCGTTGTAATCTCCCTACCATCATGGTCACCGGCGGTCCCTCTTTGGGTGGGCCGACCTTTCAGGGCCGGCCAAAAACAGAAAATACGGCAGCATACGAGGCCTGGGGCATGTATCAGGCCGGTAAGCTTCCCCTGGAAGATGTACTGCGTGTGACAAAAACCGTCATGCCCACCATCGGTTCTTGCTCCTATTATGGTACCGCCAACACCATGAGCTGTATCAGCGAAGCCCTAGGACTTCAGTTGCCCGATGGCGGCGCCACACCGGCTGTCTTTGCAGACCGGCTGCGCATTGCTAAAGCCTCCGGCGTACAAATTGTGGAGCTGGTCAAAGCAAATGTCCGTGCCCGGGATATCCTCACCTTCCCTGCGCTGCAAAACGCCATTTCCTTTTTGATGGCCACTGGCGGCAGCACCAACGCCATTCTCCATCTGACTGCCCTGGCCCATGAATTGGATATCGACGCCAAAACCATCATGGACGAATTTGACCGGCAAAGCGACGCCGTACCGCAAATTGTCCGCATTTACCCTGCCGGCACCGAAGAGTATTTGATGGAAGACTTCCATGCCAGCGGCGGCGTGCCTCGCGTGATGGAGCATTTAAAAGAATTACTGCATCTGGATGTACTGACCTGTACCAATCAAACACTGAAAGAAAATTTAGAGCAACATATCTATTGGCAGCAAAAAGAACCAAACGACGAAATCATCCGTCCCCTCTGTCGTCCTTTCCAAAAAAATGCATTGGCCATTTTGCATGGTAACCTGGCGCCCGATTCTGCCGTTTGTAAACCGGCCGGTATCCCAGACCATATGTGCTCCTTTACCGGCAAAGCCGTCTGCTTTGACTGCGAAGAGGATGCAGCGGCAGCCGTTTCTGCCCTTCAAATTCAGCCTGGCAGTGTCGTTGTCATCCGTTATGGCGGTCCAAAAGGCGAACCTGGTATGCGAGAAATGTGTAATGTCCTCAAATATATGATTGGCCAAGGCCTGGGGGATTCTGTAGCCCTCATCACCGACGGCCGGTTTTCCGGCACCAATAACGGCTGCTTTGTGGGGCACATTTCTCCCGAAGCGGCCGAAGGCGGCCCGCTGGCTCTGGTAAAAGACGGAGATTTGATCCGCATTGACATTCCTTCCAAAACTATTGATCTCTTGGTTTCCGAAGAAGAATTGACCCTTCGCAAAGCCCAGTGGTCCTATACGCCAAAAAAAGTAAAAGGATATCTGGCCCGCTATCGCAAACTGGCTTCCAGCGCCGGTCAAGGCGCCATTTTGGCTACCGATTCCCTTTGATTATCTGCCCATAAGGAGGTTATTGCTATGATTTTATCCATCGCCGCCCTTTCTGATGACCTACTGCATTCTGTTGCCGAAAAAACCGGAGAAGAAATCCTGGTCTGTGACTATCAAACTCAAAAAGAAAAAGCGCTCTCCCTCATCCCCAAGGCAGAAATTTTAATCACCTGGGGAGCGCCGGTCAACCAGGGATTATTTCAGGAACTGGATGATTTTTCCTTCCGCTGGCTCTTTTCCCTCAGCGTCGGCGTAGACCGTCTGCCCTTTGACCGCTTAATTCAAAAAGGAACCATGGTTTCCAATATCCGGGGCGTGCTCAATTCCAACATTGCCGAGCAGGTACTGGGTGTCATGATTGCCTTTAGCCGCAATTTAAAAACATCCTTTGCCAATCAGCAGAAAAAATATTGGCAAAAACCCTTGGCCGTCCAGGAACTGACCGGAAAAACATTCTGCATCATCGGCGCCGGCAGCATCGGCAGCGAAATTGCCAGAAAAGCCAAAGCCTTTGACATGCACACCATTGGCGTAGACCTGTTTCCAAAGCCAATGCCTCACTTTGACGAAGTGCGCCCCATGAAAGACCTGGCCGAGGTGTTATCTATGGCCGATTACTGCATTGTCATGACGCCTTTAACCAAGCAGACCTATCACCTCATTGGCCAAAAAGAATTTACCGCCATGAAACAAAGCTGCATTTTCTTAAATTACTCCAGAGGCGATGTGGTGGATGAAGCGGCACTCATCGAAGCACTAACCAATCATACCATTGCCGGAGCGGCCCTAGACGTATTCCATCAGGAACCATTGCCAAACGATAACCCTCTTTGGTCCATGGATCAGGTCCTTGTTACGCCCCATTGCGCCGGGGATAGTCCTTTGGTACTGAGCCGAGCCATGGATTTGTTTGCAAACAGTCTGCTTCAGTACCGTCAGGGGAAACCTGTTCCAAATCTCATCGATTTGACACGGGGATATTAAAGCAAAAAAACAAAAATAGGTTTCTATTTTCGCCAAAGGCATTTATAATAGAATAAGAACGTATTATCCAAATTGCCTAGGAGGAACCTATGAACATAGACAGTATGCAAATTGAAAGCTTTTTGGTGGTGGCCAAACATTTGAATTTTTCCAAAGCCGCCGCAGAACTATACCTGACTCAGCCTGTATTAAGCCGCAGAATTTCTAAACTGGAAGGAGAACTGGGCGTCACTCTCTTTGACCGTACACAACGAACATTAAAGCTAACACCAGAAGGAGTCATCCTCCAAACCTTCTTTCAAGAAAAAAAACAGGAATTCCAATCTATTTTAGCTAAAATTGACCAAACAAAACAGTTGGTCCAACGAAAAATCCGGATTGGAATCTGTGAAGGACTGGATCTTTCCACTTATTTTCAAAAAATTAACAGAGAATGGAAAAAACGAAATCCCAAAACAGAGCTGGAATTTGATTCCATTCCCGTTGATTCTTTGATTGAAAAATTTAAACAAGGTTTCTATGATGTCATTTTAATTTTTTTTACCACCATCGGTTGTTATCAAAACAGTGGCATCATCAACAAAATTAAGATCCAAGAATTTTTGGAAGTGCATCAATGCGTTCTTTTTTCCAAAAACAATCCCCTGTTTGAAAAGGACCCTTTGTCCTTCACCGATTTTGCCTCCCAAACGCTTTATTGCCTGAAAAAGGACCATGTGCCACAAAAAATTTTATCCCACAGCGATTTATTGGCCAAATATGGCATTCAGCCAAAGGTCCAATTTCTTTCCAGTCTGGACGCCATCACCATGGCCTTGCAAATGGGCGAAGGTTTTGCCATTTCTGATAATCACGAACGGATTTTAAATAACAAGGACATTGCCTTTTTCAATTTGCCAGAAACACTTTCCATTAGCATTGTCACCAAGGAACATCCGCCGTTATTTTTGTCACAATTTCTCTCTTTATGCCAGCAAAAAGAACTGTTTCAACCATAAACAACGTTTTTTCGTTTCTGTTCCTCTCTGTCACGCCGCCATCGTTTTTGGATAACAACAATCTAAAAACGATGGTTTTTTGTTTTGTCGCTTTCTCTCTTTTTTCTTCTAATTCCCCCATTCGATTTTTTCCTTTGGTTTTTTCGTTATTTTTTGACGGTTATAGATAAAAAGCAGTAATAAAATATACTTTCCTTATTCCTTTTTTTCTAAATTTGCCGTTTGCCGCCTTCTCTTTTGTTTGAATCTCCAAGAAAAAAATTAGAATTTTGTGCAATTATATTTTGACAAGTAATTGACGAACTGCGACTCTTTTGGTACAATAGTGTTGTAATCATGAATGGCGTTCAACATTATCGGATGAAGTGAGGTTGATCAGAATTGGGAAAAACAAAAAACATTCAATCTGTTGAACGTGCAATGCAGATTTTAGAGTTGTTTGAACAGGGCAATCAAGAAAAAAGCGTCAAAGAAATTGCCGAACATCTGGACTTGAGTAAAAGCACCGTGTTTGGCCTCATCAATACGCTTAATAACTTGGGCTACCTGCGACAAAACGAAGAAAACGCCAAATATAGCCTGGGCACCCGTGTGTTGGCCCTGGGCCATGCCGTTTCGTCGGCCAATTTGTTGGCGCAAAAAGCACATCCCCACCTGCAAAAGCTTTCCTTTGACTATCAGGAAACGTGTTTGCTGGCGGTGGAAGAAAATGGGTTTGTTGTTTATATCGACAAAACCGAGTCTCCCGGCTCCATCTCCATCAACACCCGCATCGGCACCAAAAAAGAGCTGTTTTGCACCGGTGTTGGCAAATGTTTCCTGGCGTTTTTACCGCCCCAAACGGCCAATAATATCATTGGGCTGGGGCTGAGAAAAGTAACGCCAAACACCATTGCCACCGAGCATGAGCTGGCAGAAGAGCTGCAAACCATCCATGACAAAGGCTATGCCGTCGATCGAGAAGAATACGAACTGGGGATTCGATGTGTCGCCGCCCCTATTTTCAATAAACAAGGCGAAATCATTGCATCCTTAAGTCTCACCGGCCCTGCCGGCCGCATCCAAGCCATTCCCCTCGACCGCCTGGCCGCTTCTCTGATGGAGACCGCCAGTGCCATCACCAGAGACATGGACATTTAAAAAGAGGCGAAAAAAACCAAGCATTTCTTTTTTTAAGGAGGAAACAAAATGGAAAAATTCCGCAGTGAAGAGTACATGGACCTGTCCTACAAAGCTTATTTCAAAGCAATGGGCTATTCCGAAGATGAATTGGGCCACAAACCAAGAATTGGTATCGCCAACTCCTGGAACCAGTTGGTACCAGGCCATTACAATCTCAATCAAGTTGCAGAATATGTAAAACGTGGTATTTACGCTGCCGGCGGTGTTGCCTGCGAATTTGGCGTTATGGCTGCCTGCGATGGGATTGCTCAGGGCCATGTGGGGATGAAATATATCCTGCCATCCCGTGAAATCATCTGTAACTCCGTGGAAATCATGGTTCAGGCCCATCAGCTTGACGGTGTGGTATTACTGGCCAGCTGCGATAAAATTGTACCAGGTATGTTGATGGCTGCTGCCAGATTGAACGTACCTGCTATCTTGATTAACGGCGGCCCAATGCTGGGCGGCATCTTCTTTGACGGCAGAAAATCCGACGGTACTTCTCCAGACGAAGCCAAGGGTATGTTGACTGCCGGCAAAATCACCCAGGACGACCTGGATAACCTGATCGACGCTTGTAACCCAGGTTGCGGTTCTTGCTCCTTCTTTGGTACCGCCAACACCATGGGCTGTGTGACCGAAGCATTGGGCATGAGCTTGACCGGTAGCGCTGTTATCCCTGCTGTTTTTGCAGAAAGACTGAGAACTGCTTATGCAACGGGCCAAAAAGCCGTTGAATTGGTGAAAAAAGACATCAAACCTCGCGATATCATCACCAAAGCTTCCATCATGAACGCCATCAAAGCATGTACGGCTGTCTGTGGCTCCACCAACGCCGTTTTGCACTTGAGCGCCATCGCCATCGAAGCTGGTATCCGCGACATGAACGTGGTAGAAGCATTTGCAGAAGCCAACGGCATCACACCTCAGCTGGCTAGAATCAACCCAGCAAGCAACTGGAGCCTGGAAGACTTCTACTATGCCGGCGGTATGCCTCGCGTAATGCAGCACTTGGGCGATCTGTTGGATCGTTCTGTGATGACTGCCAACGCAAAAACCTTGGGTGAATCTTTGGATTCCTATAAATTCACCTATCCAGAAAATAAAGAATTGATCCGTACCATCGATACCGCTTATGCACCAACCGGTGGTTTGGCTGTATTGAAAGGCAACCTGGCCCCAGATACCGGTATCACCAAACCAGGCGCATTTAGCCCTACTCTGTATGAATTCACCGGTAAAGCTATCTGCTTTGACTGTGAAGAAGATGCGGAAGAAGCAATCCTGGGCGGCAAAGTAAAACCTGGCCATGTGGTGGTTGTTCGTTACGAAGGACCAAAAGGTGGCCCTGGCATGAGAGAAATGTACAAAGCCATGAAGTATCTCTACGGTATGGGCCTGAACATGTCCACCGCTTTGATCACCGACGGCCGTTTCTCCGGCACCAACAATGGCTGCTTCGTAGGCCATATTTCTCCAGAAGCTGCTGACGGCGGCCCAATCGCCATCGTAGAAGACGGCGACGAAATTTACCTGAACGTTATGGAAGGTAAACTGGAACTGCACGTGCCAGACGAAGTCATCCAAGAAAGACTGAAAAACTGGAAACGTCCAGAAAAGGATATTCCAAACGGCTATCTGAAACTGTACTCCAAAGTAGCTTCCTCTGCTGCAAAGGGCGCAGTGATCGACTTCTAATCATTCCCTTAGACACCATATTTATCATTCCTTTCCTCATAAAAAGAAGGGCGCATCGAAATCGATGCGCCCTTCTTGCTTCGTTTTGATTTCTTAACTGTTTTTCCCCATCTGGAAAGCCTCTTCCAGCGCCTGATGGCCTTTGATATCTCCTACGCCGCATACGCCACCAGCAAATACCGTCCCGGCCAGGCGGGCCTTTGCAAAGCAAGAAATCCAGCCCTTGACCCCATGGATGGTGCCTTCCACCGTCTCTTCTCCATCATCGGCCGCCGTCGCCAGCAGATAGACATCCCGAAACCGGTAATTCGAAACGAATCATGCATTGGCCCGGTCCAGCATCGTTTTCATCTGTCCGCTCATGCCATAGTAATACACCGGTGTCGCAAATACCAACACATCGGCCTGGGCCATCTTTTCCGTAATCTCATTGGCATCGTCCAGTATGACGCATTTCTTTTTGCTTTGGCAAGCCAGACAACCTTTGCAAAACCCAATGTTTTTCTTTGCCAAAGAAACCAGTTCCACCTGATGCCCGGCCTCTTTCGCCCCTTCGGCAAAAGCCTTGGCCAGGCTGTCCGAATTACCGCCCACCCGTAAACTGGTGGAAAGGATCAATACGTTTTTTTGCATCTATCTTCTCCCCTTCTCTATTGGATCAATTCTTTTTTGTTCTTTCATTTCGTTTTGTCTTCCACAGGCTCCAACCATTCATTGCTGGTCTCTTCCCCTGGCACCTCGATGGCAATATGCGAAAACCAACTGTCCTCTGTTGCGCCATGCCAATGTTTTACGCCGGGCGCAATGGAAACCACATCCCCTGGGTGCAGTTTTTGCACTTCCTTGCCCCATTCTTGATAATACCCTTCTCCGGCGACACAAAGAAGAATCTGTCCGCCGCCACGTTTTGCATGGTGAACATGCCAGTTGTTTTTGCATCCTGGCTCAAAAGTGACATTGTAAATGCCCATCTGTTGGGTGCAAAGGGGCATCAGATAGCTTTGGCCGGAAAAATAAGCCGCAAAGCCATCATTGGGTTTCCCAATGGGAAACACCATTTCCCGCCCGTAAGCCGCCTTGGCGTCTTCTTTTTCCTCTCCCGTTCCATCCTCTTTCGCCCAGACTTCCTTTGCCATGCGAAATGCTGCCCAGGCCTTGGGCCAGCCGGCATAAAAGGCCGCGTGGGTTAAAATTTCTGCAATTTCCGTCCTGGTAATGCCGTTTTTCTTAGCGCTTTCCAAATGGTAACGAAACGAAGCGTCGGTCAACCCCTGCGCCATCAAAGACACCACCGTCACCAACGACCGATCCCGCAAAGAAAGCGCCTCTTCTCTGCTCCAAACTTCTCCAAATAATACATCGTCGTTTAAGGCTGCAAAGGTGGGGGCAAAACTGCCCAAGGCCTCACGCCCTGCTGTCTGCTTTCCTGCCATGTTGGATTCCTCCTTTTTCTTTTTCCGCCTTGCCACTTTTTTCATCGGTTTCGTTCCCATTCTTTTCTTCTGCGGCAAAGCAAATAATCTAAACAATCCACTTCCCGCTGCTTTTCATGCAGTTGTCTTAATCATTCGGCCCGGTATTGTAATAATAAAGTCCGTTCTTGTTTTTGGTCGTTGCACGCAATAGAGGCCAAAACAGCTTCCATCCATGCTTTCTCACAGCCGCATCTTCCAAATTTTCTTCCAATGCCTGCTGCTCGTTGGGACTCATAAAAAGGC
The DNA here is from genome assembly GCA_944378105.1 of uncultured Clostridia bacterium. Lineage (GTDB taxonomy): Bacteria > Bacillota > Clostridia > Lachnospirales > Anaerotignaceae > Neoanaerotignum. The sequence continues at coordinate 42,824 of CALWGC010000015.1, forward strand.
TCCGTTACATACCTGTAATACCTGCCCCCGTACTGCCCGGCCCATTTTGCTGGCCAAGTATAAACAAGCATAGGCCTGGTCCATGGGATCACATTCTGGCCCTGGGAAATAAACATAATGCCCGCTATACGCCAGCATTTTTGCGCCCCCAGGCTGTTGGCCAGCTTTGTTGGCCAAATGGGCCGGCGTCACTGTGGCCCCTGGCGCCACGGCATTACAGCGAATATTAGTATCTACCAAGCGCATCGCTACGTTTTTGGTCAGTGTGTTTAACGCCCCTTTGGTGGACGTATAGGTGGCGCCACAAAATGGCCGTGTCCCATTGACCGAGGAAATATTGATCATCACGCCGTCGTTTTTCGGTAAGAAAATCTTCAGTGCTTCCCGAATATACCGCATTGGCCCGCCCAAATTGGTATTCATCACCATCATCATCCAGTCGTCGTCTGTCTCGTCAATCAGTTTCTGTTCGCCAATACCGGCATTGTTAATCAGGATATCCACATCGCCAAAGGTATCCAAGGCCGTTTGGAATACCCTCTTTGTGTCCTCCGTCGAGCAAACATCTGCCACCACGCCAATGGCCTTTCCTCCCTTTGCCCGAATTTCCTCCACTGCCTCTTGTAACTGGCCTTCGCCCCGGGCCGTCAAAACCACGGCGGCCCCTTCTTGCGCAAATACTTCTGCCATCGTCCGCCCCATACCATAGCTGGCCCCGGTGATAATGGCCACTTTCTCTTTTAATAACTGTGCATCCATCTTCGTTTTATCCTTTCTCTTGAAATGTGATGGTGACTGCTCCTTCGCCAACGGCTTCTTTTAATCCCTCGGTATCTTCCACCCTGCCCAATGGGGTATAAGAATCATTGGTGGAAAAACTGTCATAAAAAAGCACCACACAATCTTCGCCATATAACATCAAATCGCCCGATTCAATCTGGCCTACACTCTCTGCCTTTGTGGGCAACGCTTCTTCCAAATAGCCATATTTTTCGTTTCCGTTTAACTCATTCATGGATAACGTCAGTGGAAGTTTCGCCGCAAAGGTCTGCGCCGTCTCCGTTTGTGCCAAACGAACCTGGTAGACTTCTGTACCAATTTGTAATTCCAACTGTTCCACCTGGGCGTCCTCCTCGCCTTTTGTCCCTTGCGCTTCGCCTTCCTGCGCTCTTTCTTCGGCCATCTCCACCTGCTCCGTCTGTAACACAGGCGGTTGTTCTGTCGTTTCTTTGGCACAGCCATGGCCACTGATGGCCAACAACAAGCCGCACCCTAAGGAAAACCATCGATGCATTGTCTGCCCCCTTTCTGCTTTTCAGTATATGCCTTTGAAAATAAAATAGCAAATATCTATATTTAATAGATTCCTATGCTTGAAAAGCATAGTTGTTTTTGCTATACTCATTACAAAAAGGAGGAACCGCCATATGGAATTGCGCCTATTGCGTTATTTTCTCGCCGTCGCCAGAGAAGAAACCATCTCCGGTGCCGCCCAGGCCTTGCATCTGTCCCAGCCTTCCCTCTCCCGGCAACTGATGGATTTGGAAGCAGAACTGGGCAAACAACTGTTTTTGCGCGGCAACCGCCGCATCACCCTTACCGAAGAAGGGGAGTTGCTGCGCCGCCGGGCAGCAGAAATTCTCACCTTGGTGGAAAAAACAGAAGCCGAACTCCAGGACAGCACCGAAACCATCACCGGCGATATCTATATCGGCGGCGGGGAAACAGAGTCCATGCGCCTCATCGCCAAAACGGCCAAACGTCTGCGCACCGACTATCCAGGCATCCGCTTTCACCTCTATAGTGGCAATGCCGATGACGTCATGGAACGGTTGGACAAAGGACTTTTGGACTTTGGGTTGGTCATCGAGCCCTTCCACAAAAAGAACTATCATTTTATCCAACTACCCTCCACCGACACCTGGGGCATTTTGATGCGCAAAGATAGCCCCTTGGCCCAAAAAGAAAGTATCCGAGCCGAAGATTTGTGGGAATTGCCCCTGCTCACTTCCCGCCAATCCATGATGATGTATGAATTGCCCGGCTGGATGGAAAAACAAATAGACGAGCTGACCATCGTCTCCACCTATAATCTGATCTTTAACGCCGCCCTCTGGGTGGAAGAAGGCCTGGGCTATGCCTTATGCATCGATAAATTGGTGCATACCGACGAAACCAGCCCCCTTTGCTTTCGTCCCCTGGAGCCACGGCAAGAGGTGGGCATCGACCTGGTTTGGAAAAAATATCAAGTCTTTTCCAAGGCAGCCCAAAAGTTTTTGGACTATCTCCAAAAAGAAAAAGAGCAATACCAAAAAAAGCACCGGTGATCTTTCACCGGTGCTTTTCTTTCTTGTTCTATTCCGATTCCACCACAAAACGGCGTAAAGTCATTTTTCGTTTTTCTGGTGCCGTCTTTACCCAATCGTTTAACGCAATCACACGGTACCGATTGGCAGAAAGCAATACGCCTTCTTTTTCGGCCTGCGCCTCCAACGCCTGCCAGGCCTCTTTCCATTGTTCCATCCCCGTCACACCCACTTGGATGCACCGGCCGTCTTCCTTTTCTCGCATATGTACCTGCTGTAACAGCGGATGGGGATTGGTGGACGTTAACCCCGTCACCGTCATGCGGGCAATGGATTCCGTCACAAAAGAAGGCTGCCTCACCATCAGTTGGGCCTGGTCGCCTTGTTTTTCAAATTCCATGGGATAGACCACATAGGGGTAATAGCCGCCGGGAAAAAACCCGCGCTTTGGCATTTGGTGGATGAACTTGGAAAACCGCAACAACACTTCCATGGCTGCTTTCCATTCCTTTTCCTCTGGTCTGCTTGGTGCCGCAATGGTAAAAAACCGAAACTTGGGAATCGTCACCCAAGCCGGTTTGCTCTTGGCCACATACCATTCCTTTTCCTCAACCTTCCAACTGTGTTTTTCCTTCGTTTCCATCCGTCTTTTCCTCCCAAATGGCCCGGGCCGGTGCCGCATCGCCGCCTGCCAGATACAAAGGCAAACAAGTCAGCTTCCCTTCGCCCTCTGGTACCTTCTCCAGCGCCAACTGCTCTGCAATCACAATCCCTGCCCCCAATAAAATCCGGTGACAAGGATAGTCCTGATCTCCTTCGTTTTCCACATCCATCCCGCTGACACCAACCAACTGGACCCCTTCCATCAGTAGGTGCCAAGCGCCATCTTCTGTCAACCCAAAAGGCGGCGCAATGTCCAATAACACCCGCGGCGCCATCTTCTTCTCTTCAAAAAACGAAGCATCCACCGGCCCTTCTGCCCGATATAACACTGCGTCCCCGCAAAAAACCGATAACGGTATTTGATCAATGGTCATCCCGTCTGCATAAAAATGCCGCGGCGCATCCACATGGGTGCCAAAATGGCTGCCCATGGTCAATCGGCTCACTGCATATCCGTCGGTTTCCACCTGACAAACTGCTTCCTTCTCAAAGGCCGGATCGCCAGATGGTACGGGGGTTTTCTCATCCAGCCTGCGGCTAATTTCCCAAAACATCTTTTTCTTTTCCTTTCTCTGTGGTATAATAAAGTATCCTGGCTTATGGCCTGTAGTTTCAATGCAAAGGAGGTGCTTTTCTTGGCACAGCAAGTAACCAAAGACATCCGTATTGGCGAACTTTTGATGATGGACCGCGGCACAGCTGCCATTTTGATGCAAAACGGCATGCACTGCGTTGGCTGCCCTTCTTCTGCAATGGAAACATTGGAAGAAGCCAGCATGGTACACGGCATGAACGTGGACAAACTGGTATCTGACATCAACCAATATCTTGCTTCCAAATAACAGACGCAAGAAACAAAAAGCTGTTTTCCAGCCTCGATGGCGGAAAACAGCTTTTCTATTTATTCCAGCCAGTCGATGGAAGGATAGTAGCGGAAGTAGACCTTCCCCAAAATTTTATCCTCTTCCACAAACTTATTCACCCAAAAACGGGAGTCTTCCGAGTTTTCCCGGTTGTCGCCCAGCATAAAATAATGCCCTTGGGGCACTTCATAAGGGCCATAATCGCCCGTTGGCGTTCCTTTGACATATTCATCCGGCAAAGGCTCCTCGGCCCCGTCAATATACACGCGACCGTCTTTGATCTCCACCGTCTCTCCCGGCAAACCAATCACCCGTTTGACATATAACAGTGATTCGTCATCGGGAAAACGGAACACCACAATGTCGCCCCGCTGGGGATGCGAAACATAATAAGTAAGGCGCAACGCCACAATGCGGTCTTTGGGCATAATGGTGTCTTCCATGGAGCCCGTGGGCACCGTTGCGTTTACAATCACAAAGGTATTGATAAAAAGCGCCAAAATCAGCGCAAAAAAGATCGTCCCAACCCAGCTGAGAATTTCCCTTCCCAAGCTTTTTGGTTTTTCCTGTTCCTCTTTTGTCTCCTGCAAGTCTCCTTGCTCCAGTTGCTGTTTTTCTTTTTTCCAGTTACCCATGATTTCTTTCTCCCACCAGTTTCAAAAAGATGGCCGGAACCGTGTGGCTCCGACCATGGACCTTTGAAAAACGGTTTATTCTTCTTCTTTCTTTTCTTCTTCTGTCGTTACATCGCTTGTGGTTTCTGTGGCAGTTTGTTCTGGCTTTTCTGCTTCTTTTGCCTCGTCTGCTCCTTCTTTGGCCTGTGTGTCGTCCTGGGAAACGGTGGCACGGAATGGGATGACGGTTACATCTTCTTCAAAGTCGTCCTCTTCTGCTTCATAATCGTCATCCAAGTCGGCAAACAGATCTTCATATTCTTCTTCCAGATCTTTTTTTCTGGCTTCTCTTTTTTGGCGGATGCTTTCGTTGAGTTCTTCTGCCTTTTGAGACATTTTGGCTGCGGCCTTTTTCACCCGTGGCTTGTTTTCTTCCACCACTTTATCCAGCGTAGAACCGGTTTTTTTGGCGGCTTCCTTGCTGCTGGCCACCAGCCGTTCTGTCTTTTCTCCAATCTTTAACGCCAAAATGCCAAGCCCTTCGCCGGTGCTTTGAATCAAACGCCCTACTTTTCGTCCGAACTCCCCTTCACTTTGGTTTTCCAGCGCCTGCAGCAGTCGTTCTGCTTCATCGACGGAAATGATCCCTTTTTCCACCATCGATAATACTGCCATTCTCTCTTCTTTCATAGTTCCAAGCCTCCTATCTGAAAAATTCCCCCGGTCTGGTTGGTTCCAATCCGAACTGATATAAGATTGCCTGCACAATGCGCGCCGATGCAAACCCGTCGCCAAAGGGATTTTTCGCCTTGGCCATGGCTTCGTACGCCTCCGCACTGGTCAGTAACTCTTTTGCCATTTCATACACCGTTTCTTCTTCGGTGCCAGCCAAACGCAGCGTGCCAGCCTCCACGCCTTCCGGCCGCTCTGTCACATTGCGCAACACCAATACCGGCTTGCCCATGGAAGGCACTTCTTCTTGCAATCCACCCGAGTCGGTCATCACAAAATAAGAACGGCTCATCAAATTGTGCATGTCTTTCAAATCCAATGGGTCGATGAGATGGATGCGTTCCTGTCCACCCAAAATCCGGTGCACCGGTTCCACCACCGCCGGGTTTTTGTGTACGGCATACACCACTTCCACATCCTCAAACTCTTTTACCAGGCGCAACACAGCCCGGCAAATTTGTTCCAGCGGCTCTCCCAGGTTTTCTCTCCGGTGCGCCGTAATGGTAATCACCCGGCGGGCCTGATAATCAATCTGGTTTAATTCTTCCACTGTGAAAGTATAGTCTTTCTCAATGGTGGTTTTTAATACGTCAATGACCGTATTGCCTGTAACAAAAATTTGAGATTCTTCCACATTTTCCGCCAGCAAATGGGCTTTGGCCAACGGCGTTGGCGAAAAATGCAGCTGGGCAATGGCCCCCGTTAACCGGCGGTTCATTTCTTCTGGGAATGGTTCATATTTATTATACGTCCGTAACCCTGCTTCCACATGCCCCACAGGAATTTTATGATAATACGCAGCCAAAGATGCGGCAAATGTGGTGGTGGTATCGCCATGAACCAACACCACATCTGGTCTTTCCTGTTCCATCACTTCCCCCAAGCCTTCCAAGGCCCGGGTGGTGATGCCTTCCAATGTCTGCCGCTGCCGCATGATGTTTAAGTCATATTTCGGGGTCAGCTGAAACAATTCCAATACCTGGTCCAACATCTGCCGGTGCTGTGCCGTCACGCAAACGATGCTTTCGATGCGGCTTTCTTGCTCCATCTCTTGCACCAAAGGCGCCATTTTGATGGCCTCTGGCCTCGTGCCAAACACACTCATTACTTTGATTTTATCCATATCAAAAAAGTCCTCTTTTCAAAAATGTATACATCGCTTCAAATCCAACGCCATAGCCAACGCGCACCACAAACAACAAAAGCAAAAGTGCCACCGCAACCGTCAAAAACGCCCGCTTGGCCAACTTTCGCTCCACGTTTTTCTTTCTTCGTGCGTTGGGCTCTTGGAGCAGATTCTTTTTGGCGTACATGCCGCCAAACACACCTATTTTGCAAGATAGCTTCAGTTGTTTTTCCGGCCGCAGCAAAAAGTACGCCCGCCGCGTGGCAAAAAAGGAATAGGTCTTTCCGTTTTGAATCCCTTCGATCACCAAACAACTGCTGCCATAGTACCAGCCTTTTTTCCGTTTTGGCCTGCATTTGATGATGACAAATTCCCCTGGCTGCGAGAAAAACTTTTCTGTCGCCCGCACCCAAAGAAATAACACCATGGCCGTAGCCGGTATGGCCACTACCAAAGAGACCACATTGGCCGGATAAAAAGGCAGCACCACATGCAAATAAGCCAAATTGCCATCCACAAGCACATGGTAACAAAAATAAACCATCACCAAATAGAAAAACACCAACGAGATGCCCCAAAACACACGGTTGACCTTGCGCTTGTCCAAACACCATAACGAAATTCCACATAACGCATAGGCCGTCAGGGCCATCAGCAAAAGGGCAATCAACACCACCAGCCCATTGACATGGGCCTGCGGAGAATCAAAAACCGTAATGCCCAACAGCGGCAGCGCAAAAAACCAAATGCAAAACCACGGCCTTACTCCCGTCAAACCAAACATCACCAGCGACGCCACCAACACCAGCAGCGTCAAGCCTCCAAGCAGCTCCATTTCCAGCCACGCTCCTGCCTTTTCCTTCCGTTAAATGCCGCGGAACATATCCGGCCGGAACACCCCGGCTTCTTCCGCCTGGGCAATCTGGCGCAACATTTCTTCTTTATCCCGGTTAAAGGTACCTTTTAACGGTACATAGTTGGAGGCATGGTTGGCGCGGAACACCGTTCCTTCCGAATCCACCTCTTCCACAAATAACCGCATTTCCTGCAACACTTCTCTTGGTCCCAACAGCTGGAACTTGCCAGCTTTCCAATCGTCGTATAACGGCGTCCCCGGTTCCACCATCAGCGTCAAAAAGCCTACGTATTCTGGTTTGATGGCAGAAATCACCCGGGCCGAACCCAAGGCATGTTCTTTCACCCGGGCCGTGCCGCCCAAGCCGGAAATCAGCGTAATGGAAACCACCATGCCGGCCCGTTTCAGTTTTTGTCCCGCTTCAATCAGTTGGGCACTGGTCACGCCTTTTTTCACATCGGCCAGTACCACATCGTCGCCGCTTTCTGCGCCAATGTAGATCATGTCCAGCCCTGCTTCTTTCAGCTGGCGTAATTCTTCATCGCTTTTCATCAGTACATCGGCCGGCGCACCATAGGCCGAAATCCGTTCCACTTCTGGATACAGCCGATGAATTTGTTCCAAAATATACAATAAATCCTTTGTCTTTACAATCAAGGCATCGCCATCGGCTAGGAAAATCCGGCGCACTTTGATGTGGCTGTAATAGCGTCTGGCTTCTTCCAAATCCGCCACCACTTCGTCCAGCTTCCGTACCCGAAACTGTTTTTCTTTGAACATGGCACAAAAGGTACATGTGTTTCTGGCACAGCCAATGGTCAACTGAATAATCAAACTGCCCGCCTCACTGGGTGGACGGTATACTACACCTTCGTATCGCATAAATTCTACCTCTTTCTTCAAGTTCGTTATCCTTTATATTTTAACTTTTTTCCTCTCTTTTAGCAACCGTTCTGAGAAAATTTGTTTCGTCACCAGAACAAAAAAGCTGTGTTTTTCCCCTTTTCTTTGTTTTTCTTTGCACAAAAAAGCTGCCATCCAAATTTGGATGGCAGCTTTTTGCTTGCTTCTGGCCTTGAGGCCGCTTCTTCCAGTCTTAGGAAACGGTATCGGCATAGATGTAAGTCACAACGCCGTCTTCAAAAACCAGTTCCACATCAAAGTTGACTTTGCTTAAATACCATTTGCTATAAAATTCATTAAAGGTATATTTGGTGCTTCTGCCGTCGATGCGAATGGTCAAATCGTCATCTTCGGCCACCGTATAGGCCTTGGTTGTGCCATCAGCCAGGGCGATGGTCACTTTGCCTTTTTGCAGTTGGGTCACGCGGCCTTTCACTTCTTCCAGCTTGGCCTGCACAGAATTGGCCACATCATCGGAATAAGCCACCGTCACGCCAAAGCTTTCTCCTGCTTTGAACCGTTTTTGCAGTTCGCTCATAGAGCTGGTTTCGCCGTCGATGGTTACTTTGGTGTCGCTGTTAGCATAGATGGTCTTGCCGCCCACTTCCAGACTGTCGGTACCCATCTTGCTTAAATCGCCGGTCACCACATTATAGTTGCTCTTATCAATATCCACTTCGATTTTTACCACTTCGTCGGAGCCATTGAGCTGTAATTCGGCCTTCGTTTCTCCTGGCACAAAAACAGCCTGCAAATAGCTAAGTGTTTCGGTCTTGCCGTCTTTTAACTCAATCACCACATCTTCGTCCATCAGATATTCTTTTTCCATATCTGCGCCCGTCATGATGGTGATATAGTCGTCGGTCAATTTTTCGATGGTCCCCACGGTATCATCTTCCAAGGTAGCAATGATCCGGGTTACTTTTTTGCTGCTATCCAGGTATACCTTTGCCGTAAAGGCCGTACCTGCTTTGTATTTGGAAATCAGCTTCGATAACGTCAAATCTGCACCTTCATAGGTAACATAAGGATCTTTCCCCATTTTGTAAGAAGTGCTGTCATCGCCATCGCTTAAGGTAATCTTGTCTTCCGAAATGGATTTGACATACCCTCTGGCTGTGCCGCCGGCCTGGGATGCGCCCACTTCCATGGTTTCCACATAGCCGCCGTCGTTTAAGTAGGCCGTCACCGAAAGTTCCACCGAACCAAAATCGTCCAACAAGTTGCTGAAACTATACGTAGAGCCTTCCAGTTTCACCCGGACATACCGTTCCAATTCATAGGTCATTTCGTTGCCGTTATTGCGTTTGATGGTTACGCGGTCGCTTTCCAAATCCGTAATGGTACCCATCACCACATCTTCTTCGCCTTGGGCTTCCACCAAAATGGCCGTCTGGCCGCTTAACCCAACGGTCACATCAATGGGCACACCGTTTTCCAATACCCGGCGGATGGCAGAAAGGCTGCTCACTTCACCGTTTAAGTATAATTCTGCCGATGGCGAAAGCTCATAAATCTTGGAGCCACCGCCAGAAAGGTTCAGCACAATGCTTTCGGTGGTGATGTTGTTGAGGGTACCGCTGGTGGCATCGGTCTGGCTCAAAGAAGCCGTTTGACCCACATCCACAGACAAAATGGTGTCACCAATATAGGTCACCGTAATGGTGGAACCGGTTTGGATGCTCATAAAATCGCCATTTTTCGTTGGCGTACCCTTTACGCCTGTCAGCGTTTTTGCACTGCCGCTCGTTGGAGCGATGGTCAAAGTTCTGCAAATGCCTTTTTCGCTGATATCTGTTACCGTACCGGTGACAGTTCTGCTTTCCACATCCAGCGCTTCGCCAGAAACAGCACTATAAGTTTTGGTCACCAAAACGGCCATTTCTGCCCGGTTGATTAATTCTTTGGGGTTAAACTTATTTTCGTCATCCCCTACCATAATTTTTTTCTCCTGCAAATAGGCCACATAAGGCCGTGCAGCTGTAGAAATAGAAGCATTATCACTATAAGAAGTGGAGGAAACACTCAGCGTTTTGCCTTGGTTTAACGCGCGGCCAAAAATCACAGCCACGTCTTCTCTCGTGGCATTGTTGCTGCTGCCGTCTCCCTTCATAAACCCGTCCAGGTCGCCCACCGTAATGATTTCTTGTTCCAATCCATAGGCCACTGCTTCATAGGCCCACTGCGGAATGTCATACCCTTCCATGGCGCTTTTCCATTTCAGCGTCACAGCATCGGAAGGAGAAGCTTCTCCTTGGCTAACCAAAATGTTATAGGCCAGCTGCATCGCTTCGCAATAAGTCACCTTATCTTTGGCGCGGAATAAATTGGTGCCGTCCCCATTTTCTTCCCCAACCATCAGCTTCCAATCGGCCGCAGCCATCATATAATTCTTTGCCCCTTCCCAGGGCACATCGTTCAGGTCACTGAACGTAACAGACGCCATGGCCACCGTCGTCGTACTAACCACCAACGCCGCCGAAAGCAGCAATGCAAATTTTCTTTTCATAACCAATCCCTCCTTTGTTTCTGTCAAAAAACGGAGAACCCCTTTTTGTTCAGGATTCTGTATGGTCTTGCTGATTTCTTTTTTCCGCCAAAGGCGGAGTCCTTGGCCCTTTAGAGCCATCTATGGAAAGCCCCAAACTGCCAATCTTTGCATGTTCCTTTTTATTATACCATATCGTCCAAAGATTTCCTAGCAAAATACCGTTTTTCTTTCTGATAAATTCTTGAAAGATTAACAGGCACTCGCCCTATCTCTCCATAACTCTCCATAAGTGATACCCGTATTACCTTTTTGGGATTCCTGCTTTCCCTAACTCTGCCTATCACGCCATAACACACCGTAAGTTTAGTATAACAATAGTATAAAGAAAGAGCCTTGGCTGTTTGTTTCAGTCAAGACTCTTTTTTCTCATCTATCTCTTTAAGGCGATTAAGCCATTTTGTAATTGTACCTGTTTCAAAAAAGTATAGTAACGCACCCTCTGAAAACCTATCTGCTCGAATTGCACCCATAAGCAAGGCTGTAATACATTTTCCGTCCAAAGTAGAAGTATCAACTTCGCTCATGGAAACATTATCCCATTCGATTCCGTTTTCAAACAGAATATCATTGTAGCTGTAAAGGCCGTATTCTTGGTGTTCATCAGCGAAAGTGTAAACATCATCTATAAAGTGTCTCACCATTCTGGAATAAGTTACATAGGGCATTTGTATAGGGTTCTCAATCGTTCCTTTGCTTTTGCTATCAATTATCCACTTTCCAAAATTATCAGCTTCAAGAATAGGCAAATATGCGGTTAATTTTGTGTAGGTATTCATTTTCCACCACCCCTTTAATAAGATACCACTAAATAAATGAATGTGTAATTTCGTCAATGCGGTTTTCTATAAGGTAGCGACTCATATCACGATTTTCTGGACAACCCCTCGTTTGAAAAATAGCTTTGCTTGAATCAAAGCCAAAACCAAACATTTTATCATCTTTTGTTGGGTCACGCCTTTGTTTAACCTCTGACATAAATTGCAACATTTCTTTATTCGTAAATGCGAGCATTATCGTGTCCCATTTAGTGCTTTTTGCACCTGCATTTTTAACATCATCAGAGTGCTTTGCATATATCCCGACCAGTATATACCAGTTTGCGTTTTGCTGAACAGGGAACCTATTAAACCACAAGTAGAATGGATAGCCAGAATCTTCCTTGTCATTATAATATGTCCTGGACATTTTAACTTGAATAGTGTTGGCTTTGTTGCACCCATGGTCATAGCGATATAGCAATAAGTCAATACCTTTTTCCTGTGCCGAAGCAGGAATAAAAACAGAAGTACCTTTTATTTTTTTGGATAGATAATCTGCAACTGCAAACTCTCCATACTGCATTGTAAA
>CALWGC010000016.1 GCA_944378105.1 uncultured Clostridia bacterium
AAGTCGATGACCTAACCGCAAGGGAGGAGTCGCCGAAGGTGAAGCCAGTGACTGGGGTGAAGTCGTAACAAGGTAGCCGTATCGGAAGGTGCGGCTGGATCACCTCCTTTCTATGGAGTATTTGGTAAATCAACTGTTTGGTTTTGAGAGTTCAAAAAAATGCTTGCATTTTTCTACAAAATGCGGTATAATAACTCTTGTTGTAATCTATGGATGGGTTCCCGAGTGGCCAAAGGGGCCGGACTGTAAATCCGCTGCATATTTGCTTCGAAGGTTCGAATCCTTCCCCATCCACTGAGCAAAACCTGCTTTCGAAAGAAAGCAGGTTTTTTGTTGTTCAAAATTCAGTTGGATTGGCTTGAATGGAAAACGTGTAAACGGCAAAGCCGCCGCAGCCGTTTTGCTCTTTCCAATAGGCCGTCACTTCATAAAGATAGATTCCCGGCGATAGCGGTATTTCCTGGCCGCTGATGGGGATGGAAACAAAGGCGGTATCTGTTTTGGCCAAAGGCCGGGCGCGGACGGAAAGAATTTGGCCCGGTTTTTGGGTAAAGGAAAGGGTTGCGGTGGTAGCAGTGGTGTCAAGACAAGGAAAAGGATCTTGGTTTTGGTCCGGCAAAGTGGGGAGAGCATGCCCGGATTGTTGCCAATGGGCCTTGGCTAAGTAGGCGCCTATGGTGGCGTTGTTGCTGGTGACAGAAAGGGCGGGCGGCGATTCCAAGAATACCAAGGAAGGGTCGTCCAATAAGGTGTTGGCATACTGGCTGCAAACTTCACAAGGGGCCTCTTTGGTGCGGTAGCCCACGCCATCGATGACAAAAAATGGCAGATAGGCCAAAAGTTCTGTGGTGGTGCCATCGGTCAGCGTGACGGTGAACAGCACGCCTTGGCCTGTGTATTCCGGATAGGAGTCATCTTGTTGATAGAGGGTGACATCCTGTAGTAACGCGGCCAGACGGTCTTTGTCTGGCACCAAAAGGGTGACATTGGGCGGCGTGAGGGTCACCCTGGCCTCTGCAATATCCTCCCCTTGCAGATGACGAAAGGGACGTTTCCCTTGGACAAGACAAAAGGCTACCAACAAAAAGAGAACAGCAGCCAAAAGAAATGGGGTTCTTTTCTTCATTTCCATCACCTCCTGCTTGTTGAGACGAAAAAAAAGACGGACTGTTCCGTCTTTTTTTATGGCTTTTGTTAAGGCAAGATTTCCACTTGGCAGGCTTCCATGGCCGAAAGGGCCGTTTCATGGCGCAAAGGCGTGACCCCGGCGCAGAGACTGGCTTCCACCCGAATGGGCACCTCCGGCAAAAAGGCTTTGCACAGCAGGACATTGGAAAGGACACAAATATCGGTGCAAACGCCCACAAAGGTGATGGATGTGATGGGGGTTTGCTGGTGGGCCTGCTGGAGAGTTTCTGCCAACTGGGGTGAGCCAAAGGCAGGTTTATCAAAGACTTGTCCTTGGCGTGTTTGCCGCACTTGCTCCAAGGCCGGCGCCAACTGCCACCCCTCGCTGCCTTTCCTACAGTGGGGAACGGGCAAGTTTTTTCCTTCCTGGGTGGAAAGATAATCGGCGGTGTGGGTGTCGCGGGTAAAGTAAACGGTACCGTCAAAGGTTGCCGCTTTTTGGGCCACGGCGTCAATGATGGATGCGCCTTCGGCGGTGCCCAGGGCGCCGGTGAGAAAATCGTTTTGCATATCGATGACAATCAAATAATCATTCTTCATGGAATCGCCTCCTTTGCTCCATTCTAAACAACGGGCGAAGAAACGGTCAAGGGATTTCTTAAAAAAGAAATACTTTTTTCGAAAAAAACGTATATAGGGGAAAAGATATGCTACAATGGGGGAAAAGAAAGAAACAAAGGAGGTGCTAGGGTGAAGACGTGGAAAAAAGTGCTGGGGATGGTGACAGGCGCTGCCGTGCTTTTGGCCGGATACAGCTTTTTTTGGGAACCTTATCATTTGAAAGTCACCCGGCAAACAGTAGAACTGGCAGGGGTAACCCCCTTTCGTGTGGTGTTTTTTTCTGACACCCATTTTGGTAGATGGTACGATACGAAACAGGCAGAAAAATTGGCCAAAGCCATTACGGAGCAGCAGCCGGACGTGGTGATTTTTGGCGGAGATTTGATTGACCAATACTGGCGCGATGGGGCCGAGATGGACTTAAGCGAAATAGCAGAGGCCTTGGCCACCATCCAAAGCACCTATGGCTGTTACGCCATTTGGGGCAATCATGACCATGGCGGCGGCGCCGTGCGGGTGTATGAGCAGCTGATGGGAGAAGCCGGTTTTACGGTATTGAAAAACGAAGTGGTGGCGCCAGAGGATGCGCCGTTTCAGCTCATTGGTCTGGACGATGCCCTGTTGGGAGAGATGGAGCTACCAGCTTGGGAGCCAATGGAAGGGCGGGCCACGTTATTATTGGGCCACGAGCCGGACGATACGGCTTTGTTTTTGACAGACGGCATGGATTTGGCCCTCAGCGGCCATTCCCACGGCGGGCAGGTGTCGTTGCCTTTCTTGACGGACAAAATCATGCCAAAAGGCGCCTGGGCGTATTCCAAGGGCTGGTATGACATTGGCGGCAACCGGCTGTTTGTCTCCAGCGGCGTGGGTATGACGGTTTTGCCGCTGCGGTTTGCATCGGGTTCGGAAATTTGTGTTTTTGAAATGGGAGAAGGAGTGACCAAAGATGATTGATTTTAATAATTCTGCTTATTTGAAACTGCGTCCGGTGGACCGCGGGTCTTTTTCGGCTTTGCTTGGGCCTATGCTGGTGGAAGGAGAAACCATTCTTTCTGCCTTTCAAACGGTACGAGATGGGGTAGTATTTACCACAAAGCGGATCATTGCCATCAATATCCAAGGGATTACCGGCAAAAAGAAGGACATCACCAGTTTGCCTTACAGCAAAATCCAGTGCTTTTCTGTGGAAACGGCCGGCACGCTGGATTTGGACAGCGAATTGGACTTATATTTCAGCGGCTTAGGCAAGGTACGTTTTGAATTTACGGCCCAGGCCAATGTGGCGGAAATTTGCCGGATGATTGGTCAGCAAGTATTATAAATTGTTGACTTTAAAAATAGTTTTGGTTGACAATCAAACCGGCCTCTGCTATACTAATCCAAAAAACGGAGAAGGAGCAGGTGGATGGAACGGACGAAAACAAGAGAGGTGGCCTTTTGCGGCTTGTTTACGGCGCTGGTGGCGGTGGGCGCTTTTTTGAAAATTCCCACACCCTTGGTGCCGGTAACGATGCAGTTATTTTTCACCACATTGGCCGGCATATTTTTGGGCGGAAAAAAGGGTGCCCTTAGCGTGGTGGTGTATCTGGCGCTTGGTCTTTGCGGCTTTCCGGTGTTTACGGAAGGCGGCGGGCCTATGTATGTGCTGAAGCCCAGTTTTGGCTATTTGGTCGGATTTGCGATGGGGGCCTATGTAACGGGCACCATGGTGGAGAAGGGAAAGAAAACTATGGGAGCGCTCCTTTGGGCGTCAATCTGCGGCCTTGTGGTGGTGTATGTGGTGGGTGCTGCGTATTACTACTGGATTTGTGTGACGGTGCTTCAGATGCCTCTTTCGGTGGGGCCCTTTCTTGTTTCCTGTTTTCTGGTGCCGCTGCCGGGCAATTTGGTGCTGGCCGTGTTTGGGGCCTGGCTTGGGAAGCGGTTACTTCCGTTGATACCAGCCTAACTGGTACTACCAATGAAAAAAACACGCTGTCTTTTTTTTGACAAAGACAGCGTGTTTTTTTGCTCTAAAAAGACAACTTATCCGTTTGCTTTTTTGGAAAGGCTGTATAGTTCGTGAAATAATGTGGCACCCAGGATGCAAACACCCCCCAAGATTTGTAAGAAAGAAGTGGGTTCATGCAAAAAGAAGATGGAAATAAAAATGGTGATGGCCGGGTCCACATAGCTAAACAATGCCGCCTCCTGGCCGGAAACCGACGCCAGGGAAGAAAAATACAACACATAGGCCAACCCCGTATGAACCAATCCCAGTACCAGTAACGCCAAAAGGCCGCCTCCGGAAAGAGAGGTGATGTGGAATCTGCCGGTGAAAAAGACATAGGGCAGCAAAATAAAAATGGAAAAAAGGAACTGAAAAATAGTCCGGTCAAAGGACTGTAAATCGTGCATCGATTTATTCATTAAAATGACAATGGCATAAAATACGGCCGCGGAAAAACCACAGATAATTCCAGTGGTGTGGTTTTGGCCGGATAAGGTGTCTTTGGATGCCAAAATCAACAAAAGTCCACCAATAGAAAACAAAAGACAAATCCATTGGGTTCGGGTCGTTTTTTCGCGAAACAACAAAGGAGAAAGCAGCATCACAATCACCGGTGCAAAATAATAGGTGAGTGTGGCCAAAGACAAAGACGTATACCGATAGGCTTCAAATAAGAAAACCCAGTTGAGGCCCAAAGCAGCGCCGGAGTAAAAAAGCAGCAAAAGTTGTTTTTTTGTGAGGGCCTGCTTTTTTTCTTTTTGGGTCAAAAGCCGAACGGCAAACAGCAGCACAAAGGCGATCAAGGCCCGATAGAAAGCGGTCTCTTGGGAAGGCAGCGAGATAAACCGCACAAACACCCCAATGGTACCAAAGATCACCATAGCGAACAATAATTTTAATTTTGCAGACAAGAAAAATCCTCCCTTTCCTTTCTTTTTGGCTGGAAAAAACAATGCGTCTTGAGGGACGCATTGTAAAAAGAAAAAAACAAATTACCTGTTTTTGTAAAAATGAAATGCGTTCATCAGATGGACACGCATACTGAGTTCTGCGCCGTCTTCATCCCGCATTTGCAATAATTTTGCGATTTCTACATGAAATTCCATGTTCTTTTTTAACTCTTCTGTATAGTCTTTTGCCGAAGCAATCAACACAGAATCATGAAAAGAATTGCTTAAAATGGGTGTGATTTTTGAGATAATTTCGTTGTGTGTGGCATTGGCAATGGCTTCATGAAATTTGGTATCAAAGTAAATCCCTTCGGAAATAGAATCTTCCTCATGGATTTTTTGATAGCAAAGATCAGCCAAAGACACAATATGTTCCAGCTCCTCATCGGTGGCCCGTTGGGCAACAAACCGTGCCGAGTGGGGCTCCAGCAAAAGGCGGACTTCCAACCATTTGTTGAGCAAATCACTTTTATCGGCTATGAAATTTAATCCGAGCGGGTCGGTGGAAATACCGGGATGTTCGGAGACAAACACGCCGGAACTGCGCTTGATTTCCAAAATGTTGTCGGCCACCAATAGTTTCAATGCTTCCCGCAAAGAATTTCGACTGACGTTCAGTTCGGCGGCCAGGGTCCGTTCGTTGGGCAGTTTTTGACCAGGCAGGTATTTCTTTTCTATGAAAATCATGTTACTGATGGTTTCGGCAATCCGTTTGGGCAGTGGCGTATAGGCATCCAAGTAGTGAATCCTCCTTTGAAAAAATTGGTATGCCAATATTATACAATAGCCATCAAAAAAAAACAACAAAAGATTGGTAATACCAATTTTAAAAAACCTATTGACAAATGCTATATTTCTGTTTAATATCAAATTAATAAAGAAAATTGGTACTGCCAAAATAGAAGGAGGGACTGGAATGGAACAAAAACTGGAAGTTTTGCATGGCATTGAATTGATGGGCAAAGAAAACTTTGGCGAAGAGTTTTGGACTTCGGAAATGAACTATTTGCCAGAAGTACATCAGAATTTTCCAAAGGAAACTTTGATCTATGATGTAACCTTACGCGATGGGGAACAGGCACCAGGGGTTTGCTGGAACGAAGATGAACGGGTACGCATTGCCGAAGAATTGGAAGAAATGGGTCTCAAACGGTTGGAAATCGGTATGCCGGCCACATCAAAAACCATTGCAAAGGCTGTCAAACGCCTGCAAAACAACGGAACGAAGCTGGATTTGGTGGCGCTGTGCCGGGCCAACAAAAAGGACATTGATTTGGCGCTGGATATGGGCGTGAAATCTGTCATTGTGGAACATTCCATCAATCCTTATACCTGTAAATATGCCATGGGGCTGGAATATGAAGAGCTGATGGACCGTTTGATTACATCGACCCAATATGCCATGGAAAACGGGTTAAACACCAACTTCTTTGGCTGGGATGCTTTGCGGACTTCCATTCCTTATTTGCAAAAAGTGTTTGGCACCATCGTCAAAGAATGTCATCCCCATTCCATCACCATCACCGACACCGTGGGCACGGCCTTGCCGGCCACAGCCAAACTGGTGGTGGAAAAAGTGCGGGAAGCTGTGGGCGACACGCCGGTGCAATGGCATGGACATAATGAATTTGGTATGGGCACGGCCTGTGCCTTGGCTGCCATCGAAGGCGGCGCCGCAGGCGTACATACGGCCATGAACGGCTTGGGCGAACGGACGGGCAATGCCCCAACGGAAGAAGTGGTTATGGCTTTGGAATTGCTTTGTGGCGTAAAAACTGGGGTGCATCTGGAAAAAATCGGTCCGGCCTCCAAATTGATTGAAGCTGTGGGCAAAGCAGAATTGAGCAGCAATAAACCAATTGTAGGACGCAATTTGGAAGTGGTGGAATCGGGCCTTGTAACAGACGTGTTCCAAAAAATGCGCAAAGTGGGGATTAAAGTCGGCATGTCTTGCTTTACCCAGGAAATGGTGGGCAATCCTCCGATGAAAGATGCCATTGGCAAAGGCAGCGGCAAAGCCAGCATTGTGACTTATTTGGTGAAAAACAACGTCAACCCAGACGAGATTACAAAAGAACAGATGGGCGAAATCATCGATCGGGTGAAAACAGAAAGCCGCATTCGAAAAGGGCTATTGGATGAAGCAACGCTGATGAGAATTGTTTTTGCTGTTTTGGCAAAAGAATAGGAGGATGCTTATGCCGATCATCCATGTCTATGGAACCAGTTTTCCAAAGAAAAAAGAGATCAAAGAGACGGTGGTGGAACAGGTTTCGGCGGTGACAGGAACGCCGAAGGAAGCCATTTATGTCTATTTGCATCAAATGGAAGAAGAAGACGTACAAAAGACGGCACCGGTGGTTCAGTTTTTCTGGGCTGAAAATGCAGCAAGCAGAGGGCCGGAGCAGAAAAAGCAGTTGATGAAAGCATTGACAGACTATTTGGCGGACGTAACGGGGCAGCAAAAGGCGCAGGTGGTGGTGACGTTTGTGGATCTACCACTGACCAATGTGGCCCTGGGCGGCCAGGCGCGTGGGTAGGTGAATATCGTTGGATTTAAAGTTACAAAATAAAGTGGCGTTTATCACCGGCGGGGCCAGAGGCATTGGAAAAGCCATTGGCAAGGAGATGGCCAAGGAAGGTGCCATTGTGGTGCTCAATGATTTAAATGCGGTGGCCCTCAAAGAAGCCGTCAACGAGCTGGTGGATATGGGATATGCGGCAACGGGTATTTGTGGCGATGTGGCAGATCCGGACTGTGTTGGCCGCATGTTTGAAGAAATGAAAGAGACCTTTGGCAGGGTGGATATTCTCATCAATAATGTGGGAATCAACCACGATGTATTATTGATGGATTTGACTTATGAGCAGTGGAGAAAGGAAATGGCCGTCAATTTGGACGCCATGTTCTTGACCTCTAAAGCGGCAGTGCCGCTGATGGAGCCGGAGAGACATCCGGTGATTTTAAATGGTGGTTCCTTTGCCTGCTTTATGCCGGCCTTGGGCTATGGCAGCTATGCGGCAGCCAAAGCGGCGGTGGAAAGTTTCACCAAAAGCCTTTGCGGCGAACTGGCATCCAAGGGCATCCGTGTGGCAGGGTATGCGCCGGGGGTGACCAATACAGAAATCAACCGGGAACTCTTTGCCCATGAAGGAGAGCGGATGTGCCGTCAAATTCCCTTAAACCGGGTGGCAGAGCCGGAGGAAATTGCAAGGGTTGTGGTGTTTTTGGCATCGGAGGCGGCCAGCTATGTGGCCGGGTGCATGGTCCGCATTGACGGCGGGAAATTATGTGTACAAAATGCAGACCGGTTTCGATAAGAAAAGAGGCGAGGCGGATGACAGAATATAAAATGAAATATGGCAGGGGAGAGGTGAGTTTCTCCTTTGACGAAAAAAACGTACTGGGCGTCATTGTGCCAAATGAGGTGGAAGAGACAGACTTGGATGCAGAGGCGTTGATTCGAAATGCCATTGCAAACCCCATTGAAAGCAAACATTTGGAAGAATTGGTACACCCCGGAGACAAAGTATGTATTGCCATTGGGGATAAAACGAGACTTTGGCAAAAACAGTCGGTGATGTTAAAAGTGGTGGTGGAAATTTTAAATGGCCAAGGGGTCAAAGACGAAGATATCACCATCATTTCGGCTGTGGGGTCCCATCCGTTTCAAACAAGGGAAGAATTGTTGGCGGCCGTGGGAGAAGAATTATTTGAGCGGATTCGTGTTGTAGAACATGATTGTAAAGACGAAGCAAACTTGGTGTATGTGGGAACAACCAAACGGGGGACCGAGGTTTCCATCAACAAAATTGCCCACGATGCCGATTGTTTGATTTTGCTTGGTGGCATTGTATACCATTATTTGGCCGGCTATGGCGGCGGGCGAAAGACCATTTTGCCTGGCTTAAGCAGCCACAAAACCATCATGCAAAACCATGCCTGGGCCCTAAACCCTCACTTAGGCGAAGGCAGCAATCCGGCCGTGAAAAACAGCGTGATGGATGAAACCAATCCTCTGGCCGACGACATGCTGGATGCGGCAAAATTGGTGGAGCCAGACTTTATTGTCAATGTCATTGCCAACGATGACGGAAAGCTGACCCATGCGGTGGCGGGGCATTATATTGCAGCCCATGAAGCAGGGGCAGCCATCATCGACCGGCGTGACGGCGTGGAAATCAAAGAGCTTGCCGATATGGTCATTGTCAACGGCGGCGGCTATCCCAAAGACATCAATATGTACCAGTCCATCAAACCGATGGTCAATGCTTCGGCTGCAGTGAAACCTGGCGGTATCATCCTTTTGGCCAATGAAGCTTCCAACGGCATTGGCAGCCCCGATTTGGAGTATATGTTGAAAAATTTCGACAACACCGCCGATCGGGAAAAGTATTTGAGAGAAAACTATACCATTGGGAAAAATGTGGCTTATTCCTTGTGTGAATATGCCGATTTGTACCAATATATACTGGTTTCCTCTTTGCCGCAGGAGGCCGTGGAAAAAACCAATATCCATTTGGTGCGGACCATGGAAGAAGCGCTGGAGATGGCCTATGCGTTTTATGGCAGCAAAGACATCCCAACGTATCTCATGCCTTATGGCGCCAACACGTTTCCTAAATTAAAGCCATAACAAGGAGGTGAAATAGTTGGAAGAAAACTTGCGGGAAGCCGTAAACCATATTCAAGTTCCAACGGATTTAAAAGAGAGGTACTCCATTGAAGGAAAAGTTGCAGTAATCACCGGCGGGGCCTCTGGATTGGGGGAGGCCATCGCCATCGGGTTTGCCCAGTTTGGGGCAAAGGTGGTATTGCTGGACAAAAACGAAGCGGGGCTACAAAGGGTGACACAGTTGATGGAAGAAACGGGAAAACCATGCAGCTATTTTCCGCTGGATGTGACAGATCCCGTGGCAGTGGAACAAGTGGCCAAGCAAGTGATAGAACAATATGGGAGAGTGGATATTTTAGTCAATTCTGCCGGTATGAACATTCGAAAACCAGCGCTGGAGTTGGAGCCGGAAGAATTCCAAAAAATCATTCAGGTGGATTTGATCGGTTCTTTTTACAGCTGTAAATATTTTGGGGCCTACATGGTGCAGCAGAAAAAAGGAAGCGTCATCAATGTGGCTTCCATCAATGCCCATGTGGCATTAAAGGGCAATGTGGCCTATGGATGTGCCAAAGGCGGCGTGGTTCAGTTGACAAAAATTTTGGCAGCAGAATGGGCGCAAAGCGGGGTTCGCGTCAATGCCATTTCACCGGCGCATCACAAAACGCCTTTGGTGACACAGCTGGTCAGCGATCCCAAGTGGTATGAAGCCTTGGTGGGCTGTATTCCTATGGGGCGTTTTGCAGAAGCCTATGAAATCATCGGGCCTGCCTTATATTTGGCATCCGATGCATCATCATTTACGACAGGGATTTCCTTGTTAACGGACGGAGGATGGGTTACGGTTTAAAAAGGAGAATTGCGTATGAAGAAAAAAATATTTGCACTGGGTTTGGCGGTTTTGATGGCATTTGCGGCCGTAGGATGTAGCGGAGGAAAAACGGAAGAAGCCTCCGCCGATGCAGGCACAACAACGACGACAGAAGAAGGCGCAGAGGGCGCAGAAGCCGGAGAAGCAGAATATCTCATTAAACTTGGTAACGTCGTTGCGCCGGAACACCCTTATGCACTGGGGGCTGCGAAAATGGCTGAGTTATTGGCAGAAAAAACCGACGGCCGGGCCAAAATTGACGTATTCAATAACGGCCAGTTGGGCGCAGAACGTGACTTGGTGGAAGGGTTACAGCTGGGGACTTTGGAAGTAGCCATTTGCTCGGCTGCACCGTTAGCCAGCTTCACCGACGACTTGTTGGTTTTCGACCTTCCATTCCTCTTCCCCGATGCAGAAACGGCGCGGGCCGTGGCAGACAGCGATTTGTGCCAAGGGTTCTTGGATGGGTTGGATGAACAAGGCCTCAAAGGGCTTTGCTATTTTGAAAATGGGTTCCGCTCCATCACCAATAGCCGTCAGCCCATTGTCACTCCCGATGACTGTAAAGGTTTGAAGATTCGTACCATGGAAAATCAGATGCACATTGCCATTTGGTCGGCTCTGGGCGCAGACCCTACGCCAATGGCCTGGACAGAAGTATTTACCGCCTTGCAGCAAGGCGCCATCGATGCCCAGGAAAACCCACTGGCCATGGTAGAAACATCAAAACTTTATGAAGTGCAGAAATATCTTTCTCTTTCCAACCACGTTTATAACCCGGCTCCTGTGTTGATGTCCTTGGATTATTACAACAATTTGCCAGAAGATATCCAGCAGGCCGTTGTGGAAGCTGCCAATGAATCGAAGGATTATCAAAGAAGTATCAACGACGAACAGGAAGCAGAAATCTTGGCTTCTTTGCCAGACAAAGGCATGGAAATCAACGAAGTAGATATGGCCGCATTCCAGGAAAAACTGCAGCCGGTTTATGATGAATTTATCGGCACAGGCGAAGGCCAGGTAGATCCTGAAATCTACGAACAAGTACTGGAACTGATTGAACAGCAATAAGGTAAGTAAAGAATATACCATACAACAAACCAAACTTTTTTCTTTTTCTCAAGGCGTCTGTCACACGGAGGAAGTGGCAGGCGCCCTCCTTTTTTTCCTCTGTTTGTCCAAAGGCCTTGCAAAGGGCCTTTTTTTCGTGGTATGCTAAAAGGGTATCACAAGAAAGGAAGGAGCAGGGATATGGAATACGGATTGGAACAAATGACTTTACATAAAGTAAATAAAACCATGGCAGCACTGAAACAAAACGGCATCAACCCTTATTTTGTGCAGACAAAAGAAGAGGCAGTGGCGCTGGTGAAACAAATGTTAAGGCCAAAAGAAGTGATTGCCATTGGCGGTTCGAAGACGGTGGAAGAAGTGGGGCTTTTGGATGTGTTGCGCAGCGGCGACTATCAATTTTTGGACCGGAAAAGCCCAACTCTGACCATGGAAGAAAAACATCAGCTGGAGCGGCAAAGCTTTTTGGCAGACACCTATATCACCGGGACCAATGCAGTGACCATGGGCGGAGAACTTTATAACGTGGATGGCAACGGCAACCGGGTGGCCGCGCTGAACTTTGGGCCGGATCGCGTGATTTTGCTGGTGGGGATCAATAAAATTGTGGAAAATGTGGCAGAGGCCGAAAAACGGCTGAAAACCTGGGTGAGCCCGGCCCTTTGCATGAGCCTGGGGCGGAAAACGCCTTGTGCCGTCACCGGCGTCTGTGCCGATTGCGCAAGTCCAGAGCGCATCTGCAATTTATATAGCATTATTCGCAAGCAGCGCAATACCAATCGCATGCATTTGATTTTTATCAACGACACCTTGGGCTATTGAGGAGGTATGAGATGATCGAAGAAATTTTGGCGCACAATCGTAAATTTGTGGAAGAGCACCAGTATGAAAAATATCGCACCAGCAAATATCCCGATAAAAAAATTGCTGTGCTCTCTTGTATGGATACCCGCTTGGTAGAGCTGTTGCCGGCGGCCATGGGCTTAAAAAACGGCGATGTGAAAATCATCAAAAATGCCGGCGGCGTCATTTCCCATCCCTTTGGCAGTGTGGTGCGCAGTTTGCTGATTGGCATTTTTGAACTGGGTATCACAGAAATTGTGGTGGTGGGGCACACTGACTGCGGCGTACAGAGCATTGATAGCCACGACATGATTGAAAAAATGAAAGAACGAGGCGTTGCCGAAGACCATATTGAAATGATGCGTTATTGTGGCGTCAATTTTGAAGAATGGCTCCACGGTTTTGACGACGTGTTTTCTTCTGTGCGGGAGTCGGTGGACTTGTTGGAACACCACCCATTGATTCCATCGGACATCCATGTATATGGGTTTGTGATGGATTCGGTGACGGGAGAATTATATCCGGTATAATCAAAAAAGCTGTCCCTTGAAAAGGGACAGCTTTTTTTCGTTTTCTTTGCTTTTTAGGCATCCAGTTTCATATCGCCATACTGGATATAGCCTTTTTTGCGCATCCACTGGCTGATCAGCCAAGTCAAAATGGCAGGGAGGATAAAATGCAGCAGTAAAATTTCTGCCAGCAACACGCCGTTTGGACGGCTTCCTGCCATGGTTTGCCAGGTCATAATCTGGCCCACCAAGCCGCTGGTTCCCATGCCGCCGCCGGCCGGGTTATTTTCCATATGGAAGACACAGGTGGCCAAAGGGCCCAAGATGGCACTGGCGATGGTGGGTGGCAGCCAGATGAGGGGTTTTTTGACGATGTTTGGTACTTGCAGCATGGAAGTACCGATGCCTTGGGCAAAGAGACCTTCCCATTTGTTTTCCTGGAAGCTGGCCACGGCAAAGCCCACCATTTGGGTGGAGCAGCCGATGGTGGCAGCCCCGGCCGGCAGGCCGCTTAACCCCAGTATGATGGAAAGGGCTGCCGAGGAAATGGGCAGCGTCAAAATCATACCCATGGAGACAGAAAGCACAATACCCATCAAAAATGGCTGTAACTGGGTGGCTACGTTGATGGCGTTGCCAAGCCAAATCATGCCGTTAGAAAGGGGAGGCCCGATGATGGAGCCCAAAATGGCGCCGCTTAAAATGGTCACCGACGGGGTGACGATGATGTCAATTTTGGTGCGGCCGGAAACAAGGCGGCCAATTTCCACCCCAAAGACCACCGCCAAAAAGGCGCCCAAGGGGTCTCCGGCCCCGGTGAGTGTGACGGCTCCGTCTACAATCAGCGTTCCACCAATGAAAGCGGCCGCATTGGCGCCCAAAAGCCCGGTGATGGCAGAGGAGAAAATAATCAGCCGTGGGGCATTCATGCAGTAGGCCGTGCCGATGCCGATGGCACTGCCGGTGCAAACAGAAGCCAATGTGCCGGCATTGATGATAAAATTACCCACGTCTCCGCCGATGAGTGAGCCGATTTGTTTGAGGATCAGCCCCACAATGAGGGTACAAAATAGCCCCAACGCCATACCGTTGAGCCCGTTGATGAAATAGCGCTTTAATATGCGCCGCCAAAGGGATTCTTTTTCTTCTGACATGATGTGCCTCCTAGGTTTGATTAAAATTCTATACACAGGTGTATATACAGTAAAAATGTCAAAAGAAAATATATCATATTTTCATTCAAAAATCAAGTACCCTTTTTGTTTTAATGCCCCTTCAATTTCATCCAGCGTTTCCTCTTCGTCTGCTTCCACCAAATGCATGTGGCGGCCGTTGGTCAGCCGCAGCAGCGGTTCACACTGGCTTTCTTTGAGACGGTCCAAAAACCGTTGTACGTCCCGGCGGCTTTTAATGTTGAGCATTTCGCCCATGGTGCCGTAAAAAGGATGGTTGACGGCAGTGGTCAGTACATGGCCGCCCAAATCGACGATGGTGTTGAGCTCGTCCTCCATTTCTTCGCCCCGGTGGCAGACATGGAACATCCGCTGAAAGCCGGTGGTGGCTTGGCGGAGCACATAGCCGCGGGAGGTGGATAAAATATCGGTGTTTTTTGCCTTCAACAGCGCCATGTCCTTAACAATGATTTGCCGGGTGACACCAAAGCGTTGGGCCAGGGCAGAGGCACTGATGGGCGTACTGCGCTCTGAAAGGATGGTCATGATTTCGTTTCTTCGTTCCGTACTTTCCATGTGGAAGACTCCTTTGTGACTGCTTTGCAGAAAAATAGAAAAAGGGTGTCTGCCGTAGGAAACGGCAGACACGAACAGGCAACTGTTTTACAGTTGGTAAGCTGCTTTTTTGGCTGGACGGGCATCCAGTTCTCGTTTCTTTTCTTCATATCCTGGACGGCCAAACATGGCATAGGTGGCGTTTTTGCCTTCTTCTACGCCAGGCTGATCGAAGGTATTGATATGGAGCAGTTCCCCGGCAAAGGCCGTGGCCACTTCAAAAAAATAAAGCAGTTGGCCCAGGGTAAATTCGTTGACCCGAGGAAGGGTGATGGTCATGTTGGGTTTGCCGCTTTTTAAGAGGGCATATTCCGTTGCCATCTGCTCGGTTTGGATCAGCTGGTTTTGGGTGACACCGCCCAAAAAGCCCAAAGAGGGGATGTCCTGATAGGTTTTGGGGATGGTGATGGTTTCTTTGAATTCTTCCACACCCAAAAGGACAATGACCTTATCAAAAGGCCCTTCGGTGTAAAGCTGTACCTGGGAATGTTGGTCGGTGACGCCCAGGGCCTTTACTGGTGTTTGACCCACTTGGACTACGTTGCCGTCCAGGTCGTATTTTTTGCCCAAAGATTCGGCCCAAAGCTGAGCATACCAGTCGGAAATATATTTCAGACTATCGGCATAGGGCATCATGACAGACATGTTTTTGCCCTGTTTCATGGCGATATAATGGAGGGCGCCATAGAGGAAGGCCGGGTTTTTCTGCCAGTCCTCTTCGTTGCTGCGTTCATCCATCACTGCAGCCCCCAGGAGCAATGCTTTGATGTCAATGCCGCACATGGCCGCCGGCAAAAGCCCCACAGGCGTCAATTCCGAAAAACGGCCGCCTACACCGGAAGGAATGAAAAATGTTTTGTAACCTTCTTCTTTGGCGATGCGGATAAGGTTGCCTTTTTCTTTGTCTGTGGTGCAGACAATGTGTTTTTTCACTTCTTCTTTGGGCAGTCTTTCTTCCAGCATCTCTTTGATGATCATAAACTGGCTCATGGTTTCCGATGTGGAGCCACTTTTGGAGATGCAGTTAAAGAGACATTTGGTGATGTCGATGGTATCAAAAAGATAAACCAGTCGTTCTGGGTCTACGTTGTCGGCCACATAAAGCTTTGGATAGCCGCCCCGTTTTTCCCGTGGCAATTCGTTATAATAAGGGTGGTTGATGGCCTGCTGTACGGCGATGGGGCCAAGGGCGCTGCCTCCGATGCCCAGTACCACAAAGGCATCAAAGTCGTCTTTGACTTCGGCCACATAAGAAAGAATGTCTTCGATGATATTGTTTTGGTTATGGGGCAGGTCGCGCCAGTCGATTTTCCCTTCGGCCCGTTTGGTTTTCATGGCCAAAACGGCGTCCTTGGCCTGTGCGTCCAAGGCGGCCAAATCCGCGGGAGAAATGCCGGCGGGGCCAACAAATTCGGTCATCATATGGTTATAATCCAATTTTAAAAGATCCATGGAATGCTCCTCCTTTTATTGGGCTTGTTGTTGCTGTAGCGCTTCTAACATCTGTTGGGCATCGGGCAAGTCATAGAGACTTTTAAACTGATAGCCTTCGGCCTTTAAGGTTTTTAACACGTCATCCAACGCTTCGGTGTTGGATTGGCTGACAGCATGCAGCAATACGATGGCGCCATTATGGACATAGTCCACGGCGCTGTGATAAGCGGCGTCTTTGCCTGGCTGATTGTTGACATCCCAATCTTGATAAGCAAGGCTCCAAAAAATGGTTTGATAGCCCATCAAGTTGGTTTGGGTCAAACTGCGGATGCTATATTCTCCGGCTGGCGGACGGAAAAACGGATCGATGGGCCGACCGGTTAAGGCTTCAAAGGCCGCGTTGCAGTTGTTGATTTCTTGTGCCATATCGGCTTCGGAAAGGGTACTCATGTTGGGATGGGTGTCGGAATGGTTGCCTACCACATGACCCTCCTCCACCATCCGTTTTACCAGTTCCGGTTCTTGTTCGATATAAGGAACGGTGACAAAGAAAGCGGCCTTGACATCGTTGGCTTTGAGGATGTCCAAAATTTGGGCCGTATAGCCGTTTTCATAGCCCTCATCAAAGGTGAGGTAAATGATTTTTTCGGAAGTATCGCCAAGATAATAGGCGTTATAGTCAAAGATGCAGATGTCGTTTTGTGCCGTTGGCGGCGTTTTTGTGGTGTTGCGGCGAAACCACCAGCTTTTGGAATCGTCCAGGCCCACCAAAGACGAGGTGGAAAGGGGCGTGGAAGGAAAGGAAGCGGCCAAAGCAGCATAATCGATTTCCTCCGTTGCCGTTACCTCTGTGGAAGGATTGGCTTCTGTGTTTTCGGCAGAACCAGTTTGCGGGGCCAAAGGGAGGGAACAAACGTCTTCTTCCTTTGGAGCAGCAGGGGTTCCAGGTTCTTTTTCTTCCTGTACCACATAGGGAGCCAGGTCCACCGTCAAAGGCCCGCTTGGTCCACCGGGAAGGGAGACAAAGGCAGAAAGCTGGCTGGTGCCAAGGCACATGCCAACGATGGCGGCTAAAATGGTTTGTGTCATGGGGATCACCGTCCTATTCTTTGGTGAAAGCGCAAAAAGCGACTGTTATTGTTCCAGTTGTTCCATAAATTGTTTCAATTTTTCAATGGTGTCTTTGGAAACACTGTGTTCAATTTTGCAGGCTTCTTTTTCTGCAACGGCTTCTTCCACACCAAGATGCCGGGTCAAAAAGGTGCGCAAAAGCGCATGGCGCTGCCAAACGTCAATGGCAATTTTTTCGCCGTCAGGCGTCAAATGCAAATCGCCATAATATTCATGCTCCAACAGGTTTTGGTTTTTTAAGGTGTTGATGGCACGGTTGACGCTTGGTTTGGAAAGGCCAAGAAACGTGGCCACATCGGTGACCCGCACATGGCCTTGCCGGGTGTATAATACATAAATGGCTTCCAAATAATCCTCCAAAGAGGCACTGACATCAATGGGTTTGTCAGACATGAAGAATCCTCCTTTTCTTGTTCTTCTAAAATAATAGCATAAACAAGCTTTTTTTTCTATAACAAATTCACGATATTTTTCTGTGTTTCCTATTGCATAAAAGCGGATTTTAAGATAAAATACAGTAAGAGTAAAAAAAGAGGAGGTGTATCCCAATGGCATACCAGATTGACAGCAGCTGCATTGGTTGTGGTGCTTGTGCTGCAGAATGTCCTACCAACTGCATCGTGGAAGATGGCGGCGTTTACAAAATCAACGAAGCTGATTGCATCGAATGTGGTTCTTGCGCAGGCGCTTGCCCTGTTGGCGCACCAAAACAGGCTTAATTTCATATTGGGTTCTGATTAAAAATCTTATGCATGGACATGCATAAGATTTTTTTTATGGAAAAATAGGAATGGATTTGTCTGTGATGAATGTTTTTCTTTTGCTGGATCAGAAAGGAAGAAAGCAGTTTTCCAAACAGAAACCTGGGGGAAAAAAAACAGCTGGAATCCTTGTGGAAGGATTCCAGCTGTTTTTGTTTTGGTTAAAAATTAGTGGCAAAGATTGCCTTTTTGATTATGCACCCAGATAGGCTTTTTTGATGGATTCGTTATGAAGCAATTCCTTGGCGTCGCCTTCCATGGTGATTTTCCCCGTTTCCAACACATAGGCCCGGTTGGAGATGGAGAGGGCCATTTTGGCGTTTTGTTCCACCAGCAATACGGTCACACCGCTTTGGTTGATGGTTTTAATCATTTCAAAGACTTCCTTTACCAACAAAGGAGAAAGGCCCATGGATGGTTCGTCCAAAATCAAGATTTTGGGGTTGGCCATCAAAGCGCGGCCCATGGCCAGCATTTGCTGTTCGCCGCCGCTTAGGGTACCTGCCATTTGTTTTTTTCTTTCCCGCAGGCGAGGGAATTTATCATAGAAGTTTTTCCGTTCTTCTTTCAGTTGGGCTGCACTTTCTTTTCGGGTAAAGGCGCCCATTTCCAGGTTTTCTTTTACGGTCATATTGGCAAAAATACGGCGGCCTTCCGGCACTTGGGCAATGCCCATTTGCAGGATTTGATGGGCTTCGGTTTTGGTGATGTCCTTGCCTTCAAAGGTGATGGTGCCGCTTTTTGGCTTTAAAAGGCCGGAAATGGTTTGCAGCGTGGTGGTTTTGCCGGCCCCGTTGGCGCCGATGAGGGAAACGATTTCTCCTTCTTTGACATGGAGCGAAACATCCTTAATGGCATGGATGTGACCATAAAATACGTTTAAGTTTTCCACAGAAAGCATCATTTTGTTTCGCCTCCTTCTTCGTCTGCGCCCAGGTAAGCGGTGATTACTTTTGGATCGTTGATGACGGTTTGTGGGTCACCGCTGGCAATCAGTTTGCCATAGTCCAGTACGAAAATCTTTTCGCAGATACCAAGCACCAGGTTCATGTCGTGTTCAATCAGCAAAATGGTAATGTCAAATTTTTCCCGCAGCAGGCGGATGGTATCCATCAATTCTTGGGTTTCGGTGGGGTTCATGCCGGCGGCCGGCTCATCCAGCAGCAGCAAAGAGGGATTGGTGGCCATGGCCCGGGCAATTTCCAGCTTTCTTTGCTTGCCGTAAGGGAGGTTATCGGCTTTCCAATCGGCACAGTCTTCCAAATGGAATACTTTCAACAGCTCCATGGCTTTTTGGCGGGAGTTGCGTTCTTCTTTCCAAAAACGGGGCAGACGCAGTGCAGCTTCCAACAGAGAATAGCGCATGGAGAGGCTGCAAGCCACCAATACATTATCCAGCACCGTCAAATTTTTAAACAAGCGAATGTTTTGGAACGTACGAGCCACACCCATCCGCACAATCTGGTCGGTGCTTTTGCCGTGGGCCGGTACGCCATTGATGGTCAAAAGCCCCTCCGTTGGTGCATAAACACCGGTCAGCAGGTTAAAGACGGTGGTTTTACCGGCGCCGTTTGGGCCGATGAGGCCAACCAGTTCGTTTTTGCCCAGTGTCATATTAAAGTCGGAAACGGCTTTCAAGCCGCCAAAGCTGATGCCCAAATGGTCTGCTTCTAAAACGGGTACGTTTTTTGCTCCTTCACTCATTGGGTATCACTTCCTTTCTCAGAAGAAACTTTTTTGCGGCCGCCAAAAATGCGGGAAAGAGAGAATTCTTTGGTGCCCATCAGGCCGGAAGGCTTGAAAATCATGACTAAAATCAGCACGATGGAATAAACCAACATTCGATAGTCGGAGAACTGGCGCAGCAATTCCGGCAGAGAGGTAAGGGCAATGGCCGAAACCACAGAACCGGTGAAGCTGCCAAGGCCGCCCAAAACGACGGTGATCAAGATTTCGATGGATTTGTTAAAGTCGAAGCTTTTGGCGCCCAAAATACCAATGTAGTGGGCGTACATACCGCCAGCAATGCCGGCGAAGAAAGCAGAAACGGTGAAAGCCAAGGTACGATAGTAGGTGTTGTTGACACCGGCTGCTTCCGATGCAATATCGTCTTCGCGGATGGCCAAAATGGCACGGCCATGACGGGAAACCATCATGGTGTACATCAGTACAACCGAAAGCACCATCAAGAAAAAGACAATGGCAAAGGCCGTAAAATCGGCGTTCATGCCAAACAAAGAGATATCATAGGCAGACAGTTTTTTAATCCCCTTTAACCCTTGGGCGCCGCCGGTGATGGTCATGTTTTCAATGACAACACGGATGATTTCGCCAAAGGCCAGAGTGATGATGGCCAGATAGTCGCCGCGCAGACGCAGGGCAGGAAGACCGATGATGATACCGATGATGGCAGCCACCAAACCGCCCAAAAGCAGCCCGGCAAAATAGCCACCCACGCCAGGAATGATACCAGCCTGTGTGAAAATGGCAGCCGTATAGGCCCCGGCCGACATAAACCCGGCATGGCCCAAGGCAATCTGGCCAAGGCAGCCGGTGGTTACGTTCAGGCTGACGGCCAAAATGATGTTGATACAGATTAAGGTTAAAATACCCAGTACGTATTTATTGATGATCCCTTGTTTGTTTAACAGCAATAATACAAAAAACAAAACCAAGACGGCAAGGAGATTGATGCCGTAGGAAAACGCCGTTTTTTTCGTCATGATAGCAGTCCCTCCTTACACTTTTTCTTTGGTGTTTTTGCCCAAAATACCAGAAGGCTTCACCAACAGAACAATGATTAAGATGCCGAATACCACGGCGTCGGAAAGCTGAGAGGAGATATAAGCTTTGGTCAAGCTTTCAAAAATCCCCATGATTAACCCGCCAATCATGGCGCCTGGGATGATGCCAATGCCGCCCAAAACGGCCGCAACAAAGGCTTTTAACCCAAGCAGGGAACCCATGGTGGGCTGTACTTGTGGATAGGCGGAAATGTAAAGCATACTGCCAACGGCAGCCAAAGCAGAACCAATGGCAAAGGTCAGCTGGATGGTGGAGTTGACATTGATACCCACCAGTTTGGCTGCCCCGTCGTCTTCGGAAACGGCGCGCATGGCTTTGCCCAAACGGGTGCCTTTGACGAAGGCCTGCAAGGCCGCCATGATGGCCAGAGAAACGACGATGGTGATGATGGCGCCGATGGAAATGGAAAAGCTACCAAAGGTCAGTGCATCGGCGGAGAAAATTTTTGGCACCGACTGTGGGTTTGGAGAAAAGATCAGCTGGGCCCCGTTTTGCAACAGCAAGCTGATGCCGATGGCGGTGATCAAAGACGAAATACGGGGGCTGTGGCGCAGGGGACGATAGGCCACCCGTTCACACAGCATCCCAAGCAAGGCACAAAAAATCATGGCCGGAATGACACTAAGCCAAACCGGAAGACCAGCCCCTGCAAACAATGTGATGAAAAACAAAGTGCAGTAGGCGCCGATCATGATGATATCCCCGTGGGCAAAGTTAATCAGCTTTACAATCCCGTATACCATGGTATAGCCCAATGCAACCAAGGCATAGATACTGCCGGATTGTAAACCGTTGATCAATTGACGCAGAAATTGAAACAATGCGTCCATGGAAATCCTCCCTTCCAAATGGAAAAAACAAACGGTGCCGGCATTGGGAGAAAGGCGCAAAGAGCAGCTGCGCGCTTTTCCCAGTGTCGGCAACAGTAACAAAAAAGCAAAAGGCGGCCGCCGGCAAAGAACCGGCCGGCCGCCTGATACAACAAAAAGATTAAGGTTCTACAGTGCCATACAGTGTGTAAGCACCATCTTTCATCTGGATGATGGAGATGGTTTTCACAGGGTCACCATTTTCATCAAAGGTCATATGACCGGTGATGCCTTCGTAATCGGTGGCAGCAATGGCATCGACGATGGCTTGTTTATCGGTGGAGCCAGCAGCGTCGATGGCGTTGGCCATAATGTAAGCTGCGTCATAGGCCAAAGCGGCAAATGCAGATGGTTCTTCGTTGTAGGTTTCTTTATAGGAAGCAATGAAGTTTTGTACTTTTTCGGATTCGTCCATGGTGGAGTAGTGGTTGCAGAAGTAAGCGCCTTCTACTACGTCGTAGCTGCTTTCATCCAATGCAGTTGCAACACCATCCCAGCCGTCGCCGCCAAGCAAAGTAGCCGTTACGCCAACTTCTTTGGCCTGAGAAGAGATCAGAGCAATTTTGCCATAGTAATCTGGGATCAACAGCACTTCTGCGCCAGACTGTGCGATGGTGGTCAGCTGTGCACGGAAGTCTACGTCGTCGTTGCCGTACCCTTCATCGGCTACCACTTCCATGCCCAAAGCAGCGGCTTCTTCTTTGAAAGCGGTGGCAATACCGTCGGAGTAGTCGTCGGAAGTGTTATGGATGACAGCTACTTTGGTTGCACCCAAGGTTTCAGAAGCAAAGTCTGCCATGGTTTTGCCCTGGGTTGGGTCCAGGAAGCAAACACGGAATACGTTTGGACCATAGGTGGTGATGTCGGCAGAAGTACCGGTTGGGGTAATCATTGGCATATTTTCGCTGGCTGCCATTTCAGCAACGGCTGCCGTTGGTTTACTGGTTACGTCACCAATCAAAGCAACCATGTCCATGCTGGACAGTTTGTTGTAAGCGTTGACTGCTTCGGTGGCATCGCCTTTTTCGTCCAAAACTTCAAATTTGATCTGGCTGCCGCCCAAGATACCGCCGTTGGCATTGATTTCATCAAAAGCCAATTTTGCGCCATTGACAGCTGCGGTGCCGTATACGGCTACGGAGCCGGTCAAAGGAGCCAGGCCGCCGATGAGAATTTCTTCTCCCGTTGCTTCGGAAGTTTCTTCTCCTTCGGTGCTTTCGGTGGTTTCTGTACTTTCGTTTGTTTCGGTGGTGCCTTCTGTGCTGCTAGAGCAGCCAACGGCGCCAAAGGCCATCATGGCTGCCATGCAAATGGCAAAAAACTTTTTCATAAATAAATCCTCCTTTTGTCGCAATAACAAATGATTTTATTTTTGCAGTGTTATTAAGCAAAAGTCGTGCCAAAGTAAAAATATGTGCTTTTTTTACAAAAAAACTGACTAAATTTAAAAAAACTATAGGATTTTACCAAAAGGAAGTTCGTTTTTTTGATAAAAAAGGCGAAAGGCCATTTTCCACCTTTTCATTCTCTTTCAAATGATTTCAAATTATTTCAAAAACACTCTTTTTCTTTCATTTGAAATCTGCTATACTGAAACGAAGAGAAAGGGAGGAGTAGAACCATGGGAAAAGAGAACGTGCGCTTTAGCAAGGAATTGAACGAAGGCGCGCTGGAAATTATTTTGGATTTTGCTCACAGCGGCGTTTTGATTATCAATTGCGACCGGGTGATTACCAATATCAATCAATGGGGATGCGACTTTTTCGGTTTGCGGCGGGAAGATATGCTTTATCGCGATACGACGGAAATTTTTCCGGGGTCGGAGCTGGTGAAAGTACTGGAAACGCGGGAAGTACAAAAAAACCGGGTGACGGTGCGCAACAACAAAAAAATCAGCATCACCCGTTCTCCCATCTTTAAAAACGGACGGTTATTGGGCGCCATTGCGGTGTTCAATGAATATAATGCCATGAATGCGGCAGAGGAGACACAGATTGGGTCGTTGTTGGCAGAAAAGGGATTGGTGGCCAAATACCATTTTTCGGACATTGTCTATCGAAGTGAGGCATTGGGGTATTCTGTCTCTTTGGCCCAGTCCTATGCCAAGACCAATTCCCCCATTTTGATCACCGGCGAAAGCGGCACGGGGAAAGAACTCTTTGCCCAATCCATCCATAACGCCAGCGACCGCAAGCATAAACCCTTTGTGGCCCTCAACTGTGCCACGTTATCGGAAAGCATTTTGGAAAGCGAATTGTTTGGTTATGCCGATGCTTCCTTTACGGGGGCAAAAAAAGGCGGGAAAGTGGGGCTGTTTCAGCTGGCCAATGGCGGCACGTTATTTTTGGATGAAATTGGGGAGATTCCCCTTTCCTTCCAGGCCAAGTTCCTGCGGGCCTTGCAGGAGATGCAGGTGCGCCCAGTGGGCAGTGACACCATTATTCCAGTGGATGTGCGTATCATTGCTGCCACCAACAAAAACTTGATGGAAGAGGTGGAGCAGGGCAACTTTCGGTTGGACTTGCTGTACCGCATCAATGTGTTGACGTTGCCGGTGCCGCCATTACGGGAGCGAAAAGAGGATTTGGAAGACTTGGCGTGGCATTATTTTAACCAAAAGGACCCTGCCGTTTACCAGGAACATTCCAAAACCATCCATCAGGTGGTGGAGGGGTTAAAAGCCTATTCCTTCCCCGGCAATGTGCGGGAGCTGGACAATATGCTCCAGCGGCTTTATCTCCTGCTGACGGAAGGATTGCTGGCCCAGACGATGCCGGAAATTTTGGCCCAGTTGGTGGAAGGCATGCCGCTGGTAGAGACGATGGAAAAAAAGAAAAATCTTTCGTTGGAAGAAGAAGAACGGGAACAGCTGATTGCGGCTTTGGTGGAACAAAAAGGGTCGCGGAAAAAAACGGCCGACGCCTTGGGTATCAGTACGGCCACCCTTTGGCGAAAAATGAAAAAGTTTCACATTGAATAAGAAGAAAAACCCTGCATCCCAATGGGTGGATGCAGGGTTTTTTAATATTCCAAAAAAAGAATGAAGATAAAAATACCGATACACAAGAAGTAGAAACCATCAATCAGCCTTCGGCCGCCATCGATGGGGGCAAAGTCCAACGCTTCTTCGCCTTCCGGTTCCCCTTTGGGGGCATTGTGGCGGGCAAACAAAAACAGACAAATGATGAAGCATATCGTCATGGGCAAAGTTTGCAAGAAGCTGAGGGCGATGGAAGAAATGGTCACGGCTGCATCCGTTTCTGCTTCGGCCGCCAAAGGAGAAGCCAAAAGGGCATGGGCCAGAAGGGATTGGGTGGCATTGACGGTAAAGTGGGTGACCATGGAAGGCAGCACCGAATGGGTGCGGCAGGTGAAATAAGCAAACAAAAGGCCCATCAAAAAGGCATAGAAGAATTGCTGTCCATCCAAATGGGTGATGGCAAAAAGCA
Organism: uncultured Clostridia bacterium; assembly: GCA_944378105.1. GTDB lineage: Bacteria > Bacillota > Clostridia > Lachnospirales > Anaerotignaceae > Neoanaerotignum. Next base: position 24,839 of record CALWGC010000016.1, read on the forward strand.
GGGCCGACGCCAAAGCGGCCCGAAAAAAGGACACGCCGCGATAGCTGCCTAAAATGAGGCCGCGAAAATAAAGCTCCTCAAAAAAAGCCGGCAGCACTGCCACAAACAATAACATTTCCCATACCGGTGTATCGGCATAGGAGGCGATGGCCTCTGTCACCTGGTTTGGAAAGGCCAAACTGGAAAGGGCCGAAACAATCATCATCAATGGCTGGACCGTAATCCCACAGGCAAAGGCCAAAACCAAATTGACCTTGCCAGGCCAGCGCAACATCAGTCCCGTTTTGGGATTTTCTGGCACCAAAAGAAAAAAGAGCGCCAAGGGCAGTCCGTAAAGCAATAGATTCAAAGCCAGTTGTCTTTGAAATTCGCTCAGCGGAATCAGGGAAATGAGCGGCGTCAAAAACACTTGGCCAAATAATAACATTAAGAGTAGCAACAGGGCAAAGAAGTTGCCCCAAATGGGTGATCTCATGGGTTCCTCTCCTTTATTACGTTTTTCCCCTTTCTTATCATACGTCATCTGGGACAAAAAGACTAGTAAAATCTTAAGAAAAGTTTCATTGACCAGCCAAAGGCGCCTCCCCTATAATGAAGATAATGGAAGAGACAGTGGTTGAAAGGAGGGCCTTTTGTTGCAAAAAACAGAATTTAGTTGGTTTGCCGACGATTTTTTGGCCATGGAAGCAGAAATCGGGCGGCATATCATTGGACAAAAAAACGTGGTGCGCAAGGTACTTTGCGCCATGGTGGCAGGCGGCAACGTCCTGTTGGAAGGGCAGCCGGGCTTAGGCAAAACCCAGTTGGTGAAAACCATTGGGCGCGTATTACAGATGGAGTTTTCCCGGATTCAGTTTACGCCGGATTTGATGCCGGGGGATGTGACGGGGACAGAAGTGGTGGTCAAAAATGAAACCGGTACGTCGTTTCGGTTTCAAAAGGGGCCAATTTTTGCCAATTTGGTGCTGGCCGACGAAATCAACCGGGCCACGCCCAAAACCCAAAGTGCCCTGTTGGAAGCCATGGAAGAAAAAACCGTTACCGGCGGGCGGGAGACGTTTTCGCTGCCAAGTCCCTTTTTTGTTTTGGCTACCCAAAACCCCATCGAGCAAGAAGGGACTTATCCTCTGCCAGAGGCCCAGCTGGACCGGTTTATGCTGAAATTGAATGTGGAATTTCCCACCAAGGAAGAATTGATGGAAATTGTGCGTTTGACGACGGGGGTAGAGCGGCCTGCGCCAAAGGCGCTGTTTGACGGAGAAAAAATCTTGGAAATGCGCCGTTTGGCGGCGGAGGTACCGGTGGCAGAGCCGGTATTGGAACAGGTGATGGAACTGGTATTAAAGACCCATCCGGAAAGCGAAACGGCGCCGGAAATGGTGAAAAAATACGTCGGCTGTGGCGCATCCCCTCGTGGGGCCCAGGCCATCATCGCCATCTGCCGGGTGTTGGCCCTTTTGGATGGCCGGTTTAATGTCTCCTTTGAAGATGTGCACGCGGCGGCCAAAGAAGCGCTGCACCACAGAATGTTTCTCAATTTTGAAGCCTTTGCCGATGGGGTAACGGCAGACGCCATTTTGGATGGTCTTTGGAAAGAAGAGCGCCTATGAAAACAATCAGTGAAGTGTTTACCAAAGAATATTTGGCCTATTTAAACCGGCTTTCGCTGCCTTGGAAGCAAAAAGTTCATAACCAGACCATGAACGGCCAAAGAAAAAGCGGCGCCAAGGGGCAATCCATGGAATTTTCCGACTTTCGGCCCTATATGCCAGGCGACGACTTGCGCCGGGTGGATAAGCGCAGCTTTGCCAGACAAGAACAGTTGTACACAAAAGTGTATCTGGAAGAAAAACAAGCCATGGTCCATCTGCTTTTGGATGCCAGCGCCTCCATGGAAGGAGAAAAGTTTTGGACGGCCAGCGTCTTGGCGGCTTCTGTGGCCTATGTGGCCATGAAGCGCAACGACTGGGTGAAGCTGTTTGTTTTTTCTGACGGGGTGACAAAGGTGTTTCAAAGCGGCCAGGGCCAGACCAATTTTCCTTCCCTACTGCAATTTTTGGAGCAGATTTCCTGCGGCGGGAAAACGGATTTGCTGCGGGCGGCGGTACAAAGCATTCCGCGGCCCAAAGAAGGCATTTGCTATGTATTTTCCGATGGGTTTAGCCAGGACGACCCGGCAAAGGCCTTACAGCGGCTTTCCCACGCCAGACAAAAGCTGCATTTGGTACAAGTGCTTACCCCGGAAGAAGCGGCGCCCAAAATGCTGGGCGATTTTCGCCTGACCGACCGGGAAACGGAAGCGTTTTTGGATTTGAGCATTGACGCTGTGTTGCTGGAAAGCTACAGCCAAGCCTTGCGGCAATTTCAAGGGGCGCTGCGCCAAAGCTGCGAAAAAAGCGGCGGCCGGTTTGTCAGCATGACAACCCAAAAAGAGTACCGCGCCTGGATGCAGGCCATCATTGGGTAAGAAAAAAGAACAAAAAAGACCTGTGAAAAGCGGTTTTCCAAGAAGAAAACATTGTTTTTGTTTTTCATATTTTCTTCTTGGAAATTGCGATCGCAGTCTTCAGAAGAAAACAACCTCAGCAAAAAGAAAATGGCAGCAATCCTTTGGATGTAAGGATTGCTGCCATCTTTGTTTTCTTAGGAAGCTGCGCCGAAAAACAGGTCTTTTTTTGTTTTTTTCTTATTTTTCTTGGTTTCTTGGTTCATATCTGGCTTCCAGACGATAGATGGGCATGCCCATGGAAGAAAATTTTTCTTCATATTCGGTGGTGATGTTGTCTTCGGCCCATTCGCTGTGGTGCAGGTCCAATGTGATTTTGGACAGACGCCAGTCGGTGGCGCAAAACTCATTGAGGGAAAACTCAAAGAGCAGCCGGTTATCGGTTTTAAAGAAAATTTCGCCATGTTCGCCCAAAAGCTCTGCATATTTTTCCAAAAACAGCCGATGGGTCAAGCGGCGTTTGGCCCATTTCTTTTTGGGCCAAGGATCGCAAAAATTGATGTAAAGGCGGTCAATTTCACCGGGGGTGAAAAAGTCCAACAAGTCTACCACGTTGGCGTTGACCAAACGGAGGTTTTTCTGGCTTTCCGACAGACGGCGGGCGGCGGTGGCGATGACGGTTTCATCCCGTTCGATGCCGATGAAGTTGACATCGGGATAGCGCAGGCTATTGCGGGACAAAAATTGGCCTTTGCCGCAACCAATTTCCAGATAGATGGGGTTGTCGTTACCAAAAGCGTCCTTCCAATGGCCGCGGAAGGAAGCCGGATCGTGAATCATATGGCTGTTTTGGGCAATTTCGCCGGCAGCCCAGGGTTTTCTTCTGACTCTCATAGGTTTCTCCCTCTGTTTAGATTTTCTGTTCCTATCATACTACCTTCCGCGGTTTTGCGCAACGGGCAAAGAGCGAAAAAAGACGCTTTTTGCTAGAAAAAACACGGGAAAGCCGACACGGTTTTACAAAATAAAAAGGAAAAAACTGGTATATTTCTCTTAAGTTGTTCACACAGAAGAAGAAGGAGGCTGACGGTATGCAGTTGGAGGAAACAAAAGACAGGGTGGAGGAAACCGAAAACACCTTCCCACGCAATGTCAAGCAGATGGGAAGTTTGGATAAAGAAAAGTCCGTGTATATGGAGGACTATGTCTACACCTTTTTGGGGCAACTGGCAAGAAGCGGCACCGGAGAGCATTTGGCGGTGCTGGTGGGAGAAGTAAAGACGGAGGAAGATGGAAAAGAGACGGTGATGATCAGCGGCGCCATTGAAGGGCGAGAGACGGTGATGGATGCCGACGGGACGGTGTTTACGGAAGAAAGCTGGTCCTATATCCACAGACAGCTGGCCTTGTATTTTCAGGGGATGCAGCTGGTGGGGTGGGCCCATATCCAGCCGGATTTTGGCATTTATCTGATGGGCAAAGACGAAGCTTTTCACAAAGAATGTTTCCCAGAAAGCGGCCATGTGCTTTTTTTGATGGACCCGGTGGAAAAAACAGACACGTTTTATGTCTATGACCAAAGCGGCCGGTCGTTAAGGCCGGCCCGGGGGTATTTTCTCTATTATGAAAAAAACGAAGCCATGCAAAATTATATGGTGGAGCACAGCCCACAAAAGCCCAAGGCTTTGGTGGAGGAAGAAGAGGAGACTGTCAGCGGCCGGGAAGCCATTGCCCGCTTTTTTGGCTTTGGAAGCAAAAAGAAAGTGCCAGAAGAAGTCATTGACCGGGTGGATGCGGCCGGGAGAATCCGGCGGCTTTTGGTGCGAAAAGAAGAGGCCCAGACGGCGGCGCACCATCGGTATATGGCGCTGAGCGCCGTTTGCGGTAGCCTCTGTGTGGCTTGTTTTTTGATGGCGGTGCATTTGGTGCAAAATAACGGCCGCATTCGTACCTTAGAAGGCGAAGTGCTGACCATGCAGGCCAACTATGACCAGATGAACGCCCAGTTGGAAGAAGCAGCCCGGGCCGTCTTTGCCAGCGCCCAGGTGACCCTGGAAGAAGCGGCCGAGCCAGAAGGCGGGATGGAAGAAACCCCAACAGAATCAACGGCACAAACGGCCCCCACCATCTATCAAGTGCAGGCCGGAGATACCCTTTGGAGTATCAGTATGGCCCACTATGGCACCACCGATCAGGTGGAAGCCATCCGCGAGGCCAACGCCTTGACCGACGAAAACTGGATTTTGGAGGGAGACCGGTTGCTGTTGCCATAAAAATAGAAAACGGTGTGTAAAACACCGTTTTTTGTTTGCTTTTTTTCTGGCAGAGATGGGAAAGGGGACGAAAGAAGCCAAGGAGAAAAAAATGTGGCAGATGCCATAGTCATGGGCCAAAGAACATGGTATAATGAAAGGCAATCAGTGCCGCCAAACAGAGCGGCCAAAAACGGCAGTGAGACCGTTTGATGGAAAGGAGAGATGCCCATGCGTGTCAGCTGGGACGAGTATTTTATGGAAATTGCGGAGATTGTCAAAACCCGCTCCACTTGCCTGCGCCGCCAGGTGGGGGCTGTGATTGTCAAAGACAATCGCATCATCACCACCGGCTATAACGGCGCCCCTTCCGGTACCTTTCATTGCACCGACCGCAACAGTTGTCTGCGCCAGGAGTTGAAGATTCCTTCCGGGCAGCGCCATGAGCTTTGCCGGGCCCTTCATGCCGAGCAAAATGCCATCATCCAGGCGGCCAACGTGGGGGTCAGCACGGCCAATACCACGCTTTATGTGACCACACAGCCTTGTGTGATTTGTGCCAAAATGTGTATCAATGCAGGGATTCAAAAGATCATTTATCGCGGCGATTATCCCGATGAGTTGTCCCTTGAGATGCTCAAAGAAGCCGGTGTGATTTTGGAACGGTTTGAAGGAGGAGAAAAACAATGAAATGTATTTCCTGGAATGTCAATGGGCTGCGGGCGGCCGTTGGCAAAGGGTTTTTGGATTTTTTTCACCAGGCCGATGCAGACTTTTTTTCGGTGCAGGAAACCAAGTTACAAGAAGGCCAAATTGAACTGGATTTGCCAGGGTATCATCAGTTTTGGAACTATGCCGAAAAGAAAGGCTATTCCGGCGTGGCCGTCTTTGCCAAAGAGGCGCCCCTTTCGGTACAGTATGGCATGGGCATTGACGAACATGACCACGAAGGCCGTTTGATTACATTGGAATATCCAAACTTTTATTATGTTACCGCCTATGTGCCCAATAGCCAGGATAAAAACGCAAGACTGGACTATCGGGTGAGATGGGAAGACGATATGCGGGCATTTTTGTGTGGCTTAAACGAGAAAAAGCCGGTGATCTTCTGCGGCGACCTCAATGTGGCCCATGAAGAAATTGATTTGAAAAATCCAAAAACCAATGTGGGTAACGCTGGCTTTACTTATGAAGAAAGAGGAAAATTTGGAGAGCTGTTAGAAAGCGGTTTTGTGGATAGTTTCCGGTATTTCTATCCCGATACGACGGGGGCCTATTCCTGGTGGAGCTATCGGTTTAACGCCAGAAAAAATAACGCTGGATGGCGAATTGACTATTTTGTAGTCTCCAAGTCCATTGCAGAAAAAATGCAGGATGCCAAAATCCATGCCGATGTTTTTGGTTCCGACCATTGCCCGGTGGAATTGACCATTACCTTATAAATAAAAGCAAAGAAAAAAGCGTTTCTGTCCAACGGTTTGGCAGAAACGCTTTTTTTGTTTAGTTGCGGTTCATGTTTTTCTTTGCCCAAAGGCCAATTTTTTCGCGAATGGTTTTGTTTTTCTTGTTTTCCAAGTTCATGCCGACGATGGAAGAGATGTAGATGCCGGCCAATTCCACCTTGACGGTTTTTTTCACAGGAAGATTGTCATAGACGTTTTTGTCGCAGAGCAATGTGGTAATCTGCGGCCCAACTTTTGCCTTCACAATGGGCATTTTTCTTAACTTTGCTGCTTTTGGCATTTTTTCATAAATGGCCTTTGGCAGGTTTTCTGGTGTCGGGCGAGCCATTCGTTTGTCGATGATTAAAATGGGTGTTACCATTTTATATTGATTGATGAACGACTGAGCCTCCAGATTTTTGGCATAGTTTTTCTTTCCAACCCAGACCATCCCCCCCAGAGCGGCCACAAGAATCACCGCAATGATAATAAAAATGTCGCTTGGTTGCAATTGCATTTTCGCATCCTCCTTCAGGGTAACTACAAACTTCTTACATTTTACCACGGTTTTGGCGCAAAGGGAATAGAAAAATTACAAAAGGAGAGGATATTTTGTAAAAATTCTCTCCTTTTTTCGGGAAAGCAGGAAAAAAAGTACCGATTTGACTTTTTTTCTTGGAACAGGTAAACTGACACAGAGAGGAGAAATTTTTGCTTGGGAGAGGAGGTGGAGCAGAAGGTGACACCGTGGGAAATTCTTTTGGTTTTGGTTGCGGCCTGGTTTGTGGTCAATGTGTTGTTGGCAGCCGTTGTTGTATTTTATGAGCGGCGCAGCCCGGCCAGCACTTGGGCATGGCTCTTTGTGTTGTTTTTTATTCCCGTGTTGGGGTTTATCATCTATCTATTTTTGGGACGCAGTGTCTCTAGAGAAAAAGTGTTTTTGAAAAAGGCAGAAAACGACCATCAAACCCTGATCGACTTTGTGGATCAAAACGAAGCGTTGACGTTGGAAATTGAAAAACAAGCCTTTAGCCACGACGGGCTTGGACTATCCCAAAGCTATCACCATTTATACGACTTTGCTTTTTTGAATGTCCATAGCGGCAGCTGGCTGACCTTTAACAACAAATTGAACTTCTTTTTTGACGGAAACAAGAAGTTTGATGCGCTGATGGATGATATCGAGCGGGCCCAGAAATTTATCCATTTGGAATATTACATTGTGCGCGGAGATGCCCTGGGGACAAAGATTGTGCAGGCGTTGGCCAAAAAGGCCAAAGAAGGCGTACAGGTGCGGGTGTTATATGATTACATGGGAAATTGGTTGTTGCCCAAGGGGTTCTTCCGGCCGTTGGAAGAAGCCGGCGGCGAGGCCATGCCCTTTTTGGCCCCGGCCTTTGTCCGCTTTAACAGCAGAAACCACCGCAAGATTGTGGTCATTGATGGAAAAATTGGGTATGTGGGTGGATTTAACATTGGCGATGAGTATTTGGGACGGGTGAAACGGTTTGGATTTTGGCGCGACACCCATGTGCGGCTGCGGGGCGATGTGGTGGCGCAGTTACAGATTCGGTTTTTGATGGACTGGAATTACAGCGCCAAGCGGTCGGTGCCTTATAATTCGTTTTTCTTTCCACCGGTCAAAGAACACTTTGGCTATTTGCCGGCCCAAATTGTTTGCAGCGGCCCCGATACCCAGTGGCGCAGCGTGCAAAACAGTTATTTTAAAATGATTAACGAGGCCGAACGAAGCGTGTTTATCCAAACGCCCTATTTTGTCCCTGATGCCGGGATTCAAGAGGCGCTGCGGGTGGCGGCGTTATCGGGCATTGATGTGCGGATTATGATTCCCGGAAAGCCGGACCATCCCTTTGTCTACTGGGCCAGTATGTCTTATTTGGGCGAGCTGTTGGAAGCCGGGGTGAAATGCTATCAATATGAAACCGGGTTTATCCACAGCAAAACCGTCTGCATCGACGGCATTGCCGCCAGTGTCGGTACGGCCAACATGGATGTGCGGTCGTTTCGGCTCAATTTTGAAGTCAATGCCTTTTTGTATGACCCCCACACGGTGGAGGAATTGGAAGAAAAGTTTCGCAAGGATTTGAAAGAGTGTACGGAGATTACCCCCGAATGGTACGAAAAACGGGGCCACCGGTTCCGGTTTAAAGAAGCGGTCAGCCGCCTGATTTCTCCCGTACTGTAAGGAAAAAAGGAGTTCAACCATGGCAAAATTTCAGCAGACAACCACCATCACCTATCATCAACTGAACATCAAAGGGTATCTGAGCCAACAGGCCCTTTTGGCGCTGTTACAAGATACGGCCATTGCCCATTCCGATTCTTTGGGTTATACCCTTTCTTATTTGGAAGAAGAAAAACGAGGTTGGGCGCTGACCAACTGGCATATTCTTGTAAAGCGGTGGCCGGTATGCGGCGAAACGGTGACCATTTCCACCTGGGCTACCCAGTGCCGCAGATTACAGGCAGAGCGTAGCTTTGAAGTGGTCAACGAAACAGGAGAGGTGTTGGTGCAGGCGGCTTCTCGATGGATTTTTATGGACTTGGAGCGGCGACGGCCCTGCCCCATTCCAAAGGAGATGGAGGCGGCCTATGCCAGTGGAGAGCCACCGGTGCTGGAAAACGAAAAATTTCGGATGCCAAAAGAGACCCAAACCATACCCCCAAGCCAAAACGTGGCCTTTCGGGTGCGCCGCAGCGAAACAGACACCAATGGCCACGTCAACAACACCCAGTATGTGGCCTGGGCGGCAGATTTGGTCAGCGATGATGTGTTTTTGGGTTGGGTACCAAAAGAAATTTCGGTGGTGTATCGAAAAGAAGCCTATCGCCATCAGTTGGTTTGTGCCAAAGTATACGAACAGCAAGCAGCGGAAGAAAGCCGGGTGCTGACCAGGCTTTTGGATGAAACAGAGGAAACGGTACTTGCGGAGGTGCTGAGTGTATGGAAGAAGGAAAATGGCCAGTAGAGGCGCCAAAGGAGGAACAAAAGGAACCAAAGGAGCAAAAGAAACGGAAAAAAACGATGACACTGCCCAGGTTTTGGGTGGCGCTGTCTTGGTGCTTGGTGGCGGTGCTTGCGGTGGGGCAGGTGCTTTGTTGGCGTTCCTTATGCCAGGTGGAGCGGGAGATAGGGCGGATGAACGGCCAACTGCTTCAGACAAGAAACGAAATCAACAATACCCTTTCTGGTGTTTATGACCAGATTGCCCAGGAAATGACTGTCAGCCAATCGTTGGTGGAGGCCCAGGATGTACGGTTTTTCAATGTCAACTGGGCAGAAAAAACGGTTATGGCCTCTTTTTCTGTTTCGTTAAAAGAAAGCACCTCTCGTGCCCAGGTACAGTTGGTTTTGGGCGATGATGTGGTGGAGATGGAAAAGGAAAACGGCCGCTTTGTGGGCGAAGGAAAAGTGGACGTACTAAAATCGGTGGAAGGACGGCTGGTGGTAGTAGAAAACGGCGTGGAAAAAACGGAAAGCATGTGGTTTTCCGGGCCGCCAAGGGAGTCGCTGTTGCCATCTTTTTCGCCGGAATTTCCCCACTCTTTGGAATACAAAATGGCAAGAAGCGATGTGGAAAAGCCGGCCTTTGTGCTGGAGGGAACCCTTTGGGCTTCTCAAGTGCTGACGGATGTCACCTTTACCGATTGGTATTTTGTGGTGATGGAAGAGGGAAATCGGATTTATGAGACCACGTTTTCTTTGGATGAGACCAAAGGAGAGGAAATCCAGCTGCGCCAGGAAGTGACGCCGGGCGCCAAAGTGAAGATGTATGTGGTGGCTAAAGACAGTGTGGGGCTATATCATGTTGTCTGTGTGAACATACTGGAAACAGACGAATTTGGCAAGTTTATAGAACCCAACGAAATGCTAGATTGGCAGGAAGAACTGTACGACGCCCAAGGAAACCAGATTGTTTAAAAGAAAACCCCCGATCCTCTGTTGAGGACGGGGGTTTTTGTGGTTATCGGCCAAAGAGTGTGGCTAAGGCTTTTAAATCTTTGGCATAGGAAGGCAAAAGCTGGTCTTTGGTATAGCGCCAATGCCAGTTGTTTCCCAGGCTTCCCGGCGTGTTCATACGGGCGGAGGTGTCCAGGCACAAAATGTCCTGCAGGGGATAGATGGCCAGGGCCGCCGTGGAGGAGATGGCCAGGCGGATCAAATCCCAGCCGGGGGCAGAACCGTCGGAGTTGGTATAGCGGCGGAATTGGTCCCGGCTGTCCTCGTTGGTGGACTGGTACCAACCGATGGAGGTATCGTTATCGTGGGTGCCGGTGTAAACGACACAATTTTTTTCATATAAATAAGGTAAATAAGGGTTTTGGGCATTGCCATCAAAGGCAAACTGTAAAATCTTCATACCGGGAAATTGGCAAGAAAGACGGAGCTTTTCCACCTGGGGCGTGATGACGCCCAAGTCTTCGGCGATGATGGGCAGTTTCCCCAAGGCTTTTTCCATGGCCGAAAATAGTTTCCTGCCCGGCCCTTTTTTCCATTTTCCTTCCATGGCCGTTTCGGAGGGGAAGGGGATACAGTAATTGCTTTCAAAGCCCCGGAAATGGTCCAAACGGACCAAGTCTGCATCTTCCAACAGATGGGCCATCCGCTGACACCACCAAGTAAAGCCGTCGGCTTCGTGGGCTTTCCAGCGATAGACGGGGTTGCCCCAAAGCTGGCCGGTGGGGCTGAAATAATCCGGCGGCACCCCGGCCACTTCCAACGGAAAGCCGGTTTCGTCCAAGGCAAAAAGCCCCTGGTTGGCCCAGGCGTCGGCGCTATCAAAGGAGACAAAAAAGGGAATGTCGCCAATGATGCGGATGTTTTTTTCGTTGGCATAGGTTTTGACTGCCTGCCACTGGCGATGGAACTGGTATTGCAGGAAAGAAAGAAAATCGATGGTTTCTTGAAACTGGCCTTGGGCTTTGGCCAGGGCGGCTTGTTCCCGTTTGACCAAGGGAGCGGGCCAGCTGACCCAAACGGCGCCAAAATAATAATCCCGCATTTGGTTTTCGGTCAAAAGACCTTTGCTTTGGGCGCAAAAGTCCAAAAATTCTTCCGTTTCGGCTCCGTCTTTTCTGGCGGCAAAGATGGCTTCTTTTAAGGCGCAAAAAAGACAATAATCCGGCAGCCAGTGGGCATTTTTTTTGCAAAAGGAAAGATAGTCTGCCGTGGGGGTAAAGTGAGAAAAAGCTTTTTTGAGCAGAGGCATTTTTAAGGCCATGGCCCCGTCAAGGTCGGCTTTGTCTTCTGGCAGATGGGGCAAAGAGGAAAGGTCGTTTTCCTCCAAAAGGCCGTCTTTGACCAGCTGTTCCAGGCTTAAAAAAGCAGTGTTTCCCGCAAAGGCCGAAAAAGATTGGTAAGGCGAATCGCCATAGCCGGTGGGGCCCAGGGGCAGGACTTGCCAAAGGGTTTGTCCGCCTTCGGCCAAAAAATCAATGAAATCAAAGGCAGCTTGCCCCAAATCGCCCACCCCGTAAGGGGAAGGCAGGCTGGATGGATGGAGCAAGACACCACAGGCACGTTCTAGTTGCATGAAGGTCCTCCTTTGAAACAATGTTTCCCAAAAAGAATGTTTTTTTCTATTGTACAAGAAAGTGCGAAAAGGCTCAATTCTTTTTTGTCAAAAATTGGTGATAACACCTTTTTGGCATTGACAAGGGAAAGGGGGTGGATGGATAATCAAAGAAAAGGGAGGTGGCTTGCATGAAACAATGGAGATGGATTTTTTTGGTGTGGATCCTGCTACTCTTTCCGGTTTGTGCCTTTGGGGCCCAGGGGGAGATCCCAAGCCAAATGACATCCACAGAGGTTTGCGATTATATTGATGCGCACCCGACGCAGTGTGGCGGATATTATTTTGGCGGGTTTCAAAAAGAGCTGCATGTGGTGCCGCTTTTGGATGACAGTACGTCACTTTTTTCGTTTTCGGAAACCACAGACGGCTATGATCTGGTGTATGATGCACCGGCTGTCTATTCCAAACAAGACTTGGACGATGCATTTTATTATTTGCGCCAACATAGGGACGAATGGGACTTGGTCAGTTATGCGGTGCGGACCAAAGACAATGGGTTATGCATTAGTGCCATGGAATGGACAGACGAGAAAAAAGAAAGTTTGAAAGAAGCAACCGGCATCGACCAGATTGAGTTCTTGACGGCTACAGAGTTTTCGGGGGAAGGAACGAGACAGGAAGAAATGAAAATGGAGGCACTGCGCGTTTTAAGCCTTTTGGCGCTTTATCAAGAAGAATTGGGTATTGCAGATGCGTATTTTTATCAGGAAGTGGGCAATCCTGTGTCAAAAGAAATTGTGATATTGGCAGAAGATTGGGACGAGGAACAGCAGGAAATGCTAGAAAAACTGACAGACAGAGAGGATTTACAGGTGCATGCCTTGGATTATGCGCCCAATGGCGGGCGAGAAGGGGAAGAAAAGCGGATAGAAACAGAAACGCTACGTCAGATGGGAACCACAGTGCTATTTCTTTTGGCGATGTCGTAAAAGTTTTTTGATTTCTATTTTTTGCCACCCAAAAACTGTCTTTCCTGCCACAACTTCGATAGTATCTTCCCTCTTGTTTGACAAAAAATAATGGGGCAGTCATATTCTTTTTCAAACAGGAGGAGGAAAACCATGAAAAAACAATATTATGTAGCTGTGGCCGCCATCGGCGCCATGCTTTGCTTTGCCGGTTGCTCCGGTTCCACAGGCACCAACTTAAGCCGGGCGCTGGACGGCACCTATTATAACGAAAGCGGCAGCCGCATCATGAGCCAGTGGGAAAACGGCATGAAAACCGATATGAACAACATGGCTAATGATGTAAAAAACGATTGGAACAATCTCAAAGATAATGTAACCAATTCCACCACAACCAATTCCACCTATCACAGCACCTATGGCGCCCGTACCGATTATGAAACCGGTAAAGTGCCCACCATCGATGCACCGTATAATCAGGTGACCACAGGTTCTGCCGGTTATCAAAACTCGGCATATAGCAATATGTATTAAACAAGGAGACGCGTTCTGGCCGTTTTTGGCAAGGACGCGTCTTTTTTGGCGAAATGGTTTGCAAAATCCTGTCTGAAAATGTGAAGAAACTGTGAACGAATTTTTAAATAATTGGAATAACAGTTGCTAGAAGCGGCGGAATCTGATAAACTGGTCAATAGGCGAATGAGAACGCATAAATTATATTTGAGGTGGAAAAGCATGAGTTTGTTGGAAAAAATTTTTGGCAATTACAGCGAAAAAGAAGTCAAAAAGCTGAAACCAATTGTTGCCAAAATCAATAGCCTGGAAAGCTCCATGGAGGTCTTGACCGACGAAGAGCTGCGGGGCAAGACAGAGGAGTTTAAACAGAGATACCAAAACGGCGAATCCTTGGACGATTTGTTGCCGGAAGCCTATGCCGTGGTAAGAGAAGCAGCCAAACGTGTCATGGGCATGCGTCACTTTGACGTGCAGATTTTGGGCGGTATTGTATTGCACCAAGGCAGAATTGCAGAAATGAAAACAGGCGAAGGGAAAACCTTGGTGGCTACATTGCCGGCTTACTTAAACGCATTGACGGGCCGCGGGGTTCATATCGTGACCGTCAACGACTATTTGGCTAGCCGTGACGCCGAATGGATGGGCCAGGTGCATCGTTTCCTGGGGCTTACCTGTGGCTGTATCTTAAACAGCATGGATGGCGACGAACGGCGGGAAGCCTATAACTGTGACATCACCTATGCCACCAACAATGAACTTGGGTTTGACTATTTGAGAGACAACATGGTGGTGCGCAAAGAAAAAATGGTACAGCGCGGTCTTTGTTATGCCATCATCGACGAAGTGGACTCGGTTCTGATTGACGAGGCCAGAACGCCTTTGATTATTTCCGGCTCTGGTACCAAAAGCACCCAGCTTTACACCGTGGCAGACCATTTTGTAAAGGGCCTTAAAAAAGGCCGTCTTCTGAACGAAGAAGAAGCCCTCAATCCCTTGATGAAGGAAGAACTGCAAGAAGAAGGCGACTTTGTCGTAGACGAAAAAGCAAAAACTGTTTCCTTGACCCAAGAAGGGGTGGAAAAAGCGGAACGGTATTTCCATGTGGAAAACTTGTCTGATCCAGAAAACATGGAATTGCTGCACCACATCAATAACGCCCTGAAAGCCAACTATCAGATGTTCATTGACCAAAACTATGTGGTGCAAGACGGCGAAGTAAAAATTGTAGACGAATTTACGGGACGTATCATGCCAGGGCGCCGTTATTCCGACGGGCTGCACCAGGCCATTGAAGCAAAAGAAGGCGTGGAAGTCAACCGCGAAAGCCGCACCCTGGCTACCGTTACCTTCCAGAACTTCTTTAATAAATACGAGAAAAAATCCGGCATGACCGGTACGGCTCAGACAGAAGAAGCGGAATTCCGCAATATTTATAACCTGGACGTCGTGTCTATTCCAACCAACTTGCCAGTCCAAAGAAAAGACCTCACCGACGTGGTTTATCGCACCGAAGCAGCCAAATTCCGTGCCGTGGTGCGGGATATCATTGCGGCCCACGAAAAAGGACAGCCGGTCTTGGTGGGTACGGTGACCATTGAAAAATCGGAACTGTTGAGCCGTTTGCTCCAAAAAGAAGGCATTCGCCATCAGGTTTTAAATGCCAAATTCCATGCCAAAGAAGCAGAAATCGTTGCATTGGCAGGGCAGATGGGGGCTGTGACCATTGCCACCAACATGGCCGGCCGTGGTACGGACATCAAGCTTGGCGAAGGTGTCAAAGAACTGGGCGGCTTAAAAATCATCGGTACGGAACGTCATGAATCCAGACGAATCGATAACCAGCTGCGCGGTCGTGCCGGCCGTCAAGGGGACCCGGGCGAAAGCCGGTTCTATATTTCCTTGGAAGACGATTTGATGCGTCTGTTTGGCTCCGAGCGCACCATGAAGATGGTGGATGCGTTGGGATTGGATGAGGATGAACCCATCGAACATGCGATGCTTGGCAAAGCCATTGAAAGCGCCCAAAAGAAGGTGGAAGGCAACAACTTTGCTGTCAGAAAACACCTGTTGGAATACGACGAAGTTATGAACGAACAAAGAGAAACCATCTATGGCGAACGCCGTCGGGTGCTCTTTGGCGAAAACTTGCGAGACAGCATCATCGGCATGATCAATACCGTTTGCGAACATGCCGTGGATATTTGTGTGGGCGATAAACAATCGGCCGAAGAATGGGATTTCAAAGCGTTTAACGAATATATCAACCCCATCATCCCTGTGGGCTTTGTGGGCGTAAAAGATTCGGAAAAAACAAAGGTAACCAAAGAACAATTTTTGGATGTACTGAAAAAGCGGGCTTTGGCCATGTATGAAGCCAAGGAAAAAGAAATCATCCAAGATGGCCCAGAAGAACGTATGAGAGAACTGGAACGGGTAATCATGCTTCGCGTCATCGACCAAAAATGGATGGGCCATATCGACGATATGGATCAGATGCGTCAAGGCATTGGCCTGCATGCCTATGCCCAAAGAGACCCACTGATTGAATACAAATATGTCAGCTATGATATGTTTGAAGAACTTTCCTTCAACATTCAGGTGGATACGGTTCGTGCCCTGTACCATGTACGTTTGGTGACGGAACCAAAACGGGAAGAAGTGCAGCAGCCCATGTTTACCAACAAGGATAACACCGTGGCCCAGCAGCCAAAAACCCGCAAACAAGAAAAAGTGGGCAGAAACGATCCTTGCCCTTGTGGCAGCGGCAAAAAATATAAACAATGCTGCGGCCGGTTTGAATAAAAAGCAACAAAAAACAGGAAAAAGTAAGAAGCAGCGGAAGCCAGTGTTGCCACCGCTGCTTCTGGTGTGATAAACTATAAAAAAATAATTTCAGAAAAGGAAGTGATTTTTTATGTTCGAATTAGAACAAATTGGCGTGGAACTTTCCGCCTACAACGAAAAATTAGAGGAAATGGGGGCTTCACTTTGACGTCGCTCAAAGTCGAGAAAAAATAACCGAACTGGAAGAACTGGCGGCAGACCCTGATTTTTGGAATGACATGGAAAAAAGCAAGAAGGTTCTGCAGCAGACGGCGGCTTTGAAGGACAAAGTGAAACGCTACGACGATCTGGTGAGCAAATACGAAGATATTTACACCTTGATTGAAATGGGCAAAGAGGAAGAAGACGAGGAGTTGCTGGAAGAAGCAAAAACGTTGAAGGAAGCCTTTTTGACCGAATTTGACGATTTGAAAATTTCCACCTTGCTGGACGGGCCTTATGACAAGGAAAACGCCATTGTCACCCTCCATGCCGGCGCCGGCGGCACCGAAGCGTGCGACTGGGTGAGCATGTTATTGCGGATGTACTTGAAATGGGCAGAAAAGCACAACTTCACGGTGGAAACCTTGGACTATTTGCCTGGCGATGAAGCCGGGGTAAAATCGGTGACCTTCCAGGTCAACGGGGAAAACGCCTATGGATACTTGAAAAGCGAAAAAGGGGTGCACCGTCTGGTGCGGGTATCGCCTTTTGACTCTTCGGGACGGCGCCATACCTCCTTTGCCAGCACCGATGTAATGCCGGAAATCAATGACGATATTGACATTGAAATCAATCCCGACGATATTCGGGTGGATACCTACCGCGCCAGCGGCGCCGGCGGTCAGCACGTCAATAAAACCTCTTCGGCTATCCGTATCACCCACTTCCCAACCGGGATTGTGGTACAGTGCCAAAACGAAAGAAGCCAGCACAGCAACAAAGACCGCGCCATGAAAATGCTCAAAAGCAAGCTCTTTGAACGGCGTATGGAAGAACAGATGCAAAAACTGGCAGAAATCCGTGGCGATGTGAAAGAAATTGGCTGGGGCAGCCAAATCCGCTCCTATGTCTTTATGCCATATACCATGGCCAAAGACCATCGCACCGGGGAAGAAACGGGCAATATCAATGCGGTGATGGACGGCAACATCGATCCGTTTATCAACGCTTATTTGGCATGGATTCACAGCTGAGAAAAAAGGTGGAATGAGACATGAAACAACTTTCCATCACAGAGGAGATGGGCGGACAACGGCTGGACAAGTTTTTGTTCAAGTATTTCAACACCGCCCCCAAATCCTTTGTTTATAAAATGCTGCGAAAAAAACGCATCAAATATAACGGAAAAAAGGCCGAAGGCAGTGAATTGCTGCAAAGCGGCGATACGCTGCAACTATATCTTTCCGAAGAAACCATGGACGGTTTTATGGAAGAAAAGCAGCTGGCAAAAGCCAAACGCCATTTTGGTATCTTGTATGAAGACGACCATCTCTTGGTGGCGGTGAAGCCGGCAGGACTTTTGAGTCATCCAGAGTCTCCGGCCGACCGAGACACCCTGATCGACCAGATTTTGTATTATCTGCAAGAAACAGGACAGTATCAACCAACGAAAGAAAGTACCTTTACCCCGGCCATCTGTAACCGTCTGGACCGCAACACCGGCGGCATTGTGCTGGCCGGAAAGACGCTACAGGCGGTGCAAGAAATCAATGCCGCCTTGGCCAATAAAACGGTGGACAAGTTTTATGTGACCATGGTCAAGGGCGTTTTTTCGGAAGAAAAGGAACTGTTTGGCTACCATGTCAAAGATGAAAAAGAAAACCAGGTGCGGGTGTATAAAACACCGGTGCCGGGGGCAAAAAAAATCATCACCAAAGTAAAGCCACTGGCTGATAACGGCAAATTTACACTGTTACAGATTCAGCTGATTACCGGAAAAAGCCATCAAATCCGTGCCCATTTGAAATCCATGGGATATCCTGTGGTGGGGGACCGGAAATATGGCGATGGCCGGGTGAATCGTTATGTCAAAGAACATTATGGCTTAAACAACCAATTCCTCTTTGCCTATCGTTTGGTTTGGCATTCAGGAGAAGGTGTTTTGGGGTATTTAAAAGACCGATGCTGGACGGCGCCTTGGCCGGAACAGCTGGAAGGGATGATTGGTGACTATTTTGGCACCAATGGTTTGTTAAGGGAGGCGAAGGAATCATGAAGGCGATCATCTTGGCAGCCGGCTATGCAACCAGACTCTATCCGCTGACACTGCATACGCCAAAAGCCCTGCTGCCCATCCATCAAAAGCCTATCATCAATTATATTGTGGAACAAATGGAAACCATCCAGGCGCTGGACGCCATTTATGTGGTCAGCAACCACAAGTTTTACGATCAGTTTGAAGCTTGGGCCAAGGCGCTTTGCTGTAAAAAGCCGATCACGGTGCTGGATGATGGCACCACCAGCGAGGAAAACAGACGGGGCGCCATTGGCGATATCCTCTTTACCATTGAAACTATGCAGTTGGATGACGAGCTGATGGTGGTGGCCGGAGATAATCTGTTCACCTTCTCTTTGCAAGCCTATGTGGACTTTTTCCACAAAATGGGCAAGGATTGTGTGTGTGTCAAACCCATCGAAGACTATGAAGCACTGAAAAGCTTTGGAGTGGCCCAGTTGGATCAGACGGGAAAACTCATTGGTTTGGAAGAAAAGCCAAAGGAACCAAAGAGCAATTTGGCCGTCTTTGCCACCTATATGTACCGGCAAGATACGCTGCCGCTGTTTGCGCGGTATATTGCCGAAGGCAATAAGCCGGACGCACCGGGGTATTTTGTGGAGTGGCTTTATCGCCATAAAGACGTCTATGCCTTCACTTTTGAGGAAGAATGCTATGACATTGGCACAGAAAAAAGTCTGCGGGAAGTTTCCGCTTTGTTTGAAGCAAGAGAACTTCAGAAAAAATAACCAAAAAAAACCGCCTCTGCCAGACAAACTGGCTGGAAGGCGGTTTTTTGTATTTGAGAAAAAACATAGAATTTGTAATTTTTTTGAAAATGCTATTGAAATGCGAAAGACAGTGTGCTATACTTGTATCCATGTTATGGTCAAATGATTTTCTAAGAAGGATATTTGACTGTGGCTCTCTGGAGAGCTCCGCGGAAATGGGCGGACGCCGAAGGTGTAATGCAGCAAAAAGCAGGGGCTCTTTGTTGCAGATCTCTCAGGCAAAAGGACAGAGTGTTGCTTTGTCTTTTCTCCGGAAAGCCGCTTTGTAAGCGGCTTTTATTTTTTTCTGGCCGATGGCCATCAAATTAAAATTTTGGGAGGAAGGAATTTATTATGTTGGCATCATTGAATGCGTTTTTGAAGATCGTAGACGATCTGGTTTGGGGACTGCCCCTGATTATCCTGATTTTGGCCGTTGGATTGCTACTTACTTGCAGATTACAATTATTGCAGGTATTCCATTTGCCAAGGGCATTGAAGTATATGGTGAAAAATGAAGCAGACGGCATTGGAGAAGTCAGCAGTTTTGGCGCCCTTTGTACGGCGCTTTCGGCAACCATCGGGACAGGGAACATTGTTGGTGTGGCAACGGCTGTATGTGCCGGTGGCCCGGGGGCTTTGTTTTGGATGGTTGTGGCTGCCTTTTTTGGGATGGCAACGAAGTACGCCGAAGGGGTGCTGGCCATCAAATATCGTGTGGTGGACAAAGACAACCACGCTTTGGGCGGACCATTTTATTATATTGAACGAGGCATGGGCAAACAGTGGAGCTGGCTTGCAAAGATTTTTGCCGTGTTTGGCCTTTGCGTTGGTTTGATGGGGATTGGTACCTTTACCCAGGTAAATGGGATTTCATCTGCAGTACAAAACTTCTTTGATCCAAACCAGGCCATGGCCGTGACTTTGTTTGGGCGGACCTATTCTTGGGCTGTGGTGATTGCCGGACTTTTGGTAACGGTTTGCACGGCTTTGGTGGTCATTGGCGGGATCAAACGAATCGCCAGCGTATCCCAGGTGGTTGTGCCATTTATGGCAGTACTGTATATTGTCACTTGTTTGTTGCTGTTACTTTGCAACATCACGGCCATTCCTTCGGCTGTGGTGACCATTGTCAAAGGCGCGTTCAATCCGGCGGCTGTGACCGGCGGGGCCGTAGGGGCCATGACCGTGGCCATGCAAAAAGGGATTGCCCGCGGTATTTTTTCCAATGAATCTGGCCTTGGTTCTGCCCCTATTGCAGCGGCAGCAGCCCAGACCAAAGAACCAGTGCGCCAGGGCTTGGTCACCATGACAGGTACGTTTATTGATACCATTATCATTTGTACCATGACCGGTCTTTCCATTGTCATCACCGGTGCTTGGCAGGTGGAAGGATTGGAAGGCGTTTCTGTTACCAATTATGCGTTCCAGCAGGGCTTGCCCTTTAGCGGCACCGTTTCGGCCTGCATTTTGATGCTTTGCTTGGTATTTTTCGCCTTTACCACCATTTTGGGTTGGGATTACTATTCGGAACGTTGTTTGGAATACTTGACCAAAGGCAGCAAAACCGCCATCCAGGTGTTCCGTTGGATTTTCATTTTGGCCATCTTCATTGGCCCTTATATGACGGTGGAAGCCGTTTGGACCATTGCCGATATCTTTAATGGCGCCATGGCGTTTCCAAACTTGGTAGCCCTCTTCGCCTTAAATGGTGTGGTTGTGGCAGAAACGAAAAGCTATTTTGCAAGACATAAATAAAAAACGGTGTCTTTTCCGATAGCTTCCGAAAAAACAAAAATAGCTGAAATCCTGAGAAATCATGGATTTCAGCTATTTTTTTCCAGAGGTTTTCTTAGAAAACGGCTCTGGCTTTTTATTTTTCTTCTTGAATGAGCATTAGCAAAAAGATGAGAAAGAACAGAGCACTGGAAAGAAACACCGACTGTTCCCCCAGGGCCTGGGAGGCAAAGTAGCTGCCGATGGCGCCCAGCACAAAGCAGCCCAAGATGCCGTAATATTGGGCGGCCTTTTTGCGCCGCTGGGGTTGGTGGTCACGGATGGAATAAAACAAATGCTCGGTGGCGGTGCGAAAGTTTCCGGTGCACATGGTGGAAACGTAGGTGTTGCCATGGAATTTGCGAAAACTTTGCATTTGCATGGCAGAGATAAAAGAGGTGGCCGTGGTGGCCAGCACATCCCAGCGGTCGCCGGGAAGAAACCCCACCAAAAGCAGCAAAAGCCCATTGGCCAACACAATCCGCTGCCGCCAGTGGATGCTGGGGTGTTCCCGATAAGTACAGCGCACCCATTCAGCCACCATCAGCCCACAACCAAAGGCAAAAATGGGGATACAATAACGACTTAAGTTTTGCCAATTACCTTGGGCAATGTTCAAAGCGGCCATAAGCAAGTTGGCCGTTTGGGCATAGGAAAAAACTTGACCCCGGTTTAAATAGGTGTAGCAGTCGATGAACCCGCCGGTGAACATCAGCAATAAACAGAGCCAATAGGTATCAGAGATTTGATGTTTTGCTTTCATGAAAAACACCTTCCTTACCAATGGGTTCATCCTTGGTTAAAATAAAGAGCGCAAGGCCAAAGAGCACCACCAAGCCGCCCACCACCGCGCCCCAGGTGGGCACTTGTCCAAAGAGGAAGAAAAAGGAGGTGGTGGAAAAAATGGGCTCGGACAGTTTGGCTGTGGAGACATAGGCTGGGCTCAGGTATTTCAGGCTCCAGGAAAAAATGCTGTGTCCCAGCATGGTGCAGCAGATGGCAAGGCCAAAAGCGGCCCAAAGATTGACTGGCGGATAGCCCCAAAGAGGGGTATCGGTGGCCAGGGAAAAAAGTCCCGCAGAGACGGCACAAGAGAGGTAGACAAAAAAGGTATAGACCGTTGTGGAAATCTCTTTTCTGCACTGCATGCCAAGCAGGGTATAGATGGACATGGTAAAAGCGCCAAGGAGGGCCAGGATATTCCCCAAAAAGGGATTGGTGCCGTTGGTGGTATCGCCGATGGCGATGATGACACTGCCAAAAAAGGCCAAGAGGATGCCCCAAAAGGCCCGCCGCGGAATCCTTTGCCCCAGAAGAAAGAACAAGGCCGCCGCCACAAAAAACACTTCCATGTTGACAAAAATACCGCTGGCCGAAACGCTGGTGTAAGAAAGGCTAGCGAAATAGAAGGTAAAGTGGGCAAACAGGGAAAGGCCGCTGAGAACAGAAAGGAGCAGCGCGCGCAAAGAAATGCCGTGCAATTCCTCTCGATGCAGCCAAAGCAGCGGCAAGAGAAAAATGCTGGAAAGAGCTGTCCGGTAAAATACCAAAAGTGTGGGCGGTACCGTGGAAAATTTGACAAAAACAGAAGAAAAGGACGTCCCCAATACGCCGCCAAGAACAATCCATTTTTTGACCGTTTGATTCATAAAAAAACCTCATTTTCTTTTGACATTGCTATTAGCGTATCATTGCAGAGGGCATTTGTCAAAGTGATTTTGCGTTGGAATTGTAATGAAATTTTTAGAAAAGAAAGGAAGCCAAGGGGCAAAATTTGTGGTAAAATAAAGAAATGGAGGTGCTTTGGCGTGGATGCAGAACAAATGGCGCAGATCAAAAAAAAGATGGATCAAGTGGCGGGAGAAATTTTGCGCACGGCAAGAAGCCGTTTGCTGCTTTCGCTGCCGTTTCTTGGGACGGCCATTGGAAGGCTGGGGTTTTTCAACGACGATTTGGTGTTTGCCTTGGCCACCAACGGGCAGCGGCTTTATGTTTCTTCCCATTGGGCAATCGAAACCTACCGCAAAGAACCACAGGCTGTCAGCCGCGCCTTGCTTCACAGCGTGCTTCACTGCATTTTTCAACATCCCTTTGTGGCGGCCAACCGTAACCAACAGGCCTGGAATGTGGCCAGCGATATTGCCGTGGAAGCCACCATCAACGCCATGGGGTTGGAAGAAGTGGATTGCAACGGGGTGCAGTATCAAACCTTTGTGCTGCAAATGCTTAAAAGCAAATGTAAGACGCTGACGGCAGAGGCCATCTATCGCTACTTTCTGGACCAGAACTATGGCGAAGAAGAGTATCAGCGCATGGGCGAGCATTTTTGCCGGGACAGCCATGTGCTTTGGTGGCCCGAAGAGGAGAACGAAACGCCAAAGGGAGAGCAGCAGATAGGCGATGAGACCCCCATGGTGGATATGGAAGCGCTGAAAAAAGAGTGGGAAGAACTGACCAAGATGCTGGATGTGGACTTGGAGACGCTTTCCAAAGAAAAGCAAAAAAACGATGTGTTGACCCAAAACCTCAAAAGTCTGACGAGGGACCGGTATGACTATCGGGAATTTTTGCGGAAATTTGCCATTCGCGGTGAAGACTTGCGGATCAATGACGATGAGTTTGATTATATCTATTATACTTACGGCCTGCGCCATTATGGCAATATGCCTCTGGTGGAGCCATTGGAATATAAAGAGATTCAAAAAATCAGTGACTTTGTCATTGCCATCGATACGTCCGGCAGTGTGCAGGGGCCTTTGGTGCAGCGGTTTTTGGATAAGACCTATTCCATTTTACATATGGAAGAAAGTTTTTTTAAAAAGATCAATTTGCGCATCCTCCTTTGTGACGACCAGATTCAGGATGTAGCAACCATCTATTCCCAAGAAGACTTTGAACGGTATCTGAAAGGGTTGCAGTTAAAAGGCTTTGGCGGCACCGATTTTCGCCCGGTGTTTGAACAGGTGGAAACGTGGATCGAAGAAAAGGAATTTGCAAACTTGAAGGGTTTGATTTATTTCACCGACGGCTATGGCCGCTATCCGGACAAAAGCCCTTCTTTTGATGCGGCCTTTGTCTATTTGGGCTATGATCCCGACCGGCCGCCGACACCATCGTGGGCCATGAAGTTGATATTGGAAGAGGAGCAGTTGACGGAGGATTTGAAATGAACATCAAAGAGGCAAAACAAGAAGTGGAACGGACGGTGCGCGCCTATTTATCCAAAGACGCCTATGGGGATTATCGGGTGGATGTGGTGCATCAGCGACCGGTGCTGCTCATTGGTGCGCCGGGCATTGGCAAGACGGCCATTATGCAGCAAATTGCCCAGGAAATGGGCATTGGTTTGGTCAGCTATTCCATGACCCACCACACCAGACAAAGCGCCATCGGTCTGCCTTATATTGAAAAGAAACTATACGACGGAAAGGAATATGCCGTCAGCGACTATACCATGAGTGAAATCATTTCTTCCGTCTATGCTTATCGGGAGGAGACAGGGTTAAAGGAAGGGATTTTGTTTTTGGACGAAATCAACTGTGTTTCCGAAACCCTTTCGCCGGCCATGCTGCAATTTTTGCAGTATAAAACCTTTGGCAATCACCCGGTGCCCAAAGGATGGGTCATTGTGACGGCTGGAAACCCGCCCCAGTATAACAAAAGCGTGCGGGAGTTTGACGTGGCGACGCTGGACCGGGTAAAAAAAATGGAGGTGGAGCCGGATTTTTCCGTTTGGAAGGAATATGCCAAGCGAAACGGGGTGCATCCGGCGGTGATTACCTATCTGGAAGTGAAACCCAGCCAGTTTTATGTGGTGGAAAGCACCATCGACGGCAAGGCCTTTGTGACGGCCAGAGGATGGGAAGACTTATCCCAGATGATGCAGCTGTATGAAGAAATGGGCGAACCCATTGATGAAGGGCTTTGTCTGCAATATTTACAGCATACGGCGGTGGCCAAAGAATTTGCGCTCTATTATCAGTTGTACCAAAAATATCGTTCCGACTATCAAGTGCTGGATATTTTGGAGGGCAAGTACGGCGAAGATGTGGTCAAACGTGCCAAAGAAGCCCGGTTTGACGAGCGGGTGACGCTGCTTTCGTTGCTGACGGATGCAGTGATTGGCGGCATGAAAGAAACCCTTGGGGCAGAGCAGGATGTGGAGGCGCTTTATGAGCAGCTGAAGCTGTTAAAAGCCCAATCGGTGGAAGCAGAAGAGCCACAGCCTTTGGCCGAGGTATTAAAATCCCTTTTGGATATGCGCAAAAAAGAATTTGAGCTGCGCAGGGAGAAAGGGCTGCTTGGGGCCGACGCCGCCCGCACAGCCAGAAAAGTCATTGACGACTTGGAGCGGGATTTGGTGCTTTTGGCGCAAAAAGGCAATTTGGATAACAAAAAAGCCTTCCAACTTTTGAAAAAAGAGTTCGACAAGAAAGTGAAGGCCTTGGAGCAGCAGGCCCAAAAGACCAAAGAGCAGATGGAAGAAATGTTTGGATTTGTGGAAACGGTCTTTGGCAAAGAACAGGAAATGCTGCTTTTGGTGACGGAGATGACATCCAATTATTTCAGTTCTCGTTTTATTGCCAAATACGGCGCCGACAAATATTACGAAAACAACCGGGATTTGCTGTTTTACGAACGAGGCAAAGATATTTTAAAAGAAATCAGTCTATTGGATGGGATGATGAAATAAATGTTTTTGTATGAGGAAGCAACAAAAAGTATCACCGGATGGGAAGGGCCGATGCCAAGTGTGCTGGTGATTCCGGCGGTGCTGGAGGGCAAAGAAGTGCGCCGCATTGGCCACAGTGCCTTTTTTGGTGCAGAGGAACTGAAAGAGGTGACGGTGGAAGAGGGCATCACGTCTTTGGGCAGCTATTGTTTTAGCAAATGCGAAGAACTTTTGACGCTGCACTTGCCCGATTCTTTGGAACGATTGGAAGAAGGCGCTTTTTTAGGTTGCAGCCATTTGGAAGCCATTGCGATTCCCCGGGGTTGTCAGCTGGTGGGCGACAAGGCCTTTTGCTGGTGTTCGGCGGCCAAGACGCTGACCTTTGGGCAGCTTTTGGGGGAGATGGAAATTGGTGTGGGTGCCTTTTCCTTTTGTTCCCAGGTGGAAAGGATTGTGTTTCCGGAAGGATTGAGAAAAATTGGCCGTGGCGCCTTTTCCGTTTGTGGCGCATTGGAGCAGGTGGTTCTTCCGGCATCGCTGAGGGAGTTAGACAGTCAATGCTTTGAGGCCTGCGGCGTTTTGGCCCAGGTTTCGTTACAAGAAGGCCTTTGGCGCATTGGCAGTTGGGCCTTTCGGGAATGCAAAAGCTTACAGGCCTTGGAATTGCCAAAGACGGTGACGGTGGTGGAAGAAGGCGCCTTTTTGGGCTGTGTGGAACTGCGCAGCATCCGTTTGCCCGACGGCGTGACGGAGATTAGCGATTGGCTGTTTGGCAAGTGCCGCAATTTGGTGCGGCTGGAGTTGCCGCCTAAAATCAAACGGGTCGGAAGCTTTGCTTTTAGCCGCTGCCGGCAGTTGAAAAATCTTTCCTTTCCGCCGGGGGTGGAAAAACTGGAGCAAGGGGCCTTTTCCGTTTGTCTGGATATGACAGAACTGCGCTTTGCAGAAGGCTTAAAAACCATCGAGCCGCGGGCCTTTGAGATGTGTGGCAATTTGCGTTTTGTCACCTTGCCGGATACGGTGGAACAAATACAAGCCAAAATGTTTTATGAATGCAACCAAATGGAGGGCATTTGCTATCTATGGAAGGGGACGAAACTGCCCTATCTGTTTTTGCCCTTTACGCCCAGGGGATTACGGATGGCAAAAGAGGTGCAAAAGGGCCAGTTTTCTTGGGAAAAGTACGACGGCTGTTTTGAACGCTGGGGGAGCCAGAAGGTGAAACTGGCGGTGGCCCTATACCGGTTACGGTATCGAGAGGGGCTTTTGAAAGAACGAGAAGAGACGTATCGCAAGTATTTGATGCGGTATGGAAAGAAAGTGGCGGAGGCCGCCATATTGGCCGACGATGTGGATACGTTGGGCTTTTTGTGTGAACAACAGTTGTTGCCCAAACGGCACATGGCCTTTTTTGTGGATCTTTCGGCCAAACAACAGGGGCGCTGTACGGCGCTTTTGTTGCAGCAGCAAAAAAAGACGGGACAAAGTCTGAAAAAGCGGTTTCAGTTATAGGATGAAGGAGACGAAAAGAAAGGAAACGGACAACATGAAAAAATGGATTCAAAACATCGGCAAAGGCATTTTGGTGTTGGCGTTGGCGCTGACGATGACGGTACCGGCCTGGGCCAATCAAACCTTGACCCCAAACATCATCCACGCCGCCGGCGAAATTGACGGCATTGCCGGCACCAATTCCATGGAGGCACTCAATAATTGTTATTACCAGGGGTATCGCTATATTGAATTGGATTTCAATTTTACCACCGATGGCCATTTGGTGGGCGTGCACGACTGGGAGAGAAATTATTTTGGCAGTGACTATGCCTTTCACGGCGCGGTCAGCTATGCGGAATTCCAAACGCTGAAAATTGAGGGCAAATATACCCCCATCACCATGGATTCTTTGGCCAAATGGCTTTTTATGCATCCCAATACCTATATTGTGACCGACATCAAAGACCGCAATGTGGATGGGCTTTATTACATCAAGCAAAACTATTCTTACATCATTCCCCAGATTATGCCTCAAATTTACAGCGAGGCGGAGTATGAACCGGTGCAGTTGATGGGTTTTCAAAACATCATCTATACCCTCTATAAACTGACCTATAGCGAAAAAACGGATACGGATGCCGTGGTGGCCTTTGCCGCTTCCCATCCGCTTTATGCCATCACCTTCTCTTCGGAATTGGCGGTGCCAGATTATATCACCCGGTTGAAAGCGGCGGGCACAAAGCTTTATACCCACACCGTAAACACCCAGACGGAGGCTGACATTTATGGCAGCATGGGTGTGGATGGCGTTTATACCGATCTCTTTTTATAAAAGAGTAAAACGAAGTTGTGCTGCCCCAAACGGGTGCTGCTTCATCCCAAAGGAAAGATCGCTGGAATCGATGCGTAGAAAAGATTCCAGCGATTTTTTTGTATTTGTTTTCTTTGGAAAATAAAAAGCGGGGAAAGAGAGGAGACAAAAACAAGGGGTTCTTTTTTGGAAAGCCTTAGAAAGTGCTATGGAAGTCTGGGTTTGGGGCAAGTTTTTTTGGTTCATAGTTTTTTCTTTTTTTCATACATTGATAGAAACAAGCAGAAAGCGGACGATGGGATGAAAAAAGGGAAAACCATATTGTTTTTGCTCTTGGCGGCGTTTCTTTGCATCAATCGGGTGACGGCCATCCCCGTTTGGGCGCCGGTGCAGCAGAAGGTGGTGGTGATTGATCCGGGGCATGGCGGATGGGACCCGGGCAAGGTGGGACAAACGGCCAAAGAAAAGGATGTGAATTTGGAAATTGCAAAAATCCTAAAACTCTATTTGGAAACGGCCGATGTGGAAGTGCAGTTGACCAGGGAAGAGGATTTGGCGCTGGGCGAGAAAAAACGAGAAGACCTGGGGGCCAGAAGGTCTTTGGCCGAAAGGGCTGACGTCTTTATCAGTATCCATCAAAACGCCTTTCCTTCCTCCGGCGTATCTGGGGCGCAGGTGTTTTATCCGGCCAAAAGCGGGGAAAGCCGCCGCCTGGCAGAGACGATGCAGCAATATTTGATCCAAGAAGCCGACTCCCAAAACACAAGGCAGGCCAAAGAAAACAACAGTTATTACTTATTGAAAGAACAAGAGCAGGTGGCGGTGTTGGTGGAATGTGGCTTTTTGAGCAACCCAAAGGAAGAGGCGCTTTTGCAGCAAGAAGACTATCAGCACCAACTGGCCTGGGCCATGTACCTGGCTTTGATGGCCTTCTGGGCAGAAGATGAAAAAATAAGTTACATTCCGGCCAATATTGTGGTATAATGAAGCAAAAGAGTTTGTATTTCTTTTTTGGTTTTGGACCAAAGAGGCAAAATACAGCGTTCCTTCTGTCTGTTTTTGACAGCGGTTGTGCCGGAAAGAGGCGGGTAAAAAGCCATTTCTTGCCGGCATCATCAACGATACAAGGGGGTTATGTGTATGGACAAATTGATTATTACCATTGGACGTCAGTATGGCAGCGGCGGTAAGGAGATTGGTCAGAAATTGGCTGAGCGGCTGGGCATTCCATTTTATGACAAAGAATTGCTGACGGCAGCAGCCAAAAAAAGCGGTATTTGCGAAGAAATGTTTGCTGCCCATGACGAAAAACCAACCAATAGCTTTTTGTATTCTTTGGTGGTAGGCGGCTATGCAGCCGGCAGCACACCCATCAATCACAAACTGTTTTTGGCCCAATTTGACGCCATCAAAAGCTTGGCCAAAGAAGGCAGCTGTGTGATTTTGGGCCGTTGTGCCGACTATGCTTTGGAAGGCGAAAAGAACCTGGTGAATGTGTTTATCCATGCCGACATTTCCTATCGGGTGCGTCGTGGTATTGCCACCTACCAGCTGGATCCAGACAAGGCAAAAGACATCATCCAAAAAACCGACAAAGGCAGAGCCAGCTACTATAATTTCTATTCCGGCAAAAAATGGGGCCAGGCCGACAGCTATGACCTGTGCATCAACAGTGCCAAAACAGGCATTGACGGCGCTGTGGATATGATTTTGGACTTTGTAGACCGAGTGAAAAAATAACGGTTTCAAACGAAGATTTGTTTGAGAACAAAAGAAAACCCTCCCTCCCAGGGATATCTGGGGGCGGAGGGTTTTTTCGGTTTATTTCTCTTCTTCGGCCATGGCGGTTAAGATGGCTTTGGCTGTTTGATAAAGCGCCTGTTTTTGGGCCAACTTTTCTGGGATTGGCTGACCGGCAAAGCGGGATAGATCCATATTATGCTCCAAATCGGCCAATTTTACGGTGCGAGCCAAGGGGTTTTGGCCCAAGGCGCGGATATAGTCCAGATAGTCGGTGCCCTTTTCATGGGTCAATAAGCGCAGCGCCTCAAGGACGGATGGAGGAAACAAAGGCGCAAAGTCTGCAAAGGAAACCGAGGTGTCTTCCACCACATCATGCAGCAGGGCCACACAGCAAGAAAGTTCGTCTGTCATCTGTTCGGCCAGGTGATAAGGGTGGAAGATATAAGGCAGACCGGTGGGGTCCAGCTGGCCTTGATGGGCACGATAGGCAAGGGTTAGGGCTTGTTTTGTCAGGGGGGTATACAGCATGGCGCCATCTCCTTTCTCATCAGGGGGCCGTTAAGCGTCTGTTTGACTGGTTGGTACATAGCGATAGATGCCGTTTTCTTCGATCCGAAGGACTTTGTTTTGGGCAATCAGGTAGTCCAAATGGGCAATGGTTTCGCCGACGGCAAACCATTTTTGGTGCATGGGGAAATGATCCCAGTCCTTGCCCCGCATGGACCATTGCATTTGGGCGGAAATATGATAGGCATCCAAAGATGGCGTTTCGGTGACGATACGCAGACATTCGGCCAGACGCACTTGATGGTGGTGCAAAATGGCGTCGATCCGTTCGTAAAAATCCATCTCATTTTTCCGGTGGGCCGGCAGGGCCGTTTTGACGGAAAAGCGGCGAATTTTATGAAGGCTATCCAAATATTGGCCCAAAGAATCTGCGACGCCGTTCCAAAAAGTGATGTTGGGGGTGATGTCAAACAGTACATGGTCGCCCAAAAACATCAGCTCTTTTTCTGGCAGATAGAGACACATGTGCCCTGGGGTGTGGCCTGGGGTAAAGATACACTGGAAGGTATAGCGGCCGATGGAGAAGGTATCGCCATCTTGTAGGGTACGGGCCGAGAAGGTTTCATTGGGGGCAAAGGCAATGGCTGGGTTGGTATCGTGGAGGGCGGCGATGGCCTCCACGGGAAAGCCTTCTTTGGCAAATTTATGGTCCAGCTCGTCCCAAGAAGTGCCCTGGATGGTATCGATGAAATAGCGGTAATCCACTTCGCCCATCAAAATTTCTTTGGGCGAAAGGGCGCCGGCCAGACCCACATGGTCGCTGTGGAGGTGGGTGAGAAAAAGGGTGGTGTTGTCCCAGTCCAGTTGCAGTTCTTCCATGCCTTCCATCAGCGCGTCATAACAAGGCTTTTGGTTAAAGCCAGTATCGATGATTAACGTTTCGCCGGCATCTTGCACCACATAGCAGTTTAAATTTTTCAACGGATTATCGGGCAAGGGAATATCCAAGCGGAAAATATCGGGGTTTTTGAAAATATTTGTTACCATCGTGTTCGTTCCTTTCTGTCAAAGTCTTTTCCATTGTATCAAAAGTTTCTAAAAAAGGAAAGGGCGTGGGCGTGGTTGTTTGTCTTTTGGTTGTGTGGTATACTGACAAAAGAGGAGGAAAGGGCAGATGAAGAACAAGAAACGACGCTTTTGGTTTTGCCTTGGGCTGGTTTTGGCCGGGTGTCTGTTCTACGACTTTTGTCAGGTTTCTGGAAAAGAGTTGTGGAATTTGGTGCCGCAAGGAACAAAAAGCACGGTGACCATCACCCAATACCCTTTTTTGGCCTGGGATGCGCGGGAAGAAGTGGTGTTGGACGAGGCACAGGTGGAGGCGCTGGAAACCCTTTTTTTGGAAAGCGATTTTACCAAAACCATGACCGATCTCGTTTGGATAAAGGAACAACGGCCGCAAGTGTATGACATCCTTTGGATGCCGTTAGACGGCTCAGAACCCCTTTCCATCCATTGCATTGGAAACGACTATCTTTTGGTCACCAATCATTTTGGCGGCAAGCATTTGAAAATCAAAAACGAGACTTGGGAAGAAACCCTTAGCGAAATTTTTTCACAGCAAGAGATAGAACCATAGGAGGAGAAGTATGTTTTATATTGGCAGTCATTTATCGGTGGCAAAGGGATTTTTGGCCATGGGTAAGCAGGCCCAATCCATTGACGCCAACACGTTTCAATTTTTCACCAGAAACCCCCGCGGCGGCAGCGCCAAGGCCTGGAGCGAGGAGGACATCGCGGCTTTTTTGGCTTTTCACAAAGAGCATCAATTTGGCACCATCTTGGCCCATGCGCCCTATACCTTAAACCTCTGTTCCAAAGAAGAATCCACCCGCACCTTTGCCCGCAACACCATGGCAGACGATTTACGCCGGCTGGAAGCGTTACCGGGCAATCTCTATAACTTTCATCCCGGCAGCCATGTGGGGCAGGGGGTGGAAGTAGGCATTGAGCAGATTGCAGCAGGCTTAAACGAAGTGATGTGGCCAGAAATGCAAACGACGGTGCTCTTAGAAACCATGGCCGGAAAGGGGTCGGAAGTGGGCAGCCGCTTTGAGGAGTTGCGGGCCATCATCGATCAAGTGAAGTTATCGGAACACATGGGCGTTTGTTTGGACACTTGCCATGTGCTGGATGCAGGGTATGACATCATTGACCATTTGGATGATGTTTTGGCGGAATTTGACCGCATCCTTGGCCTTTCCCGCCTGAAAGCCATCCATTTAAACGACAGCAAAAACCCACCGGCCAGCCACAAAGACCGGCACGAAAAAATTGGCGAGGGCTATCTGGGCCTGCCTGCCATTGTCCGGATCATCAATCACCCTTCCTTGCGTCATCTGCCCTTCTTTTTGGAAACGCCCAACGAGTTGGAGGGGTATGGAAAAGAAATTGCGTTATTACGCAGCCGGTATGAAGAACAAAATTGACAAAAAAATGACATTCTTTTTGTGAAAACATCAGAGAGGATTTGTAATCCCAGGTGGCGTAGGAGAGAAACTACGCCACCTGTTTTTGTTCCGAAAACGATGGTATTGCCTGCAAAAACATAGTAGGAAAATTACTACTACAAAAAAATGTTGAAAGAATACCCCTTCTTACTACATTTTTCTGGGTTTCATGGGTACAAGTTGCATAAAAATGTGCAAAATTTTGTCTTTTTAAAATAATATTAGACATTTTGACTAAAAAAAGCCTTTTTTTTGGTAATTGCTGTAATTGTGAAAACGAAAAAAAGATGCTATAATGAAGTAAACGGTTTCGCTTTTGCGTATTGTTTTTGCGGAACTGCAAAAAGATGGAGGGGATACCAATGGACAAGAAATATGTATATATGTTTCACGAAGGAAATGCCGGCATGAGAAACCTGCTGGGCGGCAAAGGGGCCAACCTGGCAGAAATGACCGTGATGGGTCTGCCCATTCCACAGGGCTTTACCATCACCACCGAAGCTTGTACGGATTTCAACGAAAGCGGAAAAGTGCTTTCTCAAGAAATGATGGACCAGATTGATGCCGCTTTGCTTCGTTTGGAAGAAACGGCCGGCAAAAAACTGGGTGATCCCAAAAACCCGCTGTTGGTTTCTGTTCGTTCCGGCGCCAGAGCCAGTATGCCTGGTATGATGGACACCGTTTTGAACTTGGGCTTAAATGACGTGTCTGTGGAAGGTTTGGCAGAAGCCACCGACAACAAACGGTTTGCCTATGACAGCTATCGTCGTTTCATTATGATGTTTGCCGACGTGGTCATTGGTGTAAACAAATCCAAATTTGAACGCCGGTTGGACGAAATCAAAGAAGAAAAAGGCGCAAAATACGATACCGATTTGAATGCAGACGACTTGAAAGAAGTCATTGCTGCTTTCAAACAAATTTACTTTGACGATCAAGGAAAGGAATTCCCTCAGGACCCGAAAGTACAGCTTTATGAAGCCGTAAAAGCCGTGTTCCATTCTTGGGATAATCCACGTGCTTTTGTATACCGCCGCATGAACGATATCCCTTATAGCTGGGGTACTGCTGTCAACGTACAGATGATGGTATTTGGTAACATGGGTGATACCTCTGGTACAGGTGTGGCCTTCACCAGAAACGCCGCTACCGGCGAAAAAGCCATGTTTGGCGAATACTTAATCAATGCCCAGGGCGAAGACGTTGTGGCCGGTGTGAGAACACCAAGACCAATTGCAACCCTGCAGCAGGATATGCCAGAAGTGTACAAACAGTTCTGCGACATTGCAAACAAATTGGAACAGCACTATAAAGATATGCAGGATATGGAATTTACCATTGAAAAAGGTAAACTGTTCTTCCTGCAGACCAGAAACGGCAAACGTACGGCCAATGCCGCACTGAAAATTGCTGTAGATATGGTAAACGAAGGCCTCATCACACCAGATGAAGCATTGATGAAAGTGGAACCAAAACAGTTGGATCAGTTGTTGCACCCAGCTTTTGACCAGGCTGCTTTGAAAGCCGCCAAGGCTTTGGGCAAAGGCCTGCCTGCCTCTCCTGGGGCCGGGGCCGGGAAAGTATACTTCACGGCAGAAGAAGCCAAAGCTGCTGCAGAAGCTGGCGAACGCGTGGTTTTGGTTCGTCTGGAAACTTCGCCAGAAGACATTGAAGGTATGGCTGCAGCCGAAGGCATCTTGACGGTGCGCGGCGGTATGACCAGCCATGCAGCCGTAGTAGCCCGTGGTATGGGCCGCTGCTGTGTATCTGGCTGCGAAGAAATCAAAATGAACGAAGCAGAAAAAACCTTCACATTGGGCGGCAGAACCTTCCATGAAGGCGATTATATCTCTTTGGATGGCTCCACCGGTAATATTTACGGCGAAGACATCAAAACCGTGGCTCCTTCCATCAGCGGCGATTTTGCCACCTTTATGGGCTGGGCAGATGCCAAGAGAAAATTGAAAGTAAGAACCAATGCCGATACACCAAAGGATGCACAAAATGCCGTAAACTTTGGCGCAGAAGGCATCGGCCTGACAAGAACAGAGCACATGTTCTTTGAAGAAAACAGAATCTTGAAATTCCGGATTATGATTCTTTCCGATAATGAAGAAGAAAGAGTGAAAGCACTGGAAGCCATCCGTCCTTATCAGGTGGAAGACTTTGTGGGTATTTATGAAGCCATGCAGGAACGTCCGGTGACCATCCGTCTGCTGGACCCACCTCTGCATGAATTCTTGCCAAACACCGACGAAGAATTTGCTGTGATTGCCAAAGAAATGGGCAAGACCGTGGAAGAACTGAAGATCAAAGCCAAAGGCCTTCACGAACTGAACCCAATGATGGGCCACAGAGGCTGCCGTTTGGCCATCAGCTATCCAGAAATTGCCACCATGCAGGCCAACGCCATCATCACCGCTGCTTTGAAAGTGAAAAAAGAAGAAGGCTATAACATCGTACCAGAAATCATGATTCCTCTGGTAGGCGATGTGAAAGAATTGGCCTTTGTACGCGAACGGGTTGTGGCAGAAGCCGATAAACTGATTGCCGAAAGCGGCATGGAATTGAAATATCTGGTGGGCACCATGATCGAAATTCCAAGAGCTTGCTTGACCGCAGATCAGGTGGCCAAAGAAGCAGAATTCTTCTCCTTTGGTACCAACGACTTGACCCAGATGACCTATGGTCTCTCCCGTGATGACGCCGGCAAGATTTTGTCCGATTACATCGACAAGAAAATCTATGAAGGCGACCCAACGGCCAAACTGGACCGGGAAGGCGTGGGCCAGTTGATGAAGATGGCAGTGGAAAAAGGCCGTGCAACCCGTCCAGAGTTGCACTTGGGTATCTGTGGCGAACATGGCGGCGATCCTTCTTCCGTAGAATTCTGCCATATGATTGGTTTGGATTATGTATCTTGCTCGCCATTCCGCGTACCAATTGCGCGTTTGGCTGCAGCACAAGCAGAAATTACGTATCCAAGAGGATAATCGTTTCCGAAAGATAAAAAGAAAGAGCAGCGGCAATTTGGCGCAGCTTCCTAAGAAAACAAAGGTGGCTGCAATCCCTACATAAAAAGGATTGCAGCCACCTTATTGGGTGCTTTAGCTTAACAAAACCCCTAGTTTTACTAGGGGTAAATAAAATACTTTAGTATACAAAACCTCCTAATTATAATTTTAGAATGAAGGTTTGGCGACCGCATTACTAAAATAAAT